>NZ_JAGGOY010000078.1:0-9247 GCF_018614095.1 Streptomyces sp. ISL-87 | reverse complement strand
CGACCCGGTGAACCTTGCCGGTCACGGCACTAGGCGCCCTGGCGGAAGCGTGTGGTGCGGTGCACCGGGTCCGTGTCGATCTCCGGGATCACGTGCTCGCCGATCAGCTTGATGGTGGTCATCGTGTCCTCGTACGACACCCCGGTCGGCAGACCGAAGGAGAGCTGGTCGGCGCCGGCCTGCTCCCAGCGCTTGCACTGCGCCCGCACCTCGGACGGGTCACCGCAGATCAGCAGTTCCTCGGCGATCAGCAGCTCGATGATCTCCGCGTTGTAGTCCGGCAGCGTCTCCGGCCACTCCGGGATCGCCTCGGGCCGCGGGAAGGTGTCGTGGTAGCGGAAGACCAGCGACTGGAAGCGGTTCATGTTCGCGTTGACCGCGATCTCCACCGCCTTGTCGTGGGTCTCCGCGCATATCGCGGTCGAGGTGACCATGACGTTGTCGTTGACGAAGGCGCCGATCGCCTTCGCCTCCTGGATCGCGGTCTTGTACTGCTCCAGGACCCAGGCCATGTCCGAGACCTTCTGCACGCTGAAGCCGAGGACGCCGAGGCCCTTCTTCGCGGCCATGGCGTACGAGGACGGCGACCCGGCGGCGTACCACATGGCCGGGTGGGCCTTGCCGTACGGCTTGGGGAAGATCTTGCGCGGCGGCAGCGACCAGTGCTTGCCCTGGAACCCCTCATATTCCTCCTGAAGGAACATCTTGGGGAACTCGGCGATGGTCTCTTCCCAGATCTCCTTGGTGCCGTTCATGTCCTCGATGCCGGGAAGGAAGCCGAGGATCTCGTGGCTGCCCGCGCCGCGCCCGGTGCCGAACTCGAAGCGCCCCTTGGAGAGGTGGTCGAGCATGGCGACCTTCTCCGCCACCTTGACCGGGTGGTTCACCGGGGCGAGCGGGTTGAAGATCCCGGAGCCGAGGTGGATGCGCTCGGTGGCGTGGGCGAGGTATCCGAGGAACACCTCGTTCGCCGACAGGTGCGAGTACTCCTCCAGGAAGTGGTGCTCGGAGGCCCAGGCGTACTTGAAGCCGGACTTGTCGGCCTGGATGACGTACTCGGTCTCCTCGATCAGCGCCTTGTGCTCTGCCTCGGGGTCGACCTTGGACCGCGCCTCAGGCACGTATCCCTGCACGAAGAGCCCGAATTCCAAGGGGTTCACCGTCCTTAAGTTTCTGACGTGTCGTCAGATTTGATGAGTTCGACTGTTCCATCGCGCGGCGGCACCGTCAATAGCTGACGCTCCATCAGAAACCGCTGCCGGAGCCGGCCGCCATGGGCCCTAGAGGATGCTGACGCCCGCCATCCAGCCGCCGTCGATGACGAACGGCTGCCCGGTGATGTACGAGGAGTCCTCGCTGGTCAGGAAGAGGGCGAGCCTGGCGACCTCCTCCGGCTGCCCGACCCGGCCCATCGGGACCACGCGCTTGTACAGCTCGGCCATGGCGTCCTTGGCCTCGTCGGTCAGGCCCGCCGGATCCAGCAGGCCCGGGTTCGCCATCGGGGTGTCCACGGCGCCCGGGCACATGGCGTTGACCCGGATGTTCTTGGCGGCCAGCTCCAGCGCGGCCACCCGGGTCAGGCCGACGACCGCCGCCTTGGTCGCGGCGTACGAGCCGACGTACGCCATGCCCGTGAGCCCCGTGTACGAGGAGGTGTTGACGATGGTGCCGCCGCCCGCGGCCTCGATCTCGGGGGCGACGGCCTTGATCCCGAGGAAGGCACCGACCTGGTTGACCTGGACCACCTGCTGGAACTCCTCCAGCGGGGTGCTGACCAGCTCGTTGAAGCGGAGGATGCCGGCATTGTTGACCAGGCCGTCGATCGGCCCGAAGGCCTCCTTCGCCGCCGCGACGGCGGCCGCCCAGTCCTCCTCGCGGCTCACGTCCATCCGTACGTACCGGGCGCGTTCCTCCCCGATCTCCTTGGCGACGGCGGCGCCCTGCTCGTCCAGTACGTCGCCCAGCAGCACTTTGGCGCCCTCGGCGGCGAAGAGGCGGGCCTCCTGCTCGCCCTGACCGCGCGCCGCACCGGTGATGATGACGACGCGCCCGTCCAGCTTGCCCATGCGAATGCCCCTAGTCGTCTGAGTGTGAGTCGGAGTCGGAGTCCGGGTTGGAGTCCGAGTCGGATTCGGAGTCGGATTCGGAGTCGTCTAGTCGTTGAGGAGGGGGGCCACCTCGGCCCCGAAAGCGGTGATCTGGTCGGTCAGTTCGGCGCGGTCGCGACTGCGGAAGCGGACCTGGATCTGGTCCACACCCAGCACCCTGTACTCCCGGAGGGACTCGGCGAGCGCCTCCGCCTTGCCGGTGAGGGCGCGCCGGCCGGTGTCCCAGCCGGGCTCGCCGACGTAGAGCGCCTCGGTGATCGCGCCGATCTCGATGGGGCCGGCCACCCCGGCCGCCTCCCGGAGTTCCCTGATACGGGCGATCTGCGCCGGGAGCCTGTCGCGCGGGTCGCCCTGCGGGAGCCAGCCGTCACCGCGTACGGCGGCCCGGCGTACGGCGGCGGGCGAGGAGCCGCCGACCCAGACGGGAATGCGCGCCTGGGCGGGGCGGGGCAGCTGCCCGAGGTCCTTGAAGGAGAACAGCCGACCCTCGAACTCCGGGTACTCCTCCGGCCCGAGGGCGGCGCGCAGGGCGTCCAGGGTCTCGTCGAGCACGGCCCCGCGGCGCTCGAAGTCGACGCCGAGGACCTCGAACTCCTCCTGGACGTGCCCGGCGCCGACCCCGAGGATCAGGCGGCCGCCGGAGAGGTGGTCGAGAGTGGCGTACTGCTTGGCGGTGATCAGGGGGTGGCGCAGGCCGACGACGGCGACGTGGCTCAGCAGCCGGACCCGCTCAGTGACGCCGGCCAGGAAGGACAGGGTGGCCACCGGGTCGTACCAGACGGTGCTCATCGGCCCGGCGAGCCGCCGCGGGACGGCCACGTGGTCGCAGGTGGCCACGTACCCGAACCCGGCCCGGTCGGCGGCCCGCGCCACCTCGGCCAGATCGACGGCGGTGGCCGATGCCTCCCAGGGCTCGGCGTAGATGGTGCTCTGCGACTGGATCGGGAGCTGCATCCCGTACACCAGCCGGCCTTCCGGAAACACGCGCGCCATGCCGTCCCCGCCTCGCCTTCGTCTGCCGATTCGTCATATCGGCGCAGGGGGCCATCGTCGTAGCTGACGCACCGTCAGGCAAGGGGTCGTTCGGCGCCGGTCTAGGCCGGCTGTTCCCAGAGGCGGGCCAAGTGGGCGTGGAGGACGTCCTGCGCCGCTTGCGGAGTGAGGTGGCCGATGAGGACGTGCGCGGTGAGGCCGTCCGCGAGGGCGAGGAGGGTGCGGGCCTCGCGTCGCGGATCGAGGGGCATCGCGAGGCCGGCGCTCTCGGCGGCTTCAGCGATGAGACCGGTGAACGCCTCCTGCAGGGCTGCGTAGTTCGCCTTCAGCGTCCTGGCGAGCGCCTCACTGACGGCCGCCTGCGCGACGAAGGCGAGCCAGACCCTGGCCTCGGCGCGGTGCTCCTCCCGGAGCAGCGAGAGTTCGGTGGCCGCGTGCCCCAGGGCCGTGCCGGCCGACTGGGCCGGGCTGCTGACGAGGCGGGCCCGTACACGCTCGCCGATCCGCTCGCCGATGTGCCCGAGGGCGAAGACGAGCATTTCCTCCTTGGTGCGGAAGCACCGCTGAACGGCGCCCATCGACACCTGCGCGCGGGCGGCGACATCGCGCAGGGTCACGCCCTCAAGTCCCCGTTCGTCGGCGAGGTGACAGACGGCCTCGGCGATGAGGCGGCGCCGACCCGCGTGATCCACCTGTCTGGGCATGCCCGTCGCCTCCCTGGCTCCACCGTGCTCTGTTTCGCAGCACACTTTATTCGATGCGCCCGTATCGGTTGCCGGGCTACAGTTCCGATGCAGTTGCATCGGAATGTGAACGGGAAATTACGGGAAGGACCACGCGCCATGCAGGACGCCCTGTGGAGGATGTCGGCCGCCGCGCAGGCAAAGGCGGTGCGCAGCGCGGACATCTCGGCCGTCGAGCTGATCGACAGCCACTTGGAGCGCATCGCCGAAGTCAACCCGCAGGTGAACGCGGTCACCCAGCTGCTGGCGGAGCGCGCACGCGAGGCCGCCGCGCGGACGGACCGGCGGCGGGCCGCCGGTGAAGTGCTGGGGCCGCTCGCGGGCGTGCCGTTCACGGTGAAGGAGAGCACCGCCGTCGAAGGCGTGCCGACCACGTTCGGCACGCCGCGGTTCCGCGATCTGGTGGCGGCGGCCGACGCCATCCCGGTGGCGCGACTGCGCGCGGCCGGAGCCATCCCCATCGGGCACAGCAACATGCCCACCTTGATCCTGGCGGGAATGCACACGCGCAGCGAGCTGTACGGCGACACGGTCAACCCGTGGGACCGCAGCCGGACCCCGGGCGGCTCCAGCGGGGGCGACGGCGTGGCCGTCGCCACGGGCATGGCGGCGCTCGGGCTCGGCAACGACTCCGGCGGATCGGTGCGCGTTCCCGCCCAGTTCTGCGGCGTGGCCGGGCTGAAGCCGACCAGCGGACGTTTTCCCGCAGACCAGCGCATGCTGGGCCCGGACGACCCCGGACCGGCATCCCAGACACTGGTCACCGACGGCCCGCTGGCACGGAACGTGGGCGACCTGCGGCTGGCCTACGAGGTGCTGGCGGGGACCGATCCGCGAGACCCACGGGCCGTACCGGTGCCCGTTTACGGCCAGCCGCTCCCCGGGCCGGTGAAGGTCGCGGTCGTCGCGGACCCCGGCGGGCACGGCGTCCATCCCACGGTGCGCGCAGCCGTCGAGACCGCGGCCGCGGCACTGCGTGACGCCGGGTACGACGTGCGGGAGGTGCGGGACGTTCCGAGGCTCGACGAGGCGCTCGAGGCGTACGGACGGATCACCGTAACCGAGTTCGCCCCGACCTGGCCGGTGGTGCGCGGGCTGCTCGGGGACGGCGGGGACCGCTACATCGCGATGACCATGGAGCAGACCCCGCCCGCGAGCGCGGCCGAGTTCATGAGGCTCATGGGCACCTGGATGAACATCCGCCGCTCATGGGCGGAATTCCTCGACGAGTACCCGCTGTTGCTGGGCCCGGTGTTCACCGAACCGCCGGTCGAGCCGGGGTTGGAGTCACGCGACAGGGCAGGACGGGACCGGGTCGGCTCGGCGATGCGCCTGTGCACCGTCACCAGCTTCGTGGGGGTGCCCGCCGTGGCCGTACCGACCGGAGTGACGGACGGACTGCCGACCGGAGTGCAGATCGCCGGGCGCGCGTTCCGGGAAGACTTGTGCCTGGCCGCGGCCCAGGCGATCGAGGACCGGCTCGGAGTGCTCACGCCGGTCGACCCGCGCATGGGGGTCAGGGCTGACTGAGCCTTGCGGACTGGGCCCTTGCCGGCTGAGCCCTTGCCGACTGGGCCCTTGGAACCGCGGCCCCGGTCGTGCCGGCTGAGCCCTTGGACCCGCGGCCCCGGTCGTCAGAAGCCGGTCGGGCCCATCGCGATGACCGGCTTCGCCGCCGGGTCCAGGGTTTCCAGGATCTTCTTCATCGCCTCCTTCGGGATGCCGACGCAGCCCTGGGAGGGGCCGTCGTGGTCCACGTGGAGCCAGATGTTGCCGCCCTTGCGCTCCCCCTCCGGCTTGGCCGGATCGAGGGGTGACACACCGCGCCGGCGGTTGAAGTCGATCGCCACGACGTAGTCGAAGGAGCCTGCCAGGGACTCGCCGTTGACGCCCTCACCCGTCGCCACGAAGGCGCGGTCCCGGTCGTACGGGAGCTTCGTGCCGAGCGGCTTCGGGAGGAGGCCGCCCGCGTCGGTGAGGGAGTAGACGCCTTCGGGGGAGGTGAGGTCCCCGTACTCGCGGTACTCGGGCGGGGACCAGCCCTTGGCGCCGTTGCGGGCCGGCCAGCTCGCGGCGGGGGTCCAGTCGGCGCCCGGGTCGGGGCGGGTGTACAGGGTGGCGGTGGACTCTGAGGAATTCTCGGCCTTGCCGGTGACGAGGATGAGCTGGCGGGAATCCGCGGGGATCCTGGCCCGGGTCGCGCCGCTGATGCCGGTCAGGCCGTGCAGGGCGTCCCGGCCGCGGCCACGGCCACGGCCGGCGTGGTCCGGATCCGGGGCCGCGGCCGGGTCCGGGGCCTGGTCCCCCGGGGCCTGGTCCGGGGCGTACCAGGGACCGGCCGGGTCCTGGGGGTCGACGGGCTCCGGGGCGGACCACGGGCCGGCTGGGTCCCAGGGGTCGACGGGCTCCGGGGCGGACCACGGGCCGGCTGGGTCCCAGGGGTCGACGGGCTCCGGAGCGTTCCACTGGCCGGGCGGGCCCTGGGCGTCGGCGCGGTCCGGAGCGTTCCACTGGCCAGCCGGGCCCTGGGCGTCGGCGCGGTCCGGGGCGTTCCACTGGCCAGCCGGGCCCTGGGCGTCGGCGCGGTCCGGGGCGTTCCACTGGCCAGCCGGGCCCTGGGCGTCGGCGCGGTCCGGGGCGTTCCACTGGCCAGCCGGGCCCTGGGCGTCGGGATGGTCCTGGGCGTACCACTCGCCGGCCGAGTCCTGGGCGTCAGCGTGGTTCTGGGCGCTGGCGTGGTTCTGGGCGCCGGCGTGGTTCTGGGCGCCGGCGTGGTCGAGGGCGCGGGCCGCGGGCACCGGGCGGTCGTCGGCCCTGGCCTGCGCGGGCCGCGCGCGGGGTGTGTCGTAGAGGGCGGACGCCCAGCCCGCCGCGAAGGTCAACAGGCCGAGGGTCGCGGCGAGGGCGAGGGTCGTGGGCCTGCGGGAGCGGCCCCGGGCGTGCTTGCTCATTCATCCGACCGTACACAGGCGATCTTCGGTCTCATGGCAGGCTCAACTCCAGGGTGTCGATCACACGGGAAAGCGGACCCGGATCGTCAGCCCGCCCTCCGGCCCCGGATTGGCCTCGGCGATCAGCTTCGCGCTGTGCGCCCGCGCGATCGACGCCACGATCGACAGCCCCAGACCCAGCCCCGCTCCCTCACCCCGCGTGTGCTGCCGCTCCGCGCTCCTCCGGAACGGCTCCAGCAGCCGCGGAACGTCCCCCGGCTCTATCACCGGGCCGGTATTGGACACCGTCAGCACCCCGTCGGCGGAGGTGCCCAGCGCGAGCCGGCCGCCCGCGCGGTTGTGACGTACCGCGTTGGCCAGCAGGTTCCGGACCAGGTGGCCCAGCAGGGCGCGGTCGCCTGTGACGGTCAGCGGCGCGAGGGCCCGTACGACGGTGAGACCCGGCGGCGGGCTCGCCGCCAGCTCCTCGCGCCCACCCGGCCCTGCCGCTCATCGCGGCCAGCAGGTGGATCTGTGGCTCTACGGCGGCCGGACAGGCGAGAAGAAGGGCTTAGGTGCACGGGAGTTCGTGAACCTGCGGACCACTGCCTGTCGGCAGCTCAGCAGGGCCCTGCTGATCCTGGTGTGGAACAGCGCCACCACCCACCCCCCTCCAAGGCGCTAAGGAAGTTCTGCGACCGCAACAGCGACTGGCTCACCATCGTCCGGCTCCCGCCCTACACACCCGACCTCAACGCCGTCGAAGGAATCTGGGCCACCTGAAGAAATCCCTGGCCAACCTCGCACCGAGATCGATCGAGGACCTCGCACGCCTGGCGAAGAACCGGCTCCGCAGAACCGGTAGGAACGCCTTCCTACCGTGCGCTACCGTGGATGCATGACCGCACGGAAGCTGTCGATCTCGGTGCCGCCCGAGGTCGAGGAAACGATCAAGGCCGCAGCCGCCGAAGAGGGCAAACCGGTGTCTGCCTGGCTGGCCGAGGCCGCTGTCGAGAAGGCTCAGATCGCTGCCCTGCACGCCCAGGGTCGCGCCGCCGCGCGCGAGCTGGTGGCGGAGTACGAGAGCGAGTACGGGAAGCTGCCCGAGGAGTCGAGGCGTCGCGCCCGCCAGTTCCTCATGGAGGCCGGGTTGCTGGACGACGAGCCGTGGTCGGCGGTCGGGTAGTGCGCACGATCGTCTACGACACTGGCGCGCTTCTGGCCGCCGAGCGCCGCAACCCGGACTTCCTCGCCCTGCACGACGAGCTGACCGCTGCGCACATCCGCCCCATCGTGCCCGTCGTCGTGCTCGCCCAAGCCTGGAGAGGCGGGCCGCAGCACCAAATCTCCAGGGTGCTCAAGGGCTGCGACGTTCTCCCCGACGACCAGCGCACCGGCCGTGCCGCCGGCATCGCCTGCGGCGCCTCGGGAACCTCGGACGTGATCGACGCGCTCGTCGTCACCACCGCCGTCCAGCACCAGGCCGCCGTGGTCACCAGCGACCCCGACGACCTGACCCACCTCGCCGACTCCATCGGCGTCAAACTCCGCCTCTTCACCATCTGACCGCCGCGGACGATCAGCACCACGAAGGGCGGCGGAGCGGGCTTTGTCGATGGCGCAGGGCGGCCTGGCCGCGTACCTGACGTACTGGCTGGAGAACGTCGCCGTCCACCACCTCCGCGAGACCACCCACACCCGATACGCCGTCTGCGTCGACCGCTACCTCATCCCCGGTCTCGGCAAGAAGAAGCTCGCCAAGCTCACCGCCAAGGACGTCCGCACCTGGCTCAACGAGCTCCGTACCACCTGCCAGTGCTGCGCACGCGGCATCGACGTCGGCCGCGATCAGCCCCGATGCTGCGCCACCGGAGTGTGCTGCTCCAAGCGTCTCTCCCCGCTGACGCTCGCGTACATCCATTCCGTCCTCAAGTCCGCCCTGGAGCACGCCGTCCGAGAAGAGGAGATCCCCCGTAACGTGGCCCGGAACGTCCGCACCGGTACACACCGCCCCCGCCACTTCGAACCACTCACCGCCGACGAAGCCCACCGGTTTCTCGCCGCCGTCAAGGGCACCCGTCTGCACGCACTGTACGAACTCGCCCTCCACACTGGCCTACGCAAGGGTGAGCTCCTCGGCCTCCGCTGGGAAGACCTCAACCTCAACGCGGGCACCGCCTCGATCCGCCGGACGCTGCAGCGCACCAACGCAGGCGGCCTCACCACGCTGCCCACCAAGACCCGGGCCTCCGAGCGTCGCATCGCACTCCCCGCCCGCTGCCTCCAGTCGCTGAAACACCACCGCGAACAGCAGCAGCAGGAACGGAACACTGCGGGCGCCGAGTGGCAGCAGAGCGCGTACGTGTTCACCACCCCTCAGGGCAGACCGATCGACCCGGCCAACCTCACCCGAACCTTCACCACGCTCCTCCGCAAGGCAGGCCTCCGCCGCATCCGCTTGGTGAGTCGGCCC
>NZ_JAGGOY010000077.1 GCF_018614095.1 Streptomyces sp. ISL-87 | reverse complement strand
ACCGTTGACCGTACAGACCCGCCACCGGCACCGCGTCAAGGCCCGCACCCGAAAGAACCCCACCAGCAAGTACGGCCCGAACGCCGGACAACACCCCACGACCAGCCAGAACTACACCGTCCACACCACTGTCACGTTCTTCGAGCACGGACTTGCGAGCCGCTCGCGGACGTAAACGCACCGGTGTTGATATTTGGTTGTGGCGTGTTGCTGTGTAGTCAGGGGTTTTCGTTGAGCGGGGAGGTTAAGGCGGGCGCTGGTCTGCGGGTTTGGTGATCGTTTCGGAATGCGGTGATCGGCGTCGGATTTTGTATTCTCATTCGTCGTTCATGGGGTTGTGGCCGGCTCGCCGGGGGGAGCGGTCTTTGCTGTTGCTCCGGATCGGGGGTGTTGTCGTAGTCGAGGACGTGACCAGGGTGGTGGATGTCGGGCCCGCTTGTCGGCGGACACTGCGGTCACGGCAGTTCGGCACGTGCCGCCTGTAGACGCGTCCGTTGTCGACGGTCGTGCAATTCTTCACGGGTCCGCGGCGTGTGTGGTGTGGGGGCTCAGTGCCTGCTTTGGACGAGGTCTTCGAGGGTGAGTGTGACGCGTTGCCGGTTCGTGTCGAAGCCGAACATGAGGGTGGGGCGGTTGAGAGCGTCGGACTTGGACCGGTAGCGGAACTGCAGGATCTGTCCGCACATCTGTCTGACGTCGGACATCAGCCCGTCCTGGCAGGTGGCCAGGACGGTGATGCCGTGGTCTTGGGCGGCGTCGCGCAGTGCGGCGATGACTTCACGCCGGTGCTCGGCACCGAGTGAGTCGCCCAGTTCGTCCAGGATCAAGACGCGTCCTTGGGGGTCGGGTGCCGCGAGCAGGGCGGCGAGGACGAGATGGATGGAGAAGAGTTTCTCCTGGGCGGTGTTGGTGGGCGCGTCGTAGTCCAGGAGGGGGCCGCTGGGGTTGCGCCGCCACCGGGGCACGACGTGGCAGGTCCACTGGTCCTCGGCCGCGGTGGGTGCAGTGATGTCGTAGTGCAGGTCCGCGCCGTAGCCCCGGTCTTTCGCGTCCAGGCTGTTGAGGGTCTTGCTGATGCGGTCCAGGGCGCTCTGGACCCGTTCCCGTATGGACTCCTGGGTCTCGGCGAGGGCGTAGCGGGACTCCTCGACCACGCCCTGGAGGAAAGTGTGCTCCTCCTCGCGTTCCTTGCGTTTTGCTTCCACTAGTTCCCGGGCGCCTGCGTCACGTGCCTCGTTGTCCTGAAGCCATGTGTCCAGTGCGCGCAGTGAGGTGCGGAAGATCCGTCCTGCGGGGTCGGGTGTGCCCGCCTCGTGGTGGCGAAGTGCGTCCGCGAGCTCTTGGGTGGCAACTCCGGTTGCCGCGCTGTCCGAGGCCAGCCCGGTGAGCGCGGAGGCCAGCCGGATTCGCCCCTCTGTATCCAGGTCGGCGCTGGTCCGGCGCTCGGCCTCATGGGCGGGATCACGCCGGGTGACAGACCGGGTGTCGGCCTGGTCGTCGGGGTCGGCATCGGGGTCCTGTTCCGGTAGTGCGGCCCAGTTCAGTGCGATCAGTGCGTCGTCCGGGGAACCGGCCCAGCCGGTCCTCGCCTGCCCGGCGGTCGGGTCCGATTCCATCGCCCGGAGCCCGTCCCGTTTGCGTTCGGCTCCCTCGATCTTCCTGCCTAGCGCGCCCAGGGCCGCGGCGAGCACGTCGGCGCGCTCCTGGGCCGTATCGAAGTCCACCTTGGCCTGATGAGCGGCGGCCGACGTGCCGTCCGCGGCGTTCTGCAGGTCCGGAAGGGCCTTCAGATGGTCTGAGAGTGTTTGTTCCAGCGCCTGGATTTTCGGCACCATACGCTTGGCGAGGTCGGACGCGTTGGCCCGCTCGATGTCGCTCTTCAGCTCGATGATCCGCCTGTGGTGCAGGTCGGCCATCCCAGCGAGGTCCTTCCGCAGGTTCTCGGCGTCGTGCAGTTGGTGCTGCAGGTGGGCGCAGATGTCCTCTTGGCCGGCGATCGGCTGTTCGAAGCCGCCGATGACGTGGACGCCCAGCGCGGGCAGTGACGCGTGGGGAGGGCGGTCCATCCGTGTCGAGTGGGCGAGCGCGTGCAGGAACGGCACGGCGAGGGGGTCGGTGCTGTGGATACCTTCGGGTGCCGATCGCATGCCAGCCAAGGGCACGAAGCCGGCCACGCCAGGTGGGGTCGGGCCGGTAATGAGCAGCGCCCCCGGATGTGCCGCTACCGCCTCGGTGGCACGCTCCAGGTCGCCGGGCGCGACGCACACGGCGTCCCTCCAGGGAGCGAGGCGGGCCTCCCAGTTGGGGCGTGCGTGGGCGTGGACCCGGGTGGCGGCCATCAGTCCGACGGCTTCCACCTTTTCGGACAGCAGGGTCCGCAGGACGGTGGCTGCCGCACCGGTCCTGCCCTCGCGGGCCTCGGCGAGTTCCTCCCTCAGGGCTTCGACGCGGCTGGCCGCCACGTTGAGTTCTGTCAGCTTCGCCACCTGCTTGCGCTCGTGTTCGCTCACGAGGGCGCCGAGCTCTGCAGGTGATGGCCCGGCGTAGCCCTCGGCGCGATCACTGGCGTGCCGGTGGTCCTCCTCGGCCCGGCCAAGGTCGCCCCGCAGCTTGCCCTCCTCGCGGTTTGCGTGGGCCAGGATTTGGTCGGCGGCTGTCTTGTTCAGCTGCGCCTGCGTGAGGGCGTGCCGTAGCTGGCCGGTGTTGCGGGCTTGCGCAAGTTCGGTCTTCTTTGCCCCGTGCTGCTGGGCCAGAGCAGCCAGGTCGCTGTCGACAGCGGCGAGTTGCGCGGTGATGCGCTGGGTTCGGATCTGCGCGTCGATCAGGGCCCGGGCTCGGGCACGGTGGTGGAAGTCGGATGCGCGTACTGTCTCGCGTCTGGCGCGGTTCCTGGCGTCGACGGAGTGCAGGATCGCCTCCTCCGCCCGATGGGATGCCTTCCCCTGCTTGAGTTTCTCGTCCAGGTCGGCCTGCGTCTGTGCCAGGGCTTTACGTGCTGCGACGTCGTTGGACAGAATGGCGCCCCTGCCGGTCAAGGAGAGCAGTGCGTCGCCGATCTGGGCGGGGTTGAAGTTGCCTGCGTCGAGCTTGAGCAGCGAGGGCCGCGACCGTATGCCTCCGCGGGTTGCGATGTAGGCCAGCAGTCTGGGGGCGCGGCCGTAGAGGGCTTCGGCGTACTCGGTGGGGCCCAGAGGTTTTCCACCGAGCCGACGGAAGAAGTCCGGGGCCCGCTCGTGGCGCTCGCGGTCCCCGCCTTCCAGTAGCAGGTGGACTCCTTGCCGGTGGCGTACCTCGATGTGCTGCGGTTTGGCGGATATCTGCAGCCAGACGGTGTGGGCGGTGGCCTGCGGGTCCTGCGGTTCAGCGAAGACGCCCACGACGTAGCCGACATGGGCCGGTCCGTGCCGGTCGGGGGAGGCCCCGGCGGTGACCGGTTCGAACAGCAGCCTGCGCGCGTGGATTGACCCGCCTGCGGACATGCGCCATTCGGGGTCGCCGAGCAGCAGCGCGAGGGCGGCAAGGAAGCTTGTTTTGCCGGATTCGTTGGAGTCCTTGGGTCCGCGCCCGGTCACCGCGACGAAGGTACCGGGGATGATCCCGACCGGGTGCGCAGTCAGCCGGGCGATGTCGAACGTCTGCACGGCGATCAGTTGCCGGGTGCCGATCACACCGCGCTTTGCGCGGACCGTCGGGCTGCTCTGGTCGCTCACGGGCCATCCGTCCCCTCGTTGTCGTGGACGCGGTCGTCTGTTGGGGGCCGTGCAGGGGTGTGGTCGCGTCGGCGCATGATGGCGGCAGCCAGGTGCCCGTCCGGGCAGCCGACCAGAATCAGGTCCTCCCAGAGCAGGGCGCTGCGGTGCTCGGGCAGGCGATCCAGGGCCGGGCCGGGGATGTAGCGGCCGGTCGTGGTCTCGGCGACCAGGCCTGCTGCCCGCAGGCCGCGCAGGGCGGCATTGATCGCGACCTTGGAAATCTCACGGTTGGTGGAGAGTTCCTGGAGGGTGACGGAGTGCGGTTCGCCAGTCCACCGGCTGTGCCGGTGCCGGCCCCGTGCGCGGGGGATCGCCACGGTGCGAAGCAGGACCAGGGCCAGCACGGCCCGTTCCGTGTCGGTGAGCGTGCCCGTGCCCTCCTGTACCAGCGCGTCGGCGGCACGGTCGGTGTAGCCGGTGGTCCAGTTGCCATCCGCGGTCTGCATGAGCTGGCGCCCGCATGGCAGCAGTGCAGCTTCGGCCAGTGCGCGGACTGCAGGGTCGGTCAACGCGGGCAGATCGCCACGCGGGACGGTGCGGCGCGAGGTCTCCAGTGTGGCGACCGCGGAACGCACCGCGTAGTGGTCGAACGTGTCGGGCACCTGGTCCTCGTCGATTGGGACCGTGTGAGCAGAGGCAGGCTGGGGTCGGCCCGGCCCGGCGGGGGACTCGTCCTCGGCCAGGGCCGGCAGTAGGTGGTGCCCCCGGCGAAGGCCCTCCACCGTGGTCCCGGGCAGCGCCGCGACGGCAGGTCCCAGCCGCAGTTCGCTGGCGCTGGCGGTGATCAGTCCTGCGCTGGGCAGCGTTCGGTCAAGGGCCCGCTCGACGGACTCGCGGTCGGCTCCCAGCCCGACGCAGAGTTCCAGAATCCGGGTGCGGCGAAACGGCAGACCGGGGAAGGGCGCGCGTTCGGGCTCGGGCCAGGCCGCCCGCAGACACACCGCCCACACCAAGGTGGGAATGGGAGGAAGACCGAGTCGTGAGGCCAGCATCGAGGGGTTCGGGGAAGGGGCCGACTCGCCGTCCCAACCCAGGACCAGCGCGTCCGAGGCCTGCGGTCCACGAGTGATGCGCACCAGCCGGCGCCCTGCCCGCGCCGCCGCAGCCGCCGCTGCCGCAAGCACGGGCCCGGGAACAGCAGCGGGCACCACCTGGCACACACGCAACCGCCCCAGTAGCAGCGCAGCCTGGAAGGCGACCTCGTGATCGCGGCCGTCCTGCTCGGGCTCAGCGCTGCTCATGCGTCCGCCCCGTGGGGAAGGGGTGGGGCTGAGCCGGTGTACGGCGCAGGCGAAGCGAGTGCAGGTAGGTAACACTGGCCTGCGGGTCGGCCAGTAGCCCGTCCTGGACCGTCACGGTGTACGGCTCCGCCGGGTCATCGCCTAGCGCCAGCACATCGGTGATGATCGCCGCAGCCGACGGCCAGCCCGCCTCATACAACGCCGCGGTCAGGTCGGCCTCCTCCGCACCGGCCAGCAACTCGTCAGCCAGCAGCCGGCGGCGCTCGCGCGCCCGCTCGTACACCTCCTCAGCCCGCTTCAGCGCACCGTCACTCTCATCGTCGCTGTCGTCGTCCGGCAGCGGTGGACGCACCCGCGCCCGCGAGCGAGGAGCGAAGCCCTCGACCGTCTCGAAAAGCGACGGCGTCTCGATCCACACAGCGGGCATGTCCGCGACCAGCGCGCCACCGACCCGCGACAGCAGCGCGACGTCACCCTTGAACGCGGCATCGGTGTACTCGGCGACTGTCAGGACATCGAAGTTGAGGCTGTCACCAGCCTGCTCCACGACCTTGTCTGCAGCTGCCATGAGCTGCTGGCGGTAGAACTGTTCCGCCTCGATGAGTGCGGCGGCGGCCTCCTCCAGTGCCCATTGCCCGCGGAACCGTTCGGTGACGAGCTTGTTCAGGTCAGCGACCTGGCGGGTGAAACCCTGGTGGTCGTGCTGCCGTTGCGACTGCATCAGCTCTGCCGGTGTACCGACCGCGACCTGGCGCTGCAGGTCCAAGGCGAACACACGCAGGGCATTGCGGCACGACACCAGGTAGTCCAGTGCGGTGCCCGGGTCCGGACGGCTGCGGTCGAACACCGACCTGGCCCGGTCCAGCAGCAGGATCAACTCGTCCACCCCGCCGTGCTCGGCGAGCCGCTCCGCGGCCAGCGCCCCCGCCAGCCCGGCCGGGCGCACCACGTAGCGGTCATGGTGCGACTTGAGGATGTACGGCTCGAGGAACCCCAGCTGGGTCAGCACGCCCAGCCGCCGGCTGACCAGGTCCTGTGACCAGCCCTGCGCGTTGCCCACCAGCGCTTCCAGGACCTCAGCGCGGGTCAGGCCCTGGGACCCGGATTGCTCCGCGAACACGTTGAGGATCGCGACCGCAAGTCTCGCCACCTCCGGGTGCCGGGCCACCGCCCCGGCGTCCTCAGCCACCGGGGCCATGAAGGCACGCCAGTTGGCCAGCCGGACAGCCGCCTCAAGATCAGCCCCGTCACCCTCGTCACCGAACGCGATCTGCTCAGCCATCAGCCGGAACCCGGCCCAGCAGCGCGCCCAAGTCCGGCAGCACCTTCTCGTGCAGAGGCTCCTGCTCCACAGACTCCCCGCTCTCAGCGATCACCGCCGCCAGGGCACGCAAGTCAACGGGGCCCTTGGCCGCCATCCGCGCGGCCAGCGCCCTCGCCTTCGGGTACATCTCCGGCTTCTGCCGACGGTAGGGTCCCGCACGCCACAACTCGACGTCCATGCCCACCGCATGGACGCAGCGCCCCAACCGCCGCGAGAGGTCATCGACGATCGCGATCCCGTCCGCGTCCAGATCCCCCCAGATCGCCAGACGAGCCGGGCGCAGCCACTGCAGCAGCGAGACCAACTGGTTCGCGACGTAACCATGCCCCCAGATACACAGCCACTGAGAGGTGATATCCGGCATGGCGCACACACGCTCGAACGTGTCGGAGTTCTCCACTAGGAACACTCCGTGCGCCCCGTACTCCACCTCACCGACCAGCCGAAGAGCCCCGGCCGGCAGCGCCACCCAGGGGTTGGCCACCGAGGCATCGGCCGCCACCGGGCCGATCCGCCAGCTCAACGGCCCCCGGACACGGATGTCCACGTCGGCCTCGTCCAGGGCGCGGTCGAAGCTGAGCGCGACCAGGTTCTCGAAGGCCGCCTGCCGCGCCGGCCTCCACATCTTCGAACCACCCAAAGCCATCCCCGCCAACGCCTTGGCTGTCATCCGCTGCCCGGCCCGATGACGAGGCCACCAATACGAGGCGGCCCGCAGCGCCGCTTCGTAGGCGGACCATGCCTCGGCCGCAGTGGCCGTGCCCGCGGGAACACGAAGCGGCGAGCCGGCCTGGCACCGGATCAGCAGTTCCCGCTCCCGCCCCAGTTCCCCGACGCCCTCCATCAGCGCGAGCAATTCCCCCCGCACCTCGTCGGGGTCGCGCTGCCCCCGCAGGTCCTGCAGCAGTTCCTCGGCCTGCAGCGCCCAGGAATGCGACAGGTACCATCGCTGCGGCCCGACGATTTCCAAGTCGTCGTCGACGTCACAGCGCAACACCACGCCCCCACAGCGCACCAGTGCAAGGGCGACGTCCATCGACCGGGCGCCGAACCTGGCCACCACCGTCGCCCAGGATCGTCGCCCCACGGACAGCACCCAGATCAGATCGCGCGCACCTAGGTGCTGCGGCGGCCCGTAGGCGGGCTGCGCCGTAACGGCGACCAAGTCGGCTTCCGTGATGTCCAGGAGCCTGCGGCGATTGCGAGGTGCGCGATTCGCCCCGTCGCGCCGCACCGGAACGGACAGCGCCTGGGTGCCCTCCGGAACCCCGGTCACGGGCACCGGGACACGCCCCTCAGCCTCGCTGAACAGCAGGTTCACCGCGCCCGTCGTTCCCGTCACATAGCCCCCCCCCACGGACCGCACGGACCTCGCCCGTGTCTCGCTTTGTACGCACATTGCCACAAAGCCGGTCGTGAATCGAAGGGAACCTCATGATGAGAGAGCCGCCTGGTATGGGCGCAAGCGGGCAGGCAATCAGTCCGCCCGGGGAGGGCGGGCTCTAGGCGATAGTGGCGTGGAAGAAGAGGACGCCCGCGCCGAAGGCGCCTGCGCCGGTCAGCACGGCACTGGCCGGGCCGGTGTCTGCGAGTGCGGCCAGGATCCCGGCCCCGGTACCCACCAGCACCCCCAGCAGCAGAATAAGGGCAGAGCGTTGGCTCAGCAACGGGTCTCGGTCGTTGTGCAACTACAGCTCCCCGGTTCGTGCATGCAGTGAACGGCGTGGTGGCCGTCACGTGAGCTGTCCAGAGTAGCACAACAGAGAGATGTGAGCAAAAGTGAGGCGGTGTGATTTTCGAAGGGCTGCTGGTCGCTCAGGTTCGACGGAGCGTTTGGAGGAGTTCGCCGCTGTCGTCGACCGTCCAAAAGCCCCAGCCGTTGCGATTGGGCTTCACCTGCGGCTTGAGTGCCTGCAGGACCGCGCTGGCCGCCCCGCTGGGAGTGCGATACGCGCCGGCCCCCGGGCCCTCGGTGATGGTGAGCGCCTGGGTTGCCGGGTCGTACAGGCCAGGGATGTGCACTCCGTCGTAAATGGCGTGGACGGCCACCCGGCCGCCTGTGGAGGGTGGGGGTGCTGCGGCGGGGGACGGGGCCCGGAAGTTTTCGACTAGCCGCCGCACCGCCTCGCCGGGCGAGACGTCCCAGGCGCGGGCGAGCAGGTCGATCTGGGCGTGGGTGACATCGTCCACTGCAACGTTCTTGGTCATGGAGGCAGCCTACACCCGAGTGAGAGAATCTGAGGAAAACTGAGTGTTGTCTCTCTGGGTTGGCCCGTCGGCAGCGCAGGACGGGGAGGCGCTGCCTGACCTTGGCGCAGGGGCATCGCAGACGGACTGGGCACTGAATCGCCAACAAGCCGGCCCAGCGGCTGCGGTAGCAGACAGCGACTCGGAGCCAGTCGGCGCGCACCGCCGATACCAAGAGTGCTTCCTGCCGTATCACCGTCCCGGACGTCAGCAGGCAAGTGACGCGTTCGGCGCAGGGGCCGCAAGCCAGGACGCCGCACCGGATCTGGTCGGAGTCTACTCAGGAGACGGCGCGTGGCGATTCAGCCGAGCTGGGCTATTGCGGCGTTGATTTCTTTGATGGTGATGTTCTCGCTGCCGGTGCGGATCGCGAGGACGGCGGCGGTGGAGACGAGGTAGGCGAGGGCTTTGAAGTAGCCGCCGGTACGCCGGTGAAGTTCGACGGCGTGTTTACTCAACGCGTGTTCTTCGAGCCGGTACAGGCTCAGGTCTGCTTCGAAGCCTGTCAGTACTTCCCGGAAGGTCTTCTGGTCCCCGGCGTTCAGGGGCAGGGGGTGCAGCCAGATCACCGGCAGCAGCACGCTGGGGGAGGGCGGGGCAGGCGCCGCGGGGCGGCCCGATTGTTCGAGCCGTGTCTGGTTCTCCTGGCTGACCCGGGTCCAGTCCCCGGCGAGGATGCGGGCCTGGTGCAGGAGGTGGCTGGCGCCGGTGCCGCAGAAGACGAGCGAGATACCCAGCTTGTCCCGCAGGTAGTCGCAGTAGGGCAGCACGTTCGCCAGCTGCTGCACCGTGGCGCGGTCGATGTCATCGATGAGCAGCAGACGGGTCTGGGCTGTCTCCAGGACGTAGTTGACCGGCAGTGTCAGGTCCTGGTGGCGGCGCATCTCCAGGACTTCGGCCAGGCTCTTCGGCTCAGGGTTCAGACCCAGGTAGGAGGCGATCTCCCAGACCCAGTTCACCTTCAGCTCCGGGTCTGCGGGGGTGGTGATGTGGACCACCGGGATCGTGTTCTGCTGCCGGCCGCCCGTGCCGGCTTCGATCTCCTGCTGGGCGGCCCGCCCCACCGCCCGCAGCAGGCAGGTCTTTCCGGTACCGGCCGGCCCGTCGATGACGTGGTCCATCAGGCCCGCCCGGCGCCCGCTGTTGAGGTGGACGGCCTGTGTGGGTGATCGTTGGGTTTG
>NZ_JAGGOY010000076.1 GCF_018614095.1 Streptomyces sp. ISL-87 | reverse complement strand
CCCGGCAGCCAGTCGGGGACTTAGCTGCAAGCTCGGTCCTTTAGGGCCGAGAAGCTGACAGCCTTTCATCGTCATGCCGTGCTACGTAGCCGATTCTCCCCACCCGCTCCCCAAGGCGGCCTCCGTACTCCCCAGATTCTCCCCAGAGAGACGGCGTCTACCGGTGACGGCGATGGCGGTCAAAGGTCTGAACGAAGGGGGCACTTGCCGCTCCCCTGTCGAGAAAGCGGCCAAGCGAACCGGGAACGCAACGGGTGTTCGGTGCTCGCACAAGAGATTGCGGAATCATTCGCTCCGACGTGACGGCCGCTGGGAAAATTTCCGCGACTCGCGCGACGGACCCGCACCCTGGCCGCGTAGAGCAGGTGAAGAGGCCGGGGAAGTGCGATGAGGGAGGGGTCTGACGGATGGCGGGTCGGTTGCCGGTGCGGATGTGTAAAGGTGTGCGGGGCACGGCGGTCGCGGCGGCGGCCATGGCGGCGCTGACCGGCTCACAGGCGCCCGGCCTCGCGGCGTCGGCGTCCTCCCCCGTGGAGGCCACCATGTCACCGAATCAGGGCACTTCGGGCGATGCCTACTACTTTCGCGAGCTGCCCCCACTTGCGTCGCACGGCCCGTCCGCACAGCAGCCGTCCTCGGCCGGTGCCGTCTTCGCGGCCGGCCGTGCGGCGCTGCCCGCCACCGTCCTCGCCGCGTACCGGAACGCGGAGTCGACGCTCGTGCGGAGCACCCCGCGCTGCGGTCTGCGCTGGCAGCTGCTCGCGGCGATCGGCCAGGTGGAGTCCGGCCAGGCGCGGGGTGGGAGGGTGGACGCGGACGGTACGACGTACGCGCCCATCATCGGCCCGCAGCTGAACGGCCAGGGGTTCGCCTCGATCCGGGACACCGACGGCGGCGCGTACGACGGCGACCCGTCCTACGACCACGCGGTCGGCCCGATGCAGTTCATCCCGTCCACCTGGGCCAGATGGGGCGCCGACGGCAACGGCGACGGCAGGACCGACCCCCATAACGTCCACGACGCGGCGCTCGCTGCGGGCCGCTACCTGTGCGCGGCCGGACACGACCTCTCCCGGCCGCAGGACCTCGACCGCGCGATCCTCTCCTACAACCATTCCCGGGAGTACCTGAGCGTCGTCCTGTCCTGGTACGCCTACTTCAGGGACGGCCACCGCGTGGTTCCGGACCAGGGCGGCGCGGGTTCCGGTACGGAGGTCGACTCGCCCGGCACGGGGCGGACCGAGCCGGCCGGCCCGGAGCCGGGTACCGAGACCCCGCCCGCCTCCCCGGCGCCTACGCCCCCGCCCGGGCCGAAGCCCGCGCCGACGCCCGCCCCGTCACCGACCGCCGACCCGCCGGACGGCGGCGCGAAGACCAGGCCGCCCCTGGTCACGGCCCCGAGTCCCGCTCCCGGCGCCGGGATCCACGTGCCCGGTGACGGCGTCCTTCCGGATACCGGCATGGTCCCCGGCAACGGTTAGGACTCACTCGCGCATCACCCCCTCCACAACACCATGTACCCGGAGGTAACCTCCCGGGTCATGGCGACGACGGACAGGCATCCTCCGCACCCGGCCGGACCGGGTGACGACTCGGCCCACCTGCGGTGGCAGCGCATGTGGGGCCATCGCGAGCAGCTGCTCAAGGTGGCGCGCCGCAGGTCCATGAGCGCCGAGGACGCCGAGGACGCGGTGCAGGAGGCGATGCTGCGCGGCGCGCAGCACACACACCTTGACGAGGCGCGGCTGGGCGCATGGCTGACGACCGTGACCATGCGCCTGTGCGTCGACCGGTACCGGCAGGTCTACCGCGAGGCCCAGCTGAGCGGTACGCCCAAGCTCACCGCCCCCGGCCCGGTCCCCGTCGATGAGGCGGTGTGCGACCGGGCGGAGGCCAGGTGGCTGGCCTTCCGGAGCAGGGAACTGCCCGCCCGCCAGGCGGAGGCACTCCGCCTGAAGTCGGAGGAGCGGGACGTCGGGCAGATCGCCCGCGAGATGGGGCTGAGCTACGAGGCGGTCGAGTCCCTGCTGGCCAGGGCCCGGCGTACGCTGCGCAACTCGCTGGCCGGGACCCTGGCGCTCGGCCTGTGGCTGATCGGGCGCGGCCGGGACCAGGCGGGTCAGGCGGGTGCGCATGCCCCCGCCCTGGCCGCGGCCTCGGCGGCCGCGACGCTGGCCATGGTGGGACTGGCCCTGCCCTTCGCGTACGAGCCGAGTGCGCCGGTGCCGCCTCTGCCGGAGATGGCGGTGGTGGGGGAGGAGCCGGGCGCGGCAGTTGACCGTGTACCGACTGCCTCGTCCGTACGACCGGACGCCCCCGGTTCCGTACGCCCGACCGGAACGGTGTCGCCCACGGCCCGCCCCGGCGCCCTCCCGGCGGTGCTGCCGGAGCTGCCGGAGCTGCCGGAGGTGGCGGCGACCCTGCCCGCCGCACCGGACCTGCCCACCCCGGCTCTGACCGCCCCGGCCCTTCCCGCCCCGGCCCTCCCCGCCCCCGCCGTGTCCGTGCCGCCGCTGCCGTCCACGCCGCCGCTCCCCGACAGCACGACCGTGCCGGACCTCCCCGGTGCCCTCTCCACCCGCCTGTCGTAAAAAATCTTGGTCTCGCCGCGACGGACCCGCCGCCCTTCCCCGTAGAGCAGATGTCGGAGCTGCTCCCCGTTGAAGGGTGAACCGGATGGGTGTCGAGATCTGCGTGGAAGGGTTGACCAAATCCTTCGGCCACCAGGTCATCTGGCAGGACGTGTCGCTGACGCTGCCCGCCGGGGAGGTGTCCGTCATGCTCGGCCCCTCGGGTACGGGCAAGTCGGTGTTCCTCAAGACACTCGTGGGCCTGCTCAAGCCGGACCGGGGATCGATCCGGATCGCCGGTACGGACATCACCGAGCTCCGCGAGCACGACCTGTACGAGGTGCGCAAGCTCTTCGGCGTGCTGTTCCAGGACGGCGCCCTGTTCGGGTCGATGAGCCTGTACGACAACATCGCCTTCCCGCTGCGCGAGCACACCCGTAAGCCGGAAAGCGAGATCAGACGGATCGTCCTGGAGAAGATGGACATGGTCGGTCTGATCGGTGCCGAGGAGAAGCTGCCCGGCGAGATATCCGGCGGGATGCGCAAGCGGGCGGGCCTGGCGCGGGCGCTGGTGCTCGACCCGGAGATCATCCTGTTCGACGAGCCGGACTCGGGGCTCGACCCGGTGCGGGTGGCCTATCTCAATCAGTTGATCGTGGACCTGAACGCGCAGATCGACGCGACCTTCCTGATCGTCACCCACGACATCGCCTCGGCCCGCCAGGTCCCGGACAACATCGGGCTGCTGTTCCGGCGCGAACTGGTGATGTTCGGCCCCCGCGAGAAGCTGCTGACCAGCGACGAGCCGGTCGTAGGGCAGTTCCTCAACGGCCGTATGCAGGGGCCGATCGGCATGGCGGAGGAGAAGGACGCCGCCCAGGTCGAGCAGGAGCTGGCAGGCCTCGCCGACGGGGACGACGCCATTCCCGAAATGACCCCGCGCCTGCTGCCCAGCCCCGGGGTCACCCGGCCGCCCCGCTGGCAGGCGATCGCCGACCGCGAGGCGGAGCTGCACCGCCGGGACCCCTCCGGGGAGGCTGACCCGGCCCCGGCCCCGGCCCCGGCCCCGGGCATGGCGGCAGAGCTGCGCCCAGGGGCTGACACGGACCGGAAGGCGGCGGAGCCGAGCCCGGCACAGGGGGCAGACGGATGAGCTTCTCACCCGGCGGAGCGCTCCGGCATACCGGCAGCCTCTTCGCCATGGCCCTGGACGTCCTCCGGACCCTGCCTCGACGCCCCTTTCAGGTACGGGAGTTCATCCAGCAGGCGTGGTTCATCGCGAGCGTCACCATCCTGCCCACGGCCCTGGTCTCCATCCCCTTCGGAGCGGTCATCGCGCTCCAGATCGGCAGCCTGACCCGGCAGCTCGGCGCCCAGTCGTTCTCCGGCGCCGCCTCTGTCCTGGCGGTACTTCGGGAGGCGTCCCCCATCGTCACGGCGCTGCTCATCGCCGGCGCCGGCGGCACCGCGATCTGCGCGGACCTCGGGGCACGCAAGATCCGGGAGGAGATCGACGCCATGCAGGTGCTCGGTATCGACCCGATCCACCGGCTGGTCGTGCCCCGGGTGCTGGCCACCATGCTCGTGGCGGTCTTGCTCAACGGCCTGGTCTCCGTTGTCGGGGTGGCCGGTGGCTATTTCTTCAACGTGGTCATGCAGAACGGCACTCCCGGTGCCTACCTGGCCTCCTTCACCACCCTCGCTCAGCTGTCCGACCTCTGGGCGGCCGAACTGAAGGCGCTGGTCTTCGGCGCCATCGCCGCGATCGTCGCCTCGTACAAGGGCCTGACCGCCAAGGGCGGGCCCAAGGGAGTCGGTGACGCCGTGAACCAGTCCGTGGTCATCACCTTCATGTTGCTGTTTGTGACGAACTTCGTGCTGACCGCCGTCTACTTCCAAATCGTTCCGCAGAGGGGATGACGATGACTCTGCTGAAACCTCTGAGGGTGCTCAAACAGGCCGGGCGCTCCCTGGAGGAGCTGGGCGCGCAACTGGTCTTCTACGGCCGCTCCCTCGCCTGGACCGGCCGCACCCTGCGCCGCTACAAGAAGGAAGTCCTGCGCCTGCTCGCCGAGGTGAGCTTCGGCCGCGGCGCGCTGGCGGTCGTCGGCGGCACGGTCGGCGTCATCGCCTTCCTCTCCTTCTTCACCGGTACCGAGGTCGGACTCCAGGGCTACGCGGCGCTCAACCAGCTGGGCACGTCCAACTTCGTGGCGTTCCTGTCCGCGTACTTCAACACCCGCGAGATCGCCCCGCTGGTGGCCGGGCTCGCGCTGTCGGCGACGGTCGGCGCGGGCTTCACCGCCCAGCTCGGCGCGATGCGGATCAGCGAGGAGACCGACGCGCTTGAGGTGATGGGTGTCCCGTCGCTGCCGTTCCTGGTCACCACCCGGATGATCGCCGGCTTCGTGGCGGTGATCCCGCTGTACGTGATCGGGCTGCTGTCCTCCTACTTCGCCGCCCGTACCATCACCACCGGCTACTACGGGCAGTCCACCGGCACGTACGACCACTACTTCCAGCAGTACCTGCCACCGGTCGACGTGCTGTGGTCCTTCGGCAAGGTGATTGTCTTCGCCGTCGTGATCATCCTGGTGCACTGCTACTACGGCTACTACGCGAGCGGCGGCCCGGCCGGTGTCGGTGTCGCGGTCGGCCGCGGCGTACGGACGTCCATCGTGGCCATCAACGTCCTCGACTTCTTCCTCAGCCTCGCCATCTGGGGCGCCAACACGACCGTACGGATAGCGGGGTAGACGGATGCGTATACGAATACCGGCCCCGGCACTCACGCGGCCCACCCAACTGCGGCTGTACGGCATCGCCTTCATCGCCGTGATCGCGCTGCTGCTGTCCCTGACGCTCGCCGTCTACCAGCAGGTGTTCACCTCCGTCGTCCGGATCACCCTGGAGGCGGACACCCTCGGCAACCAGCTGGAGCCGCGCGCGGACGTCAAGCTGCGCGGCCTGCTGGTCGGCGAGGTACGCGAGGTCAAGGCCGACGGCGAGAAGGCGACCCTCTCCCTCGCGCTGAGGCCGGAGCATGTCCCCCTCATCTCGGCCGACGTCCATGCCCGGCTGCTGCCCAAGACCCTGTTCGGCGAGAAGTACGTCGACCTGGTCGCCCCCCAGAAGCCGTCGGTACGGCATATCCGGGCCGGTGACGTCATCACCCAGGACCGCACCACGGTCGGCATAGAGCTTCAGCGGCTGATGAACGACCTGCTGCCGCTGCTGCGCACGGTGAAGCCCGGCGAGCTGAACGCCACCCTGTCCGCCCTCGCCAACGCCCTCGAAGGGCGCGGCGACCGGATCGGCGACAACCTCACCCGCTTCGACGACTACCTGCGTCGGCTCAACCCGCATATGCCCTCCCTCAAGGAGGACATCGCCCGGTTCGCCGATGTGGCCGAGGTGTACCGCGACGCCGCCCCGGACCTGCTGCGGATCCTGGACAACACCCTCACCACCAGCCGGACGCTGGTCGAGCAGAAGAATCAGCTCGCGTCCGTCCTCGCCCACACCGCCACCGCCGCGAACACCACGGAAGGCGTACTCGACGAGAACTCCGACCGGTTGATCACCCTGGGCCGCGTCTCCCGTCCCACCCTCGCCCTGTTCGCCCGCTACTCGCCGGAGTACCCGTGCCTGCTGTCCGGGCTGGTGCGCCAGGAAGCGGCGTCCGAAGAGGCATTCAAGGGCGGAAGGATGCGCATCACCCTCGAATTTGTCCACCCACGTCCCCCCTACCGCCCCGGCGAGGAACCGCGCTATGCCGACCGCTCAGGACCCAACTGCAGAGGTCTGCCCCACCCTCACGTACCAGCACCGCCGATCAAGCTCAACGACGGTACGTCGGCGAGTAGTACGGGCCGCACCGTGTCCGGAACCCCGGCCGAACAGCACGCCGTCGCCTCACTCGTGTCCCCGGTCATGGGCGTGCCCGCCGACGAGGTGCCGGCGGTCACGACCCTGCTCTTCGGACCGATGGCACGGGGAACGGCGGTGAGTGTCATATGAGCACGACGAGTCGTATCCGTCGTACGAACGCGATGGCGACAGCCCCCCAGCTGATCAAACTCGGCGTCTTCGCGGTGGTGACCGTAGCGGCGACCGCCGTGCTCGCGGCCACCATCGTCAATCTCTCCTTCACCCCCAAGGAGACCTACACCGCCGTGTTCAGCGATGTCACCAGCCTGGAGGAGGGCGACGACATCCGGGTCGCGGGGGTGCGGGTCGGCGAGGTCGAGAGCATCGCCATCACGGACCGGACGCTGGCCGTGGTGACCTTTACCGTCTCCCGCGACCGGCCGCTGCTCACCAGCACCCGTGCCGTCATCCGCTACCGGAGCCTGGTCGGGCAGCGGTACATCGCGCTGGCGGAAGGGGCGGGGGAGGGGAAGCGGCTGCGGCCCGGCGGGCGGATCCCGCTCTCCCGTACCGAGCCCGCACTCGATCTCAACGCCCTGCTGAACGGGTTCAAGCCGCTGTTCGCCGCACTGAGCCCGAAGGACGTCAACCAGCTCGCCACCGAGATCATCAAGACCCTGCAGGGCGAGGGCGGTACCGTCCGCAGCCTGCTCGCGCACACCGCCTCGCTCACCACGACACTCGCCGAACGCGACAAGCTGATCGGTTCGGTCATCGACAACCTCAATACCGTGCTGAGCACCGTGGACAAGCGCAGCACCCGCTTCTCCGACCTGATCGCGCAGCTGCAACGGCTGATCTCGGGGCTGTCGGCCGACCGTAAGCCCATCGGTGAATCGCTGGCGGGCATCAACGGCCTCGCGGAGGCCACCTCCGGCCTCCTTAACGACGCCCGGCCGCCGCTGAAGACCGATATCGCCGAGCTGGCCAAGCTCACGGAAACGCTGAACGGCCACGAGAAGACCGTGGAGGGTGTCCTGCAGCGGCTGCCCAACAAGCTCAACGAGCTGACCGGCACCGCCTCGTACGGCTCCTGGTTCAACTTCTATCTCTGCGACTTCGACGGCCGGATCGTGCTGCCGAAGACCAACGAGATCATCACCCCCGAACTCCATGTCGCCCGGGCGAGGTGCGGCCGTTGATCCCCTTCCGTGAACGCAATCCCTTGGGTGTCGGCGCCGCCGGCCTCACCACGATCGCGCTGCTGATCGCCGCCGCGTTCAACGTCGAGAGCCTTCCGCTGATCGGCGGTGGCGAGACGTACAGCGCGGCATTCTCCGAGGCCGGCGGGCTGCGCTCCGGCGACGAGGTGCGGATCGCCGGCGTCAAGTCCGGCAAGGTCGACGAGGTCGAGCTGGCCGGCGACCACGTCAAGGTGACCTTCCGGATCAAGGGAGACCCGGAGCTCGGGGCCCGTACCGGTGCGTCGATCCGTATCAAGACGATCCTGGGCGCCAAGTACCTCGCGCTGGAGCCGAAGGGCTCAGGCCGGCTGAAGCCGGGCAGCGAGATCCCACTGAGCCGCACGGTCCCGGCGTACGACGTGGTGGCGGCCTTCAGCGACCTCACCACGACCACCGAACAGATCGACAAGCAGCGGCTGGCCGCCTCCCTGGACACCATCTCCACCACCTTCGAGGACGCCCCCGAGGAGGTCAAAGCCTCCATCCAGGGGCTCTCGAAGATCTCCCGGACCGTGGCCTCGCGCGATGAGGCGCTACGCGAACTCCTCGACCACGCCAACGGGGTCACCGGAGTGCTCGCCGAGCGGAAGGACGAGTTCGGCAAGCTGGTCAAGGACGGCGACAAGCTGTTCAAGGAGATCCACGCGCGGCGCCAGGCCATCCACGCGCTGCTCAAGAGCTCCGTCGCCCTCAGCATCCAGCTCTCCGGCCTGGTCAGGGACAACCAAGCGGAGATCGGGCCGGCGCTCAGCCGCCTGAACACCGTGGTGCGGATGCTGGAACGCAATCAGGCGAGCCTCGACCGCAGCATCCAGCTCATGGCGCCCTTCGCGAGGGTCTTCACCAACACCCTCGGCAACGGCCGATGGTTCGACAGCTACATCCAGAACCTGGTCGCACCCACACCGGTGGTTCCACGGACGGGAGGGACACGATGAGGATCCCGATGCGGCTTGCGCTGAAGCTCCCGAAGCCGCCGGCGAAGCTCGCGCCGAACAGGCGTCTCGTCCGCCGCCTCGCGTTCGCCACCGTGCTGGTGGTGGCCGCCGCCCTGGCCGTCGTACAGCTCTCCGAGTCACCGAAGGTCCGGGTGACCGCGTACTTCCCGCGTACCGTCGGCATCTACCCCGGCTCCGATGTCCGCGTGCTCGGCATCCCGGTCGGCGAGGTCAAGAAGATCACGCCGCAGGGTGACCGGGTGCGCGTGGAGCTGGAGTACGACGCCCGGTACAAAGTCCCCGAGGAGGCCAAGGCGGCCATCATCAACTCCTCGGTGGTCAGCGACCGTTACGTCCAGCTGCTGCCCGTCCACCGCGGCGGCCCGGTGCTGAAGAGCGGCGCGGTCATCCCCGAGGAGCGCACGGCCGTACCGGTCGAGCTGGACCGGGTCTTCGACAGCCTCCGTATGACGGCGGACGCGCTCGGCCCCCAGGGCGCCAACAAGGACGGCTCGCTCTCCCGGCTGCTCGCTGTCGGCGCGGACAACCTCCAGGGCCAGGGCGCGCAGCTGCACCAGACGGTCGAGGACCTCTCGCAGGCCGTCACCACACTGTCCGACGGCCGGCAGGACCTGTTCGGGACCGTACGGAATCTGCAGGTGTTCACCGCCGCGCTGGCGGCCGACGACGCCGACGTCCGGTCGTTCAACGACAGCCTGGCCAAGGTGGCCGAGCAACTGGCCGGGGAACGTCAGGACCTCGCCGCGGCGATCAAGCATCTTGCGGCCGCGCTCGCCGATGTGTCCGAGTTCGTGAAGCAGAACAAGAAGGACCTGACCGCCGATGTGAAGGGCCTGGCCAACGTGACCAACGTGCTCGTCACGCAGCGCGCCGCCCTCCAGGAGCTGCTCGAAGTCGCCCCCGCCGGGCTGTCCAATCTGCAGAACGCCTACAACCCCTCATCCGGCACGCTCGACACCCGCAGCAACCCCGAACAGCTCCACGACCCGGCCGAGCTGCTGTGCTCCCTGCTGAAGACGACCGGGGAGAAGACCGACTGCCGGGATCTGAAGACCCTGTTCGACTCCCTGCCCAAGCTGCCCGCGGCCGACCCGCTCACCGGAGCGGCACTTCCCGTGGCCGGAACGGGCTCGATGGACAAGACGCTCGGCGGAATCCTGGAGGCCCGGACGTGACGTACATGAGAGCTCCGCTCAAGGCAGCCTTGTGGACGGCCGCCGGTTCGCTGCTGCTGACCGGCTGCGAGTTCAAGGGCCTGTACGAAATTCCCCTGCCCGGCGGCGCGGCCGCGGACGGGCGCAGCTACCGGGTCACGGTCGAGTTCCAGGACGTCCTCGATCTCGTCCCGCAGTCCACGGTAAAGGTCAACAACGTGACCGTTGGAGCCGTCGAGAAGGTGGAACTGGACGGGTGGCACGCCCGGGTGCGGCTGCGGATCTCCGACTCGGTCAAGCTCCCCGGCAACGCGGTCGCCGAGCTGCGCCAGACCAGCATGCTCGGTGAGAAGTACGTGGCACTGTCGGCGCCGGCGGATACCGAGCCGGTGGGCAGGCTCACCGACGGCGCGCGGATCCCGCTCTCCCGCAGCGGCCGCAACCCCGAAATCGAAGAGGTGCTGTCTGCGCTGTCGGCCCTGCTCAATGGCGGTGGAGTCGCACAGCTCCACACCATCACCACGGAGCTGAACCAAGCCTTGGAGGGTCGCGAGGATCGGGTCAAGTCCCTGCTCTCCGAGCTGGACACGTTCCTCGGTGGCCTCGACGCCCAGAAGAAGGAGATCGTCCGCGCGCTGGAGGGCGTCGACAAATTGGCCGCCACCCTCGCCAAGGAGAAGAAGACGATCGACCAGGCCCTCACCACCGTGCCGCCCGCGCTGAAGGTGCTGGCCGACGAGCGGGCCAAGCTGACCACCATGCTCACTTCGCTGTCGGCGCTGGGTGAGACGGGCACGAAGGTGATCAACGCGTCGCGCGACGACGTGATCACGAATCTGCGCGCGCTCCAGCCGATCCTGCAGCAGTTGAACAAGGCGGGCGCCGACCTGCCCAACGCACTGGAACTGCTGACGACCTATCCCTTCCCGCGCAATGTGGTGGACGCGATCAAGGGCGACTACGTCAACCTCAAGGTCACCGCCGATCTCGACCTGCGCAGCGTCTACGGAAACCTGGCCGGTCAGCCTCCGAAGCCCGCCGCGCCCGTGCCTCCTGGGCTGCCAGGCGTCCCCACTCCCGGGCTGCCCGAAGTCCCCGCGCTCCCGGGCCTCCCCGAAACCCCCGCCCTTCCACGAGTTCCCCAGGCC
Source organism: Streptomyces sp. ISL-87 (assembly GCF_018614095.1). Lineage (GTDB taxonomy): Bacteria > Actinomycetota > Actinomycetes > Streptomycetales > Streptomycetaceae > Streptomyces. The sequence goes on along the minus strand of NZ_JAGGOY010000076.1, from coordinate 105,558 downwards.
CCGAAGCCGCCTGGGACGCCAGAACTGCCTGGCGGTTCGGGCGGGTCGGGTGGCGTCGAGCTGGACTGCCTGCCGCTCTGCCCGTCGGCTAACCAGGCCTCGTACACCGCTTACAGCGGAGGAGACGGCAACGGTGGCCTTCCGCCGGGTGTCGACCTCGCGCTCGCCGAGCTGCTGATGAAGGGACTGGTGTCGTGATCACCGGTACGGTCAAGACCCAGCTGCTCGCCTTCACGCTCGTCACCGTGATCGGGGTGTCCTACGTCGGCGCCGAGTACACCGGACTGGCCGAACGCGTCCTGGACCGCGGATACACCGTACGGGCCGACTTCGCCGACTCGGGAGGCATCTACTCCGGGGCCGAGGTCACGTACCGAGGGGTGCCCGTGGGCCGCGTGGGCGATCTGCGGCTGACCGGCTCCGGCGGAGTCTCGGTGGGGCTGCTTCTGGAGGACTCCCCGAGGATCCCGGCGGACAGCCTGGCCGTGGTGGCGAACCGCTCGGCCGTCGGCGAGCAGTACGTGGACCTGCAGCCGCGCTCCGGCAGCGGCCCGTATCTGCGGGACGGCAGCTCCATCCCCCGCCATGACACCCGGGTGCCGATGCCAACGACGGACCTGATTCTGAGCCTGGACCGGCTGGTCAACTCGGTGGACAAGCAGGACCTGCGGATCACGGTCGACGAACTGGGCAAGGGGTTCTCCGGCACCGGCCCCCACCTGACGCGGCTGGTGGACTCGGGCAACGCCCTGGTCGAGGCGGCCTCCGATTCCCTTCCCCAGACCATCGCGCTGATCGAGGACTCCCGGAAGGTCCTGAAGACGCAGGCCGATCAAGGTTCGGCGATCACGTCCTTCTCCCGGGATCTGGCGGCGCTCACCGCGCAGTTGAGGGCGAGCGACGGTGATATCCGCGCTCTGATGGCCAACGGCACCTCCGCCGCCCAGCAGGTGGATTCCCTCATGAGGGACACCCGTCCCCACCTCCCGGTTCTGCTGGGCAACCTGATCAGCGGAGGTCAGATCACCCTCGCCCGGCTGCCCGGTGTGGAACAGATGCTGGTCACCTTCCCCGCGGTCGTCTCGGGCAGCTACACAGTGCTTCCCGGAGACGGCACAACCCACTTCGGAATGGTCGTCAACGCCGACGACCCGCCGCCTTGCCGTCCGGGGTACGGAACCCAGCGCCGCGACCCCGCCGACACCACCGACCGCCCGGCCAACACCGGCGCCCGCTGCACGGCCCCGCGCGGCGGCGACACGTCCGTCCGCGGCGCCCAGAACGCACCGGGAAGCCGCGTACAGATCGGCTCGACGGGCGGAGCACAGACCGTATTCGGAAAGGACTCCTGGCAATGGCTGCTCGTGGGCCCCATGGCATGACCCGCATACTCGCCGTCCTGGCTGCCGTACTGATGGCTTCCTCCGGCTGGCTGGGCTTCCAGCTGTACGAGCGCGATGAGGAGGACCGGCGGCACCAGGACATCCTGGCCGCCGCCCGCCAGTCGGCGCTGAACTTCACCTCGCTCGACTACCGCCAATACGAGCGGGACAGCAAGACCGTCCTGAACGGCGCGACCGGGGAGTTCAAGAAGCAGTTCTCGGCCCAGACCGCGGAGCTGACGAAGATTGTCGCCGAGAACAAGTCCGTCTCCGAGGGACAGATCATCGACGCGGGCATCGCCCGGGCCGACGACCGCACGGCCCGTGTCTTGGTGGTCGCCGACGGCAAGGTCACCAACGTCGCCGCCCCCGAGGGCACGTCCCGTAACTACCGCCTTCAGCTCGACCTCGTCTTCGAGGACGGGCAGTGGCTGACGTCCAACGTCGAATTCGTCGGCTGACAGGAGAACTACCATGGCGAACACGACCGTTCGAGCCCGCCAGCGCTCCATGGCGGCAGCCGCGCGCGCGGCAGCCAAACGCGCCGAGCAGGCAAGCCGCCGGCAGGAGGCCGACCTGGAGCCGGCCGCCCCGGAGCCGGCGGACACGATGCCCGCCAAGCCGGCTCGCAGCCGACCCCGTCGCCTCACCGCACTACTCGGCATTGTGGTCCTACTGGCCCTGACCGCAACGGCCACGCTCGCCTGGAAGCACCGAGAGGCCGAGCGCACGACCGAGGCCCGCGCAGCGGCCCTGACGGCGGCCCGCAAGGCCGCCCCGGTGATCCTCTCGTACGACTACCGCCACCTGGACCGCGACTTCGCCGCGGCCCGCGGCCACCTCACCGGCCCCTTCCTCGACCAGTACAGCAAGACCACGGAGACCGTGGTGGCGCCCACTGCCAAGACCTACAGCGGAGTGGTGAAAGCCGCCATCGCGACCGGCGACGCCGCCCCGGCGGCATCGGTGATCTCAGCATCCCCGAACAAGGCCGTCGTCCTGCTCTTCATGAACCAGCTCACCACCAGCACCCAGATCGCCACCCCCCGTCTCGACCTCAACCGCGTCCGCATGACCCTCGTCCGCACTCCACAAGGCTGGAAGGTCAGCGCTGTGGACGCGCTGTGACCGGGGCCGGGGCCCTGGAGCGGATACTCGCTGGTGCACTCGTTGTGCGGGTGGCCGCCCTGGGAGTCTGATGAAGATCTTGAAAACGCGCCCGGCTTGCACCGGTTCGACCCGATTGACATTTACTGGCAATATGGGGTGAATCGGTCGGTCGGAGCAAGATCTTCAAGAGCCTCCTAGGTGTATTGATCACGAGCGTTGTTGACGCTCGACAGGTCTTGAACATGGCGAAGACCTCCGGTGTGGTGGGAGCTGTCTAGCCTCGGGCTTTCACGAGCGGGGCCGTCCAAGGCGTGATCAAAAAAGGTGAGGAGTGCCGCTGACCTGGGACGATGGCCGGTGGCCTCCGACCTGACGGTCTCCCGTCTCATCGCCGCGCTCGCCGAGTCCGGGACGAAGGCTCTGACCGCGATCCGGTCCGCCCGTTCGCGAGCGCGTGAGCGTGTCTGGGCACTGGCCGCAAAGACCCGCCCGGACGCCGGCGGACACGTGGTCGCGGACATCGACGGCGTGCTCGTCATCGCGCACTCGGAGAAACAGGACGCGGCGCCGACCTGGAAGAAGTCCTTCGGGCACCACCCGTTGATGGCGTTCGTCGACCACGGCCCGGGCGGATCCGGCGAGCCGGTGGCCGCGCTGCTGCGGCCCGGGAACGCGGGCTCCAACACCGCAAGCGATCACATCGCCGCCGCCCGGATCGCCCTGGCCCAGCTGCCGAAGCCACTACGGCGGGGACGCCAGACACTGATCCGTACCGACTCCGCCGGTGGCACCCACGAGTTCGTCAACTGGCTGACCAAGCGGGGCCGGTGGCTGTCCTGCTCAGTCGGGATGACCATCACCGCCGACATCCACCAGGCCGTACTCAAAATTCCCGCCTCCGCGTGGACGCCCGCCGTCGACGGCGACGGTCACATACGTGACGGCGCCTGGGTCGCGGAGATCGGCGGGCGCCCGCTGACCGGCTGGCCCACCGGCATGCGGCTGATCGTCCGCAAGGAACGGCCGCACCCCGGAGCCCAGCTGCGGATCACCGACGTCGACGGCAACAGGATCGCCTGCTTCGCCACCAACACCAAGAACATCCCGATCGCCGAGCTTGAACTACGGCACCGCCGCCGAGCGCGGGCCGAGGACCGCATCCGCAATGCCCGCGACACCGGCCTGCGCAACCTGCCCCTGCACGACACCGCGCAGAACCAGCTCTGGCTGGAGATCATCTCCCTCGCCCTGGACCTGCTGGCCTGGATGCCGATGCTCGCCCTACGAGGTGAGGCCCGCCGCTGGGAACCCAAGAAACTTCGCCTCAGACTGTTCTCCGCTGCCGCCCAACTGATCAGGACCGGCCGCCGCCGCTTGCTCCGCTTCAACAACAGCTGGCCCTGGACGGACGTGATCACAGGCGCGATCCGCCGGCTCGACATCCTGCCGAACCCCGGCTCACCCGTCCCGACGACCTGATCAACCTGCCGGAACCGTGGAACCGACGCCCACCCGACGCGACAGCCGGGCCCTCACCATGGCCACGAGCGACCCGACAAGCAGAAACGGCCGCCGGACAACCGACGGCCCGTCACGAAACATCGAGGTTAGGTGGATTTTCGATCCCGGCTTGCCATGATCGGTCGGATTCGGTCCTGTCAGAGGCCCCCTTTTGCCGCCCTGAGGCTGACCGAGTCGATGGCGCATCGCGACCAGTCCAGCTCACCTCGCGCTCCGAGTCCGTCGAGGAACACGCGGTGGAGCCGGGCCCAGACACGGTCTCGGCTCCACTGGGCGAACCTGCGGTAGACCGTCTGCCAGCTCGGGCCGAACACCGGCGGAAGCTGCCGCCACGTGCAGCCGGAGGTCGCCACGAAGATGACTGCCGCCAGCGCCTCGCGGTCACCCGCACGCCGCCGCCCCCCGCCTTGCGGGCGCACAACCTCAGTCGGCGGCACCACCCGCCGGAACAACACCCATAACCCATCCGGCACCAGACGCTCAACCAGATCCATCATGCACGGATCAACGAACGATCAAGCCAAAAGAAACGCCGTCTAAGAGGTCGTTTTCACCTGAGTTGCCCTTATAGGGGGCGGTTCTCAAGGTGTGATGTGATGGGGCGGCAGGGGCCTCAGGTGTGGTTGTGGCCTGTGGGTCGGGTGGGGTGACGGGTGGGCCGGGATGCGACTTGTGCCTGTCTCATCCCAGAACGCCCGGCCTTCGGGGCCGTATGCTTCCGCCGCCATCGCTGTACGCCTGGGCGCACTCGGTTGGCGGCGGTACGTCTGAGGCATGGCTGAGCGACGTCCGTATCCGAGTGATCTGTCCGATGCCCGCTGGGAGTTGATCGAGCCGATCCTTGCCGCCTGGCGCTTCGAGCGCCGCGGCAGGGCCCTGGACTTCGGCCGGCCACCCGAGCACGACCTGCGCGACATCATGGACGCGATCTTGTATCTGGACCGCACCGGGGTCCAGTGGCGCTACCTCCCGCACGACTTCCCGCACTGGAACACCGTCTACGGCTACTTCGCGAAGTGGCAGCAGGAAGGTGTGTTTGCCCAGCTCAACGGCCTGCTCAGACAATTGTTGCGGCAGAAGGAAGGGCGGGACGCCGAGCCGTCGGCCTGTGTGATCGACGCGCAGAGCGTCAAGACCTCCACCAGCGTTCACGCCTCCAGCCAGGGCATCGACGCCGGCAAGAAGATCGTGGGACGCAAGCGGAACATCGTCACCGACACGCTCGGACTGCTGATGGCCGTGCTGGTCACCGCGGCGAGCGTGCAGGACTCCATCGCCGGCGCCCGGCTCCTGGACCAGGTCGCCGCCGAACACCCCGACATTCGCAAGGTATGGGTCGACGGCGGCTACCGCCAACACCTCGTCGAACACGCCGCAACCCTCGGCATCGACATGGAAATCACCACCCGCACCCCCGGGACCAGGGGATTCACCCCGATCCCGAAGCGGTGGGTGGTCGAGCGGACCTACGGCTGGCTCATGCTCCACCGCCGCCTCGCCCGCGACTAGGAAACCCGTCCCGAACGCTCCGAAGCCATGATTCACCTCGCCATGACCGACCTCATGGCCCGCCGCCTCACCAGCGAGAACACCATCTCCTGGCGCAACCCGAAGAATCAGGGCGAAGCCCTGATTCCGGGATAAACACTGAGTGAAAACGACCTCTGATTCTGAAAACGACCTCTTTTTTGCGAGAATGAGCGATGGCGGAAGGCTGCGGTTCACTATCAGGTTGACTCAAGATCATTCAGCTTGGTAGTGTTGCATTTCGTAGTTGCGGGGCGATTCTTTGCGCCTCCGTCATTCTATTCCCAAGGGGGGGAATGCACATGAATTCTCTTGCGTCGCGCATAGCTGGTTCGAAGGTTGCCAAGGGTGTTGTCGTTGGTGCCCTGGCGGCTGCGGCCATCGGCCTGACGGCTCCGATATCGAGCGCGTCCAACGAGGCATCCTGGAACGAGGGATGCCGGGGCTACTGGTACAGCACGTCTGGTCACGGCTATTGCTCCAGCGCGTCGAACTACCCGTCTTACGGGTACTGGACGCTTTATGACTGCAATGTCGAGGTCGACACGCAGAACTACGACAAGCTGTACAACGGATACGTGGGCAAGTATGACACCCACGAGTGCACGTTCAAGATCAACAAGACCCATGTGAGTTACTCTGTCTAGTCAGCTAGTCAGCACTAAGGAGGGCCCGCCAGTATGGCGGGCCCGTCCTTTATTTCGGGGAATCCTGCCAATGACGACACATCCTGTCGCTCGATTGACGACCCTCACGCAGGGTTACAGCGGCCGACGCATCATCGAGAATCTCGACCTGTCCATCCTGCCCGGTGTTACGGGCCTGCTGGGCCCCAACGGCGCGGGCAAGACCACGCTCTTCCGTACCCTCGCCACCATCGCGCCGCCACAGAGCGGGCAGCTGGAGCTGTTCGGCAGCCCCGTCACCAACGAACGGCAAGCGCGGCATGTCCGCCGTCGCATCGGCTATCTCCCGCAGGACTTCGGCTACTACCCGGCCTTCTCCATAACGGACTTCGTCCGCTACTGCGCCTGGCTGCGTGAGGTCCCCTCCAAGAAGGCCGACTCTGCGACCAAGGAGGCACTGGCGGCTGTGGGCCTGGCCGACCGGGCCCGGGACCGCATGAAGTCGCTGTCCGGCGGCATGCTCCGCCGGGCCGGAATCGCCGCGGCCATCGTCGGCTCTCCCTCCCTGCTTCTGTTGGATGAGCCGACCGTCGGTCTCGACCCCGCGCAGCGTCTCGACTTCCGTGAGCTCATCCGTTCCCTCGCCCACGCAGGAACGGCCGTCCTCCTCAGCACGCACCTGGTTGAGGACGTCGGCGCCGCCTGCGACACCGTCCTCGTGCTGAGCGACGGCCAGGTGCGCCACAGCGGCACACCTCAGCAGCTGGCAAACTTGGCAACCCCCGCAGCCCCGGGCGACAGCCCCCTAGAACGCGGTTACATGACGGTACTCGGCAACCGCCGACCCAACGAGGGAGCCGCATGCTGAATGCCTACCGCATCGAGCTGCGCCGCTCGCCGCTGCTGACAGCGTTTCCCGTGATGATCGCCGTGGATTTGCTGGTGCTCTTCGGTCGGTCCCGGTACTGGATCGGCGTGTGGCCCGAAGCGAGTGTGGCAGCCCAGGTCGTCACACTCTTCCTGGGACCCATCCTCGCCGGCGTATCGGCCTGGCAGGCCGGACGCTCCTCCCGCGTGGGAATGCCCGAGACCGTGCTCGCGGCCGCCCGACCAATCTGGCGGATCGAGGCCGCACGTCTGGCCGCCACTCTCACGCTCGGTTTCCTCGCCTACGCGTTCGGATGCCTGACCGCCGCGGTCATCTCGTTCAGCGAGGCGGGCCCCGGCTTCCTGTGGCCCTCTTACCTCCTGCTCGGCGCCTCGACCCTGATCATCTTTGCGTCCGTGGGCCATCTGGCCGGCCGCTGGTGGCCCTCCGCCGCCTTCACCCCCGTCGTCTGCGCGCTGGGCTGCTTCATCAGCATGCTGGCACTCCCCTTCAAGTTCAACGTCCTCGCGGGGCCGCCGGACCAGCACCTGCGCCCCCTTCCTGTCGCCGTGAGGCTGCTGTTTGCAATCGCCCTCGCTACGCTGGCGGTGACGGCACCACGACTTCGGAGGAGCGCCGAGCGCCAGATGCCGCGCCAGGCAACGTCCCTGTACATCCGCAGTGTCGCCATCGGGTCGACAGCAGCCTCCCTCTTCGCACTGGCTGCGGTGCCGGCCAGCGGCGAACTGCGAGTCGAGCGCCCGGCATCGGCGACGGCGTCGCTGTGCGACCGTGCCGAGAGGGGCGCGCCACAGGTGTGCGTGTGGCCCGAGCACCGCAAGTACCTGCCCGAATTGACTGCCATGGCCCAGCGCTTGGGCCAGCCCGTCCAACCCTCGTTGAAGTCACCCGAAGCGTTCTACGAGTTTGGGCTGCGGCGGAACAAGTGGGGCGACCGAGGATTCGATATCGCCGAGGGTCACGTCCGTACCGCAGCGATCGCCATGGCCGACCAGGTGTTCACCCAGTCGCTGGGCCTCTGCATACCTCCCCGCCAGGAGAGCCGGGCCTGGCAGGCGATGGACAACATCCGCCTATGGCTCGAGTACCGCTCCACCGGCCAAGACCCGGCTGTCGCCGACCAGGGACTCCACATGGAAGGTGTCTCCGCCGCCCAGCGCGAAGCGACCAAGGCCGCACGGATGCCCGCAGCCGAGCAGCAGGAATGGCTCGCTGAGGAACGCAGCCACATTATTCGAGACCCTTCCTGGTGCAAGCCTGATGACCGGTTCTGACTTGCTTCGTTACGCAAGAGTTCACCGGGGCGTAGCTGTCCTGGCGACGACGGCCGCTATTGCCCTCCTCTCGGCCTTCTTTGGCGGCACCGATATCGCGCTGCCTTCCATCGGCAGCGGAGGAGTCACCACGGGTGTGCCCTTCCGGCACGAACTCCCACTTCTGTCAGCCGTCTTCCTCACTGCGGCTCTCGACGGAGCCATGTCGGCACACGACGAAATGGGTGCATCCGCGATGCACCGGTTCCGTCTCAACTACTGCATTGGCCTGACACTGACAGCTTGCGCCTTATCCTTCATCACTGAGGCGCTCGCCGTCGGCACGGAAGCCGGGGTCGTCTTCATCCGATCCCTCCTGATCTGGCTCGGTCTCGCCCTGCTGTCGGTGAGGCTGCTCGGCCACCAACTTGGCTGGATCATCCCCTTGGCCTCGGCCTTCTTTTTGATCTGGTACCCCCACAAATGGTGGGACTGGACGTCAAACTCGGCCACCGACCTCTTCAGCTGGGCTGTAGCCGTGCTCGTTTTGTCCCTCGGAGTGGCTGCAACCGCAGCCACTCCGTGGCGAAGAAAAACCTTCCTCCGAAGGTAAATCTGCGAGCAAAACCTCAGATCTAGGTAGCCGCGCTTCGTATGCCGGGATATCCGTTCACGGATATCCCGGCTCTCGTTTGGGCCGGTGCCAGAAGGAGAGGAAGCTGCGGAGGGCGGGGCGGGCGGAGGTTAGCAGCGGGGGCGCGGATCGGGAGCCCGGAGCCGGTGGGGACTGTAAACCCCCGGCCCGGAGGGCCAACCTCCGATCTGGTTGCGCTGTGCCAGGCGCCGTGGTCAGCGAGCCATGCCGAGGGCGCCTGGGATTCAGCCTCCCCCCGCACCGAGCCGTGGCAAGTCCTGGGTGTCGGTCAGGCGCAAGGCGAGGTCGATAACCCCGCTGGACCCGGCTGGATCCGCCCCTACCTCGCCCAGTCGATGCCGAGGTCGCCCAGGCGCTCGCGCTGCTCGGCGGTGAGCCCGCGTCGCGAAACCCGCCCCGAACGCTCCGAAGCCATGATTCACCTCGCCATGACCGACCTCATGGCCCGCCGCCTCACCAGCGAGAACACCATCGTCTCCTGGCGCAACCCGAAGAACCAGGACGAAGCCCTGATTCCGGGATAAAATACTGGGTGAAAACGACCTCTAAGGTCGGGGCGCAGGAGTGTCGTTGGGGTCGAGGTGGAGTGCGTGAGCGTAGAGCTCGTCGAGCGACAGCCCCAGCTCGGCGGCCAGGGCGGCGACGGTGAAGAACTCGGGCGTGGACGTGCGGCCCTTCTCGATGCTGCGCACGGTCTCGACGGAGATTACTGCACTGCGCGCGAGGCTTGAGTGATCTGCTGCCTCGTCATCGTCGCCATGCTGACGGCGACGCCCGCGCGGCAGGGGGCGGTTCCGGAGCGGGCGGCAGTCCACCCCTGCGAGGGACAGTGCGGGCAGTTAAAGCTCAGTAGTACGTCGAGCGCGCCACCAACTCCAGATTGTGTGCCCCACCAGAGCGAACGCAACAGCAACTGCGATGAACCGAACAGTATTCCAGGTATTTATGACAATCAAACCTTGCCCACGCGACTCCCCATCCAAGCGCATAGAGGTCTCGTAAAAGGCTACGAGCGGAATGAGCAGCCGAAAGAAGAGGCCACCAACGCCCGGCACCCGCGCGACGTTACCCAAGAACCCAAGAGGTGCCCCGAATACAAACGCTAGCAGTCCCCATACCCCAATTTTGGAGCCTCCGCCTGAGGCGTCGGCTTGCAATCCGTCCGGGGCGGCGGCAAGAATCGAATCCTTAAATAGGTAGTAAGTAACCACCCCGATAGTCAGCCCAAAAGAAGCAAGAAGGGCTGATTCAATTTTGGATCGACGGGAATAACCCACCAGAAATGCGTAACATGCCCATGACCACCCGCCGGAGAAAACGACATCTCCGACCACACCGGCGGGACTGCCCCACTTTCCAGCAATAGGGCCTGCTAGGCCAAGCAGCAAGCCAACCCCGAGTGGCGCTGCCAGCGACACAGCACGAGCGCCCGGAAAGTTCCCGATTTCTCTTCCCCGTCCATTTTAAACCTAAGCGGAGAGTGCAGCCCTGGGTCCACACGGTTGCCCGCGTGGACCCAGGGTCGCACACCAGTCCACCCCGAATAGCAGGAATTCACCCCGCAATTCGGGGGTCGCGTTTAAACGTTGTTATAGTAGGCGTAGCAAGTGTACGCCAGGCCAATAGTTACATTAGCGTAGGAAGTCTCGCCCTTCGGCACCCAGCCACTGGAGTAGTCGATGTTTCGAACCCTCACCGTAGTGGTGTGGCCCGTGTCCGCGATGTAGTTCGAATAGCACTTCTTGCCATCCGTGCCCGCCGACTGCCATCCGTAGCACCATGTGCCATGAGTGACTTGCTTGCAGGTGTTTGCCAGCGGCTGAACAGACGAATCGTTGATTTCGATCTTTACCACACCCCACTCAGAGGGGTTACCCAGCTCTGCGGGCGACTTCACCCCGTCGCCGCGTGTGTGGATTACGGGCTGCCCGGCCGCGAGACCGTCGGTGGCTTCAATCCTGGCATTACCCGTGGCAATGTCACTCTGAGGGCTGGAAGCAGCTGCCGGGGTGGCAAAGCTACAAACCGCGAGCGCGACGCTCACGATGCCGAAAGTTATTGATCTTCCGAATTTCTTCACGATATCCCCCTCTTCAACCCCTCCCGTGGGAGTTTCGGAAAGATCCTCCATGACGGAATGGCGGCAGTCAATCACATTGAACGTCGCCGAAAATTACTTTGGCTGGTTCGTGGACCCGGCTTGGTGCGCACTGTCCACTTTTTGCCCGAATTTATGGAAATGATCTCACCCTTCCCTCCGGTAGGCGCTGTGACAGATGACTTGATCTTTGCGCTCCTACTTGACTTGTTCTCTATCTTTCAGGGTCTACCGGGACTGCTGCCACCAGTAGGGCGGTGAGGCATGGCAAGGTTGGGGACGCGCTCTCCAGCGGCCGTCGTTCATCCGGGCGTCGCGGCATTAGACACCGTTTTATTTGGTGAGGCGGCGGTGGCAGATGAGGGCTGCGGCTATGCCGACGAAGGCGAGGAAGGTGTTCGGCCTTGCGCTCGTAACGTCGGTGGAGGCGGCGGCAGCCGGCGAGCCAGGACACGGTTCTCTCCACGACCCAGCGGTGTTGGCCGAGCCGTTCGGAGGGCTCGATTCCTTTGCGTGCGATGCGGTGGCGGATGCCGCGTTTGCGTAGCCATCTGCGCAGGTGGGGATAGTCGTAGCCCTTGTCGGCGTGTAGCTTCGCCGGCTTTCGTCTGCGAGGGCCGCGGCGGGACCGGATGGGCGGGATACCGCGCACGAGCGGTTCAAGGCCGAGGCTGTCATGCAGGTTGGCGCCCGAGATCCCCAGCGAGATCGGCAGCCCGTTCCGGTCGGTGATTAGAAAACGCGAGAAGTGCTCCTGACCTGCAATGCCGGTGAGTTAGCGAGTCCGTGCAGGTCAGGCACGTGATGGTGTGGGGTTTCGGCGGGAATATCCCCTGGTGACGTTGCGTGATCCGTCACTTCTGGTGATGTGTCGGCGAGAGCCGGGACACGGCAACGGAGTTCCCGGTAGGACAGAAGATCGACCAAGATCCGACTGTCCGTGAGGGAACTCCGTTGGGTGCTCAGTGTGCCATCGTCCGCATGCCGTCTGCCATCGCCGAGGGCAGCCAGGCCCCGTTGAACGGGCTGGTGGCACCCTCGGACCAGCGCTTTGGCGAGCGCGTCCGGCTCGGCGTGTTGACCGAGGAGATCAGCCCTGGGCTGGTGGACGAGGTCGTGGAGTTGACCGGCTGCAGCGAGCGTCGCCGCCGGTTGCTGCCGGCCCGGGCGGTGGTCTACTTCGTCCTGGCGTTATGCCTGTTCAGCAGCTCCGGCAGTGCCGGTCCGCCGGGATACCGGTCGGTCCTGCGCACGCTGACCGAGAAGCTGCGGCACCTGCCGGGCCTGTGCGTGCAGCGCCTGCCCACCAGCTCGGCCCTGACCCGCGCCCGGCAGCGGCTGGGCGACAAACCGTTGCAGGCGCTGTTCGAGCGGCGGTGCGGCACGCTGGCCACACCCCTCACTCCAGGCGCGTTCGCCTTCGGGCTGCGGCTGGTCGCCTGGGACGGCACCGCGCTGGATGTCCCCGACACCCCTGCGAACGCAGCTGAGTTCGGCTTCACCGGCAAGGGCGGTGTCAACCAGAGCGGACACCCGCAGGTCCGCCTGATGGCTCTGACCGAATGCGGCACCCATGCCCTGGTCGATGCGGCCTTCGACGCGGTGGCCAAGTTCAGCGAGCACAAGCTCGCCCGCCGGCTGTTGGCCTCCCTGCGACCGGACATGCTGCTGCTGGCCGACCGCAACTTCGCCGGGTACGAACTGTGGGGCCTGGCCCGCGCCACCGGCGCCCACCTGGCCTGGCGGATCAAGAAGAACCTGGTCTTCGTGCCGCTGAGAGTGCTGTCCGACGGCTCCTACCTGTCCATCATGAGAACGCCCGCGGAGAACATCCGCCACGGTCAGGCCCGCGCGGCCGGACGCACCCTGCACGAGCCTCCCCGGGGACACCTGGTGCGGATCATCGAATACACCGTGACCATCCACCCACCGGTCGGCCTGCCCCGCACCGAGACATTCCGGCTGGTCACCAGCCTGCTGGATCCCAAGCTGGCCCCGGCCCGTCAGCTGGCGACGGCCTACCATCAGCGGTGGGAGATCGAAAACGGGTTCGCGGAACTGAAGAACCGCCTGCGCGGCGCCGGATTCATCCTGCGCTCCAAGGCGCCCGAGCTGATCTGCCAGGAGATCTACGCCCTCCTCACCGTCTACCAGGCACTGTGCGCACTGCAGACGCGCGCGGCAGAGCACGGCGGCACCGATCCCGACCGGATCTCCTTCACCGTCACAGTGCAGCTCGCCCGGCTGGCCGTCGCCGCTCAAGCCGCAGCCGACGCGACCGTGTTGGACGCCGCACGCCACGAGGTCATCACCGAGCTCCTGGCCGCCCTCCTCCCGACCCGCCGCCACCGACAGTTCCAACGCATCAAGAAGCCGTCCAAGAACACCTTCGAGGTCAGAAAACGCGACCAGCCCCGCACTCCCAGTAACGTCCACTACACACTCAAAGTCACCAAGCACTCCACCTGACCTGCACCAACGCGCTAACTCACCGGCATTGTCCTGACCTGCAGCGATAGGACTTGTCGAGGGTCCAGATCGTGCCGTGGAAAGAAGCACTTCTCAGGTGAAGAAGCGTATCGGGTCGTACCCGCGTGTCCGCGTTGAGGGTGCCGGCCGTGGGGTGGTCTCCCAGGCAGGGGGCATACTCCTGGTCGAGGCCGTCCGCAAGACCGGCCTGGACACCGCGATATCGGCCGCGCTCGCATCGTGGCGGAAGGCCCGGGCGGTGCACGATCCAGGAAAGATCCTTCTGGACGTGGCCCTGGCGGTCGCACTCGGCGGGGACTGCCTGGCCGACGCCGGGATGCTGCGGGCGGAGCCGGGCGTGTTCGGGCCGGTGGCCTCTGACCCGACCGTCTCCCGGCTCATCGACACCCTCGCCGCGGCCGGCCCGAAGGTCCTGACCGCGATCCGGTCCGCCCGGTCCGAAGTGCGCGAACACGTCTGGAAGCTGGCCGGGAAGGCGGCGCCCGACGTCGGCGGGCACGTGGTCGTGGACCTGGACGGAGTGCTGGTGCTGGCCCACTCCGACAAGCAGGACGCCGCCGCGACCTGGAAGAAGACCTATGGGCACCATCCGCTGGCCTTCGTCGACCACGGCCCCGGCGGCACCGGAGAGCCGGTGGCAGCCCTGCTGCGGCCCGGGAACGCGGGCAGCAACACCGCCGCCGACCACATCACCGTGACCCAAGTCGCCCTGGCCCAACTCCCGAAACGTCACCGGCGCGGACGGAGCACACTCATTCGTACCGACTCCGCTGGCGGGACCCACGAGTTCGTGACCTGGCTCGCGAAGCGGGGCCGGTGGCTGTCGTACTCGGTCGGCATGACCATCACCGACTCCATCCACCAAGCCGTGCTGAAGGTGCCTGCCCCGGCCTGGACGCCCGCGATCGAGCCGGGCGGTGAGATCCGCGACGGCGCCTGGGTGGCCGAGTTGGACGGCGACTGCCTGAAGGGCTGGCCGAAGGGGATGCGGCTGATCGTCCGCAAGGAACGACCGCACCCCGGCGCCCAGTTGCGGATCACCGACGCCGACGGACTGCGGCTCACCGCGTTCGCCACCAACACCACCGATGCTCCGATCGCCGCACTCGAAATGCGACACCGCCAGCGAGCACGGGCCGAGGACCGCATCCGGGCCGCCCGCGCCACCGGCCTGCGCAACCTGCCTCTACACGAGAGTGCCCAGAATCAGATCTGGCTGGAGATCGTCCAGCTCGCACTCGACCTGCTGGCCTGGCTGCCTATGCTCGCCCTGACCGGCAAACCCCGCCTCTGGGAACCCCGCCGGCTCCGGCTACGACTCTTTTCCGCCGCCGCCCAGCTCGTCACCACCGCCCGCCGCCGACACCTCCGGTTCGCCCGTCACTGGCCCTGGACCGACGTGATCACCACCGCGATCCAGCGACTTGACGCTCTCCCGAACCCAGGCTGACCAGCAGACTTACCCGTCCCAACAAGCCTGATCACCCCACCGGAGCCGTGGAACCCGGTGCCCACCCGACGCGACAGCCGGGCCACTGGCCTACCCGCGACCAGCCCACTTGGGGTGTGACGTTGCGGCAGCCCAGCAGGCGGGCGGCGGTGCGCAGCCAGCCAGCGAGCCGGGCCGGGCAGGGGCTCGACGCTGTGCACGCCCCCCGAGGGCCCGGCCAGGGCGGCCAGCGTCCATGTGTAGAGGCCGTATTCGGCGCCGATGTCCAGGCAGACATCGCCGGGGGCGACGAACTCGTCGAGTCCGGCGACCTCTTCCTCCACGAAGGAGTAGCGCGATGCCGCCCAGTGCAGGGCGGCGGCCACGCCCGTGGCGCACTTGCCGGGCCGGTTGTCGGTCCGGCTGCCCTCCTGGTTGGCGGTTCGGCTGTTTGCCCGGTGCGTCGGGCGGAGGCCGTCGGCAGAGTGCAGCGGTTGGGCCGAGGACTGGCCGGTCATTGTTCTCCTCCTGTACCGGCGTGGGCGTACGAGTGTCGGGACGGGACCACGAGGGCCATGCCGTCCGGCCGTGCTCCGCGTACCGGCAGGCTGGGAAGCGGTTCACGAGCGTCGACCAACCTGGCCCACCCCATCAGTACGAGGGGCAGTGCGAGATAGCCGAAGCGTCCGGCGGGCGCCAGGGTGAAGGCCACCAACAAGCCGATCGCGAGCCGGTCGGCCGCGGCCCGCAGATGAGCGGGCGGGAGCCGCACGAGGTAAAGGGCAACGGCGAGCGCCCCGCAGACCAGCAGACCTACGGCCGCGTACCAGCCGGCCGGACCCAGATCGGCCAGCAGCCGGCCGGGCAGCGGACTGGCGGCCGGCGTCGGCAAGTTGCCGCGTCCGGTCGGGAAGGCCAGTACCTGCTCCACCATGGCGGCGGGCGAGAGCAGTGCGCTGGGCACGATCAGCAGGGTCGTGCCGACCGCCGCGATGCCCGTGCAGCGCACGGCCGCACGGCGGCCGGCCACACAACCGAGCAGGGCCAAGGCCACGGCGATCGCGGGCCAGGCCGTCCACTTGAGGGAGCACACCACGGCGAGCGCCAGGCCCGCCGCCGCCGGGCGGCCGCGGGCCGCCAAGGCGAGCGCCAGGCAGCACAGGCCGGTCAGCGGGAGGTCCACTCCGCTGACGCACAGGGGCAGGGCCACCACGGGCGACGCGATCAGCACCGCCACGGCCGTTCCGTACGGGATCTGCTCGCGCTGCCCCGTAGAGGGGGCCGGCACGCCGGACCGACGGAGCACCAGGCGCGTCCTGCGTGACGATCGCGAGGAGACCGAACGGCCGTGTCCGGCCGGGGCTCGAGGGCAGCCTCCGAGCCCGCCGCGCAGCGTCGCGCGGCTCATCGACTTCCCGAAGGTCCGCCGCCTTCGCGGTAGGCAACCAGCTCTTGCGCCCGTGAGCACCGGACCGGCCGACAGCGGAAGTGCTCCACCAGCGGAATGGCCCACGTTGAAATCGAGTGAATTGCGGCGGTTTTGAAGTGATGAACCATCGTCAACTTGGCGAGGGTGTCGCCACCGACCTGCCTGCCGCAGATGTCGGCGGCGGCCGGCGAGGTCTGGACCGTGAGCGCGGCAAGCGTCACGAACGCGACCAGGGTCGCCTTCAAGGTGGTAAGTCGGCGCTGTGGGCGGCGCGTTGGTGTGGGCACGCGAGGGCCCCCCTCTCTACGGTTCGTTGGATGTATGGATGATCGGCTGGCCGCCGTGTGACCGTAAGAGGCCCGTCTGGATCCTGGGCGGGGACGGCGAAGGGCCCCACCCGGCGTGTACTTACGGGTGGAGCCCTTCACTGTGAGACGTGACTGCCTGGTCAGGCTACTCCTGCGCGGTGCGGCGGCGCCGCATCCACCACGTCAGGGTGACGCCGGCCGCTGCGAGGGCAGCGGCGACACCGGCGATGAGGCCCACCGGTGTGTTGGAGCCGGTGTCGGCGAGGTCGCCGTCGGGGTCCTCCGGCGTGGGCGGCGTGTTGTCACCGCCGCCGGGGTTGGTGGGGTCCGGGGCCGGGGTCGTCGGGGGGTTGGTCGGCTTGCCGGTGCCCGACGGGGTCGGTGTCGGGGTGGGGGTGGGGTCGTCGCCGGGATCTTCGCCGCCCGGGTCCTCGCCGCTGCCGTCTGTGGCCGGGCCTGCGCCGAGGTACAGGGTGTCGAGGTCCCGGTAGGAGGCGTCATCGGACTTGCCGGAGTTGACGGTCGTGTTGTCCAGGTCCCGGTCCTGGGCGTCGAACTGGGCCTTGGGGATGTTCTGCTTGGGCTGCTTGGAGAAGTCGACGCCGCCGACGCCCTGCTTATACAGCTTGCCGCCGTACTCCAGCTCGAACCACTCGATGCCCTCCTTGATGGACTGCATGTACTTGTCCCAGACCTTTTCACGGGTCCAGTCCTCATGCGGAGCGCGGATCGGCCAGGCCGAGACGTCGTTGGAGTTGATGATGTCGTGGAAGTCCGTCGGGGACTTGGCGTCCTGCTGACGGATGTACTCGGCGGCGACGCGGGCGTTGTAGACGGCGCGCAGCTCGGCGTACTTGGGGTCCTTGTTCACCCGCTCCCGGATGACCGGGACGATGTTGGCGTTGACCGACCGTTCGATGGCCTTCTTCTCGGCGTCCGAGAGGTCGGTGCATTCGGTGGAGCCGGGGACGGTGTAGTCGACGTCCAGCCACTGGGCGGAGACGTCCATCGGCGATTCGAGGATGTAGATCCCGCCGTCCTGCTCGCGGACCTTGGCCTCGTCGGGCTCAATCCAAAAGCGGGTACCGGGGAAGCAGGGGATGCCGTTGCGGCGCGGCGCGGTGTCCCAGTACAGCTTGCCCCCGGGATGCTTGTCGGGGTTCAGGGCCTCGGAGAAGTCGTGCTTCATGACCAGGTCGGCGTCGAGGAGGACGCGGCCGGCGTCGGTCTTGCCGAACTTGGCGTCCATGACCTTGCCCGGCTGGTCCGGGTTCAGGTTGACCCAGAACTTTTCGGGGGTCAGGGCGAGCCAGGTGAACAGGGCGTCGGAGGAGAGCTGCATCCGGGCTTCGCCGCCGAAGCCGGGGTTGTTGTCCGGGTCGGGCATCTGGTCGGCGCGCATGGAGTAGCTCATGCCCTTGCCCTTTTCGAGGCCGCCGACGTACCGGAGTTCCATGGTGGTGAAGTCGACGCCGCCCGGGCCGCCCCTGGGGAGGGTGCCCCTCGGGTCGAGGCGGTTGGCGTCCCGCTGGTAGCGCTTCGCCTCTTCCAGGGTCTTCCCGGAGGACAGGGCCCGGTCGTTGGCGGGGCCGCGGGTGCCGCACGTGTTGGCGCCGGCCGCCGCGAGCTGCGTTGTGCCGGTCTGGCAGGCGGGCGCGAACCACCGCTGATGGTCCGAATACCCCTTGATCGGGGTGGTCTTGGGCACCGGGTTGTATATGCGCTGGTTTCCGCGCACCTGCCCGGTCTTCCCGTTCCGCATGTTGCGGACGTCGCGCTCCAGGTCGTCGATTTGCTTGACCTGGCCCTTGGTGAAGGGCTTCGCGCCGGTGAAGCGGAACTTGTGGTCGGGCATCGACTTGGCGACGACCCGGTCATTCGCAAGCTGCTTCGCCGTCAGCTTCGAGTTCGACTTGAACTCGTTGAACTCTTTGCTCTTCTGGTTGTAGGCGTCGTACCGGCGCTCGCCGACCTTGTCGCCGTTCTTGTCGAACAGCTCGACGGTGACCTCACACAGCCAGTCCGGGCCGATCAGCTTGTAGTCCTTGACGAGCTGCCGTTCGAAGCCCGAGCCCTTGTGGTTGTTGATCTGGTTGCGGATGTACCGCTTGTCGAACCAGTGCTTGAACCCCAGGTTCTCCTTGTTCGCGAAGTACCGGGCGTAAATCTCCATCGCCCGGTCCGCGGGCTTCCCCGACGCGTTGGCGATCTTCTTCCATGCGTCGACGTTCTTGTCCAGGTCCCCGGGGACCTTCGACAGGGCCTCGGTCTTCTGGGCGGCTGTCGGTGTCTGAAGGCCGTCGTACGCCTGTCCCGGAAGGTCGAAGTCGAAGTTCCTGGGGAGGGCAGTGTCCTTGTACAGGTTCCCGGTCGGGTTGTCGGGGAACCCGGAGTCCGGCGGTGTCGTCGGGGCGGTCGGGAGGCCGTTGCGGGTGTCGCAGCGTTTCCCGGATCCCGCCTTCATCTTCGCCGAGACCGGCGGCAGCTTTGGTGGTGCGGCCTCGACGGCCTGGAGCCCGGTTGTGACGATCGCGGCCGTCAGGCCGACAGCGGCCGTGAACCTGGCCGCGAACCGCCACTTGGACGGTATACGAATGTGTTTGTTCAAGAGCTCGTCTTTCCCTCTCTGGTGGGGCCTTGAGGGGGTGCGGGCGGCGCGTGGGCCCCCGTGACGTGTACGCGCCGCCCGAACACCGTAGCCCCCACCCGCCACGAGTAAAGACGAGTTAAAGCGTGTCGACAAAGCGTCAACACCACCGCGCAGGCCGCCAGTTCACCCGTCGCGACCCTCGGCCCCAGGGGCGCCCGCCGACTTGCGCCTAGACGAAGTACAAGCTCTCCATGTCCCTCACCGCGTCCTCGGAGTGCCGTACACGGAACGCCGTCGTCTCCATCTCCTCCCACCCCCACGGATCCGAATGCCCGAGCGCCAAGCCCCCCAGGCCCGCCCAGTAGACCTCGTTCGCGGGCTCGTCCAGGTCGACGCCGGCGTTGTCCACCATCCACCCCCTGAGATCTAGGGACGCGATCACCGCACGCGGATCGCCCGAGATGACGAACGGCTCATCATCCGGCCATCCCGATGCGTGGAACATCGCTCCGTCCGGCAACCACACGATGTTCTCGGTGTGCTCCATCCCCCCGTGGTAGGAGACCCGTCCCACGATCCGCGCATCCGGGAACCGCTCCCGCAACTCCTTCGCCGCCGACCGGAGCGGCTCGTCGTTGCCGTCGGTCGCGAACGCGGGAGTCATGATGCTCAACATGCCGCCCCACGCGGCAGCGTGCACGATGTCCAGATCAGACCGTGCTGCCGATGGGAGCGGGGTCTGCGCGGAGCGCGGCCCGAGGTCCTCCAGGACGGCCTCGATGCCCTCGAACGACTCGACGAACGCGCGTGCGCGCTCAGGGTCGTTGGGGGGCAGGTTACGGGCGTCGACGTTGAATGGCGCCTCGAACGCTGTCAGGTGGCACAGACTCATCGAGCCGCGCACGATCCGGTCCGGCGCAGAGGTCCAGTAGGTGTTCTCGTTCATGCGGGCCACCGTAACGGCCGGCGATGACAGAAGCGCCGCCGCCCAGCCCCTCGGCAGATGTGCGCCCCGTGCGCTGGTGGGAACACGCCTGCGCCCCCGGGCGAGTGACCCCTTCTGGTGATCTGCCCCTGCCAGCCTGGAAGGCGACCCCCGACGGGGGAAGGAGGGAGGTCTCATGATCACGTTCCGCAGGAGTCTCGTGTAGGGCGCGCTGACGGGTCTGGCGCTCAGCGCCGTGGCGGCCACGGGTGCTGTCGCCGCGCCGGTCCAGGCCGCGCCGACCGTGGCGGTGGCGCAGGCCGGTCTGGTGTGCACGGCCAACGACAACGGCGTCAACTACCGCAGCGGGCCCGGCGCGGAGTACCCCGTCTTCGGCACCGTCAACCGGGGCCAGAGCCTCAACTGCAAGGGCCAGGAAGGGTCGTGGGTTCTCGCCGGGGCTGGGTACGGGGACGCGCTGGTGGTGACGCTGCTGGTGCAGCTCGGGATGGTGGCGGTGACTGAGCTGCTGAATCTTCGGCTGCCCCGGGTGGTCGGCTGAGACGCGGGTGGTCGGCCGAGAGCTGAGCGGGACCGGCCGCGCCCGGTACGGCAGCAGAGCCCCGATACGGCGGCAGGGCCCGGACCGCGCGTCGCGGTCCGGGCCCTGCCCCGTGCGGTGCCGCCCTGAGGCGGCGGTGCGTCAGCTCTGTGCGGTGTCGTCGCTCGCCTGCTCGGCGCCCTCAGCTGCGGCTGCCTTCTCGCGCATCTTGCGCACCAGCTCCGCCTTCTGGTCGGCGGCACCCTGGCGGTCGAGGTTGCGGTGCGGGCCGTTGTTCTGCCGTTCGGCGCGGGACAGCTTCTTGCGCTGGCCGCCGCCCTGGCCCACGGGGTTGTTGATGTTCTTGCTGTCGGTCACGGGTTCTCCCGGTGATGATGTGAAGTGATCTACGGATTCATCGGTGGGGGACGGGCGCGGCGACGTCGAAGGACGTCAGCAGGGGCCCGTCACGCTCTCACTCGTAAATCGGCGTCTGGAAGAACATGACAAAGACGTTACCCGGTTCCGTCGGCCCCGCACGCCAAGCTTTTCGCCGCCCCGGCGTCGGCCGGGCCTTCGGCGAGCGCCCGTGGTCAGCTCGGCTACAACCGGGGCCTGCGCGGTGGATGATCTGGCCGGCGTGATCGCCGTTGGAAACAACGCTCTTGCGCCCAGCTGTTCGGGACAACCTTTAGCCATGGGGTCGGACATCGGTGGTCTACGGTCAAGATCCACGGCCATTGGACAACTGCCGACTTGTAGCCGTCCGGCGGGACAGCACGGGCCTGGTGGCGGCGAACGGGTGGCGCAGCAGATGCTGTGCCACCCGTTTTCGTTACCCTCCGCAGCCGCGTGCTGCTGGAGGCGGTCGACGGCGCGGCAGGGGCATTGCCAAGGTGCAGGGGAGCGCCCCGCGGGGGCGGGCTGCGCATTCTCCCCAGATTCTCCCCAGGGGGCCTTGCGGGACGCCTCCATGCGTTCGCAAGAGCTAAGCGATCAATGACGTCGATGTGCCGCCTACAGCCAGTCGCGCTTCTTGAAGATGATGTACAGACTCGTGCACACCACTGCCATCAGCAGGATGGCGAAGGGGTAGCCGCCCGCCCACTTCAGTTCCGGCATGTCTTCGAAGTTCATGCCGTAGATGGTTCCCACCAACGTGGGTGCAAACAGGATGGCGGCCCACGAGGAGATCTTCTTGAAGTCGTCACCCGCATGCCGCTGACCTGCGGAAACTCCCCACTCGGGCGGCCTGACCTGCAGCGATCGACCTTTCCGAGTCTTTCACCCTGCTCCCCGTATGTGCAGCCGATTCCCCCCAGCCGCCCCCCAACGAGGCCTCATTCCCCCCAGATTCCCCCCAGCGGAGCAGCTTCGGGCAGCGGATTGCCGCTGGACGGGACCGTGATCCCGGCTGCACGGATGGCTACGCGACGTAGGAGGAGGGAGCGGTACGACCTGGCGATCGCCTACGACCCTGCGAATCCCGAGTCTAGGTTGGATGAGGAGGCCGTGGTCTCTGTGGCCGATGACGCTGTTGCTCTTCCGCGAGGGCCTCGGCGGGCTTGCGCCGGGTGTCCCGGTGGACCCGGCTATTGACCTCGTCGCCGAAGGTATGGCAGGCCGCCTCGAGATGCCCGAAGGCCGGGTACTGCTCCAGGAGATTCGTATCCGTGGGCACCAGATCGGCCTTCGAGATCCGCGCCGTCGCCTCGGATCCGTCCTTGGGTTCCGGGTCGGCCGGCAGACAAGTACGGATCGTCAGCCCGTAATACCTTGCGACCTCGACGATCTCCGGATTGCGGACCGCGATGTTCGCGACGTGCGCCACGCGTCGTGGTGAGCGTCTTCTCTCGTCGGTCAACGCATAGGCTGGCACTCCTCCTATGCGCCGCAATGTCGCATCGAGGCAGGCCACGATCGTCGGCAGTGTCTTGTCGAAGACCGGAACCACGACTCGGAACCTCGACCAGGCCGGCCACGCGCACCACAGTTGCGTCTGCCGCCCGCCGATCTTGGGACCATGGCTCCAGTCCCACTTCAGCCACAGACCCGGCTCGGTGATTCACGGCCAATGACCCGCCGCGAGCCCGCAGGCTCGCTTTCACCTCCGAGAGCACCCGCCGCGTCGTTCGCTCCCCGCCTGTGAAGCCCATCGCCGGGATCCGCCGGTGTACCAGATCCGCTCGGACCGGCCGTGGGAGTCCACCACCAGTTCCTCGATCTTCGCCAGGAACTCGTCGATCGGACGGGCCCGGTGCCGGCGGGCCGTCGGGCTGGCGCTCTCCGCCCGCATCCGCACATACCGGGCCACCGTGTGATGGTCGCAGCCAGCCAGCCAGCCAGCCAGCCAGCCAGCCAGCCAGCCAGCCAGCCAGCCAGCCAGCCAGCCGGCTTGGCCGCCGCTCAGCAACTCCCCGTGAGGTTGCATGCGTCCAGGATCTCCGTGATCTCCCTGCTGTTCTTCACACCGGGCCAGCTTCGCTGACCGGTATCGGTCCAGTTTCGGGGAGACATCTGGCCGTGGCCGCCTACGGGGAGTATCTACTGACAGCCGTCATTCGGCACTGCCTTCCCCTCGGATGGCGAGCCGTTTGAACTGGTGTGGCAGGGCGAAGGTCTGCTCAGCAGCAGGCTGCCTGCGAGTGACGGCAGGTTCTGCGTCTAGTCCAGCCGCCGCCCGGGCCTGTCCGGTTGCTCCCTACCGCGCGGTGGGCTCCGGAGGTGTAAGAGGTCGTTTCATCCTGCTGTTTCATTCCGGGATGCGGCTTTGCTGTACTGGTGACGGCTCGCGCCAGGAGATGGTGCTCTCGCCGGTGAGGTGGCGGGCTCGGGGTCGGTGCGAACCCTCAGGCCCTAGGGGTGCGTTGGACGATTTCGAGGTCGATGCCGAGGGTGGCGGCGTGGTCGACGAAGTGCTTGCGGTAGCCGCCGTCGACCCAGGCTTTGCGCAGGGTGGGGTGGTCGGCGGCGGACTGCTCCAGGAGGGTGCGGCCGACGGTGGAATCCTGCTGCTGGCAGCGGTGACCAGCGCTGCCAGCAGCAGGCCAAGGGTGTCAATGACGATGCTGCGCTTGCGGCCCACGATCTTCATGCCCGCGTCGATGCCCTGGCTTCGGGCGGGGACGCGGGTGGAGGTCTTGACGCTCTGTGCGTCGATCACGCAGGCCGACGGGTGGCGGTTCTTGCGCTCCTGCCGGTAGTAGGCCCACTGGCAGCCGGTGCGGTCCACGTAGAGGGTCGCGTTCGTGATCTCACGCAGTTCATGCCGTGGTGGCCGGCCGAAGTCCAGGGCCCGCCGGCGACGTTCGAAGCGCCAGGCAAGCAGCCTCCGCTCAGCTCCCAGCGGGCATCAGACAGGTCACCTGGGTACGCACGGCGCTCCGTGCACTCTCATGCCCAGTCGAGCCGGTGGGCGAGGAAGAGCCGCTTCTGACAATCCCCGCTGACCTGTGCGAACGGCGTGCCGCGACCGCTCACCCGCCTGTCGGCCCGCCCGCGGCGGGCGTATCACCACCGCACCGGCAGGGTCCGCCTCCCCCGGATCAGCATCCCCGGGAGCCATTCCCCCGGCTCCCCGTCCGCCGTCAGATCCGGGCAGCGCTCGAACAGCGTGCGCAGCGCCACCTGGCCCTCGAGGCGGGCGAGGGGGGCTCCCAGGCAGAAGTGGATCCCGTGTCCGAAGGAGAGATTGCTCCGGGCCTCCTCGCGCCGTACGTCGAAGCGTTCCGGATCGGGGAAGCGCGTCGGGTCGTGGTCCGCGCCGGCCATGGTGATCAGCACGATGGCACCGCGCGGCACCCGTACGCCGCCGATCTCGGTGTCCTCCAGGGCGATGCGCGGCGTGGTGGTCTCCACCGGCCCGTCGTAGCGCAGCGTCTCCTCCACCAGCCCCGCCGCCAGCCCTGCCGGATCGGCCCGTACGGCCGCCAGCTGCTCGGGGTGCGCGAAGAGCGCGCGCACCGCGTTGCCGATCGTGTTGACCGTCGTCTCGTGCCCGGCGACGAGCATCAGGAAGGCCAACGAGACCAGTTCGTCCTCGGTGAGCTGGTCGCCGCCCTCGTCGACCGTGTGGACGAGGGCGCTGAGCAGGTCCTCCCCGGGGTTCTCGCGCTTGGCGGCGATGAGCCCCTGGAGATACGGCATGACCTGCTCGTACGCCTCCTTCTCCGCCTCGGGGCTGGTGGGCGCGAGGGTCTCGTTGGACCAGGCGTGGAAGGCGGCGCGGTCCAGGTTGGGGACGCCGAGCAGCTCGGAGATGACGATCATGGGGAGCGGGGAGGCGAACGCCTCGATGAGGTCGGCGCCGCGCGCGCCGTCCGCCGTCATGCGGTCCAGCAGATCGTCGGTGATCTCCTGGACGCGCGCCTGCATCCCCATGACCCGCCGGGCCGTGAACTCCTGCGACACCAGCTTCCGCAGCCGGGTGTGGTGGGGCGGGTCGCTCATCAGCATGTTGGCGTTGCCGAGCATGTTCAGGGCGTACGGCGGGCTCCAGCCGGGCTGCCGGTACTCGCGCTGCCAGTCCCGGCTGAGCTGCGGGGAGATGAAGGCCTCGCGCGCGGCCTCGTACCCGACCACGAGCCACACCACGCCCCTGTCGGGGCCCACCACCTGGTGCACCGGACCGCGCTCGCGCAGCTTGCGGTAGGCGATGTAGGGGTCGGCGGTGAAGTCGGGGCTGAGCGAGGCGAGAACCTCGATCCCGCCGAGGCTGTCGGGCCGGTCTGTTCTGTCGGGTATCGCGGTATCGGCGGCGGATTTCTCGGTCTCGGTCACGACGGAATTCCCTTCGCTCAGGCTCGGGTTATCGGCCCCAGCCGACCACTCCGAGCACGGCGGCTCACTGTAATCACGCACCTCCACCCGCACAACTGGTTACTTGCCCCGCCTTCACCAAACCGACAAAGAACATCAACAGAATTCACTTAGCCAGAGCCACATATGAGAGTGCGTCGGCAACACGCCTTTGCGCACAAGCGGACTCCGTCCCCGTGCTTCGACGGGGGGGTTGCACCGCATCGGCCGCGCTGTCCGCAGGTGGACGGGGAAACCGCGCTGCTCCTGGCCGGATTTGGACGTCGATTGTTGCCTTATGCACCGTTTTTTGCAGACGTCGTCTCGGTTTCGTCGCTGCCAACGCCGCCGGGGGGTCTGAACTCAGCCTGGTTTCAGGCCAATTTGAAATCAGTCACACCCTCCGCTCTGAGCGAACGGCTTCTCAACCGCTCGTGGATGGGTGCGGAGTGCGTGTTAGCTTCGTTAAGCGCTAGGGGGCGAGTGGAGTGCTGCTTCCGGCTCCAATTGGTCGGACGGCAGCTGAACGGACTCGGTGCAAGCCCTTTAGCGGACACGCAACGACAGAGGAGTGGAATCGCATGAGCTCTCGGCAGTTTCCTCTCGAAGCAGGCCAGATGATGCCCTACGCCCGCGGCGGTGCCGGTGATGTGGTCGGCGTGGATGCGGTTTACAACCGTCTTCTCGAGGACCGCATCATCTTCCTTGGCAAGGAAGTTGACGACGACATCGCCAACCGCGTCACCGCGCAGATGCTGATGCTCGCGACGGATCCGACCCGTGACATCTACCTGTACATCCACTCACCGGGCGGCTCGGTTACCGCCGGCATGGCGGTCTACGACACCATGCAGTACATCAAGAACGACGTCGTGACCATTGCAATGGGATTCTGTGCCTCCATGGGCCAGTTCCTTCTCACCGCCGGTGCGAAGGGAAAGCGGTTCGCATTGCCGCACACCAAGATCCTCATGCACCAGCCCTCGGCCGGTTTCGCCGGCTCGGCTTCGGACATCAAGATCTACGTGGACCAGTTGGTCCGCACCAAGCGGGAAATGGCTGAGCTCATCGCGCAGCACTCCGGCCAGGACACCGAGACGATCACCCGTGACTCCGACCGGGATCGCTGGTTCACGGCCCAGGAGGCCAAGGAGTACGGCCTGATCGACGAGGTGATGACCGCGGATCACCCGGGCCTCGGCGCCGTCGGCTAGTCCTCCGCCCCGCGGATCAGCACATCCATTCACCTCGGGAGGACCACGCCCAGTGAGCACTTCTATGCCCACAGCAGCCTCGCCCCCGTTCGGGGCCGGTAACTTAAGTCCGGAAAGCCGTTACGTCGTACCCCGATTCGTGGAACGCACGTCGCAGGGAACCAGGGAGTACGACCCCTACGCGAAACTCTTCGAGGAACGCATCATCTTCCTCGGCACCCAGGTCGATGACGTCGTGGCGAACGACATCATGGCCCAGCTCTTGTGCCTCGAGTCGCAGGACGCTGAACGGGACATCTCTCTCTACATCAATTCGCCCGGTGGTGACCTCACTCCGCTCACGGCGGTCTACGACACCATGCAATTCGTGCGGCCCGACATTCAGACGGTCTGCCTCGGGCAGGCCGGTTCGGTGGCGGCCGTGATCCTGGCGGCGGGCACACCCGGGAAGCGTCTGGCTCTGCCGAGCGCCCGGATACTCCTCCAGCAGCCGCACAGCGACGGCACCCAGGGCCAAGTGTCCGACCTGGAGATCCAGGGCCGTGAGGTCCAGCGTCAGCGGGAGTTGGTCGAAGGGCTTCTCGCTAAGCACACCGGCCGGGACGTCGCGCAGATCAACAAGGACGTCGACCGAGCCCAAGTCCTCACCGCCGACCAGGCGCTGAAGTTCGGAATTGTCGACAAGGTGGTTGCTCCTCGCACCATCGCGGGTATGCGTTGACGCAGCAGGATGCAGCGGCCCGAGGTTCGACTGCGAAGGCAGGCCCAGGAGAGTGCTGACGCCGAGGTGATCGGCTTCCACAGGTGATGCTCCGCGGAGAATTCTCCAGGGCTGCCTGCCGCAGGAGAGATGCCCTGCGCGGCCCGGTCTCTGGATGGCCCCCTCCCCTGTCCTGCGGTCGTCGTCGCCGGCGACGGCGGGCGCGGCGCGTCGTCGTATCGACCGTTGCCGAGGTCAACGGCGGCCTGTCCTCCATGCCGGTGACGTGCCGGGACCGAGATCGGCGACCTGCCGGCCATCAGCGCACTTCAGCGAGGTACCGGCGTGGTCCGGTCGGCCCTGTCGGTCCGATCGTCCTGGCCGGGAGGTCGCTACAATTCGGCCCCATGATCACGGTTACCACACGCTCGGTCGCCTACCCGGCCGACGGTCTGACGATGGTCGGGCACCTGGCGCTCCCGGCCGGCTCGGATCGCCGGCCCGCAGTTCTGGTCGGGCCCGAGGGGACCGGACTGAACGACTTCCAGCGCAGCAGGGCCGATGCCCTGGCCGAGATGGGGTACGTGGCGTTCGCCTTCGACATCCATGGGGGACGGTGGTTCACCGACCCTGCCGAGATGATGGCCCGAGTGATGCCCCTGCTCGCAGATCCCGACCGGATGCGCGGGATCGGTCACGCGGCGCTCGACGTGTTGCGTGCCGAACCGCGCACCGATCCCGACCGGATCGCCGTCATCGGCTACGGTACCGGGGGCGCCATCGGGCTGGAACTCGGGCGCGACGGTGTCGACCTGCGTGTGATCGGGACGGTCAACGGCCTGACCACGGGCCGGCCGGGTGAGGCGGCGCGCATCCGCTGTCCTGTGTGGGCAGGGGTCGGATCGGAAGACCCGATCATGCCGCCCGCGCAACGGGACGCCTTCGCCGCCGAAATACTGGCCGCGGGAGTCGACTGGCGTCTCGTGGTCTACGGCGGTGCCCTGCACGCCTTCCACCACCCTCCGGTGGACCAGCGGGTGCGCCCCGGAGTGGGCCACCACCCTCGACACGCGCGACGTGCCTGGAATGATGTCGTCGGTCTGCTCGACGAATGTCTGCCCGTCGTGGAGTGATGCTTCCGGGAGCGCCGGCGCTCTCGGAAGCACGCGCTGTCGAAACATGGCCGCTTGAACGCCGCCCTCGTCCTGCCGTCCTGTCGAAACAGCCAGGTAGCGCAACAGGCCGCGAATAGTGCGCGGGTCCGTGGCTCCGTACTTCGGCAACGTCTTGTGGCCGGGTGCGGAGTAGACGCGCTGCTGGGCTTCGAGATAGGCACGGCGTCGGCGGGATCCTTTCACTGCGCGTCGCGCAGAAATATTCCCGAGCGGATCCTCGACTGCAATCGCCGAATGGGGCGTCGCGGATTCCGGCGATCTGTCCGTTTTGGGAAAGATAATCCAGCTTCCTGCCGTTCTATCCCGTGGGGCGATTTTCAGCCCCTTGATCGCTCAGATTGAGGTCAGGATTGGCGATTCTTCGGCCAAGAATGAAGGGGTTCGGAGGCAGAAGCGATCGATTCACGCCATCAGCGGGGGTGTGAGGGCGTTAATGGTCTTGTGCCATTCTCGGCTTTGGTGTTGCCTCGTGGTGTATCGCGGCCTAACGGATTCGTCATTCGGACAGGACGCGTCAACGGGGAGGAAACTTTCAATGACGCAGGTGAAGGTGATGGTCTAACCCCGCCCACTTGGTGCCGCGTCCCCGGGACGGGGTGCGGCACGCTGCGGGGATCTCGCTTCCACTGTCTGTCTCAATGCTGCCAATCGGTTTATCCGGACGTTGTTGGATTTCGCCACGCCACGACACGGCCGAGGGTGCACGCCCGAGGCTCGTAGCACCGTGAAGGAGATCACCATGACCGCACCGTCAGCGACCGCCCTGGACGAGCTGTGGAAGCTGGTTTACACCAGCTTCCGGTTCCCGTTCCTGCACGCCGCACTGCGCCTGAAGTTGTTTGCCCTCCTCAAGGAGCGGCCAGGCATAACTCGCGAAGAGATAACCCGGGCACTGGAGTTGGAGGAACGTGCGGGTCGCGTGCTGCTGCTGGGGTGCAGCACATTCGAGCTCGTGCGCAAGGAAGACGACGGGTATCACAACACCGCCGCGACTGATATCCTCGCGGGCGATCCGGGCGAATTCATGCCGGTCATCATCCGCTACACCCACGAGATGTTGTATCGCCCGATGAGCTGGCTCTACGAATCTCTGGTGGAGAACGAGAACGTGGGGCTGGACCGGGAGCTGCTTGCCGGCTCGTCGGCGACCACGCTCTACGAGCTGCTCGGCGAGGACAAGAACCTCGAAAAGGTATTCACCGCCATGATGGAGCATCAGAGCCGCTCGGTGGTGGAAGACTTCGTCAACTCCGTGGACTTCTCCTCCTACCAGCACGTGCTGGACGTCGGCGGCGGCACGGGAACGAATGCCATCGCCTTCGCCCGGCGGTGGCCGCACCTCCAGGCGACCATTCTCGAACTCCCCAACGTGGCGAAGATGGCGGAAGAGCAGATCGCCGAGGCGGGTCTCGCCGACCGTGTCCAGGCAGTCGGAGCCGACATCTGGCAGGAAGAGTTCCCCACTTCCCACGACTGCGTCGTATTCTCTCGATTCCTTGAGATCTGGTCGCCGGAGCAGGTTCGCGACCTCTTCGCGAAGACCTACCGGGCGCTGAAGCCGGGAGGTCACCTGGTGATCGTGGCGTGCGCCCAGGACGACGAGGAGACCGGTCCCGCCCACGCCGCGTTCATGTCGGCGTACGTGCAGACGATCGCGTCGCCCGAGGGCAGCATCTACACGCCGAAGGAATTCGAGCAGTGGTACACCGAAGCGGGGTTCGAGCCGATGGACCGGCAGTATCCCGGGCGGTACGACGTCATCCTGCGCGCCCGTAAGCCCGACGCCGCCTGAGTCATCCCACAGCTGAGGGCATGGGTCGCGCTGCCCGGTGGGGGCGTGCGCCAGGCCGTGCGGCGGGTCCGCCGCACGGCCTCTGTCCGGCCGCGTACGCCTCCTCGGCCGCCGTGATGCCGCCACGGCAGGGGAAAGAACGAACAACCCACTATGCGGAGCTTGAATGAAATCGCCTGATAAACTGGCTTTAGTTACCGGTGGAACCAAGGGAATCGGGCTCGAATTCAGCCGCAGACTCACGCGGATGGGATATCGAGTAGTCGCTACTTTTCGTAGTGACGAGGATTCGGCGAACCGGGCTGCACAGGAGATGAAGAAGAGCCTCTCGGTGGTCCGGTCCGATGTGTCGGATCCCGATGACGTGGCGCGGCTGGCCGACCTGGTGCGTACCGGTCACGGAACCCCCCATGTGCTGGTCAACAATGCTGGACTGAACATAGACCGGCCGGTGCTCGAGATCTCGGACACGGACTGGCGCCAGGTGCTGGACACCAACCTTTCGGGTCCCTTCTACATGACCCGGGCATTTGCTCCGCACATGTTGGAGGCCGGCGGTGGTTCCATTGTCAACATCGGTGCGACCACGGCGATCCGCCCCCGGCTGAACGGCGCCAACTACTGTTCGAGCAAAGCGGGGCTGCTCCACCTGACCAAGTGCCTGGCCATGGAGCTGGCTCCTACCATCCGGGTGAACTGCCTTATTCCGGGAATGATCGACACGGAGGAGATGCGGACTCGATTCCGCACCGCCGAGCCGGAGCACCTGAACTCGCTCCTGGACGAAATTCCGCAGCGGAGGATCGGCTCCACCGAGGAGATGGCGGACGCTCTGGAATTCCTTGTGGGTGCAGGAGCCGCCTACGTAACGGGCCAGAAGCTCATCGTGGACGGTGGCCAGTTCATGTGGTAGGGGCCTCGGCCGCCGACTGAAGTTCGTGAATCAATCACTGACGTGAGAAACCACACAGAAGGAGAAGGTCATGCGACCGCGCCTTGAACGCTATCAGGAATTCCTGGAGCAGGAGTACCGCTCCGGTTTCACGAAGTCGGATGAGTACGACATCTCCGGGATCTCGGAAGATCTCGTGAAAAAGCTGGGGAGCGGTCATTTCACCCGCATCGTCTTCAGCGGTATGGGCTGCTCGGCCATCGTGTCGGACGTGATCAAGGTCTTCTTCAGCTCGATCAGGAGCGACCTCGAAGTACATGTCTTCAACGACTACGACTTCGAGTACCTGATACCGCGCTCGGTGATCGAGGACGACCGGACGCTCATCATCCTGAGTTCGTACAGCGGCCACTCCAACGAGCCCGTCCGGGCCTTCCACGCCTTGAGCCCGGTGAACGACCGGGTACTGCTGCTCACCTCGGGCGGCCGGCTCGGCGAGCTGGGGGAGGAGCACGGGGTGTCCATCGCACGCTGGACCCTCAGTAAGCCGGACCGCGAGTACCCGCTGTTCCACGTCGGCCAGTACTTCTCGATTCTGGTCGACATGTTCCTGAAGCTCGGGCTCCTGGACGAGGACCACGGTCCGGAAGTCCGTGCCCTGGCCCAGACCCTGGAGACCGACTTCACGCCTTCGCTGCGCGAGTTGGCGGCCGATGCCGCCGTCCGGAGCGAGGACTCCAACATCATCATGCTCGGCTCGCCCAAGTGGCACGAGAGTCTGTTGAAGCTCGCGAAGATGCACTTCAACGAAATCGCCATGGTGCCCGCGACGCGGAACTACTTCCACGAGTTCTGCCACAGCGAGGTGGCCACGCTCTCGGATCCCGTGCGTCGTCACAGCATCCTCATCTTCTCCGACCCGGAGGAGGATGAATACACCCGCGCCAAGCGCAAGAACCTGGTGGCGTTGCTGACCGCGCCGATCCCGCAGAACGCGAACGTCACGGTGACCGAGGTCGAGCTCGACCAGCCGACCTTCATGCGGCAGTACTTCACCGCTCTGGAATTCGTCCAGTACCTGACCCTGGACCTCGGAAAGGGTCGGGAGACGGCGTCGCGGAACCTCATTTCGGAGGCGGCGGGAAACCCCTGGTACCACGGCACCACGATTGACGCGGAGAACGCCGGCTGACGCATCCGTACAGCCCGAGGATCGAAAGCGACAGCCGAGGAAAATGGAGCGATCGTGAATTTACGGGGGCGTAGCACTCTCACGGCCTACCAGCAGGACATCTGGGCGGCGAATTCCCTCTTCCCCGACCTACCGCAGTTCAACTGTTTCATCGCTGACCGGTTCACCGGCGAGGTCGACGTCGATCTGCTCAAGGAGTGCCTACGCCGTGCGGTCGCCCGCAATGACGCGTTCCAGCTCCGGATCGACCCCGAGGACGGGACTCCGAGCCAGTGGGCCGAGCACGAGACGTTCGACATCCCGACGATCGACCTGTCCGGGAGTGCCGAACCGCGTGCGGCCTGTGAGGCGTGGATCAAGGATGCGTTCGACGTCGCGTTCGAGGTCGAACGTCGTCGGTTGTTCACGACCGCCGTGCTCAAGGAGGGCGAGGGCACCGTCCACGCCTACGTCAAGGTGCATCACATCGTTGCGGATGCCTGGGGCCTGAACCTGTTCATGTCCCAGGTACGCGCCGAGTACGACCAGGTGCGGCGGACCGGGAGGTTCGACGACCGGTCCGTGCCGTCCTACCTGGACTTCGCCGAGGACGAGCGCCGCTACCGGGACTCGGCCGGCCACGAGGCGGACCGCGAGTTCTTCCAGGAGCAGTTGAAGGGCCTCGCGCCGGCCTTCTTCCGCCGCACCGCACCGGCAGGGTCCCGCGGGAGCGCCCGCCACAGCTTCCTGATCGAGCGTTCTCTCATCGACCGCATACGTGAGGACGGGCATTCCGTGTTCGCGTTCGTCGCGAGCGCCTTCTCCGTCTATCTCTCCCGCATCCACGGCAGCGACGAGGTCGTTCTGGGCGTACCGCTGCTGAACCGGCCCACTGACGGGCAGAAGCGGACCGTCGGGCATTTCGCCAACACGCTGCCCCTGCGGGTGAACCCGCGCCAGGACCTCGCGATGAGCGAACTGGTCGCGGAAGTGCAGTCCGCCACCAGGGCGCTCAAACCCCACGAGCGATTCTCCTTGGGCGACCTGCTGCGCGCGGTTCCGCTCCAGGACAGCGGCCGCAAGCGGCTGTTCGACACCACCATCGCCTACCTGCGCTGGCCGAGCCCGGCCGGCGTACAGGGCACGACGTACGAAACCGTCGTACAGGCCCGGGCCCATGACGATGACGTCCTGGCGGTCGTCGTGAATGAGCTGGACGATGTCCGTGACGTCCTGGTCGACATGGACTACGCCCTCGACGTCTTCGACGCGGACTTCCCCATCGAGTCGGTGGCCGCCCACCTGGAGGCGATCCTCAAGGGCGCGCTCGACCGGCCGGACCGTCCCCTGTCGGAGATATCCATGGTCGGCGCCGCAGAGCGCGCCGCCCTGGTCGCCGTGGGCAGCGGTCCGGTGACCGACTACACGCGGGACTCCACGGTCCATGCTCTCTTCGAGAAGCAGGCGGCCAGGACGCCGAACGCGGTGGCCGTCATGGCGGAGGATCCCGCCGATTCGCTCACCTTCGCTCAGCTGGACGCCTGGGCGAACCACGTCGCACACCAGTTGCAGGGCGACGGCGTGACCACGGGTGACCGGGTGGCCGTGGCGGTCGAGCGCGGCCCGCAACTCGTCGTCGCAGTGCTGGCGGCGCTCAAGGCGGGCGCCGCGTACGTACCGGTCGACCCGAGCCATCCCGCGGAACGGGTCAGGTTCCTGCTCACCGACAGCGGGGCCAAGTCCGTACTGCTGGGCACCACCGTGTCCGGACGAGTGGTGGGCGACACCGTACCGGTGCGCCGCCTGGAAGCCGCCCCGCGCCCGAGCGCCGAGCCCGCGCCGCTCGTGCCTGCCGGAGGCCCGCACGATCTCGCGTACGTCATCTACACCTCGGGGTCCACGGGGCAGCCCAAGGGCGTGCAGGTCGAGCACCGGTCCGTGGTGAACCGGCTGGAGTGGATGCAGCGCGGCTATCCGGTCGGCTCCGGCGACGTCCTGCTGCAGAAGACACCGGCGACCTTCGACGTTTCGGTGTGGGAGTTGTTCTGGTGGTCGATCACGGGCGCCGGACTCGCACTCCTCCCGCCCCGGGGTGAGCGCGATCCCCGCGCCATCCTCACGACGATGCAGGCGCACCGGGTGAGCGTGGCCCACTTCGTGCCCTCGATGCTCGGCCCCTTTCTCGATCTGCTCGAAGAGGACCCGGCGCTGCGGGACGGGATCACCGCCCTGCGCCTGGTCTTCTGCAGCGGTGAGGCGCTGACGCCCGCACACGTGCACCGGTTCAACCAGGTCTTCGCGGCGGCCGGCACCTCGGCGCCACGGCTCGTCAATCTCTATGGTCCGACCGAGGGGACGGTCGACGTCACGTACTACGACTGTCCGGCGGACCCGGCCGACGAACCGCGGCGCGTGCCGATCGGACGGCCCATCGACAACATCCGGCTCCACGTGGTCGGTGCTCACGGCGACCTCCAGCCCATCGGAGTTCCCGGTGAGTTGTGCATCTCGGGCGTCGGCGTGGCACGCGGCTACCTGGGCCGGCCCGATCTGGACGCCGCGGCGTTCGTCGACGACCCGTTCACTGCAGGCGAGCGGATGTACCGCACCGGGGACCGCGCGCGGTGGCTCGCGGACGGCGCCCTCGAGTACCTGGGCAGGCTCGACGACCAGGTCAAGATCCGCGGAAGCCGGGTGGAACTCGGCGAGGTACGCAATCACCTGACGGCCTTGGCCGGCGTCAGGGACGCCATCGTGGTGGACCGGACCACACCCTCCCGGGGCACCCATCTGGTGGGCTACTACGTGGCGGACGAGGGAGCGGAACTCACCGACCTACGGCCCCAACTGCTCGACTCCCTGCCGGAGTTCATGGTTCCCGCATTCTTCGTCCGGATCGACTCGATACCCCTCACGGCGAACGGGAAGGCCGACCGCGGCAGGCTGCCCGACCCCGCCGTCGAAGCGGACGGCGGAGCAGCAGCACCCGCCAACGAGATCGAGGCGAAGATCGCGGCGGCTTGGGGGGCGGTGCTGGGAATCGAGGAGGTCGGAGTCGACCAGGACTACTACTCCCTGGGCGGCGACTCGATCCTGATGCTTCGCATCCAGGCCGAGGCGCGCCGCGCTGGCATCCACTTCACCCTGGCCGACATGGTCCGCAACCCCACCGTGGCGGCGCTCGCCGCCCGCGCGACCACTTCGTCACCGGACGTGCGGGACGCACCGCTGGAGCCGTTCGCACTGGTGTCCGGAGTCGACCGCGCCCGACTGGCGGGTCTGGTGGACGCCTACCCGGCGACCCGGCTGCACCTCGGCCTGCTCTACCACAGCCGGGAGCACGAGAGGACGGCCGTGTACCACGACGTCTTCCGCTACTCCCTCAAGACGGCCTGGAACGAGAAGGCGCTGCGCAGTGCCTTCGACGACCTGGTGCGACGCCACCCCGTGATGCGCTCCGCGTTCGACCTCGGCGGATTCTCCGAGCCCCTTCAACTCGTCCACCGGGAGGCCGTCGGCGGGCTGGAGATCGCAGATCTGCGAAACCTGGGTGACCAGGAGGCGCAGGCGGAGATCGCCCGGCACATCGAGGAGCGGAGGTACCACGCATACCGGCTGGACAGGCCGCCGCTCTACCTCTTCCGCGCGCATGTCCTGGACGACGACACCGTGGAGCTGGTGTTCAGCTTCCACCACGCGATACTGGACGGCTGGAGCGTGGCCACCCTCGTTCGCGAACTGCTGCAGGACTACCTCCACCACGCCGGCCGTCCTGTCGAAGCCGTCTCGTCCGGACAACTGCCTTCTCCCGCCCTCTACGTACGCGAGGAACGGCGGGCCCTCGCCTCCGAGGAGACCAAGCGGTACTGGCAACGGCTGCTCACCGGCGTCGAACTGGCCCAGATCGACGGACTGAGGCCCCACGAGCCCGCAGGCGGCGAGGGCGTCATCCACCACCAGGTGGAACTGCCGGACGGCCTCGGTACAGAGCTGGGCCACCTGGCGCGCACCCACGGCCTGCCCGTCAAGTCCCTGCTGCTTGCCGCCCACTGCCTGACCCTGCGGCTGTTCTCCGACACACAGGACATCACCACCGGTCTCGTCACCGGCGGCCGGCCGGAGACGGCCGACGCCGAGAGGATCACCGGGCTCTTCCTGGAGACGCTGCCGCTGCGCCTCGACACCCGGCCGCGCAGCTGGATCGACTCGGCGCGCGAGGTGTACCAGCAGGAGCAGGACAGCCACCCCCACCGTCACTACCCGCTCAGCGCGATCCAGGAGGACCGCGGTGGCGACGTCGTCTTCGAGACGGCCTTCAACTACGTCAACCCGCACGTCCTCAGCTCGCTCTTCGAGGGCACCGACATGGAACTGACCGACTTCAGGACGTGGGAGGAGACGAACTTCAAGATCCTGGTTAACGCGGTCACCGACCCGGTGGACGAACGCCTCTGGCTGCGGATGGACTGTGACGGGCGCACTTTCTCCGCATCGCAGGTGGAGAGCATCGGCCAGACGTACCTGGCCATTCTCCGGCAGATGACCGAACACCCCGAGGAGCCGGCCGATTTCGGCTTCCTGCGCGTCTCGCCGACCGAGGCGGTACTGCGGACCGACGCCGAGCACCGCACCCCCGGCGAGCCTCCCAAGGACGTCGTACGGCGCATCGACGAGCACGTCGCAGCCACTCCGGACGCGATCGCGGTGTCCTGCGGAACACGGCAGTGGACGTACGCCCGGCTCGACGAGGCGGCGAATCGAATCGCCCAAGGCCTGAGCGGCGCCGGAGCACGGCCCGGATCGACCGTCGGCATCGCCATGGACCGCTCTCCCGAAACACTGGCGACCGTCCTGGGCGTCGGGAAGGCAGGCGCCACCTGCGTCCCGCTCGACGTGACCTATCCGCCGGCCAGGCTCGCGGCGATGGTCGCGCAGGCCGATCCGGTACGGATCCTCACGCACGAGGCGCACGCGCACCTCTTCGAGGACTCCTCCCGGCTGTTGTACGTCGCCGACCTGCTCGCCGCAGAGCCGGCGCCCGGGGGCGGGCCGGACCTGCCGGACATCACCGGCGAGACTGTCGCCTACCTGCTGTTCACCTCCGGATCCAGCGGCGAACCCAAGGGCGTCGAACTCCCGCACCGCGTGCTTGCCAACTACCAGGAGTGGCAGATCCCCTCGGCCAGCGGAGCGGCCGGAGGCAAGACCCTCCAGTTCGCACCGCTCAGCTTCGACGTGGCGTTCCAGGAGATCTACTCCACGCTGTGCGGCGGCGGCACCCTGCAGCTGATCGCCGAGGACGAGCGGAAGGACATGCCGGCCCTGCTGCGGCTTCTGGACCGCGAGGAGGTGGAGCGGGTCTTCATGCCCTACGTCGCGCTCCAGCAGCTCGCGGAGACCTCCCAGGCGCTGGGCATCCGCCCCGCTGCCCTGCGGGTGGTCATCTCCTCCGGAGAGCAGCTGAGGATCACCGACGAGATCCGCCAGTTCTGCGCGGCGCGGCCGGACACGGTCCTGGAGAACCAGTACGGACCCACCGAGACCCACCTGCTGACCCATCACACGATGACCGGCGACCCGGCCCTCTTCCCCGACCTGCCGCCCGTCGGCGTGCCCGTGGACGGGATCGAGCTGCACCTGCTCGACGGCCTGATGCGGCCGGTGCCGCCGGGCGCGAAGGGCGAGATCTACGTCGGAGGGGTATGCCTGGCCCACGGCTACCGCAACCGCCCCGACCTGACCGAGCAGCGGTTCGTCCCGGACCCGTCCGGTGAGCCGGGCGCCCGTCTGTACCGCACGGGCGACCTGGCCCGGGTCATGCCCGATGGCAACCTCGTCTGGCTCGGCCGCGCCGACTCCCAGGTCAAGGTGCGCGGCTTCCGGGTCGAGCTGGCCGAGGTGGAACTCGCCTTCTCCAAGCTCGCCGAGGAGCAGGCCGCGTCCGGTATCCGCGAGGTGGCGGTGGTGTCCCGGCGCCGGGAGAGCGGAGACGCGTTCCTCGCGGCTTTCCTCGTCGGCGACGCCGACGTCGTGGACCTGGACGAGGTGCGCAGCCGACTGCGCGCGGTGCTGCCGGACTACATGATGCCCGCGCACCTGGAGTGGCTGGCGAGCCTGCCCCTGACGCCCAGCGGCAAGCGGGACGACGCACTGCTGCGCCGCATGCCGCTGGCCGTTCCGTCGTCGGACGCCACCCCGCCCGCCGACGAGCACGAGAAGGCACTGGTGGGCATCCTGGCAGAACTGCTGGAACTGCCCACGGTGGGCGTCCGGGACAACTTCTTCGACGTCGGAGGCACGTCACTGACCGCGATGCGGCTGGTGATGACGATCGAGAAGCGCTACGGCGTCAACGTCCCGCTCTCCGCGTTCGTCGCCGCCCCCACCGTCGCCGGTCTGGCACAGCACCTGCGGGGCAGCGGCTCCGAGGCCCGGTTCGACCCGGTCGTGCCGATCCGCACCGAGGGCGACAAGCCGCCGCTGTTCCTGGTCCACCCGCTGGGCGGCCATGTGCTGTGCTACGTACGCCTCGCCCGTCACCTGCCGCAGGACCAGCCGGTCTACGCGCTCCAGGCGTCGGGGACCGTGGCGGGCACCGAGCCCCTCAGCTCGATCCCCGAGATGGCGGCGGTCTACCTGGAGGCCGTGCGGCGCGTGTGCCCCGAAGGGCCCTACGTGATCGGAGGATGGTCCTTCGGCGGCTTCATCGCTTTCGAGATGGCGCGACAGCTGCGGCGCAGCGACCCGGACGCCTTGCACGGCACCGTGCTTATCGACCCGATCGCCGTCAAGCAGGGGGAGCGGCCCGACGTTGCCGACCACTCGCTGCTGGAATGGTTCTTCTGGGAGCTGCTGTGGATGGGGCGCGGCGGCACCGCACCGGTGGTCTCGCTGCCGGACGGCCTGGAGGAGGAGGCGAAGTTCGACTTCATCGTCGAACGGGCCACCCAGGAGGGCGTCCTGCCGGCGGGCAGCTCACGCACCACCGTGCGCCGCCTGTTCGAGATGTTCAGGGCGCACTGGCAGGCGATCCTCACCTACCGGCCCGAACCGGCCGACGGGGACGTGGTGCTGCTCCGTGCGACCTCGGAACTGCCGGAGATCCTCCAGCCGATGCACGGGGCCGCGCAGAGCCTGCACACGGACCCCACCAACGGCTGGGGCGAGCTGACCACGGGACGGCTCCAGGTGGTCGACGTCCCCGGTGACCACCTGGTGCTCCTGGAGGAACCGCACGTGAACGTCGTCGCCGAGAACCTGGTTCAGGTGATGACGGCCGGCCAACCGGGCCGGAGGCGGCCGTCGAAGAGGAGTGGGAAATGACGCAGCACCCCCCGCGCAAGGCGCTTGTCATCGGAGCGGGCATCGGCGGCCTCGCAGCCGCCGCGACACTGCGCCGCGCAGGCGTCGAGGTACAGGTCTTCGAGCGGGCTCCCGAACTGCGGCCGGGCACCACGGCGGTGTCGTTGATGTGCAACGCGGTCCTGGCGCTGCGCACCCTCGACATCGACATCGCCCCGGGGCTCGACAAGCGTGCCGAGGTCTTCGACGAACTCAAGTTCCTCACCCGGCGCGGCCGTCCGATCAGGAGCATGCCGTTCCGTGAGCTCTCGGACCGGTTGGGGGCCTCGAACTACGCCGTACACCGGGCCGACCTCCAACAGACGCTGCTGGACGCGCTCGGCGACGAGAGCTCCATCGAATTCGGGGCCACGGCAGCCGGGTTCGTCAGCGGTGAGGACGGGGTCGAGGTCACCTTCGCGGACGGTAGGACCGTTTCGGGCGACGTCCTGATCGGAGCGGACGGCTTCAACTCGGCGATTCGCAGGCAGGTGGCGGGCACCGATGAACCGCGGCCCGGCAACTACGCGTGCTGGCTGGCCACGGTGCCCTTCACCCATCCGCGGATGAGCAAGGGCTACGCAGCGCACTACTGGGGGCGTGGACAGCGCTTCGGCCTCGCCGACATCGGCCGTGGCCGCGCCTACTGGTGGGCGACGAAGAACGTGCCCCCGGGTGCCTCCGGACACCTGCGGCGCGGCAAGGCAGGGCTTGAGGGCATCTTCGCGGGGTGGGCCGACGAGGTGCGGGAGGCGATCCGCACCACCCCCGAGGAATCGATCGTCCGCATCACTGCCCAGGACCGCCCGTTCCTCCAGCGGTGGGGCGCCGGGCGCACGACCCTGCTCGGCGACGCGGCCCACCCGATGCTCGTGAGTCTGGGCCAGGGGGCGGCGCTGGCCATCGAGGACGCCGTGGTCCTTGCCCAGCACCTGCGCGCGACAGCGGATCCGGTCGCGGCGCTGCGCGGCTACGAGGACGAGCGCAGGCCGCGGACGGAGGGACTGGTCGCCGCGGCACGTGCGTTGAGCGAGACCGAGCAGTTGGAGGGCCTCTTCCCCGCCCTCGCCCGTGACCTCTACACGCGGTTCGTACCGCTGTCCAAGCTCACCGGGCAGAACGAAGCGGTCCTCACCTGGCCCCCTCTGGGCTGACCACACCCCGGGACCGCTGATGGCCGGCTCGCGGGTGGGCACACACGCGCCCACCCGCGGGAGCACCCGTTTCCGCACTTTCCACAGGAGCACCTCATGGACTTCGACCCGCAGCCGGTCGCTCTCATCACCCCTGAGGGCATGCCGGTTGACCACCCGCAGTTCGACGTCACGCTGTCACCGGAGGAACTGACCGAACTGTACGAATGGATGGTCGTCACCCGCGCCGTGGACACGGAGTTCGTCAACCTCCAGCGGCAGGGACAGCTGGCCCTGTACCCCTCGTGCAGGGGGCAGGAAGCGGCCCAGGTCGGCTGCGCCGCCGCCCTGCGCAACGACGACTGGCTCTTCCCGCAGTACCGCGAGCTCGGCCTGTTCCTGATGCGCGGGATTCCCGCCTCCGCGGTCGGTGCGGTGTGGCGCGGTACCTGGCACGGCGGCTGGGGCTTTCCCGAGCACGCCTGCGCGGCGATGTCCATCCCCATCGGTACGCACGCCCTGCACGCCGTCGGTGCGGCCATGGCGGCGCCCAGGCTCGGCGAGGACTCCCTGACCGTCGCCTTCATCGGGGACGGCGCGACGAGTGAGGGAGACGTGCACGAGGCGCTGAACTTCGCCGCCGTGAAGGCGGCACCGTGTGTGTTCTACATCCAGAACAACCAGTGGGCGATCTCCGTGCCCCTCTCCGAGCAGACACGAGCCCCCTCCCTCGCACACAAGGCGATCGGTTACGGCATGCCGGGCGTACGGGTCGACGGAAACGACGTCCTCGCCTGCCGGGCGGTGACCGAACAGGCCGCCGCCCGGGCCAGGTCGGGCGGCGGACCGACCCTCATCGAGGCGGTCACCTACCGGCTCGCTCCCCACACCACCTCCGACGACCCGACCCGGTACCGCACGCAGGACGAGGTCGACCACTGGGAGCGGCTCGACCCGTTGCCCCGCTACCGGCGCTACCTCACCCACCGGGGCCTGTGGCACGAGGAGGTCGAGGAGCGTGCACGGGACAAGGCAGCCCGGATGTGCGCCGAGCTGCGGGACGGCGTGTTCGACGCTCCCGACGTGCCGCCCACCGAGTTGTTCGCCCACGTACTGCACGAGCCGACGAAGGATCTGCTGGAGCAGTCCGGGCAGCTGCTCGCCGAACTGTCCCGGAAGGAGTGAGCCGTGGCTGCGACCATGGTGGAAGCGATCAACACGGCGCTGCGCGAGGCCATGGCGGAGGACGAGCGGGTCGTCGTCTTCGGTCAGGACGTGGCGCGCCAAGGCGGAGTCTTCCGGGTGACCGAGGGCCTCGCCGAGAGGTTCGGCTCCCAGCGCTGCTTCGACACACCGCTCGCCGAGTCGGCGATCGTCGGAGTGGCCCTGGGCATGGCGATGCGGGGACTGCGTCCGGTGCCCGAGATCCAGTTCGACGGGTTCACCTATCCCGCACTGGACCAGATAGTCAGCCACCTGGCCAAGTACCGCAACCGCACCCGCGGGCAGCTCTCGGTGCCCGTCACCCTGCGCGTCCCGTCCTTCGGCGGCATCGGCGCGGTGGAGCACCACTCGGAGTCCACCGAGTCGTTCTGGGTGCACACGGCGGGGCTGCGGGTGGTGACGCCCGCGACGGCTGCGGACGCCCATGCCCTGCTTCGGCAGTCCATCGACTGTGACGACCCGGTGATCTTCCTGGAGCCCAAGCGGCGCTACTGGCAGAGCGGTGACGAGACGGCCGAGGCGCCTGCGGCGCGTCTGGACCAGGCACTGGTCCGCCGCAGCGGTACGGACGTCACGGTGGTCGCCTACGGCGGCACCGTCGGCACCGCGCTCGACGCCGCGGAGACCGCCCGGCGCGAGTACGGCTGGGAGCTGGAAGTGGTCGACCTGCGCTCCCTGGCCCCCCTCGACTTCCCAACGATCGCCGCCTCGGTGACCCGCACCGGGCGCTGCGTCGTGCTGCACGAGGGCCCGCGCACCCTGGGACTTGGAGCGGAGATTGCGGCCAGGGTGCAGGAGGAACTGTTCTGGGACCTGGAGGCCCCCGTGCTGAGGGTCACGGGATTCGACACTCCGTATCCACCCGCACGATGGGAGAAGGCATGGCTTCCGGGCGTCGACCGGTTGCTCGACAGCATCGACCGGTCCTTCGGGTACAGCAATGACTGACGCCGCCGACCGCACGATCCGAGAGTTCCTCGTGCCCGACTTGGGCGAGGGGCTGCTCGACGCGACCATCGTCGAATGGCTGGTGGTGCCGGGGGACACCGTCACCGTCAACCAGCCGCTGTGCGTCCTGGAGACGGCCAAGGCCGAGGTGGAGATCCCGTCCCCGTACGCCGGGACCGTCGTGGAACGGCGCGGTGAGCCGGGACGGACCCTGCTGGTGGGCACACCGCTGATCTTCATCGACAGCGGGGCGCCCGCGGGCACCGGC
The DNA here is from genome assembly GCF_018614095.1 of Streptomyces sp. ISL-87. Taxonomy (GTDB): domain Bacteria; phylum Actinomycetota; class Actinomycetes; order Streptomycetales; family Streptomycetaceae; genus Streptomyces. Next base: position 62,130 of record NZ_JAGGOY010000076.1, on the reverse strand, counting down.
AGGGGACCGGGCGTCGCCGAGGACCCGAGCGCGGCCACGAGCGCCGGGCCGGACACGGCCGCCGGCGCGGTCAGTGCCGACCGTACCGGCGCTGATTCCGGACCGGTGCTCGTCGGATACGGCACGAGCGCGGGGACGGACACCGGGCGGCGCGCGGTCCGCAGACGCCCCGCTCCCCGCCGTTCGCCGTCCACCGTGCCGACCGACACCGGGCGCCCCCGCGCCAAGCCACCCGTACGGCATCTCGCCCGCAGGCTCGGGGTGGACCTGGCCGTGCTGGGCGCCGGCTCGGGTCCGGAGGGCACCATCACCCGCACGGACGTCCACGCGGCGGCGGCTTCCCTCAGCACGGGCACTGCCGGGGACGGCGGCAGCGAACCCGGGACCCGTTCGATCCCCGTGCGCGGCATCCGCGCACGCACGGCAGCACACATGGAGCGTGCACGCCGGGAGATCCCGGACGCCCACTGCTCCCTCACCGTCGACTTCTCCCGCCTGCTCGCTCTGCGCGACAGGCTGCGCGCACGGGACGCAGAGAGCGCCGCCACGCCCTTCGCCCTCCTGCTGCGGCTCCTGACGCTCACGCTGCGCGGACACCCCCGGCTCAACGCCACGTACGTCCAGGACGGCCCCGTGGTCCGTACGTACGACGCGGTGCACCTGGGCATCGGCACGGCCACACCGCGCGGCCTGGTCGTGCCCGTGGTGCGCGATGCCCAGGACCTGTCGACCGTGCGGCTCGCCCAGGAACTGGCGCGGCTGGCGGACGGGGCGCGCGTGGGCACGCTCACCCCCCGCGAGCTGACCGGCTCCACCTTCACGGTCTCCAACTTCGGCGCACTCGGCCTGGACGAGGGCGTGCCGGTCGTCAACCACCCCGAAGCGGCGATCCTCGGCGTGGGGGCCATCCGTCCCCGCCCCCACGTCGTGGACGGCGACCGGCTCGTCGTACGGCCCACTGCGAAGCTCACCTGCGCGTTCGACCACCGGGTGTGTGACGGCGCCGAGGCCGCGGCCTTCCTCACCGCACTGGGCGCACTTGTGGAGGACCCCGACACCATCCTGCTGCGGCTGTGAGCGGGCACCCCCGCACTCCCTCCCTGTCCCAGACTCCTGACTCCCTGTACCCGAGGAAAGGACACCACCACAGTGCCGTCGGCACAGCCCCTGCCGCCCACGCGCCCGCGCCTGCTCAGGGCCGATCGCATCCAGAACTTCCGCCCGTCCGTTTTTACCGAGACCCGCGAGCTCGCCGAGCGGTACGGTGCGATCGACCTGGGTCAGGGGGCACCCGGGCTGAGCGCCCCCCGCGTCCTCCTGGACGACGCCATGGCGGCCATCGCCGAAGGGCACAACCAGTACCCGCCCGCAGCGGGCCTGGCCGAGCTGCGGAGGGCGATAGCGAACAGCCGGTTGCGTCGCTTCGGAATCCATTACGACGCCGACCGCGAGGTCGTCGTCACCGCCGGAGCGACCGAGGCCGTCACAGCGGCCTTGCTGGCACTGTGCAACCCCGGGGACGAGGTCCTCACGCTTGACCCCTGCTACGACGCCTACGAAGCCGCCGCCTCGCTGGCGGGCGCCCGGCTCGTCGCCGTCCCGCTGGCGACGGAGGGCGACCGGTTCTGCCTGGACGAGGCCGCGCTGCGGGCGGCGGTCACCCCGCGCACCCGGTTGCTGCTGCTCAACTCACCCCACAACCCCACGGGCAAGGTCTTCACCGCTGCGGAACTGGCCGCCATGGCCCGGGTGTGCCTGGACCACGAACTGACCGCCGTCACGGACGAGGTCTACGAACACCTTGTGTACGACGGGGCCGGGCACCACTCGCTCGCCTCGGTCCCCGGCATGCGGGAGCGCACCCTGGTGGTCTCGTCTGCGGGCAAGACATTCAACGTCACCGGCTGGAAGGTCGGCTGGGCCTGCGGACCGGGCAGGCTGGTGGAAGCCGTCCTCTCCGTCAAGCAGTTCCTCACCTTCGCTTCCGGCACCCCGTTCCAGCTCGCCGTGGCGCGCATGCTCGGCGACGAGGAGGCGTGGACGGCGGCCCTGCGCGGCACGCTGCAACGCCACAGGGACCTGCTGCGCACCGGTCTCGAACAGGCCGGACTGCGCACCTATCGCGGCGAAGGCGGGTACTTCCTCCAGGCGGACGTACGGGGAGCCGGCTATCTGGACGGGACGCGGTTCTGCCGCGACCTTCCCGCGCGCGCGGGGGTAACGGCCATTCCCTGCTCCGCATTCCGACACAACCCGCAGAACCCGCACACCGACCATCTCGTGCGCTTCTCCTTCTGCAAGCCTGCGGACGTGGTGCGCGAAGCCACCTCGCGACTGACCGGGAAGTGGCAGGCCTGACCCGCCGGGCGGACTGACCCCGCCGGCTCTTCTTGTGTACGAACCCTCTCACTTAAGGACCGCCGAAGACCATGGACCATCGCCTCACCGTCGAGCACGATGAACTGCGCCGCACCGTAGCCGAGTTCGCCCATGACGTGGTGGCCCCGAAGATCGGAGATCTGTACGAGCGCCACGAGTTTCCGTACGAGATCGTGCGGGAAATGGGGCGGATGGGGCTGTTCGGGCTGCCCTTCCCGGAGGAGTACGGAGGGATGGGCGGGGACTACCTGGCCCTGGGGATCGCGTTGGAGGAGCTGGCGCGGGTGGACTCCTCGGTGGCGATCACGCTGGAGGCGGGTGTCTCGCTGGGTGCGATGCCGGTGTTCCGTTTCGGGACGGAGGAGCAGAAGCGGCAGTGGCTGCCGAAGTTGTGTGCGGGGGAAATGCTGGGGGCGTTCGGGCTGACGGAGCCGGAGTGCGGTTCGGATGCGGGCGGGACGCGGACGACGGCGGTGCGGGACGAGGCGACGGGTGAGTGGGTGATCAACGGGTCGAAGTGCTTCATCACCAACTCGGGTACGGACATCACGGGCCTGGTGACGGTGACGGCGGTGACGGGTCGCAAGCCGGACGGGCGGCCGCTGATCTCGTCGATCATCGTGCCTTCGGGGACGCCGGGCTTCACGGTGGCGGCGCCGTATTCAAAGGTGGGCTGGAACGCGTCGGACACACGTGGGCTGTCGTTCTCGGACGTGCGGGTGCCGGGTGGGAATCTGCTGGGTGAGGAGGGGCGTGGGTACGCGCAGTTCCTGCGGATCCTGGACGAGGGGCGGGTGGCGATCGCGGCGCTGGCAACGGGGTTGGCGCAGGGGTGTGTGGATGAATCGGTGAAGTACGCGCGTGAGCGTCGCGCGTTCGGGCGCCCGATCGGCGATTACCAGGCCATCCAGTTCAAGCTGGCGGACATGGAGATGCGGGCCCACATGGCGCGGGTTGGTTGGCGGGACGCGGCGTCGCGGTTGGTGCGGGGGGAGTCGTTCAAGAAGGAGGCGGCGGTGGCGAAGCTGTACTCCTCGACGGTGGCGGTGGACAACGCGCGTGAGGCGACGCAGATCCATGGTGGGTACGGGTTCATGAACGAGTACCCGGTGGCGCGGATGTGGCGGGACTCCAAGATCCTGGAGATCGGCGAGGGCACGAGCGAGGTGCAGCGCATGCTGATCGCGAGGGAACTGGGCCTCCCGGCCTGAGTTCTCGCAGGCTGCAGCGCAAGGCAGCCCTGGACGGCGGAGCCTGGGCGAGACATCGGACGCAGGGCCCGTCTGCCGGGAGCCTCGACCCAGATACGACGCTCATGCCCCATGCAGGGTCCGCCCAGGAGCCTGCTGGGCCGTGATGCGCGTTTGACGCTCCAGCCCCGGCCACCCGGCGTTCAGAAGCCGGAAAATCTTCCTGAGCTGCGCATTCTTCGGCAGCTCGAAATCGTGCTTGTTTCCGATGGCCCATCACATCGAGCGGGTCGCGACTCCTAGCGGCAGTCGCGAGGTACTGCCGCCGTGCGGAGTCAGCCATGGGCTGGAGCGTCAAGGACCCTCCGGCGAGCCGGACCCTGCCAGGTTCTGGGCGGCTCATGCGCGGGGTCCGGTCTCGTCGATCGACGGTTGCAGCTGCCGTTGACAGTCGCGCGGCCTTCCCGCAGCTCCAGGCGGCGGCGCCAGGCACTGTCCGGTGTCACTCCCTGCGATTGGCCACGGCGTCGCTGCGCGGTTGCAGGGGGCGGCGAACCGGAGGACAGGCGGCCTTGACGGCGTAGGTGCGACGTCCTGCTGGCGGGCTGGGTTCTCCCCAGATTCTCCCCAGCGTTCCCGGGTCCCTAAAAGGCCAGGTCAGAGGCCCTCTGGAGGGAGGGCGAGGAGATCACCCGCATCTATTCCCCCCAGGGACTCCCCACGGCCGCTTCTGGGCCGATCTGTGAGCGATGCGAAAGTGAAGTGCGAAGGATGGCTGAGCGTGACGCGAGGGGAATTAGAGCCAGTCACGCCGCTTGAAAATCACGTACAAACTGACACAAACCATCCCCATGAGGCAGATCGCGAGGGGGTATCCGAAGCTCCAACCCAGCTCCGGCATGGACTCAAAATTCATGCCGTAGATAGTTCCTACGAGTGTGGGAGCAAACAAAATGGCAGCCCATGAGGAAATCTTCTTGATCTCCTCGTTCTGTTCGAAGCCCGCTTCGGCCAGGGCGCGCATTTCGGCGTTCTGTTGTTGGGAGACGAGGGTGGCGTTGACGGTCAGGATTTCGGTGAGGGCCTGGCGGAAGCCGTCGACGCGTTCGCTGGTGTGGGTCACGTGGTCCGCTACGTCGCGGAGGTAGCGCTGGAGTTCCTCGTCCGTGCCGTACTTGGCGAAGCCGGCCATCAGGCCGTGGAGCATACCCACCAGGGGGCGGGTGGCGCGCTGGAACTCGACCATTTCGCGGGAGAGTTCGTAGATGCGGCGGGAGACTTCCGGGTCGCCGCGGAAGACCTCGGTCTCGATCTCGTCCATGTCGTTCTGGACGCCCTCGACCACCGGGGCGTAGCCGTCGACCACCGAGTCGAGGATGGCGTACAGGGCGGCCTCCGGGCCGAGGGAGAGGAGTTCCGGGCTCGCCTCCATGCGGCGGCGGACGGCGGAGAGGTCCGGGGCGGCGCCGTGGCGGACCGTGATGAGGAAGTCCGGGCCTACGAAGATGTGGAGCTCGCCGAAGTCGACCTCCTCCAGGGCGTCCAGGTAGCGGGCGGCGCGCAGTACGACGAAGAGGGTGTCCCCGTAACGCTCAAGCTTGGGCCGCTGGTGGGCCTCCAGGGCGTCCTCGATGGAGAGCGGGTGGAGGTTGAACTCGGAGGCCAGGGAGTGAAGTTCGGGCTCCGTGGGGCGGTGCAGGCCGATCCAGGCCATGCCGTCGGGCTGTTCGCGCAGCCGCCGGAAGGTCTCGGCGAGGGTGGCCGGGGAGGCGACGCGGCGTCCGTCGCGGTAGACCGCGGAGTCGATCACGCTGCGGTGGTTCCCGGGCGACGGGGCCGGCGGGGCGGGCTGCGGGGCGTCCGGAGGCGAGGTGGGCGGCGTCGCGGACGGGGACGCGGGGCGGCGCCAGCCCGGGCGCTTGCCGGACGACGGGGAGGGGCGGCGGTCTGGGCGCTCGGCCATCTCTGGTCACCTCCCGGTCGAACGTGCGTTTACGGGCAAGGGGCAGGATATCTGGGGAAAGGGGCGCTGGGGTTCTGCCCGGGAATGCGGCCGGGGTCGAGTTGCGGACAGGAGGTGTCCGCAAGGAGAGGTTAGCTTGCTGTCATGGCCTCCAGGACGATGTATTCGACGCATCCGACGCATCCGGCGTATCCCGTACTCGATACGCGGTCACTGAACCGTGCCACCCTTGCCCGGCAGCTCCTGCTGAGCCGCGCCGGGATGTCCGCGCGGGACGCCGTCGCGCACCTCGTGGGGCTCCAGGCCCAGAACGTGAAGCCGCCCTACTTCCAGCTGCACGCCCGGCTCGCCGGATTCCGGCCCGCCGAGCTGGCCGGGCTGATGGAGTCCCGGGAGGTGGTCCGGATGGTCACCATGCGGTCCACCATCCACACGCACACCGCGCACGACGCGCTGACCTTGAGGCCGCTCGTCCAGGCCGCCCGGGACCGGGAGGTCAACTACTTCCGCAAGGGCCTCGTCGGGGTGGACCTCGAGCGCCTCGCGGAAAGCGCCCGGGCCTACGTCGAGGCCGCGCCGCGCACCATGGGGGAGATCCGCGACGAGCTCCTCAAGGAGTGGCCCGACGCCGACCCGCAGTCCCTGTCCGTGGCCGCGCGCTGCCGGCTGCCCCTCGTCCAGGTGACCCCGCGCGGCGTGTGGGGGCGAAGCGGTCAGGTGCGGCTCACCACCGTCGACAACTGGCTCGGAAAGCCGGCCGGGGAGGCCCAGGCCGTGGACGACGTGGTGCTTCGGTACCTCGGCGCGTTCGGCCCCGCCTCCGTCAAGGACATGCAGACCTGGGCGGGGCTGACCCGGCTGCGGGACGCCTTCGAGCGGCTGCGGCCCCGGCTCGCCGTCTTCCGGGACGAGAACGGGGTGGAGCTCTTCGACCTGCCCGACGCGCCCCGGCCGGATGCCGGGACGCCCGCCCCGCCGCGCTTCCTCCCGGAGTTCGACAACCTGCTGCTCTCGCACGCCGACCGCAGCCGCGTGGTCGCCCCCGAGCACAAGGGGCGCAGCTGGGCGGGGAACCAGGCCTACTCCACCCTCCTGGTCGACGGATTCCTCGCCGGGCTGTGGAAGGTGGGGGTGGGGGCGGGGGCGAAGGCGGGAGCGGAGGCGGGGGCGGACCGGGACGTGCTCACCGTCGAGCTGTTCGGCTCGGCCTCGAAGGCGGTCAAGGACGAGATCGTCGCCGAAGGGGAGCTGCTCCTCGCGGGGATGAACGAGACGCCGGCCGGCCGGGGCTCCGTACGCTTCGGGTCAATCCGCGGCTGACGCTGCTCTAGTGATCCTTACTTCCGACGCGGCACGATGCCTCTCATGACGGAGAACAGTGCCACCGAACAGTTCCTGGCCGCTCGGGACTTCCTGCTGGAGCGCCGCGGGGACTACGACGCCGCCCGCGCCGGATTCACCTGGCCCCGCCCCGAGCGCTTCAACTGGGCCCTGGACTGGTTCGACCACATCGCCACCGGGAACGGGGCCGACGCCCTGCGGATCGTCGAGGAGGACGGCACCAGCCGCGGGCTCTCCTTCGCGGAACTGAGCGTACGGTCAGGATCGGCCGCCACCTGGCTGCGCGCCCAGGGCGTCGCCGCCGGCGACCGGATCCTGGTCATGCTCGGCAACCAGCGCGAGCTGTGGGAGGTGATGCTCGGCGCGATGAAGCTGCGCGCCGTCGTCATCCCCGCCACCCCGCTGCTCGGCCCGGCCGACCTGCGCGACCGCATCGAGCGGGGCCACGTCCGCCACGTCATCGCCCGCGCCGAGGACACCGCCAAGTTCGACGACGTCCCGGGCGGCTACACCCGGATCGCCGCCGGGCCGGAGGTTCCCACCGCGTGGCGCCGCCTGGAGGACATGTACGACGCTGACTGTAATTTCAGTCCGGACGGCGAGACCCTGGCCACCGACACCCTGATGCTGTACTTCACTTCAGGCACCACCGACCGGCCCAAGCTCGTCGAGCACACGCACGCCTCGTACCCCATCGGCCACCTGTCGACCATGTACTGGCTCGGGCTGCGCCCCGGCGACGTCCACCTCAATATCGCCTCGCCCGGCTGGGCCAAGCACGCCTGGTCGAACCTGTTCGCCCCGTGGAACGCCGGCGCCACCGTCTTCGTGCACAACTACACCCGCTTCGACGCCGAGCGGCTGATGGCCGAGATGGACCGCGGCGGCGTCACCACCTTCTGCGCCCCGCCCACCGTGTGGCGGATGCTGATCCAGTCCGACCTCACCAAGCTCCGCAACCCCCCGCGCGAGGCCGTCGCCGCAGGTGAGCCGCTCAATCCCGAGGTCATCGAGAAGGTCCGCCAGGCCTGGGGCGTGACCATCCGCGACGGCTTCGGCCAGACCGAGACCACGCTCCAGGCGGGCAATTTCCCGGGGGTCCCGGTGAAGCCCGGCTCCATGGGACGCCCCGCGCCCGGGTACGAGATCGTCCTCCTCGACCCGGTCACCGGCAAGGAGTCCCCGGACGAGGGCGAACTCTGCGTGGACCTGCGCCACCGGCCCGCCGGGGTGATGACCGGCTACCGCGACGACCCGGAGCGCACGGCCGAGGCCATGGCGGACGGGCTCTACCGCACCGGTGACATCGCCTCGCGCGACGCCGACGGCCACCTCACCTATGTGGGCCGCTCCGACGACGTCTTCAAGGCCTCCGACTACAAGATCTCCCCGTTCGAGCTGGAGAGCGCCCTGCTGGAACACGAGGCCGTCGCCGAGGCCGCCGTCGTACCGGCCCCGGACCCGCTGCGGCTCGCCGTACCGAAGGCGTACATCACGCTCGCCGCCGGCTGGGAACCCGGGGAGGAGACCGCCCGGGCGCTGTTCCAGCACTCCCGCGCGGTCCTGTCCCCGTACAAGAGGATCCGCCGCATCGAGTTCGGTGAGCTCCCGAAGACCGTGTCCGGCAAGATCCGCCGGGTGGAGCTGCGAGAGCTCACCGCCGCCGGTTCCGGGAAGGAGTACGACGAGGCAGAGCTGAGTTGAGCTGAGCCGAGGCCAGCCGAGCTGAGCGACGGAGCGGCCTTACGCGGGCAGCTGCGCCTCGATCGCGGCGACGAGCTCGGGGGACTCGGGCTCGGTGCGCGGACGGAACCGGCCGACGACCTCGCCGGCGGGGGAGATCAGGAACTTCTCGAAGTTCCACTGGATGTCCCCCGCCTCGCCCTCGGAGTCCGGGTTCTTCACCAGCTCCTCGTACAGCGGGTGCCGGTTCTCGCCGTTGACCTCGGACTTCTCCAGCATCGGGAAGGTCACGCCGAACCCGGCCGCGCAGAACGTCTGGATGTCGTCCGCGGTGCCCGGCTCCTGGCCGCCGAACTGGTTGCACGGTACACCGATGACCGTGAAGCCCTTCTCGGCGTACTTGAACTGCAGCCGGGCCAGCCCGGAGTACTGCGGCGTGAGCCCACACTGCGAGGCGGTGTTGACCAGCAGGATCGCCTTGCCCTTGAAGGCCGCGAGGCTGGTGGGCTCGTCGGACAGGGAGGTCAGCGGGATGTCGTACAGGCTCAAGGGGATCTCCTCGGCAGGAAGGGCTGATCGCCGGGCAATAGCCGACAGGCAACAGGCAACAGGCAGCGGCAACCGGCAGCGGCAACAGGTATCGCCTCCGAGCCTAGGCCCCCGCACCCATCAGCTGGTCCGCCGGGTCGTTGACCGGCTGCGGCATGCCGGTGAGATCCATGACGAACAGCGGTATCCCCAGCTCGTCCGCCCGGGTCCGGGCGTCCTCCGTGTACCCGGCGAGTGCGAAGTAGACGCTGGTCGCGGAAGCTGTCAATCCGTTCAGCCACACGCACTCCACCGCCCGCAGCCCGGCCGGCGCGGTGGTCGGGTCCACCTGCGCGACCAGCCCGGGAGCCCTCAGGTCCACCGCCGCCGAGGGGATCGGCCGCCCGTCGGGCTGCCGTACGTCTTGGAAGCCGAGCCAGCGCAGGTACAGCGCGGCCGTGGCCACCGCGTCGCGTGCGGTACGGATGGTCACCGGCCGGAACGCGGGCCGCGGGACGGGCGGCGCGCCCGGCGGCGGTGCTCCGTGCGCCGGATTCGTGCCGGACGGGTCCGGCCGCCGCGGGTCCCCCGGCCGGGGATTCCCCGGGCGCGGGTCATGCGCCTGCGGGTCCTGTGCCTGCGGGTCCTGCGGCTGCGGTTCCTCCGCCTGCGCGCCCGCCGACCGCGGAGCGGTCCGGGGCGTGCCCGCCCCTACCTCTCCCGGTGCGTGCACCGGGATCCGTACCACCGTCCCGCACGAGCCGCACCCCACCTCGGGATGCGGCCACTCGCTCTCCCGCCCGCAGGACGCGCACCGCGCCGTCACCCAGCTCTCCGACCAGGTCCGATGGGTCAGTGGCACGGCTGGCGCCGCCAAGTCCAGCGGCGGCGTGACCGGACTCCCGCAGGCACACGGGAAAACCGGGGCGGTGTAGCTGTTCTCGCGCAGGCACGCCGGGCAGCGCACTGGTACCGCTTCCGCCATGAGACCTGGACCCCCTCGTCGCTGTGCGTAGGTACATGCTCCACCACCGGCGACCGTCACGGCGACCGTGCCCGCCTTGTCCGGGCCGATGTCCCGGCCATTTGTGCAACTCACGGAACAAGACGCGGCTTTTGGTGGCTTCCGGGGTCCCGTACCGCCTTGACGTGCGCGGAGCCGCCACTTAGCTTGTTCCGTATAGCAGAACAAAACTTCCGGATTACGGAAAAGCCTGACCGCCAGACCCGCAGGAGAACTCGATGCCTCGTATGACAGCCGCCGCCGCTGCAGTGGAGATCCTCAAGCGCGAGGGTGTCGCGCAAGCGTTCGGCGTGCCCGGCGCTGCGATCAACCCGTTCTACCGCGAGCTCAAGAACGTGGGTGGCATCAAGCACACGCTGGCCCGCCACGTCGAGGGCGCCTCGCACATGGCCGAGGGCTACACCCGTACCAACCCGGGCAATATCGGTCTCTGCATCGGTACCTCCGGCCCCGCCGGCACCGACATGATCACCGGTCTGTACTCGGCGATCGCGGACTCGATCCCGATCCTCTGCATCACCGGTCAGGCTCCGGTCGCGAAGCTCCACAAGGAAGACTTCCAGGCTGTCGACATCGCCTCGATCGCCAAGCCGGTCACCAAGAAGGCCACCACCGTCCTGGAGGCCGCGCAGGTCCCGGGCGTCTTCCAGGAGGCCTTCTACCTGATGCGCTCCGGCCGTCCCGGCCCGGTCCTCATCGACCTGCCGATCGACGTCCAGCTGACCGAGATCGAGTTCGACCCGGACCTGTACGAGCCGCTGCCCGTCCACAAGCCGGCCGCGACCCGCAAGCAGGCCGAGAAGGCCATCCAGTTCCTGCTGGAGTCCGAGCGCCCGCTGATCGTCGCCGGTGGCGGCATCATCAACGCCGACGCCTCCGACCTGCTGGTCGAGTTCGCCGAGCTGACCGGCGTCCCGGTCATCTCCACCCTGATGGGCTGGGGCACCATCCCCGACGACCACGAGCTGGCCGCCGGTATGGTCGGTGTCCAGACCTCGCACCGCTACGGCAACGCGACGTTCCTCGAGTCGGACTTCGTCCTGGGTATCGGCAACCGCTGGGCCAACCGTCACACCGGTTACAACCTGGACGCCTACCTCGGGGACCGCAAGTTCGTCCACGTCGACATCGAGCCCACCCAGCTCGGCAAGATCTTCGCCCCCGACCTCGGTATCGCCTCCGATGCCAAGGCCGCGCTGGAGATCTTCATCGAGGTCGCCAAGGAGCTCAAGGCCGAGGGTAAGCTGCCCGACTTCAGCGCCTGGGTCGCCTCCCACCTGGAGCGCAAGAGCACGCTGCAGCGCCGTACGCACTTCGACAACATTCCGATGAAGCCGCAGCGCGTCTACGAGGAGATGAACAAGGCCTTCGGCCCGGAGACGCGTTACGTCACCACCATCGGTCTCTCCCAGATCGCCGGCGCGCAGATGCTGCACGTCTTCAAGCCGCGCCACTGGATCAACTGCGGCCAGGCCGGCCCGCTCGGCTGGACCATCCCGGCCGCGCTGGGTGTCGCCACCGCCGACCCGCAGACCCCCGTCGTCGCCCTCTCCGGTGACTACGACTTCCAGTTCATGCTGGAGGAGCTGGCGGTCGGTGCGCAGCACAAGATCCCGTACGTCCACGTCCTGGTGAACAACGCCTACCTGGGCCTGATCCGTCAGGCGCAGGGCGGTCTGGGCATCAACTTCGAGGTCAACCTCGAGTTCGAGAACATCAACGCCCCGGAGCTGGGTGTCTACGGCGTCGACCACGTCAAGGTCGTCGAGGGCCTGGGCTGCAAGGCGATCCGCGTCACCGACCCGAACGAGCTGGGTGCCGCCTTCGAGGAGGCCAAGAAGCTGGCCGCCGAGTTCAGCGTCCCGGTCGTCGTCGAGGCCATCCTGGAGCGCGTCACCAACATCTCGATGAGCAAGACGGTCGACATGAGCGACGTCACCGAGTTCGAGGAGCTCGCGACCGAGCCGGGCCACGCCCCGACCGCGATCCGCCCGCTGTCTGTCTGATCGCGAAGGCAGTAGTGCCGGTCCAACTGGTTTAGCTGGTCCAGCTGGTTTAGCCCGACGGCCCCCGTCCCTCCCTGAGGAGGAACGGGGGTCGTTGTGCGTAACGCCCGCCTGGGCTCTTGTCACTCGGGTTCTGTCACTCGGACTAGCTACTCGGGCTGTGCTACTCGGGCCCGAGCTCCGCGTCCACCGCGCCGGCAAACAGCTCGCGGGCCCGGGTCCAGGGTGAGCGAACCGCTCAGCCAGCGCTCGCTGAGGCCCTCCACCAGGGCGGTGAGCCGCTCGGCTGCGTCCAGCGGCGTGACGTGCAGAGCGGCCAGGCCGGCCGCCTGGGCGTCCGAGATGGCGTCGGCGGTGTCCTGGGACCAGCTGCGCGTGGACTCGGCCAGGGTCTCGCGCAGATCGGTGTCGAAGATGGCGCTGGCCCGCAGCTCGCCCCAGGCGATGCTGTTCCCGCGGACCCGGTCGGTGTCCTGGAGCTCGCTCAGGAGCAGCTGGAGGAGGACGCCGCGGGCGTCCTCGGTGTCCGCCGTGGCCTCATCGGTGTAACCGGTGGTGCGGTCACTGATGAAGGCGAGGGTGCGCCGGATCAGGTCCGCCCGGTCCTTGAAGTGTTCGTAGTGAGCGGTGTTCGTCCTGCTGGCCGCAGGCCCCCTCGGCTTCCTGTTCTTCTGTCGGCTCCAGCGCCGGCGCCCCTCACCCCTGATGGCCCCCAGCCTGCTCACCAACCGGGGCTACACCAGCGGAATCCTGGTCGCGGTCGTCTTCTTCGCCTCGTTCACCGGCCTGATGCTGGTGCTGTCCCTGTTCCTCCAGGGCCCGTTGGGGCTGTCCCCCGAAGGGGCGGGCATCAACGCGGTGCAGCAACTGGCCAACGCGGTGGGCGTGGCCCTGCTGGTCACGGTCTGGTCGGCCTTCACCGAACACGGCCGCCCGCCATCCGCCGCCCTGTCCGGCACGGCCCTGGTGACGGTGGCCCTGCTGGCGGCCGCCCTCGTCCTCTCCACCCGTCTTCCCCGGCACGCCCGGGCATGACAAAGCACCGAGTCACGGGACCGTCCGTGACTCGGCGCTTTGAGTGTGACCGCCCGACGGAGCGAGGCTGGCGCGACAGGACGTTCGCACCGCCGGGCGGAGTGTTTGTGGCCGCGGGGGGAACCCGACGGCCGGAGATGGTGGGAGGTGTCCCCGTGTATAGGGGGCTCTGTGCGTGGCCCCTATACACAAGGAATGGCTGGGACCGCGGTGGGCGGCGACGAGAACGTCGGCATCGTCTCCCTCAGGTCAAGAGACGGGCCTCGGAACCCATTACCACCGCACTGGCTCGACGCCCACCACGGTCCTCGTCCTGCCCTTACCGCGTACCACCCCTCATCCGGGTCCGCGGCTCGGGCTCAACACCCGGGGCCTGACCTCCCGTCAGGCCCCCGGTGCAGCTTTGCGGCTCAGGCGTCGCGCAGGGCGCGGACGGCCTCCTCGACGCGCTTGCCGTAGTCGGCGTCGGCGGCGTGGAAGTGAGCCAGGTTCTTCTCGATGACGTCTTCCAGGGTGACCTGAGACAGACCGCCGGCGATGTTCGCCACCAGACGCTGCTTCTCGGCCTCCGACATCAGGCGGTACAGCTCACCGGCCTGGAAGAAGTCGTCGTCCTTGGTGTGGGCCGGGGCCTCGTGGGTGCCCGTGTAGCCGGAGACGGCCTTCGGGGCGCCCAGCGCCAGACCGGTCTCGGCCGGGCCCTGGTACGAGTTGGGCTCGTAGTTCTTGTCGTGGCGCGAGCCGTTGCGCAGCGCCATGACACCGTCGCGGCCGTAGTTCTCGGCCTTCGTCGCCTTCGGGGCGTTGACCGGCAGCAGGGTGTGGTTCACACCGAGGCGGTAGCGCTGGGCGTCGGCGTACGCGAAGAGACGGCCCTGGAGCATCTTGTCCGGCGAGGCGGTGATGCCCGGGACGAAGTTGTTCGGGGAGAAGGCGGACTGCTCGACCTCGGCGAAGACGTTGTCCGGGTTGCGGTCGAGGACCAGGCGGCCCACGCGCTGGAGCGGGTAGTCGCTGTGCGGCCACACCTTGGTGAGGTCGAACGGGTTGAAGCGGTAGTCCGCGGCCTCGGCGGCCGGCATGATCTGGACGTAGAGGGTCCAGCTCGGGTTCACGCCGCGCTCGATCGCCTGGAGCAGGTCGGTCTGGTGCGAGTTGGCGTCCTTGCCGACGAGCTCGGCGGCCTGCTCGCCCGACAGGCAGCGGATGCCCTGGTTCGTCTTGAAGTGGTACTTGACGAAGAAGGCCTCGCCCGCCTCGTTGGTCCACTGGTACGTGTGGGAGCCGTAGCCGTTCATGTGACGGTACGACGCCGGGATACCGCGGTCACCCATCAGCCAGGTGATCTGGTGCGTCGCCTCGGGGGCGTGCGCCCAGAAGTCCCAGACGTTGTCCGGCTCCTGCTTGCCCGTGAAGGGGTCGCGCTTCTGGGAGTGGATGAAGTCGGGGAACTTGATCGGGTCCTTGATGAAGAACACCGGGGTGTTGTTGCCGACGAGGTCGTAGTTGCCCTCTTCGGTGTAGAACTTCAGCGCGAAGCCGCGCGGGTCGCGGACCGCGTCCGCGCCGCCCAGCGAGTCGGCCACGGTGGAGAACCGCAGGAAGGTCTCGGTCTTCTTGCCGACCGTGTTCAGGAACGCGGCGCTGGTGTACGCGGTGACGTCGTCGGTCACCTCGAAGTAGCCGTACGCGGCCGAGCCGCGGGCGTGCACCACACGCTCCGGGATGCGCTCACGGTTGAAGCGGGCAAGCTTCTCAAGGAGCTGCTGGTCCTGGACCAGGAGCGGGCCACCGACGCCGGCGGTAGCGGAGTTCTGGTTGTCGGCGACCGGGGCGCCAGACTCGGTCGTCAGCGTGCGCTTCGACATGGTGACCTTCCGTACGGGGAACTGCTGACGGAATCCGTCTTCCGTCATGCGGAACAGCCTAATTTCGGCGTGAACGCGACGTCAACAGTTTGTTGAAAAGAAAAAGTGAGGAGAGGGTAATCCGGACGGTGCCGGCGCTTGGGCGCGACAGGACAGGTGTCAGCACCGGCACCATCCGGAAACTCAGGTCCCCCTGAACGAACGAGGGGGAGCGGAGGCGCTCAGATCCGAGATCAGATCTGGGCGCCGGAGAGGCGCTCGACCGCGCGGAGCAGGGCCGAGTGGTCCAGGCCACCGTCACCCTGGGCGCGCAGCGAGGCGACCAGCTGGGCGACGACCGCGCCGACCGGGAGGGCCGCACCGACATTGCGGGCGGCGTCGGTGACGATGCCCATGTCCTTGTGGTGCAGGTCGATCCGGAAACCGGGCTTGAAGTCGCGGTTCAGGAAGTTGTCCTTCTTGCGGGTCAGGACCGTGGAGCCGGCCAGACCACCGTTGAGGACGTCCAGCGCGGCCTGGAGGTTCACGCCCGACTTCTCGAGGAAGACGACGGCCTCGGCGCACGCCTGGATGTTCACCGCGACGATGAGCTGGTTGGCAGCCTTCACCGTCTGGCCGGAGCCGTGCGGACCACACAGGACGATGGTCTTGCCGAGCGCCTGGAGGACCGGCAGGGCCTCGTCGAAGTCGGCCTGCTCGCCACCCACCATGATCGACAGGACGGCCTCGATGGCGCCGGCCTCGCCGCCGGACACCGGGGCGTCGATGACGCGGATGCCCTTCTCGGCGGCGTTCTTCGCGAGGTCGATCGAGGTCTGCGGGGTGATCGACGACATGTCGATGATCAGCGCGCCGGACTTCGCGTTCTCGAGGATGCCGTTCTCACCGTAGGAGATGGCCTCGACCTGCGGGGAGGCGGGAACCATCGTGATGATGACGTCGGCGTCCTTGACGGCCTCGGCGATCGAGCCGGCCGCGGAACCGCCGGCGGCGGCCAGGCGGTCCAGCTTGTCCTGCTCCAGGGTGAAGCCGGTGACCGAGTAGCCGGCCTTCAGGAGGTTCTCGGCCATGGGGGAGCCCATGATTCCGAGACCGATCCAGGCAATCTTGGGGAGGGTGCTCATGATGAGGGTCCTTCTCTTAATGCTTTGTACGAAAAGTGCGTGACGTGCCTGGCTGATCGCCTGGACTTTGTCCGCCTACTTGGCGGCGCGGGCCTCCGCCGGCAGCCACGCGAACGAGGCGGCGGCGTCGGCGGCCTTGTACTCCAGGCCTACGTAGCCCTCGTATCCGGCCTTCTTCAGCTGGTCGAGCAGCTCCTCGAGGGGCAGCTCGCCGGTGCCGGGGGCACCGCGTCCCGGCTTGTCCGCGATCTGGACGTGCCCGGTCTTGGCGGCGTACTTTTCGATGACCTCGGAGAGGTCCTCATCGTTCATCGCCAGGTGGTACAGGTCGAGCAGGAACTTGGCGTTCCCGAGGCCGGTGGCCTCGTTCACCTTGTCCACTACCTCGATGCCGGCCGGGGCGCTCACCAGCGGGTAGAGCGGCGACTCGGGCTTGTTGAGGGTCTCGATCAGGAGGATCGCACCCACACGGTCGGCGGCCTGAGCGGCCACGACCAGGTTCTTGAGGGCCAGCTCGTCCTGAACCGCCGGGTCCACACCCTCGACGCGGTTGCCGTAGAGGGCGTTCAGCGCCTTGCAGCCGACCGAGGCGGCGAAGTCCGCGGCCACGTTGATGTTGGCGTTGAAGCGGTCCGACTCCTCACCGGGTACCGAAACCGCACCGCGGTCCGGGCCCGGCAGCTGGCCGGCGTAGAAGTTCAGGCCCACCAGCTGGGTGCCGGCGTCCTCGAGAGCCTTCTTGAGGGCGTCGAGCTCGGCCTGAGCGGGGGTGGGGGTCTCGATCCAGGGCCACCACAGCTCGACCGCCGTGAAGCCCGCCGCGGCGGCAGCCGCGGGACGCTCCAGGAGCGGGAGTTCCGTGAAGAGGATCGAAAGGTTTACATCGAAGCGCTGGTCCGTGTATCCCATGAGGGGTGTGCGCTCCTTCCGTATTGCGGAAGTTAGTTTCTGCTTGATGGAAGACTGCATCGGGCTCGCCGTAGATGTCAAGTACGGACTGACGAAAAATCGTGACTGCGCAGTAGGTTGACCTGCGTGCGATTGAGAGTGGAGTTCACGACCGAGCCCTTCGATCTCGAAGAGGCCCCCGCCCATGCCGTGGCCGCTCGCGAGGTCATCCAGAAGGCCCAGCTGGACGCGGTGGATGTCGGCCCGTTCGGCAACACCGCCGAAGGCGAGTCCGACCAGGTGCTCACCGCGGTGGCCGCGCTGCTGCGCGACTCGCTGGAGTCCGGGGCGACCCGCGTGTCGCTCCAGGTCAATGTGATCGGGGAGGACACCCCATGACCGAGCCCCGCGACCACCCGTTCGTCACCGCGGTCAAGCCGCTGGTCGACGCGATGGGCGGCGAGCTGATGGATCCGGCCCTGGCGTCGCCCGACGACGTCGTGCTGACCTGGGAGGGTCAGGAGCTGCTGGCCGTACGCCTGCCCCAGCTGTCCGACTCGCTGGACCACATCCTGGCCGCGCTGGAGCGCCGGCACGGCGTACCGCTGTCCCAGCTCGACCGGAAGTCCAAGCAGGACGTCGTGCGGATACTGGAGGCGCGTGGCGCCTTCTCCGTGCGGCACGGCGTGGAGACGGTCGCGGGCGCCCTGGGCGTAAGCCGTTTCACGGTCTACAACTACTTGAACAGGGAAAACCCCAACAAGAGCAGCAAGGCGTGAAACCTGCTTGACCCACAGTGACGAGCCGCCGCCCAATTCACCCGGGCGGCGGCTTTTGTGTACGGGAAGTTTCAACAAAGTGTTGACGCCCGGTTGTCGAGGGCGTTAGCTATGCGCAGCCCGTCAAAGCAACAACAGGCCACGGAGGCCTACCGTGACTTCGAGTCCGACCCCGGGTCTCACCCGGTTCAACGCCTTGGACGACAGCGCGGCCACGGCCGAGCTCCACGAGGTGTGCGCCAGTTCGGCATGGGGGAGCAAGCTGCTCGCCCAGCGCCCCTTCGCCACCGCCGACTCCCTCTTCGCCGCGAACGAGGCCGCCATGGCCGAGCTCACCGCCGAGGACCTCGGCGAGGCGATGGGAGGCCACGCGCCGATCGGCCGGCCGAAGCCGGGAGACCCGACCTCCGCCCGCGAGCAGCGTGGCATGGCCGGCGCCTCGGAGGAGCTCAAGAACGAACTCCTCGAACTGAACCTGGCGTACCAGGAGAAGTTCGGCCACGTCTTCCTCATCTGCGCCACCGGTGCGACCGGTGAGTTCATGCGGGACGCGGTCAAGGTCCGGATCGACCACTCGCCGGAGCAGGAGCGAGAGATCGCCCGCGGCGAGCTTGTGAAGATCAACCGGATCCGCCTGACCCGCCTCGTAGAAGGAGAGTGAAGCCGCGCATGAGCACTGAGACCACAGCGTCGGTGTCCACCCACATCCTGGACACCAGCATCGGCAAGCCCGCCGGGGGCGTCGCCATCTCCCTGTCGGCCCGCACGGGCCTGGACGGCGAGTGGGCGGCCCTGGGCGGCTCCGCCACCGATGCGGACGGACGCTGCAAGGACCTGCCGGCCCTGCCGGAGGGCACCACCCACGTACGTCTCGACTTCGAGACCGAGACGTACTTCTATAAGAAGCAAGCCGAGGCGCAGCAGGACGCCCCCCGCGTAAGGGACAGCGGTGCGTTCTTCCCCGAGGTCACCATCACCTTCGCGGTGAACCCGGGCGAGCATTACCACGTACCGCTGCTGCTCAACCCGTTCGGCTACTCCGTTTACCGAGGGAGCTAGCAGACATGCCCACGATTCTCGGCCAGAACCAGTACGGCAAAGCAGAGAACCGCGTAGTCAAGATCACGCGGGACGGCGACACCCACCACATCAAGGACCTGAACGTCTCGGTCGCCCTCTCGGGTGACATGGACGACGTCCACTACTCCGGCTCGAACGCCAACGTCCTGCCGACGGACACCACCAAGAACACGGTGTACGCGTTCGCCAAGGAGTACGGCATCGAGTCCGCCGAGCAGTTCGGCATCCACCTGGCGCGCTGGTTCGTCAACAGCCAGGAGCCGATCCAGCGCGCGCGCATCCGGATCGAGGAGTACGCCTGGGACCGGATCGCCACCTCGGACGCCAACTCGAAGTTCATCGGCTCCGATGAGGTGAACCACTCCTTCGTCCGTCAGGGCATGGAGACCCGGGTCACCCAGATCACGTACGACGGCCAGAACTGGGAGGTCATCTCCGGCCTCAAGGACCTGGTCGTCATGAACTCCACGAACTCCGAGTTCTGGGGTTACGTGAAGGACAAGTACACGACCCTGAAGGAGGCCTACGACCGGATCCTGGCCACCCAGGTGTCGGCCCGCTGGCGCTTCAACTGGTCGGATGACGAGCAGCGGATGCCCAACTGGGAGAAGTCCTACGCCGAGACCCGCAAGCACATGCTCCAGGCCTTCGCGGAGACCTACTCCCTGTCGCTGCAGCAGACCCTGTACCAGATGGGTTCGCGCATCATCAACCACCGTTCGGAGATCGACGAGGTTCGCTTCTCGCTCCCGAACAAGCACCACTTCCTCGTCGACCTCGAGCCCTTCGGCCTCAAGAACGACAACGAGGTCTACTTCGCCGCGGACCGGCCGTACGGTCTGATCGAGGCGACGGTTCTCCGCGACGGCGTTGACGCCCGTATCCCCGTGGACATGACCAACCTCTGATGCGACACGCGCGTCCCGGGGCTCCGCAGTGGCCCCGGGACGGCGCGCAACACTCTCAACTTCCTGAATCGGCACCCGGACGCACCACTCGGGGCGGCAGTACTGTCAGCTGTCAAGGCCCCCGGCTCCGGCACTCAAATCCCCTGGGTTTTGCCGTGCCCGCACCGCCACTGAAAGCACGAGGAAGTCCCATGGCAGCATCGGCAGCCCATGACAGCGCCGTCGAGCGCATCGTCATCGAGAACTGTGCGATTGCGACGGTCGACGCGAACGACACCGAGTACGCCTCGGGTCACGTCGTCGTGGCCGGCAACAAGATCGAGTCCATCGGCGCGGGCAAGGCCCCCGAGAACCTCGAGAACGTAGTCCGCCGCATCGACGGCACCGGGCACCTCGTGACTCCCGGTCTGGTCAACACCCACCACCACTTCTACCAGTGGATCACGCGTGGTCTGGCCACCGACCACAACCTCTTCAACTGGCTCGTCGCGCTGTACCCGACGTGGGCGCGCATCGACGAGCAGATGGCGTACACGGCCGCCCAGGGCTCCCTGGCGATGATGGCCAAGGGCGGCGTCACCACCGCCATGGACCACCACTACGTCTACCCCAAGGGCTCCGGCGACCTCTCCGGCGCGATCATCCGCGCCGCGTCCGAGATGGGCGTCCGCTTCACCCTCGCCCGCGGCTCCATGGACCGCAGCGAGAAGGACGGCGGCCTGCCGCCGGACCACGCCGTCGAGACCCTCGAAGGCGCGCTCGCCGACACCGAGGCGACCGTCAAGAAGCACCACGACTACTCCTTCGACGCGATGACCCAGGTCGCCGTCGCCCCCTGCTCCCCCTTCTCGGTCTCCACCGAGCTGCTGAAGCAGGGCGCCCAGCTGGCCCGCCGCCTCGGTGTGCGCATGCACACGCACGGCAGCGAGACCGTCGAGGAAGAGCAGTTCTGCAAGGAACTGTTCGGCATGGGCCCGACCGACTACTTCGAGTCGACCGGCTGGCTCGGCGAGGACGTGTGGATGGCGCACAGCGTCCACATGAACGACTCCGACATCGCCGCGTTCGCCCGTACCAAGACCGGTGTCGCGCACTGCCCGTCCTCCAACGCCCGTCTGGCCGCCGGCATCGCCCGCGTCCCGGACATGCTCGCCGCCGGTGTCCCGGTCGGCCTCGGCGTGGACGGCACCGCCTCCAACGAGTCCGGTGAGCTGCACACCGAGCTGCGCAACGCGCTGCTGATCAACCGCCTGAACCCGGTCCACCGCGAGCGCGCCCTCAACGCGCGCCAGGCCCTGCGCCTCGGTACGTACGGTGGCGCCCAGGTCCTCGGCCGCGCCGACAACATCGGCTCGCTGGAGGTCGGCAAGTGCGCCGACCTGGTGATGTGGAACCTGAGCACCCTGGCTCACTCCTCCATCGCCGACCCGGTCACCGCGCTCGTCTTCGGTGCGGCCGCCCCGGTCACCCTCTCGCTGGTCAACGGTAAGCAGATCGTCGAGAACAACCGACTGCTCTTCGCCGACGAGGACGCCATCGCCGTGTCCACGCGGGAAGAGGCCCAGCGCCTCGCGCGGATCACCGCGCAGGGCTGATCTTCCCCCTGGCTTCGCCGGGGGGATCCCCCACCAGGCTTCGGCGGGTGGGACCCCCAGGAGTCCGGCCGAGGGGGACGGCCCTCGGCCGGCGGCCGCGGACCCGAGCGGGGTCCGCGGCAGCCGTTCCCGGGACGCGCCCGAGGTTCTTTCCGAAGGCGCCCCCGGGGGCGGTGACTTGTGCCACTGCTTCCTCGTTTTCGCGGAACGACTCGGGCGAATCGTTTCCGCATGCGACGAATCGTTTTCGCATGCCCTGAATCACTGCACCACCCCCCACCGCGCCACCACCACAACTGAACACAGGCTCGACTCGCACAGCTTTCGCACCACCTCCAAGACACCCACGTCCCTGCCGACGTGTTAACCGACCGGAGGAAGCCGTGGCCCCTACGCCCAGGTTTCGCAAAGACGCAGTCGCAGTACCGGAGGAGAAGCACCCGGTCGACGAGACCTTGCCTCCGCTGAAAATGTTCACGAGCGGTCTCCAGCACGTGGCCGCCATGTACGCGGGTGTTGTCGCCCCGCCCATGATCGTCGGCCCGGCCGTCGGTCTCTCCGCCACCGAGACCGCCTTCCTGATGGGCGCCTCGCTCTTCACCGCAGGCCTCGCCACCCTCCTCCAGACCCTCGGGTTCTGGAAGATCGGCGCCAAACTCCCCTTCGTCAACGGCGTCTCGTTCGCCGGTGTGACCCCGATGATCGCCATCGGCAAGGGGGAGGGGGACAACGCCATCCCCGTCATCTTCGGCGCGATCATCGTCGCCGGACTTCTCGGCTTCCTCGCCGCCCCCTACTTCGGGAAGCTCGTCCGCTTCTTCCCGCCCGTGGTCACGGGTACGGTCATCACCCTGATCGGCGTCTCACTGCTCCCCGTGGCCTTCAACTGGTCGCAGGGAGGCAACCACGCCGCCCCCGACTACGGCTCGGTGAAGAACATCGGCATGGCCGCCCTCACCCTGGCGATCGTCCTGCTGATGCGCAAGTTCCTGCGGGGCTTCCTCCAGCAGATCGCCATCCTGCTCGGCCTGGTCGCCGGCACCCTCATCGCGATCCCGCTGAACATGACCAGCTTCGACGCCGTCAAGAACGCGGACCTGGTCGGCTTCCCGACCCCGCTGCACTTCGGCGCCCCCCAGTTCCAGGTCGCCGCCATCATCTCGATGTGCATCGTCATGCTGGTCTGCATGACCGAGTCCACCGCGGACATCCTGGCCCTTGGCAAGATCGTGGGGCGCCCGGCGGACGAGAAGACCATCGAGGGGGGCCTGCGCGCCGACACCCTCGGCAGCGCGCTCAGCCCGCTGTTCAACGGCTTCATGTGCAGCGCCTTCGCCCAGAACATCGGGCTCGTGGCGATGACCAAGGTGCGCAGCCGGTTCGTCGTCGCGGCCGGCGGCGGCATCCTGATCCTGCTCGGTCTGTGCCCGGTGGCCGCCTCCGTCATCGGCGTCGTCCCGCTGCCGGTCCTCGGCGGCGCCGGCATCGTGCTCTTCGGCTCGGTCGCGGCCAGCGGTATCCAGACCCTGGCGGGCGCGGCCATGGAGAAGGGCGAGAATGCCCTGATCGTGGCCGCCTCGGTCGGCATCGGCCTGATCCCGATCGCGGCGCCCGAGTTCTACCACGCCTTCCCGAAGGACCTGCTGGTCGTCCTCGACTCCGGCATCAGCACGGGCTGCGTGGTGGCCATCGGGCTGAACCTGGCCTTCAACCACCTCGGCGCCGGGCGGGGCACGGCCTCGTCGGCCGCGGAACCGGTGCCGGTGCACTGAGCCCCGCCGACCCGGACTCGTACCGGACGCGGCGACGAGCGTGCGGCGGTGCGGACGCCACCCACTGCGGGTGTGGCGTCCGCACCGCCGTCGTCCGCGCGGTACTAGTGTGCCCGGACCCCTTGCCGCAACTCCCGGTAGAAGGTGTCCTGTTCCGGGTCCGCGGCCGTATACAGTGCGCCGTCCTGCGTCCGGGTTACGAGACCGGCGCGAGGTACATCCCGCTCTGGTCCGCCCCCGCGGTGTTCTTGCAGCCGAAGTTGGCGGTGGCCGGCTGCGCGGTGACCAGCGCGAGGCAGCGGCCGGCGGCCAGCTGGCCGAAGTAGTTCGGGTGCATCGACTCCTGGACCAGCCCCTGCGTCTCACTGCTGTCGATCCAGCGCGCCCACTCGCTCGTCTTCGCCGACGCCGGGACCGTGGAG
The DNA here is from genome assembly GCF_018614095.1 of Streptomyces sp. ISL-87. GTDB lineage: Bacteria > Actinomycetota > Actinomycetes > Streptomycetales > Streptomycetaceae > Streptomyces. The sequence goes on along the minus strand of NZ_JAGGOY010000076.1, from coordinate 38,545 downwards.
GTCACCAGCGTGCTCGCCTTCGCGCACACCTCGCGCCCCTGGAGCATGTCCTTCAGGTCCAGGAACTGCACGCCCTTGGCCGCCGCGACGCCCTTCAGCCGGCCGGCGATCTGCGGCACGAGCGAGTCCCGCGCCCAGTCCGAGTCCCGGTTCCAGAACGGGCACCCGCCGGTGTTGAGGCGGCTCCAGTCGCTCTGCGTGTACCGGTTCTCCGCGCCGCGCGGTATCGGCGACGGGTAGGACTGCAGCACGATCCGGTACGCGGAGTCGGAGTACCCGGCGCCCCGCATGACGGCCCGGATCTCGTCGACGGACTTGCCGACGTTCGCCATCGCCCCGTCGATCTTCTCGTCGACCCCGGCCTGCTGGTCGTCGTAGCAGTAGGAGTTCCAGAGGATGAAGTCGTACGCGCAGGCCTTGATGATGTCCGCGAAGCCGAGGTCGTTCCCGCCGATGGACAGCGCGATCACCTTGACGTCGTGGCTGGCGGCCACGGAGGCGAGCTGGTCGGCCTGCGGGGCCTCGCCCTTGTAGGACACCCCGCCGTTGGACGCCCGGTACACGTTCTCGGAGACGGCTCCCGAACAGGCCAGGTTCACGGCCACGTCGGCGATGGCCCCAGCGCTCTTGACCTCGGCGGAGTCGGAGCGGTGACAGCCGCCGGCGGTGGTCCCGTACACCTTCGCGGGGTCGTACGTACTGCCGCTGACCCAGGCGCGGTCGGTGCCGTTGCGGCTGCCGGTGTTGGTCAGGCTGTTGCCCTTCCAGCGCCCGGCTTCGCCGGATATGTAACTGTCGCCCATGGACACCACCGCGGTGGGCCCGGTCCCGGGACTGGCTACCGAGGTCCCGGCCCCGCCCGCCACGAGCGCGCCGACGGTGAGCGGCAGAACCATCCCGATCCCGGCCATTCGTCGCACTCGACGGCGGTCCCGGTTCTTGCTGACGTTGCGGAATCCGATCACTGCGGAACTCCTGCGGTCGGCCATGGCGAAGCCAGGGAACAACTCCGTGGCATGGCTGGGGAAGTGGGGGTAACCGCCGGCCGGTGGCAAGCAGAAAGGTGGCACGTGGTGCGTTGTTACCACCAGGTAGCGGCGGATTACGATGATGTAACAACCGACCGGTCGTTCGGCTCGTGAATGCCTGGAGTCCTGGCCGAATCCGGCCTGTGCGGAGACGATTCGCGCTTACAGTCACCGAACTGACGGGGGGTGTGCAGGGGGATGGACTGGTGACGCGACGGCGGTACGACCAGCGCGTGCTCGCGCTGGTCGAGGTGCGGGGCGAGCCGCGGGACTTCGAGCAGGCCAAAGCGGAATTCGCCGGGCAGCGCTGGCCCGTCGTGGACGAGTTCGGCAGGGGCGAGGGACCGTCGGCCGGAGTGCTGAGCCCGGACCCCCGGGCGCGGCTGTTCTGGGTCGAGGTGCGGCTCTTCGGGGCGCGCAACGAGAGGACCGAGCGCGCGGCCGGCTGGCGCGTTCGCGGGCTTGCGAAAACGGCCGTCCTGGAGATGTACGTACGGCGGACCCAGCTGGTGGATCCGGACCGGGAGCAGCTGGAGGAGTACCGCTCCCACACCACGGCCCACCGGCCGGATCCCCGCCGCGCGGTCGGCCGGTGGGTGCGGGCCGCGGAGAATTCCGGCTGGTACGACACCGGGTCCATCGCGCTGGGAACGCCGTCGGAGGCCAGACGCCTCGCCCGGATGGGCCTGCCGGGAAGCGCCCCCGCCCGCGCGGATCTCGACGTACGGATGTCGCCCCGGCGCGGGCGGCGCGCGATCGAGCTGCGGCGCGAGGACGACTTCATGCGGCGACTGGCGCGGATGTTCGGCTGGCTGCTCGGGATGGCCTTCGCCGCCGGCTGCTTCAGGGAAGTGGAGGGCCATGCCCGGTGGCTGTGGCTGGCCGTCGGCTGCGGATGCCTCGCGCGGGGGCTCTTCCTCGCGAGCGGCCTCGCAGCCTCCCAGGGGCGCCTGTTCGGGTTCGCGGGCGGATGCCTCGGTGCCCTCGCCCTCCTGCTCTTCGTGTACGGGGTGCCCGGGTTGGGGACGGCCCCGTGGACACCTCGCCTGATGCTGCTCGACACGGCGGTGGTGGTCACCCCCGTCGGCATCTGGCTCCTCGTACGCCAGTGGACGACCTGGACGGAATGGCTCACGGCCACGGTCCCGCTCGCGGTGACCATGGCGGCCGGCCTCGTCGTCGCCTCCGGTTCGGTCCTGCACGGGCTGTACGGGGACGGTCTCGACCTCACCCCGGACGAGCTCGACGTGCCGGGCCTGTGGCAGGTGGTGGCCGGGGCGAAACTGGTTTCCTACCTCGGTGTCGGGCTCCTGGGGCCTGCGCTGTGGGGGATCGCCAAGCACTTCCACTTCGCCTTCACGCGTCCCGGCGAGTACCTGAACGTGGCCGTGTACGTCCTGCTCTACGTCGTGGTCGTCGCCTCACTGGCGAGCTTCGCCATGGACAACGCGGCGAGGGCCGTCGAGCGGACCAAGGCCGCCGCGGAACACCGCGGGCAGGCGCCCCCGTACTTCGGGGTCCAGCCGGAGTGGGTGTGCGTGCAGCCCACTGTTGCGGTGGCCGAGCTCAACGCGGAGGGAGGCCTGCTCGATCCGGGCCGGCCCTATCTGTTCTTCGGCGTGGCCGACGATGTTGCGCTGCTGTGGAACACCGACACGGACGCCCCGTTGAAGGAGCGGACGGACCAGGTGCGGCTCGTGCCCACCCGGGATCCCGCCCGGGCGTGCCCGCGGACGGGCGGCTGACACAGCGGACAGCCCCGCCCCCGACGCGTCAGGCGTGTCGGGAGCGGGGCTGTTCTTCAGGGTTCGGCTGCTGTGCGGTTCAGCCGAAGGCGGGGATTCAGCCGATGAGCTGGTCGTACGCGGGGAGGGTGAGGAAGTCCGCGTAGTCCGCGTCGAGCGAGACCTGGAGGAGCAGGTCGTGCGCCTGCTGCCACTTGCCGGCCGCGAAGGCCTCCTCGCCGACCTCGGCGCGGATGGCGGCCAGTTCCTCGGCGGCGATCTTGCGGGTCAGCTCGGCGGTGGCCTTCACCAGTTCGCCGTCGTGCTCGAAGGCGACCCCGGCGTTGATCCACTGCCAGATCTGCGAGCGCGAGATCTCGGCGGTGGCCGCGTCCTCCATCAGGCCGAAGATGCCGACGGCGCCCAGGCCGCGCAGCCACGCCTCGATGTAACGGGTGCCGACCTGGACCGCGTTGCGCAGGCCCTCGTACGTCGGCTTCGCGTCCAGGGAGTCGATCGCGATCAGGTCGCCCGGGGCCACCGAGACGTCCTCGCGCAGGCGGTCCTTCTGGTTCGGCTTCTCGCCGAGCACCGCATCGAAGGAGGCCATCGCGATCGGGACCAGGTCGGGGTGGGCGACCCAGGAGCCGTCGAAGCCGTCGCCCGCCTCGCGGTCCTTGTCGGCCTTGACCTTCTCGAACGCGACCTTGTTGGCCTCGGCGTCCTTGCGGGACGGGATGAAGGCCGCCATGCCGCCGATGGCGTGCGCGCCGCGCTTGTGGCAGGTGCGGACGAGGAGTTCGGTGTAGGCCCGCATGAAGGGGGCGGTCATCGTCACCGCGTTGCGGTCCGGGAGGACGAACTTCTCTCCGCCGTCGCGGAAGTTCTTCACGATGGAGAAGAGGTAGTCCCAGCGGCCCGCGTTCAGGCCCGCCGCGTGGTCGCGCAGCTCGAACAGGATCTCCTCCATCTCGTACGCGGCCGTGATCGTCTCGATCAGCACGGTCGCGCGGACGGTGCCCTGCGGGATCCCGACGTAGTCCTGGGCGAAGACGAAGATCTCGTTCCAGAGGCGCGCCTCAAGGTGCGACTCCGTCTTCGGCAGGTAGAAGTACGGGCCCTTGCCGAGGTCGATCAGGCGCTGCGCGTTGTGGAAGAAGTACAGGCCGAAGTCGACGAGCGAACCGGAGGCCGGGCTGCCGTCGATCTGGAGGTGGCGCTCCTCCAGGTGCCAGCCGCGCGGCCGCATCACGACGGTGGCGAGCTGCTCGGCGGACTTCAGGGCGTACGCCTTGCCCGTGCGCGGGTCGGTGAAGTCGATGCGGCGCTCGTAGGCGTCGATGAGGTTGAGCTGGCCGAGGACGACGTTCTCCCAGGTGGGAGCCGAGGCGTCCTCGAAGTCGGCGAGCCAGACCTTGGCGCCCGAGTTCAGGGCGTTGATGGTCATCTTGCGGTCCGTCGGACCGGTGATCTCCACGCGGCGGTCGTTCAGTGCGGCCGGGGCCGGCGCGACCTTCCAGTCGCCCTCGCGGACCTGTGCGGTGTCCGGGAGGAAGTCGAGGCTGGAGGTGCGGGCGATCTCGGCGCGCCGTTCGGCGCGGCGGGCGAGCAATTCGGCCCGGCGGGGACCGAACCGGCGATGGAGTTCCGTCACGAAGGCGAGGGCCGCTTCGGTGAGGACTTCGTCCTGCCGGGGCAGGGGCTCGGCGGCGACGATGGCCAGCGGGGACGGCGCTGGTGCGGACATATCTGTCACTCCTTCAGCGGCGGTGCCTGGCGGCCGCGGGGGAATGCTCGCGCGAGACGGCACGCAGTGCCGTCGGGTGTGGAGAGTTCCGGAATACGGTCGCGGGCGCCGTCTGGGGGTTCAGGGCGCTTCTGACCAGTGGATAGTAATTTCCTCATGGTGGAAGTTCAATGGTTTGTTGATGTCGAGATTCTCTGAGTCAACAGATTTTGACGTCCGGTGGCCCTCAGTGCCATCGCGGTCACACCCCGCTCAAGCCCCGTTCAAGCCAGACGTGCCAGGTCGGGCGGGGTGTCGATGTCGAAGGCCTCCGCGATGTCCCCGCACTCCACCAGGGTCAGATCCGCCGCATGCCGTGTCAGGTGCACCCGCGCGCCCTTGTCCCCGGTCGCCGTCGCCGCGATGTCCGCCCACCGGTCCGCCCCGAAGAGCACCGGATGGCCGCGCTCCCCGCCGTACGACGCCGCCACCAGGCTTGTGCGGGAGCCGTACGCCGCGCGGACCCGGGCCACCGCCGCGGGGCCGATGCCCGGCTGGTCCACCAGGGAGACCAGGGCCGCGCTGGCGTCCGTGCCCGCCAGCGAGGCGAGGCCGACCCGCAGCGACGAGCCCATGCCCTCGGCCCAGTCCGGGTTGTCCACGACCACGCAGCCGGTCAGGTCGGCGCGCTCGCGGACCTCGGCCGCCGAGGCGCCGAGCACCACGTGCACCGGGCCGCAGCCGGCCTCGCGCAGCACCCGTACGGCGTTCTCGACGAGCGGGCGCCCGCGATAGGGGAGCAGGGCCTTGGGGCGCCCACCGAGCCGGCGGCCGCCGCCGGCGGCGAGGAGCAGGCCCGCGATCACTGGGGGAGCGGGGTGGGCGGCGGTGTCGTCTGCCGGGTGTGTGTTGGCTGGCATGCCACCGATTCTCGCCCCTGCGCCGAACGGGCGGGCCGCCGCGCCAGAGTGCGTCGTACGGCGGCCAGCGCGGCCCCGATCCGCAGCGGCTCGGAGATCCGGTTCTCGGTGGCGGCGACCAGGGCGCGTTCGTCGCGGTCGGTGAGCCTCGTCAACATTTCGGCTGCTCCTTGCCAATCGGGGGCCAATACCGCGAGTCTGGACCCTGGATTGGCCTGGCGGGCAGAGCCAATCGGGGGAGGTTGGCATGGCAAACGGGCGAGTGGTCCAGACAGCGGACAGAACCATCGGCAGCCGCCAGCTCGCGGCCCTGCTGCCCGCCGAGGTGCTGGCCCGCCCCGGCTACCGGGCGCTCGCCGACGCCGTCCGCACCCTGGTCCTCGACGGCCGGATCGCCCTGCACGTACGGCTGCCCGCCGAGCGCGAGCTCGCCGAGGCGGTCGGCGCCAGCCGGGCCACCGTCACCGGGGCGTACGACCTGCTGCGCGAGAGCGGCTACGTACGCAGCCGGCGCGGCTCCGGCACCTGGACCGAACTCCCCGAGGGCCACGGCCCGGTCGGGGCGCACCTGCTGCTCGGGTCCGGGGGATACCGCCCCGACGGCGATCCGGGGATCGACCTCGCCATCGCCGCCATGGGAGCCCCGGACGGCGCCCTCGCCGACGCGCTCGCCTGGGCCGCGACCCGGCTGCCCGGGGCGGCCCGGGGCCCCGGGTACCACCCGTTCGGTCTGCCCGACCTGCGGACCGCCATCGCCGAGCGGTTCACCCGGCGGGGCCTGCCGACCCGGCCCGAGCAGATCCTGGTCACGGCCGGCGCCCAGCAGGCGTTCGCGCTGGTGATGAGCCTGCTGTGCCGGGCGGGGGACCGGGTCGTCACCGAGAACCCGACCTACGCCAACGCCCTGGACGCGCTGCGGCACGCCCGGTTGCGCACCGGGTCGATCGCCGTGTCCGACGCCGGGTGGGACATGGAGATCGCCGAGTCCACGCTGCGGCAGACCGTGCCGAGGCTGGCGTATGTGATTCCGGACTTCCACAACCCGACGGGTGCGCTGATGCCGCAGGAGCAGCGGCTGCGGCTGCTGGCGGCGACCCGCCGGACCGGAACCTGGCTGGTGGTGGACGAGACCATCGCCGACATCGCCCTGGACGTACCGGCGCCGGCGCCGCTGGCCTCGCTCGCCCCCAGGGGCGGTGCGGACCACGTGGTGACCATCGGGTCGCTGAGCAAGACCCACTGGGGCGGGCTGCGGGTGGGCTGGGTCCGGGCCTCCGCCAAGATGATCACGGAGCTGACGGCGGTCCGGGTCGCCGCGGACATGACCGGCTCGGTGCTGGACCAGCTGGTGGCGCTCCCGCTGCTGGAGGGGCTGGACCGGGCCCTGCCCGCGCGCCTCGCGCAGTTGCGGATCCAGCGGGAGGCGCTGGTGCGGTCGCTCCAGCGGCACGCGCCGGAGTGGTCCTGGCAGCTTCCGCCGGGCGGGCTGTCGCTGTGGGTGAACCTCGGCGAGCCGGTCAGCACCGCGCTGTCGGAGCGGGCCGCGGCCGCCGGTGTGTACATCGGCCGTGGAGCCCGCTTCGGGGTGGACCCCGGGACCTTCGAACACCGGCTCCGGATTCCGTACACGCTGCCCGCCGACCGCCTGGACGAGGGCGTACGGCTCCTCGCGCAGGCCTTCCACGACGGCGTCCCGCTGACCCCGGCGGTGGAACGGCCGTACTGGGTGGCGTAGGCCGGCCCTACGGCCGCTCGCGGAAGTACGCGTTCGCCGCCGGGCGGAACATCAGGGCCACCGCCGTCAGCACGGCCGCCAGGTGGAGCGTCCGGCTCGCGCCGAAGACCCAGGCGAGGGTGTCCGCGCCCGACAGGGCGGAGGTGAGGGAACCCCCGTCGAGGAGGTACCGCAAGGGCTCCACGACCAGCGAGGCGGTACCGACGACGCCGAGGCCGACGGCCAGGGTGATCCGGGCCCAGCGCGCACCCGAGCGCATGCGGAAGGCGACCAGGACGGCCGCGGTGAAGACGGTCAGGCGGACCACCAGGCCGCCGCCGATCTCGTCGGCCGGAACCCGGCCGAGCATGAGGGCGGTCTCGAACGCTCCGGCGGCCACCGCCGTGAGCCAGAGCGCGAATGCCGTGCGGACCTCGGCGGGGGGCGTGACAGGGCGGGGTGCGACGGCGGTGTGCATCGGGGCTCACTCTCCGGTCGGCGGACTCGACACTCCGATGCTCCCGCCGGGCCGGGCCGCGCACCCGCCTGCGTCCTGTCCGCCCTGGGGCTGGCCCCCCTACGGCGTGCGGATCAGGCGGCGGGTGGCGGCGGCCGCGACCGCGGAGGTGCGGGAGTCGACGCCGAGTTTCGCGTAGATGTGGACCAGGTGGGACTTGACCGTGGCCTGGCTGAGGAAGAGCTTCTTCGAGATCTGCTGGTTCGACAGGCCGTCCGCGACCAGCTGGAGGACCTCCAGTTCCCGCTTGGTCAGGGCCTCCGCCGGTGTCCGCATGCGGTCCATCAGGCGCAGCGCCACCGCCGGGGCCAGCGCCGACTGGCCGGCCGCCGCCGTGCGGACCGCCGCCGCCAGTTCCTCCGGCGGGGCGTCCTTCAGCAGGTAGCCCGAGGCGCCCGCCTCCACCGCCGCCAGGATGTCCGCGTCCGTGTCGTACGTGGTCAGGACCAGAACCCGGGGTGCCGAGGGACGGGCGGTGATCGCCGCGGTGGCCGCCGAGCCGTGCATGCCGGAGCCGAACTGGAGGTCCATCAGGACCACGTGCACGTCGGCGGAGGCGGCCAGCTCCACCGCCCGCTCGGCGGTGGCCGCCTCGGCGACCACCTCGAAGTCCAGCTCGGTGTCCAGGACCGCGCGCAGGCCGGCCCGGACCACCGGGTGGTCGTCGGCCAGGAGGAGACGGATGGTCACGGTGCCTCCGCGGGCAACGGCAGGGTGACGGCCACGGCGGTGCCCTGGCCCGGGGCGGACTCCACCGTGAACAGCCCGCCCAGCGTCTCGGCACGCGAACGCATCGCGGGCAGACCGAAGCCGCCCTCGCCGGAGGGGGCGGACGCGGGGTTGAAACCCTTGCCGTCGTCGACGATGTCCAGCGTGACCGACGTGTCCATGAAGGTGAGGGTGATCTCGGCGCGCCCGGCCCCCGCGTGCCGCACCACATTGGCCAGAGCCGACTGCGCGATCCGCAGCAGCGCCACCTCGTACGGGGTGGGCAGGACCCGCGGTGCCCCGCTCAGGGAGAAGCGCACGCGCGGACCGGGGGCGGCCGAGCACAGCCGTTCCAGCGCCGCCGCGAGCGATCCGTGTTCCAGATCCGGAGGCGTGAGGGCCCGTACGAAACGACGCGCCTCGGCGAGGTTCTCCTGGGCGGCCTCCCGGGCCCGGCCGATGTGCTCCAGAGCCGGGGCGTCGTCGGGCAGCGATCGCTCCGCCGCCCGCAGGAGCAGCTGGATGGACGACAGGCCCTGGGCCAGCGTGTCGTGGATCTCCCGGGCCAGCCGCTCCCGCTCGGCCAGGATCCCCGCGCTCCGCTCGGCGGCCGCCAGCTCCGCCCGTGTCGTGATGAGCTCTTCGATCAGCTCTCGGCGCCGCTCGCTCTCCCGGTACAGCGCCTGGTAGCCCAGTACGGTCGCCACCGCCACCGCCGCGCCCAGGAGCGGCCCGAGGAACGCCCCCGGGGTCACCGTGGTGCTGTGCGCCAGGAACCCGCCGATCGCCGCGCAGGCGGTCACCGCGACAGCTGTGATCCCCCAGCGCAGCCGCAGCAGGTGCAGCTCCAGGAAGTACAGCGGGAAGGCGAGCCACAGCCCGTCGGGGGAGAGCGCGAGCAGCCCCGCCCAGACGGCCCCGAGCCCCGCCAGCCACACCGCCCCGGCGACGGGCGAGCGGTGCACGGAGGGCGCCCGCACCCCGGCGAGGTACACAGCGGCGGCGACCGCGCACCCGGCGACCACCCATCCGGCGTGCGGGGCGGAGTCGGCGACGGGCCGTCCGGCGGCCAGCGCGAGCAGCCCGAAGAACAGCGCGTGCAGGCACAGGCGCAGCACGCGCGAGACGGGGGTCAGGGGGCGGGAGGCGGGGTGATCCGTAGCAGCCATGGCCCGACCAGCGTAAGTGGGCGCCGACGACCCCCGGTCAACCAAAAGTTTGATGTCCGGATGCGTCCTTCGATACCAGGATCGCTCCCGTGGCGCGATGTCCCGTGGCCACGCGGACGACGAAGGTGGGGCACATGTTCGTCGCATGGAGAGATCTACGGTTCGCCAAGGGCCGCTTCGCCCTCATGGGCTCCGTCGTCCTGCTGATCACGCTGCTGGTCGGCCTGCTTTCCGGGCTCACCTCCGGACTGGCCCGGGAGAACATCTCGGCAATCACCGGACTGCCCGCCACGCATCTGGCCTTCGCGGCGCCCGCCGGGGACCAGAAGGTGTCCTTCACCAACTCCCAGGTGCCCGAGAGCGCCTGGCAGGCCTGGCGCGGGCAGCCGGGGGTGAAGGCGGCGGAGCCGCTCGGCATCCGGACCACTAATGCCGTCTCCGGTGAGCGTGCCGCCGCCGTCTCCGTCTTCGGCGTCGACCCGGCCGGGAGGCTCGCGCCGCCGAAGTCCGGCCTCACCCAGGGCAAGGCGATCCTCACCGAGAAGGCCGCCAAGGAGCTCGGCGGGCTCACGGCGGGCGCCAGGCTCAGGGTCGGCCCCCTCGAACTCACCGTGGCCGCCGTCGCCGGCACCGCCGCCTTCAGCCACACCCCCGTGGTCTGGATGGACCTGGGCGACTGGCAGCGGATCGGCAACCCCGGCACCTCCCTCGACACCCTTGCCACCGTGATCGCCCTGGACGCCCCCGGGGCCGACCTCGCCGCCGGTGACAAGGCCGCCGCCACCAAGACCCGGACCGTCGACGGAGCGCTGAGCGCCATCGGCTCCTACACGTCGGAGAACGGCTCGCTCCAGCTGATGCGCGGCTTCCTCTTCGCGATCTCGGCCCTGGTGATAGGGGCCTTCTTCACGGTGTGGACGATCCAGCGCAGCGGTGACATCGCCGTCCTGAAGGCACTGGGTGCCTCCACCCCGTACCTGCTGGGGGACGCCCTCGGCCAGGCCGTCGTCATGCTGGCCCTCGGCACCGGACTGGGCACGGCTCTCGCCGCCGCCTTCGGCGCGCTGATCAGCGGGGGCGACGTGCCCTTCGTACTCGACGCCGCGACCGTGCTCTTCCCCGCCGCGATCATGATCGTGCTCGGCGCGCTCGGGGCGGCCCTGTCCATCCGGCGGATCACCGCCGTCGACCCCCTGACCGCCCTCGGGAGCGCCCGATGACCCTGCTCGTGCACGACGTCACGCTCACCTACCCGGACGGCGACAGCCGGCTCACCGCCCTCGACGCGGTCCGCCTGGAGGTGCCCGCGGGCACGCTGACGGCGGTGATCGGACCGTCCGGCTCCGGTAAGTCCAGCCTGCTCGCCGTAGCCGCCACCCTGGTCACCCCGGACTCCGGGCAGGTGGTGGTGGCCGGCCAGGACACCGCGCGGCTCAGCGCCGCCGAGAAGTCGGCCCTGCGCCGCGAGAAGATCGGCATCGTCTTCCAGCAGCCGAATCTGCTGGCCTCGCTGACCGCCGCCGAGCAGCTCCAGGTCATGGCCCACCTCTCCGGCCGCCCCTCCCGGCAGCTGCGCCGGCGCGCCCTGGAGCTGCTGGACGCAGTGGGCCTGGCCGACAAGGCCGACAGGCGCCCCCATCAGCTCTCCGGCGGCCAGCGACAGCGGGTGAACATCGCTCGCGCCCTGATGAACGAGCCCGCCGTGCTGCTGGTCGACGAGCCGACCAGCGCCCTCGACCACGAGCGCGGCGCGGCCGTGCTCGACCTGCTGGTCACCCTGACCCGTGAGCGCTCCACCGCGACGGTGCTGGTCACCCACGACCACGCCCACCTGGAGCGGATGGACCGCACGGCGACCATGACGGACGGCCGCCTGACGGAGACCGAGAGAGTGTCCGCCGCCTGATCCGGAGGTACGCCGGGTGCACGAAGGCCCCGGCCGCCCCTCGTGCGGGGGGCGGCCGGGGCCTTCGTACGACGGTGCCCTAGGCGGGGTTCTGGCTGGCCAGCGCCACCGACAGCTCGGCCGCGACACCCTGGAGGATCGGCACGATCGAGTCGGTCAGGGCCTCGGTGACCCGGCCCGCCGGACCGGAGATGGAGATCGCGGCGGCGGTCGGCGAGTTCGGCACCGACACGGCGAGGCAGCGGACCCCTATCTCCTGCTCATTGTCGTCGACCGCGTAGCCCGCCCTGCGGACCTGCTCCAGCGCCTCGAGGAAGCCCTCGGGCGTGGTGATGGTCTTCTCGGTCGCGGCCGGCATCCCGGTGCGCGCGAGCAGGGCCCGTACCTCGTCGGCGGGGGTGTACGCGAGCAGCGCCTTGCCCACCCCCGTGGAGTGCGGCAGGACGCGCCGGCCGACCTCGGTGAACATGCGCATGGAGTGCTTGGACGGCACCTGGGCGACGTAGACGATCTCGTCCCCGTCGAGCAGGGCCATGTTCGCCGTCTCACCGGTCTCCTCGACCAGCCGGGCGAGGTACGGGCGGGCCCAGGTGCCCAGCAGCCGCGACGCGGACTCGCCGAGGCGGATCAGCCGGGGCCCGAGGGAGTACCGTCGGTTGGGCTGCTGCCGGACATAGCCGCACGCGACGAGGGTGCGCATGAGCCGGTGGATGGTCGGCAGCGGCAGGCCGCTGGCGGCGGAGAGCTCGCTGAGGCCGACTTCGCCTCCGGCGTCGGCCATACGTTCGAGCAGATCGAAGGCGCGCTCAAGGGACTGGACGCCACCGCTGGCGGCGGTGGGCTTGGCGGAAGCGTCGGTGGTGCTGGCGCTGGACGTCGGCACGGCGCGGTCCTTTCGGTGCTGGCAGGCAAGGAAGCAGCCTACCGGTCGGTCGGCGTCGGCCCTAGAGCCGGGGCAAATGCCGTCCCCGCCGGTCAGAGGCGGTTTGTCCGGGTGGCGGACATCCTCGGGAAGTTACCTTCCCGCCCCCGGGTAGTGATAGCTACATTCTGGATAGTGAAATCTTAATTCCATCCTGTGGAAACATCCAATTGCGATGGAGACGTGTCAGTGGTCCGTCCGGGCGCTCTTGACTGGCTCCGGATCGGCGTGAAGACTCCGTCAACAGAACGTTGAATTTCGCTCTGTGGAAGTAGATGGGGAGGTTCCGTGTCCGACGTGGCTGTGGAACTGGTACTGCGCTCGACGCGCGTCATCACCCCCGAGGGGACGCGTGCCGCTTCGGTGGCCGTCGCCGGCGGGAAGATCACGGCCGTGCTGGCGTACGAGGCCGAAGTGCCGGCCGGAGCCCGGCTGGAGGACTTCGGAGACGACGTCCTGCTCCCCGGCCTGGTGGACACCCACGTCCACGTGAACGATCCCGGCCGCACCGAGTGGGAGGGCTTCTGGACGGCCACCCGCGCCGCCGCGGCCGGAGGCATCACCACGATCCTCGACATGCCCCTCAACTCCCTTCCGCCGACCACCACCGTGGACCACCTGCGCGTCAAGCAGGAGGTCGCCCGTACCAAGGCGCACGTGGACATCGGCTTCTGGGGCGGCGCGCTGCCGGACAACGTCAAGGGCCTGCGCCCGCTGCACGACGCCGGCGTCTTCGGCTTCAAGTGCTTCCTGTCGCCCTCGGGCGTGGACGAGTTCCCTCAGCTCGACCAGGAGCAGCTGGCCACCTCCCTCGCCGAGATCACCGGCTTCGGCGGTCTGCTGATCGTGCATGCCGAGGACCCGCACCACCTGGAGTCCGCGCCGCAGAACCCGGGCCCCAAGTACGCCGACTTCCTCGCCTCCCGCCCCAAGGATGCCGAGAACACCGCGATCGAGAACCTGATCGCCCAGGCGAAGCGACTGAACGCCCGCGTCCACGTCCTGCACCTGTCCTCCTCCGACGCGCTGCCGCTGATCGCCGCCGCGAAGGCCGAGGGCGTGCAGATCACGGTCGAGTCGTGCCCGCACTTCCTCACCCTGACTGCCGAGGAAGTCCCGGACGGCGCCACCGAGTTCAAGTGCTGCCCGCCCATCCGCGAGGCCGCCAACCAGGACCTGCTGTGGGACGCGCTCGCCGACGGAACGATCGACTGCATCGTCTCCGACCACTCGCCCTCCACCGCGGACCTGAAGACCGGCGACTTCGCCACCGCCTGGGGCGGCATCTCCTCGCTCCAGCTGGGCCTCCCGGCGATCTGGACCGAGGCCCGCCGCCGCGGACGCACCCTGGAGGACGTCGCCCGCTGGATGTCCGCCGCCCCGGCCGCGCTGGCCGGACTGGGCAGCAAGGGCGCGATCGAGGCCGGCCGCGACGCCGACTTCGCCGTCCTGGCCCCCGAAGAGACCTTCACCGTGGACCCGGCCGAGCTCCACCACCGCAACCAGGTCACGGCGTACGCGGGCAAGACGCTGCACGGCGTCGTGAAGTCCACCTGGCTGCGCGGTACGCAGATCGCCGACCACGGCACCCCGACCGAGCCCACGGGCCTCCTCCTCGAAAGGCAGAACTGACAGTGGCGATTCCCTCTTTCACCGGTAACGCGAACCCGTACGGAGGCGGCGACCCGTACGCGGACTACCGCACCGCGGACTTCCCCTTCACCCAGTACGCGAACCTCGCCGCCCGTGAGCTGGGCGCCGGTGTCATCGCCGCCAACGACGAGTTCTTCGCCCAGCGCGAGAACCTGCTCATCGCCGAGGCCGGGCACTTCGACCCCGAGCACTTCGGCCACAAGGGCAAGATCATGGACGGCTGGGAGACCCGCCGCCGCCGCGGTGTCTCCGCCGAGCAGCCCTGGCCGACCGCCGAGGACCACGACTGGGCGCTCGTACGCCTGGGCGCCCCCGGCGTCATCCGCGGCATCGTCGTCGACACCGCCCACTTCCGCGGCAACATGCCGCAGGCCGTCTCCATCGAGGGCACCAACTGGGAGGGCGCCCTCGCGCCGACCCCGGAGGAGCTCCAGGGCGACGACGTGAAGTGGACGACCATCGTCGCCCGCACCCCGGTCGGCGGCCACGCGGCCAACGGCTTCGAGGTGAACGCCGAGCAGCGCTTCACGCACCTGCGCGTCAACCAGCACCCCGACGGCGGCATCGCCCGCCTGCGCGTCTACGGCGAGGTCCTGCCCGACCCGAAGTGGCTCGACGCGCTCGGCTCCTTCGACGTGGTGGCCCTGGAGAACGGCGGCTCCGTCCAGGACGCCTCCAACCGCTTCTACTCCCCGCCGACCAACACCATCAACCCGGGCCGTTCCCGCAAGATGGACGACGGCTGGGAGACCGCCCGCCGCCGCGACAACGGCAACGACTGGATCCGCTACCAGCTCGTCGCCGAGTCCGAGATCCGCGCCGTCGAGATCGACACCGCCTACCTCAAGGGCAACTCGGCCGGCTGGGCCTCGCTGTCGGTCAAGACCGGCGAGGAGGGCGAGTGGACTGAGTTCCTGCCGCGCACCCGCCTGCAGCCCGACACCAACCACCGCTTCGTACTGGACGCCCCGGCGGTCGGCACGCACGTCCGGATCGACATCTTCCCGGACGGCGGCTTCTCCCGCCTGCGCCTGTACGGCTCGCTGACGGAGACGGGCGCGGCCGCGCTGACCGCCCGCCACCAGGAACTGGGCGGCTGACGCCCCCCGCCGACTGCCCCGGGGGCCGACACCCCCGGGGCGCGCACGGCCCGAAGGGGCACCGTCGACGGTGCGCCCCTTCGGCGTATTCGCACGCCCGGCGAGGGCTACGCCGCTCCGCACGCCCGGCGAGGGCTACGCCGCTCCGCACGCCCGGCGAGGGCTATGCCGCTCCGCACGCCCGGCGAGGGCTATGCCGCTCCGCACGCCCGGCGAGGGCTATGCCGCTCCGCACGCCCGGCGACGGCTATGCCGCTCCGCACGCCCGGCGAGGGCTATGCCGCTCCGCACGCCCGGCGAGGGCTATGCCGCTCCGCACGCCCGGCGAGGGCTACGCCGCGTAGCCGCCGTCCACCGCGAATTCCGCGCCCGTCACGTACACGGAGTCCGGCCCGGCCAGGAAGGACACCATGGCCGCCACCTCCGGCGCCGCGCCGAACCTGCCGAGGGCCGTCATCGCCGCCTGCGGGTCCGCGTAGGGGCCGTCCGCCGGGTTCATGTCCGTGTCCACCGGCCCGGGATGCACCAGGTTCGCGGTGATGCCGCGCCCGCCGAGCTCCCGGGCCAGCGCCTTGGTCAGCCCGGACAGCGCCGACTTGCTCATCGCGTACAGCGCGCCGCCGGGGCCCGGGACCCGCTGGGTCATGCAGCTGCCGATGGTGATGATCCGCCCGCCGGAGCCCATCCGCCCGGCCGCCGCCTGGGCGGCAAGGAACGCCCCCCGCACGTTGACGGCCAGCACCCGGTCCACATCGGCCAGGCCCAGCCCGTCGAGGGGCCCGAGTACGCCCACCCCGGCGTTGTTGACCAGGACGTCGATCTGCCCGAAGCCCCGTACGGTCTCCTCCACCGCGGCCACGGCATCGGCCGCCTCGCCCGCGTCGGCCCGTACGGCCATCGCGCGCCGCCCGAGGGCCTCCACCTTGCCGACCACCTCGGCCGCCGCCCGCGCGTCGTTGACGTACGTGACCACGACGTCGAGCCCGTCCTCCGCCAGCCGCAGCGCGCTCGCCGCGCCGATCCCGCGGCTGCCGCCCGTCACCAGTGCCACAGATCCGTTCATGGTGTCCTCCTCCGCCGAATGGTTGCGGGTTCAATGAAATGGGAGTCCGTGATCGGGCGCTGGCGGGAATCGGACATGGAGTTTTCGCGCGCCGCACCGATGAGTCCGCGGCGGCCCGGGAGTCTGAACCTGCGTACGGACGACCGAGCTAGGAGCGCAGAGCCATGGGCAAGCTGACCCTCACCACTTTCCTGACCCTCGACGGCGTGATGCAGGCCCCCGGCGGGCCGGAGGAGGACACCAGCGGCGGATTCGCGTACGGCGGGTGGGTGGTGCCGTACGCCGACGAGGAAATGGGGGAGTTCGTCACCGAGGTCTTCGGCCGGACCGGGGCGTTCCTGCTGGGGCGGCGGACGTACGAGATCTTCGCGTCGTACTGGCCGCAGCACGACGACCCCGCCGACCCGATCGCGGGCAACCTGAACAGGCTGCCGAAGTACGTGGCCTCGACCACGCTCAAGGAGCCCGCCTGGGGCCCGGCGACCGTGCTCGACGGGGAGCAGCTGCAGAGCGAGATCGTCCGGGTCAAGGACGGGCTCGACGGCGAGCTGCAGGTGCACGGCAGCGGGCAGCTCGCCCAGTGGCTGCTGGCCCGGGACCTCGTGGACGAGCTGAACCTGCTCGTCTACCCGGTGTTCCTGGGCGCCGGGCGCCGGCTGTTCCCGACCGGCGGGCTGCCGACGGCCTGCGAGCTGACGAGCTCCCGTACGACGTCGAGCGGCATCGCCATCCACACCTACCGGCCGACGGGCCGCGCCGCCTTCGGCTCGTTCCTGGATTGACCCAGGACCCGAAGCAACCGTGGCCACCGGGGGTCCAGCTCCGGCTGGACCACGTGCCCGCCGATGCCACGGGGCCGTTCATGCCACGTCCCCGCCGATGAAGGGGCCGCCGCCACCGGCCCGCAAAAGGGGTCGACCGGTCATGATCGGCTCCGGTACGGTGAGCCGCACCCGTGCGAGTCACCGAAGCCTCCACCCGCTTCCCGCCGTTGGAGACCCCGGTGACCTCGACCGCCCTGGCCGCCCTCGCCCTCGCCCCCCGCAGGGCCTGGCTCGCCGATCTGCCCGTCCTGGCCTTGGCCGTCGTCTGGGGCGGGAGCTACCTCGCCGCCAAGGGCATCACCGCCACGCACACCGTGGTCGCGGTGCTCGTCCTCCGCTTCGCGCTGGTGCTGCCGGTCCTCGTCGTCGCCGGGTGGCGGAGGCTGCGCGGGCTGAGTCCCGCCCAGCTGCGCGGCGCCGGACTGCTGGGCCTCGTACTCGGCGGGATCTTCCTGCTGGAGACCTACGGGGTCGTGCACACCTCCGCCACCAACGCCGGGCTGATCATCAGCCTGACCATGATCTTCACCCCGCTCGCCGAGGCCGCCGTCCGCCGCACCGCACCCTCGCCGGCCTTCCTCGGCGCGGCCGCCGTCTCCGTCGCCGGCGTCGTGCTGCTCACCCAGGGCGCCGGGTTCAGCGCGCCCAGCACCGGCGACCTGCTCATCCTCGGCGCCGCCCTCGCCCGCACCGCGCACGTGCTGCTGATGGCCCGGATCAAGGCCGTCCAGGACGCCGACTCGCTGTCGCTGACCACCGTCCAGCTCGGCGGCGCCGTGCTCGTGTTCGCCGTACTGGCCGCACTGCCCGGCACCGGCGACAGCCCCTGGGCCGCCGCCACCGCCTTCGGCCCCGCCGAGTGGGCGGGACTCGCCTTCCTCTCCGTCTTCTGCACCCTCTTCGCCTTCTTCGTGCAGATGTGGGCCGTACGCCGTACCTCGCCCTCCCGCGTCAGCCTGCTCCTCGGCACCGAACCCCTGTGGGCGGCCGCCGCCAGCATCGCCATCGGAGGCGAACACCTCGGCCCGGCCGGCTTCGCGGGCGCCGCGCTCGTCCTCGCAGGCACCGCCTGGGGCCGCCGCGCGGCCACCGCGTGAGTGGCCGGAAAACGGCGGGTCCAGCGCCGAACTGCCGCCGTAGGGTGGCTACATGCCACAGCCGGACATCAGCATGAACTCCGCGGACTTCCATGACGACCCGTACGCCTTCTACGCCCGACTGCGGGCGGCGGGCCCGGTTCACCGCGTCGATGTCTCGGCCACCGAGTACGCCCCGACCTGGCTCGTGGTCGGCTACGAAGAGGCCCGGCAGGCCCTCAACCACCCGGGCCTGTTGAAGAACTGGCGCGACAGCGGCGGCAACATACCGGGCCTGGTGCCCACCGCCGCCAACACCAACATGCTGGAGTCCGACCCGCCGCACCACACGCGGCTGCGCCGCCTGGTCGCCCGCGAGTTCACCGCCCGCCGCATGGAGGGCCTGCGCCCCCGCGTCGAGCAGGTCACGGGGGAACTGCTCGACGCCATGGCCGCACGCCCGCAGCGCTCCGCCGACCTCATCAAGGCCGTCGCCTTCCCGCTGCCCATGACCGTCATCTGCGAACTCCTGGGCGTCCCCGACCTGGACCGCGAGCGCTTCAGCTACTGGTCCAAGGAGGTCGTCGCGCCCAGCGGCGCCCCGGACACCAGCGCCCACCAGCAGCTCAGCGTCTATCTCGGCGAGCTCATCGAAGCCAAGGCCAAAGCCCCGGACGAGGACCTGCTCGGCGCCCTGATCCGCACCCGCGACGAGGACGGCGACTCCCTCTCCCCGGACGAGCTGATCGGGATGGCCTTCCTGCTGCTGGTCGCCGGCCACGAGACGACGGTGAACCTCATCTCCAACGGCATACGGGCCCTGCTGGCCCACCCCGACCAGCTCGCCGCCCTGCGCGCAGACTACGACGGCCTCCTCGACGGGGCGATCGAGGAGATGCTCCGCTACGAGGGCCCGGTGCAGAACGCCACCTACCGCTACGCCCGCGAGGACATGGAGCTCGGCGGCGCCCTCATCCCGGCCGGGGCCACCGTCCTGGTCTCGCTGGCCGGCGCCGACCGCGACCCCGGGCGCTACGCCGAGCCCGACACGTTCGACATCCGGCGCGGCCCCCAGGGGCACCTCGCCTTCGGGCACGGGCTGCACTTCTGCATCGGCGCCCCGCTGGCCCGTATGGAGGGCCGCACAGCCATCCGGGGCCTGCTGGAACGCTTCCCGGAGCTGGCCGAGGACCCCGACGCGGGCCCGCCGGTCTGGATCGGGGGCAGCCTGATGCGGGGCGTGACCCGGCTGCCGGTGCGCTGGTAGTCCCGGCCCATGGCCACCGGCACACCCCCCTCACAGGTCCGGGACCTCCTCCATCCGGACCCGGCGCCGCTCCCGCCGCGACAGCTCGCACGCCTCCGCCACGCGCATCGCGGCCAGGGCCTCCCGGCCGTCGCACGGGTTGGGGCCCTCTCCGCGCACCAGCCGCACGAAGGCCGCCAGCTCCGCCTCGTAGGCGGGGGCGAATCGTTCCAGGAACCCCGTCCACGGCTTGCTCGCCGGGGGCGGGCCGTGCGGTTCGGTCGAGGCGATCGGCGTACGGTCGTCCAGCCCGGAGGAGACCTGGTCCAGCTCCCCGGCCAGCTCCATCCGTACGTCGTACCCGGCGCCGTTGCACCGCGTACCGGTACACGTCGCCAGCGTCCCGTCGTCCAGCGTGAGCACGGCCGCGGCCGTGTCGATGTCACCGGCCTCCCGGAACCGCGCCGGACCCGCGTCCGACCCGGTCGCGTACACCTCGGCCACCTCGCACCCGGTCACCCAGCGCACCATGTCGAAGTCGTGCACCAGGCAGTCGCGGTACAGCCCCCCGGAGGTCGCCAGGTACGCGGCGGCCGGCGGGGCGGGATCGGCCGTCATCGTCCGTACGGTGTGCAGCCGGCCCAGCGCGCCCGAGCGGACCAGCTCCCGCGCGGTGCGGTATCCCGCGTCGAAGCGGCGCATGAACCCCAGCTGGAGCAGACCGTCCATCGCGGCCACCTCGCGCAGCACCGCCAGGCTCCGTGCCAGATCAGGGGCCACGGGCTTCTCGCAGAACACCGGCAGCCCGCCGCGCACGGCCCGGACGACCAGCTCGGCGTGTCCGTCGGTGGCGCAGGACACGACCACCGCGTCCACTCCCCAGGTGAAGATCTGTTCCACGGAGGGCGCGGCCGTGGCCCCGAGCCGGTCCGCGAGCCGCACCGCCCGCGCGGGATCGGCGTCGGCGAGCAGGAGGGAGCCCGCCTCCGGGTTGCGGGCCAGTGCCGCCGCGTGGAACGAGCCGATCCGGCCCGTTCCGATGAGCCCGATGCGCATGCACTCAACCTGACCCCGTCCGGGGGACCTGTCAATCGGCCCGGGGCGTCTCGATGGTCCTGAAGGCCCCGATGGGCTCCCGTGGTCCACTGTGGCGGATACTGGGCGGCTGGAACCGGAATGACCGCTTTGACATCAGTGGCACGCACGACGAGGGAAAGGCACGGCGACGTGGCTAGGGTTCGGACAGGGGTACGCGTCGTCGGCGCCGTGCTCGCGGCGGTGCTGGGAGCCTCCCTCGCGGGTTGCAGCAGCACGGGCGGCAAGCGCGCCGAGGAGCGGGCGAAGGCCGCCGAGGCGGGCCGGCCCGCCGTGTCCACCCCGCGCTGGACCTTCGCGATGGTCACCCATGCGGGCGACGGCGACACCTTCTGGGACATCGTGCAGAAGGGCGCCAAGGAGGCCTCGGCGAAGGACAACATCAACTTCGTCTACGCCCACGACGACCAGGCGCAGCAGCAGGCCCAGTTCGTCCAGAACGCCATCGACCAGAAGGTGGACGGGCTCATCGTGAGCCTCGCCAAGCCCGAGGCCCTCAAGGACGTGATCGCCAAGGCCGTCAAGGCCGGCATCCCGGTGGTCACCGTCAACTCCGGATCCGCCCAGTCCGCCGAGTACGGCGCCCTCACCCACATCGGCCAGGACGAGCAGATCGCCGGAGAGGCGGTCGGCACCGAGCTGACCAAGCGCGGCAGGAAGAAGGCCGTCTGCGTCCTGCACGAGCAGGGCAACGTCGGCCACGAGCAGCGCTGCGCCGGGGCCAAGAAGACCTTCGGCGGGTCCATGGAGAACCTGTACGTCGAGGGCACGAACATGCCCTCCGTCCAGGCGGCCATCCAGGCGAAGCTCCAGGCCGACCCCGCCGTCGACTCGATCCTCACCCTCGGCGCCCCCTTCGCCCCCACCGCCGTCAAGGCGAAGGACGCGGCGGGCAGCAAGGCCGAGGTGGACACCTTCGACCTCAACGAGTCCGTGGCCCGCGACCTGAAGTCCGGCGCCCTCGGCTTCGCCGTGGACCAGCAGCCCTACCTCCAGGGGTACGAGGCCGTGGACCTGCTCTGGCTCTACCGCTACAACGCGGACTCGCTCGGCGGCGGCCGCCCGGTGCTCACCGGACCGCAGATCGTCACCGGCGCCGAAGCGGCCAAGCTGGAGGAGTTCATCAAGCGGGGCAGCCGATGAGCGCGGCCACCGCCGTGGACGAACGGCTCGCGCCCACCTCCCTGGTCCGCAAGCTCCTCGGCCGCCCCGAGCTGGGCTCGGTCGTCGGCGCGGCCGCCGTCTTCGTCTTCTTCTCGTTCGCCGCCGACAGCTTCCTGCAGGCCTCCAGCCTCAGTACGGTCCTCTACTCGGCCTCCACCATCGGGATCATGGCCGTCCCGGTGGCCCTGCTGATGATCGGCGGCGAGTTCGACCTCTCGGCCGGCGTCATGGTCACCACATCGGCGCTGGTCAGCTCGATGTTCAGCTACCAGATGACCGCCAACGTGTGGGTGGGCGTCGGGGTGTCCCTGCTGGTCACCCTGGCCTTCGGCTTCTTCAACGGGTTCATGCTGACCCGCACCAAGCTCCCGAGCTTCATCATCACGCTCGGCACCTTCCTGATGCTGACCGGTCTGAACCTCGGTTTCACCAAGCTGATCAGCGGCTCGGTCTCCACCAAGACCATCGCCGACATGGAGGGCTTCTCCTCCGCGCGGGCCCTCTTCGCCTCGCAGTGGAACGTCGGCTCGGTCACCCTCAAGGTGACCATCCTGTGGTGGCTGGCCCTGGTCGCCGTCGCCACCTGGATCCTGCTGCGCACCCGCGCCGGGAACTGGATCTTCGCCGTGGGCGGCGGGGCGGACGCGGCCCGCGCGACCGGCGTGCCGGTCGTGAAGACCCGCATCGGCCTCTACATGGGCGTGGCCCTGTGCGCCTGGATCTCCGGGCAGCACATCCTCTTCTCGTTCGACGTGGTCCAGTCGGGCGAGGGCGTCGGCAACGAGTTCCTCTACATCATCGCGGCCGTCATCGGCGGCTGCCTGATGACCGGCGGCTACGGCTCCGCGATCGGCTCGGCCGTGGGCGCCTTCATCTTCGGCATGACCAGCAACGGCATCGTCTACGCCCAGTGGAACCCGGACTGGTTCAAGT
The DNA here is from genome assembly GCF_018614095.1 of Streptomyces sp. ISL-87. GTDB lineage: Bacteria > Actinomycetota > Actinomycetes > Streptomycetales > Streptomycetaceae > Streptomyces. The sequence continues at coordinate 16,057 of NZ_JAGGOY010000076.1, read as the reverse complement.
TCTTCCTCGGCGCGATGCTGCTCCTGGCGACGCTGCTCAACGCATGGGTCCGCAAGCGGGCGGAGGCGAAGTGACCGTGCAGAACCCCACCGATACCGCTACCGCGCTCGTGAGGCTGACCGGCGTCAGCAAGTTCTACGGCAACATCCGCGCCCTCCAGGGGGTCTCCCTGGAGGTCTCGGCCGGCGAGATCACCTGTGTCCTCGGCGACAACGGCGCCGGCAAGTCCACCCTCATCAAGATCATCGCAGGGCTGCACCGGCACGACGCCGGAACCTTCGAGATCGACGGCGAGGAGACCGAGCTGGCCAACCCGCGCGCGGCCCTCGACCGCGGTATCGCCACCGTCTACCAGGACCTCGCCGTCGTCCCGCTCATGCCCGTCTGGCGGAACTTCTTCCTCGGCTCCGAGCCCACCAAGGGCCGCGGCCCCCTCCGCCGCCTCGACGTGGAGCTCATGCGCGAGACCACCCGCGCCGAACTGCTCCGCATGGGCATCGACCTGCGCGACGTCGACCAGCCCATCGGCACCCTGTCCGGGGGCGAGCGGCAGTGCGTGGCCATCGCCCGCGCCGTCTACTTCGGCGCGAAGGTCCTCGTACTGGACGAGCCCACCGCCGCCCTCGGCGTCAAGCAGTCCGGCGTCGTCCTCAAGTACGTCGCCGCCGCCCGCGACGCCGGCCTCGGTGTGGTCCTCATCACCCACAACCCGCACCACGCCCACCTGGTCGGGGACCGGTTCGTACTCCTCAAGCGCGGCACCATGGCGGGCAGTCACACCCGCGACTCGATCACCCTGGACGAGCTCACCCGGCAGATGGCGGGCGGCTCCGAGCTGGACGAACTGAGCCACGAGCTGGAGCGAGTGGCAGAATCAGGTCCGGACGACAACGCGTCCGGCTCCGCCACCACCACCGCACCCTGAGGGACGACACGACTCGATGAGCACGTACCGGGACTTCACGCTCACCCACCGGGGGTCGGCGCGAGGCACCGTCCTGCGGACCATCGGGACCCGTGAGCGCCGGTCGCACCTGACCGCCCCGCGCGTCCCGACCGTCGGCATCGACATCGGCGGCACCAAGGTGATGGCCGGCGTCGTGGACGCCGACGGCATCATCCTGGAGAAGATCCGCGCCGAGACCCCGGACAAGTCCAAGAGCGCCAAGGTGGTCGAGGACACCATCGTGGAGCTGGTGCTGGACCTGTCCGACCGGCACGATGTGCACGCCGTGGGCATCGGCGCCGCCGGCTGGGTCGACGCCGACCGCTCCCGGGTGCTGTTCGCCCCGCACCTGGCCTGGCGCGACGAGCCGCTGCGCGACGCGCTCCAGTCCCGCCTCGCGGTCCCGGTCATGGTCGACAACGATGCCAACACCGCCGCGTGGGCCGAGTGGCGATTCGGCGCCGGCCGCGGCGAGGACCACCTCGTCATGATCACGCTGGGTACCGGCATCGGCGGCGCCATCCTGGAGGGCGGCCAGGTCAAGCGCGGCCGCTACGGGGTGGCCGGCGAATTCGGCCATATGCAGGTCGTCCCCGGGGGCCACCGCTGCCCCTGCGGCAACCGCGGCTGCTGGGAGCAGTACAGCTCCGGCAACGCCCTGGTCCGCGAGGCCCGCGAGCTCGCCGCCGCCGACTCCCCGGTCGCGCACAACATCATCGCCCGGGTCGGAGGCAACGTCTCCGAGATCACCGGCCCGCTCATCACCGAGCTGGCCCGCGAGGGCGACGCCATGTGCGTCGAGCTCCTCCAGGACATCGGCCAGTGGCTCGGCGTGGGCATCGCCAACCTCGCCGCCGCCCTCGACCCCTCCTGCTTCGTCATCGGCGGTGGCGTCAGCGCCGCCGACGACCTGCTGATCGGCCCCGCCCGGGAAGCGTTCCGCCGGCACCTCACCGGCCGCGGCTACCGCCCCGAGGCCCGGATCGCCAAGGCCCAGCTCGGCCCCGAGGCCGGCATGGTCGGCGCCGCCGACCTCTCCCGGCTCGTCGCCCGCCGCTTCCGCCGCGCAACGCGCCGGCGGGTCGAGCGGTACGAGCGCTACGCGCAGCTGGGCCGCCGCGGCACCACAGGCTCCGCGGACCCCAATGCCGCGGGCTCCAACGCCGCGGACTTCAAGGATGGGGACACGCAGTGACAGCGCCCCTTTTGCCCCGTCAGGCCACCGCCCCCGACGAAGGCGGCACGCCGCCGCCCACCGCCGAGGACCGGAAGCACGTGGTGCGGCGCCGCTGGATCACCGCGACCATCATCCTGCTGCTCGTCGGCGTCCCGGCCGGCTACCTCGCCGTGTCCGCCCAGCAGAGCCGCGAGGCCGGCCGGGACAAGGCCGCCAAGGTCGGCGCGGTCCACGTGCGGCCGTCCTGGCCATCCAAGGTGCAGCGCAGCGTCTACGAGGTCCCGATCCCGATCACGGCCTGGAGCGTCGGGTTCCTGGAGACAAACAACTGGCACACCAGCCGCCTGTACACGCAGTTCACGGTCAAGGAGAAGGACCTGGAAGCCTTCCTCACCGCGGTCGGCACCAGCCGGGCCCAGCTGACCCCGGGGGCCGCCGGGGAGGCGTTCTCCGCGCACGACGTCAAGGCCGCCGGCTGGAAGTGGAACCCGGGCACCACCCTGTACGCCACCACCATCGAGCAGCCCGACCCGCGCCCCACCCGGGACATCGCGGTCGACTTCAGCGGCCCCAACCCCAGGGTGTACGCGGTCTCGACGGCGACCCCGTAGAGCTCGGTCCCGCGGCTACGCTGGGATCATGAAGCTTACGAAGCGGCTGCACTCCTGCGTTGAGCTGGAGAAGGACGGGCGCAGGCTCGTCATCGACCCGGGCGCCTTCAGCGAGCCGGACGCGGGCCTCGGGGCGCAGGCCCTGCTGGTCACGCACGAGCACCCGGACCACTTCGAGGAGGGCCGGCTGCGGGCCGCCCTCGACGCCGATCCGGCGGCCGAGCTGTGGACCCTGCGCAGCGTCGCCGAACTGCTCGCCCCCGCCTACCCGGGCCGGGTGCACACCGTGGGGCACGGCGACACCTTCACCGCCGCCGGGTTCGAGGTCCAGGTACACGGCGAGCTGCACGCCGTGGTCCACCCGGACATTCCGCGGGTCACCAATGTCGGCTACCTCGTGGACGGTTCGCTCTTCCACCCCGGGGACGCGCTCACCGTGCCCGACGCCCCGGTGGACACGCTGATGCTGCCCGTGCACGCGCCCTGGAACAAGATCGCCGAGGTGGTCGACTACCTCCGCGAGGTCAAGCCGCGCCGGGCCATCGACATCCACGACGCCTACCTCGCGGACATCGCCCGCCCCATCTACGACTACGCCCTGGACACCCTGGGACGCACCGACCACGGACGGCTCACCGCCGGGGACGCCACCGACCTCTGAGGACCGGCGCGGGTGGCTGTCAGTGCCGGGCGGTAGGTTGGGACGCATGCGTATCGCCACGTTCAACGTCAACTCGATCACCGCCCGGCTGCCGCGCCTGCTCGCCTGGCTGGAGAGCTCCGGCACGGATGTCCTGTGCGTCCAGGAGACCAAGTGCTCCGCGGAGCAGTTCCCGCACGCCGAGCTGCGCGAGCTGGGCTACGAGTCGGCCGTCAACGCCACCGGCAGGTGGAACGGCGTGGCCCTGGTCTCGAAGGTCGGCCTCGACGATATCGTGCTCGGGCTGGCCGACGGGCCCCACTACGAGGGCGTCCAGGAGCCCCGCGCCATCTCCGCGACCTGCGGCGGGGTGCGCCTCTGGTCGGTGTACGTGCCGAACGGCCGCGAGGTCGAGCACGACCACTACGGCTACAAGCTGGACTGGTTCCGCTCCCTGACCACCGCCATCGCCGAAGACGCGGCCGGCCCGCGCCCGTTCGCGGTGCTCGGCGACTTCAATGTGGCCCCGACCGACGAGGACGTCTACGACCCGGCCGTCTTCGCGGGCCTCACCCACGTCACCCCGGCCGAGCGAGCCGCCCTGGAGGCGCTGCGGGCGGCCGGGCTCTCCGATGTGCTGCCGCGCCCGCTCAAGTACGACCGCCCGTACACGTACTGGGACTACCGCCAGCTCGCCTTCCCCAAGAACCGGGGCATGCGCATCGACCTGGTGTACGGCAACGAGCCCTTCACCAAGGCGGTCACCGACGCCTACGTGGACCGCGAGGAGCGCAAGGGCAAGGGCGCCTCCGACCACGCTCCGGTCGTCGTCGACCTGGACATGGAGCAGTAGTCCTGGAGTAGTAGTCCGGAGCGGTAGGCCCGACGGGAGCAGCCGGCGGATCCGGCCCGGCCGGTCCAGGCGCGTCCTGTGGCCAGCGGCGGATCCTGGTGCCAGGCTGGAGCGTATGAACATCCCCTTCCTGGACCACTGGCTGAACCGGCACGAGGCGGACCGGGGCGCGGGGATCGCCGCCGCCATCGCGGAGGACCCCGAGGGTGTCAGTGAACTGTTCTCGGAATGCGAGATGCTGCGCGTCCAGGCGCGGGCGGCCGGGCTGGAACTCGACGAGAGCCCGGCCTCGTTGGAGGCGCTCGACCAGCTGATGCCCCGCTGGCGGCGGGACCCCGAGGCCGTGCCCTGGCTGGGCAACGACGCCGGTTTCTACCTGGGGACCGTGATCGTCCGCACCATCCCGGGGGCGGGCTGGCAGGTGTGGCCGAACGGCCACCCGATGATCCGTCTGGCCTCGGGACGCGAACTGAACGTGGTCGAGTCGGGGGTGTCCTGGGCGATGACCGGATCCCCCGAGCTCTGCCAGGCGTACGCGGAGGCCTCCGAGGGCTAGGGGGTGTCCGGCGGAAACCCCGACGAGTCCCGGCGCGCCTGGCGCGCCCGATGTGCTTTATGTGGCCTTTAGGCGTGTCGCCGTGAAGTGCCCTTCCGCGGCTGGTTAGTTTGCGCTGACCTGGAACGCCGACAAGTGGGCAGGGCAGCGTATGGCCGTCGATCCGTTGATCGAGCTGCGGGACGTCAACAAGCACTACGGGGACTTGCACGTCCTCCAGGACATTAACCTCGCCGTCAGCCGCGGGGAGGTGGTGGTGGTCATCGGCCCCTCCGGCTCCGGGAAATCCACCCTCTGCCGGACCATCAACCGGCTGGAGACCATCGAGTCGGGCACGATCCTGCTTGAGGGGCAGCCGCTGCCGGCCGAGGGCAAGGAGCTGGCCAAGCTGCGCGCCGACGTCGGCATGGTCTTCCAGTCCTTCAACCTCTTCGCGCACAAGACCGTCCTGGCCAATGTCTCCCTCGCGCAGATCAAGGTCAGGAAGCGGAAGAAGGAGGACGCCGACAAGCGCTCCCGGGAACTGCTGGAGCGGGTCGGCCTCGCCGACCAGGCGGAGAAGTACCCCGCCCAGCTCTCCGGCGGCCAGCAGCAGCGCGTGGCCATCGCCCGGGCCCTGGCCATGAACCCCCAGGCGCTGCTGTTCGACGAGCCCACCTCGGCGCTCGACCCGGAAATGATCAACGAGGTGCTGGAGGTCATGCGGCAGCTCGCCGCCGAAGGCATGACCATGGTCGTGGTCACCCACGAGATGGGCTTCGCCCGCTCCGCCGCCAACCGCGTGGTGTTCATGTCCGACGGGAAGATCGTCGAGGACCGAACCCCTGAGGAGTTCTTCACCCGCCCAGAGAGCGACCGGGCCAAGGACTTCCTCTCCAAGATCCTCAAGCATTGAGGGGCGCCCTGGTTCGCGGCCTGGACGGCGGGATGCCAGCGGCGCAGCGTGAAGACCGAGGCGGTCGAAGCCGCCCCGGCCGAACCGAGACCGGTGCTGCCGGGCACACGCCGGTGGTTCCGACGAGCCACCCTGCCCGGCAGCAGCCGCGGATCACTGCTCGCGCAGTGGCACCGAGACGTACGAGGGGTCGGTGCGAGGCGAGGAGAAGGTCAGCTGCGCGCCGGTGGGGTTGTGCTCGACGTACAGCGGGTCGACGGTGTCGATGACGAGCGCGAGGCGGTGGCCCGCGGGTACGTCGTAGGCGGTGGAGAAGAGGCCCAGGTCCACGCCGAATCCCTGCCCCGGGGTCTTGCCGTGGAAGGTGTAGGGGGCGTTGCTGACGAGTTTGCCGATGCCGAGGGGGCCCACGTCGTAGAGGTACGCGACGAACGTGCCGTCGGACTTGGTGGGCGTGACGGTGGTGTGCAGCGTGACCGTGCCGCGGATCCGGCGGGCCTCGTCGTAGCGCTGCGACTGCCAGACGGCGGCGAAGGCGCGGGGGAGGAGCGGGATGGAGGCGGCCGGGGGCGTCCTGAAGAACTGGTCGAGGGCGCTGGACAGGAGCACGATGCCGCCGTTGGCGCCGGAGTCGATGTTGGCGTAGAGGTGTTCGCTGTCGGAGAGGGCGAGCTTCTCGGTGCCGCCGGAGCCGACCGACTTCCAGTCGGGATAGCCCTCGTACCCGTCGTCGCTACGGGATTTGATCTGCACCGGGGCCTCGCTGTCGACCCCGTTGCGCTCGCCCTTGAGGTAGCGGTCGAACCAGCGGTGTGCGTTGGTCCAGGTGTCGTTGGGCAGGCCGAACAGGCCGGTGCCCTCGGCGGTGGCGTGGTCGCCCGGCCGGAACTCCAGCCGTTTGGGGCCGGTCAGCTTCTCGTAGAAGGCGGCGTACTGGTTGGGCGGGAAGATGGTGTCGCCCCACGCGTTGCCCAGCATGATCGCGGCGCCGTTGGTGTTGATCTGGTCGATCTTCTCCGACGGTGAGCGCTTCTTGCCCCACTCGATCATCTCCGCCTCCCGGTCCAGATTCGAGCCGAGGAAGTCGCGCAGGAGCTGCTGGAGTTCGGGGCCGGGGCGGCCGGTGAGGTAGCCGGCGGCGCCGAGCAGTCCGGCGGCCTGGCGGTGCTGGGTCCGCCCCGAGTAGATGGACTCGATGAGGTCGGCCCAGCCGCTGAGCGCCACCACGGCCTTGATGCGCGGATCGTGCGCGGAGGCCAGCAGGCTGATGCCGGCGCCGTACGAGACGCCGCCCAGGCCGATGTGCTCGGCGTCGGCTGGGGTGGTGGCGAGGGCCCAGTCGATGACGGCGGAGACGTCGGCGGTGTCCCGCGGGCCGGCCGTCTCGATCTCGCCGCCGGATAGCCAGAAGCCGCGGGAGGTGTAACTGACCACGACATAGCCGGAGTCGGCGAGCTTCTTGGCTTGCGCGATGTATTCGATCTGCGGCATGCCCCAGCTGGTGGGGAGCACGATCAGCGGGTACTTCTGGCCGGCCCTGGCGCCCGCCGGGGTGAAGACGTTGCCCTTGAGGGTGATGCCGCCGGAGCCCGGGATGTCGTGGAAGGTCAGCTCCGACGCGCTGGACGCGGCGGCTGCGGCGGTGAACGCGGGCGCCGCCTGGGCCTGGTGGGGGGACAGGCCCAGGGCGGTCGCCGCCAGTACGGCTGCCACGACTGCTGCGGTGCTGGTGGTGCGGACCATCAATCGCTCCTCGCGTGCGCCGGTGTCAAAGTGACCCGACGGTAACCGGAGGGCCTTACTGGAGGTAACCCATCAGTAAGTTACGCGCTGGTAACGATTGGGTGAGAGTCAGGCTATGGCCGGGCGATAGCCGGCTCCGGTATGTCAGCCGTTCTGCGAGGCGGCGTTGAGCGCGCTCCTGGCCTTCCAGTCGTCCCACGACAGGTTCCACTCGCCGTAGCCGTTGCCGATGTCCGCCTTGCCCTTGGAGCCGCTGCCCACGACCTCGAAGAGGTCGCCGGCCTGGACGCTCTCGTAGAAGGCGGCCGCGTTGGCGTCGCTCATGCCCACACAGCCCGAACTGGTATTGGCGCTGCCGAAGTTGCCCGAGTTCCACGGCGCGGCGTGCACGTACATGCCCGACCAGGCATGCCCTCGGAGCGGACGAATACGACATGCGCGGGGTACCCTCCACCCTCGACCCCGACGAACGTTCCTTCGGACTGCTGCGCTGGAAGCTCGGTACCGGCGGGCGGGTCGTCGAAACGCTCGGCGAGTGGGAGACACCGATGGACGGATACGCCAACACGGCCCTCTACAAGGCGTTCCAGGCCTACCTGGCCGGCCGGTGACCACCACCGACACCCGGCCGGCCGCCCCCGGCGCGCCCGCGGCGCCGCCGAAGGCCTCCGTGCTGCGCAGTGGCGTGCTCATGGCCGCGGGCTCCATCGTCTCCCGCGCTACCGGCTTCGTCCGCTCCGCGGTCGTCGTCGCCGCACTCGGCACCGGACTGCTCGGCGACAGCTACGCCGTCTCCAACACCGTCCCGAACATCCTGTACATGCTGCTCATCGGCGGCGCGCTCAACGCCGTCTTCGTGCCCGAGCTGGTCCGGGCCGCCAAGGAGCACGAGGACGGCGGAGCGGCGTACACCGACCGGCTGCTCACCGCCTGCACGGCCGCGCTCGTGGTGCTCACCGCCGTCGCCGTGCTGGCAGCGCCGCTGATCGTGTCCACGTACACCGATTACGACGGTGCGCAGGCGAGCACCACCGTGGCCCTGGCCCGGTACTGCCTGCCGCAGATCCTCTTCTACGGGCTGTTCACCCTGCTCGGCCAAGTACTGAACGCCCGCGGCCGGTTCGGCGCGATGATGTGGACCCCCGTCCTCAACAACCTCGTGATCATCGGGGTCTTCGGGCTCTTCCTGCACCTGTCCCACGACGCGACGGACGGCCTGACCGCCGCCGAGACCCGGCTGCTCGGCCTCGGCACCACCGCCGGCATCGTCATCCAGGCCCTCGCGCTGATCCCCTCGCTGCGCGCCGCCCGCTTCCGCTGGCGGCCACGCTTCGACTGGCGCGGCAAGGGCCTTTCCCGCCCCCTGCGCAACGCGGGCTGGCTGGTGATGCTCGTCTTCACCAACCAGATCGGCTACTGGGTCGTGACCCGGCTCTCCACCACCACCGGACAGCGCGCCGTCGAGGCGGGCCTCGCCGGCGGCGCCGGCTACACCGCCTACAGCAACGCCTACCAGCTGTGGATCGTCCCGCAGGGCATCATCACCGTCTCTCTTGTGACCGCCCTGATGCCCCGGATGAGCTCGGCCGCCACCGACGGCGACCTCGCCGCGGTGCGCCGCGACATCTCGTACGCCCTGCGCTCCAGCGCCGCCCTCGTCGTCCCCGCCGCCGCGGTCTTCGCCGCCCTCGCCCCCTGGGTGATGGGCGGCGTCTTCGAGTACGGGCGCACCCGCGCCGCCGACATCGAGGTCATGGCGGGCATGCTCATGGCCTTCGCGCCCGGCCTGATCGCCTTCTCCGGCCAGTACGTCCTCTCGCGCGGGTTCTACGCCCTCTCGGACACCCGGACCCCCTTCTTCCTGAACCTGGTCATCGCCGCCCTGAACGCCGCGCTCTCGGCCGCCGCCTACCTGCTGCTGCCCCCCCGCTGGGCGGTCACCGGGATGGCCGGCGCGTACTCCGTCGCGCTGTTCGCGGGCCTCGCGGTCACCGCGTACACCCTCGCCCGGCGGCTCGGCCCCCGCGCGGGCACGCGCGACGGACGCCGCACCAACGTGCTGGGCACCCACCTGCGGCTACTGGCCGCCTGCGCCCCGGCGGCCGCCGCCGGGTACGCGGCCGCCCGCGCCGCCGACGGCCTCGGCAACCTCGCCGCCGCCGGAGCGGGAACCGCGGTCATCGCCCTCGTCGTCGTCCTTCTCGCCAGGCCGCTGCGCCTGACCGAGATCACCGACCTGCTCGGCTCTTCCCTCGGCCGCAAGACGGGCCGCAAGACGGGCCGCTAGCGGGAGGAACCGCCCCGAACCACCTTGGATGCCGACCGGATGCCACGCGTACTGCTGATCGAGGACGACCCTTCCATCCGCGAAGGCGTGGGCCTGGGCCTGCGCCGCCGCGGCCACGAGGTGAGCGCCGCCGAGACCGGCGAGGCGGGCCTCGGCCTGATGGCGGGCTTCCGCCCCGAACTGGTGCTGCTCGACCTCATGCTGCCCGGGATCAACGGCGTACAGGTCTGCCGCCGGATCCGCGAGACCAGCCAGGTCCCGATCATCATGCTCACCGCACGCGGCGACGACTTCGACATCGTCGTCGGCCTGGAGGCCGGGGCCGACGACTACATCGTCAAGCCCGCCCGCACCGAGGTCATCGAGGCCCGCATCAGGGCCGTGCTGCGCCGCCTCAGCGCCCCCGCCGGCCGCCCGGCGAAGGCCGCCGGCCTGGGCACCCGGCTGCCGGAGCTGAACGCGGAGCAGCTCTCGGCGCTGGATGTCAGCTCGCGGTCGGGCTCGGACTCGGGCTCGGGCTCGGGCTCGGACTCGGACCCGGTGCTGGAGGTCCGGCTGCCGGTCAAGGTCGGGGACCTGTCCTCCGCCGCCCGCCGGCAGGTGGTGTGCACCGTGCTGTCGACCAGCGGGTCGCAGTACCGGGCGGTGCTGCGCGGCCCGGACACCGCCCTCGACCCGGCCGACTGCGACACAGGGCCCTGACCCCACCCCTTGCGGGCCGTCCACCTGCGAGGCGTGCGAGGCGTCTCCTTGCGGGCCGTCCTCTTGCGTGGCGGCCGTTCCTGCCGCCACCGTGGCCCCATGGACCCCGCCGCGGACGCCCCCGACGTCTTCGACCCCCGCATCTACGCCGAGGGCATCCCGTACGAGCGCTACCGGCTGCTGCGCGACCGGCACCCGGTGGCCCGGCAGGAGGAGCCGGAGATCCTGGGCTGGCCCGCCGGCCCCGGTTTCTGGGCCGTCACCCGGCACGCCGACGTCGTCCGGGTCCTGCGCGACCACGCCACGTACTCCTCCTGGCTCGGCGCCACCCAGATCCGCGACCCCGACCCGGCCGACCTGCCCTTCCTGCGCCGCACCATGCTCAACCAGGACCCTCCCGGCCACGGGCGACTGCGCCGGCTGGTCGCCCGGGCCTTCACCCCGGCCCGCGTCGACGCCTTCGCCGGCCGCGTCCGCGAGCGGGCCCGTACGCTGCTCGCCGCCGCCCGCGAGAAGGCCGAGGACGGGGCCGCCGACCTGGTCTCCGCCGTCACCGACGAGTACGCGCTGCTCAACCTGACCGACCTGCTGGGCGTCCCGGCCGCCGACCGGGGCCTGCTGCTGGAGTGGACCGTACGGGTCATCGGCTACCAGGATCCCGAGGACGCGCCCGCGCCCCTGCTCGGCCCGGACGGCAAGCCCCTCAACCCGCGCTCCCCGGCGCTGCTGGGCGAGATGTTCTCGTACGCCCGCGAACTGGCCGCCCACAAGCGGGCCCACCCGGGCGACGACGTGATGACCGCCCTCGCCGAGGCCGGACTGGACCCGGCCGAGCTGGAGATGTTCTTCTTCCTGCTCACCGTCGCGGGCAACGACACCGTACGCAGTGCCGCGCCCGGCGGGCTGCTCGCCCTGGCCGACGATCCGGACGCCTACCGTCAACTCGCCGACGGGCGGGCCCCGATGGACCGCGCCGTGGACGAACTCCTGCGCGTCCACCCGCCGGTGCTCAGCTTCCGCCGCACGGCCGCCGTGGACACCGAACTCGCCGGACGCCGCATCCGGGCCGGAGACAAGGTGGTGGTCTTCCACGCCTCCGCCAACCACGACGAGCGCGTCTTCACCCGCCCGGACCGGCTCGACCTCGGCCGGGCGCCCAACCCGCACGTCTCCTTCGGCGACGGCCCGCACGTCTGCCTAGGCGCGCACTTCGCCCGGCTCCAGCTGCGCACCTTCTACGAGGAGTGGCGCACTGCCATGCCCGCACCCGAACTCGCGGGCCCACCCCGGCGGTTGGTGTCCAACTTCATCAACGGGATCACGCGGCTGCCGGTACGGGTGTCTGGGCGCCGCGGGTGACGTCCGCGACCAGCTCGGTCACGTCCGGCCCGTAGGCATCGGAGTTGATCACCTTCAGCAGGAGGCAGAAGGAATTCCCACCGAACTTGCGCGCCAACTGCACGTGATGCCGGGCCAGATAGCGGGCGGCGGCCTGGTTGCTGTTCGCGGTCTGCCCGGACAGCAGGAACACCGGTCGGGCGCCGTGCCCGTTCGTCAGCCGGGCCAGCAGCACGTATTCCACGGCGCCCTTCTCCCAGCGGTAGGCCTCCCCGCCGATCTCGATGGCACCGCGGTCCGGGCCGGGAGCGCTGGTGGTGTCCACGCGCACGCCCGGCAGCAGGGAGTTGAGATGGGCCGCCGTACGGGCGTTGGAGACGGGCCCGCCGACACAGAACTCGGCCCGCTCGCCGAAGCCCTGGCGGGCCCCGTCGTGCGTGACGATCTGCAGGTTCGCCCCGCAGTCCTTGATCAGCGCGGAGAGCTCCAGCAGCGCGAAGGTGTCGCTGCGGTGCACCGAGCCATCGGTGCCGCCCATTTGACGGTTCACCACGAACAGACAGTCCGAGCCGTTCGGCAGTCCGAAGAAAGCCTGCTTGCGGCGCAGGGCGCGGCGCCACAGGTAGGTCCGGGCGAACCACCCGAATCCGCCGCTGACGCCCGTGGCTATCACCCCGAGCACGATGTTGCGCACGTCGTCGTCCATGCGCCGGATGCTAGGGCATCCGGCGCATGCTGAAGCCGGACTCCGAGCTCGCCGCCGGGCGACGGAGCCTCCCCGTCAGGAGGCTGTCGCGGCCGGGGCGCGTGCCGCGACAGCCTCCTGACGGGAGGGCGGGGCGGCCGCTAGGCTCGGCGGACGCTGCCACTGGAGGTCCGGATGCACCGTCCCGTCGCCCGCACGTTACCGATGCTCGCCCTCGCCGCGGCCCTCGTCTCGACCGGCGCCGCCGCCCCGCCGTCGGCGGCCTCCACCCCCGCGAAGGTCCCCGTCGCCGCCGGATACGGCGGGGCCGTCGCCAGCGTCGACGCCGATGCCTCCGCGGCCGGAATCGCGGTCCTGCGCTCCGGCGGCAACGCCGTGGACGCCGCGGTCGCCACCGCCGCCGCACTCGGGGTCACCGAGCCGTACTCGGCCGGCATCGGCGGGGGCGGCTACTTCGTCTACTACGACGCCGCGTCCCGCCGGGTGCACACCATCGACGGCCGCGAGACCGCGCCCGCGTCGGCCACCGCCACGCTCTTCCAGGAGAACGGCGTCCCCATCCCCTTCGCCGAGGGCCAGACCAGCGGCCGCGGGGTCGGCGTCCCCGGTACCCCGGCGACCTGGGAGAGCGCTCTGGACGCCTGGGGTTCGCGGCCCCTCGGCCAACTCCTCAAGCCCGCCGAGAAGCTGGCGCGCGACGGATTCACCGTCGACAGCACCTTCCGGGCCCAGACGGAGCTCAACCAGGACCGGTTCAAGGACTTCCCGGACACCGGAAAACTGTTCCTGCCGGGCGGGGCCCTCCCGGTGGTCGGCTCCACGTTCAAGAACCCCGACCTGGCCGCCACCTACGCCGAGCTCCGCCGCAAGGGCGCCAGCGCGCTCTACCGGGGTCCGATCGCCGAGGACATCGTCAACGCCGTGCGCACACCGCCGGTCGACCCGGCCGCGACCCGGAAGGTCCGGTCCGGCGACCTGACCACCGCCGACCTGCGCGCGTACGAGACCAAGCGGCAGGCCCCGACCCGGGTCGGCTACCGAGGCCTGGACGTGTACAGCATGGCCCCGTCCTCCTCCGGCGGCACCACCGTCGGCGAGGCGCTGAACATCCTGGAGCGCACCGACCTCGGCTCGCTCTCCGAGGCGCAGTACCTGCACCGGTTCATCGAGGCCTCGCGGATCTCCTTCGCCGACCGGGGCCGCTGGGTAGGGGACCCGGCCTTCGAGCAGGTCCCCACGCGCGAGCTGCTGACGCAGCGGTACGCGGACTCGCGCGCCTGCCTGATCAGGCCGGACCGGGCGCTGACCAGCCCGCTGGCCCCCGGCGACCCGCGTCACCCGGCGCCCTGCGCCACCGCCGGCCAGGCCGCGCCGACCACGTACGAGGGCGAGAACACCACCCACCTGACGGTCGCCGACCGGTGGGGCAACGTGGTGTCGTACACCCTGACCATCGAGTCCACGGGCGGCAGCGCGATCACCGTGCCCGGGCGCGGCTTCCTGCTCAACAACGAGCTGACCGACTTCTCCTTCGCCCCGGCCTTCCCCGGCGTCCCGGACCCGAACCTGCCCGGACCGGGCAAGCGGCCGCGCTCGTCCATGTCACCGACCATCGTGCTGGAACACGGGCGTCCCGTCCTCGCGGTCGGCTCCCCGGGCGGGGCCACCATCATCACCACCGTCCTCCAGACCCTGATCGGGCATCTGGACCGGGGCCTGCCGCTGGTCGACGCCATCGCCGCACCGCGGGCCAGTCAGCGCAACCAGACCACCACCGAGCTGGAGCCGGGCCTGTGGAACAGCCCGGTGCGCGCCGAACTGGAGGCGATCGGCCAGGGCTTCCGGCAGAACCCGGAGATCGGCGCCGCCACCGGCGTCCAGCGCCTGCCGGACGGGCGCTGGCTGGCCGCGGCCGAGACGAGCCGGCGCGGCGGCGGCTCGGCGATGGTGGTCCACCCGCACGGGCACCCGTAGGACCTCCGGGGCACCTACGGTGCGGTGAGGATCCTCGGGCCGTCGGCGGTGATCGCGACCGTGTGCTCCGCATGCGCGGCGCGGCTGCCGTCGACGGTCCGCAGGGTCCAGCCGTCGCCGTCGCACCGGTAGTCGTCCGTGCCGCCCGCGATCAGCATCGGCTCGATCGCGATGACCATGCCGGGGCGCAGCTTCATGCCGCGACCGGGCGGGCCCTCGTTGGGCACGCCCGGGTCCTCGTGCATGGTGCGGCCGACGCCGTGTCCGCCGAAGCCGTCCGGGATGCCGTATCCCGCGGCGCGGCAGACCGTGCCGACGGCGTGGGCGATGTCGCCGATCTTGTTTCCGGGCACGGCGGCGGCGATCCCGGCCGCGAGGGCCGCCTCGGCGGTCTCGATCAGGCGCAGATCGGCGGGGCGGGCCTGCCCGACCGTGAAGCTGATCGCGGCGTCGCCGACCCAGCCCCCGAGCTCGGCCCCGCAGTCGATGCTGACCAGGTCGCCGTCGCGCAGCCGGTAGCCGTCGGGGATGCCGTGCACGATCGCGTCGTTGACCGAGGCGCACACCACCGCCGGAAAGGGCACCGGCGCGAACCGCGGCCGGTAGCCGAGGAAGGGCGAGGTCGCGCCGGCCTCGCGGAGCACCCCGCGGGCCACCTCGTCCAGCTCCAGCAGGGAGATGCCCACCCGCGCGCTGTCCCGTACGGCGGCCAGGGCCCGGGCGACCACCCGGCCGGGGGCGCGCATCTCGTCGATCGACTGTTCTGTCTTCAGTTCCACCATGCCAATAACTATACCGGTATAACTTTAACGGGATAGTTATTGGGGCGCGGGGTAGGATGGGGGCATGGTCCGTACCCCTCTCACCCCTGAAGAGCGCGAGCGCGGCGAGCGTCTGGGCGCGCTGCTGCGCGAGGCGCGCGGCGGCCGCAGCATGGTCGAGGTCGCGGCCAGCGCCGGGCTCTCGGCCGAGACCCTCCGCAAGATCGAGACCGGCCGGGCCCCTACCCCTGCCTTCTTCACGGTCGCCGCCGTGGCCGAGGCGCTCGGGCTCTCGCTGGACGACGTGCTGCGGCGCTGCGCCTTCGTCCCGGTCTGAGGCGCCGGTTCGGGGGCCGGTTCGGTGCCGGTTCGGGGTGCCCGGCGAGTGCGCCCGCGCTGACGTGCCGATCGGCTGATTGGCGGCCCGGGCCTGCCGTTCGGGCGGGCTCGGGCGGCCGAACGGCCCAATCGGGGGTGGGATCGCCGGGGCGCGGGGCAAGCGTGAAGGCGTGTCAGCCAAGAACGCATCGAACGCATCGAAGCAACTCGGTCTCGGAGTCGTCGGCGCCCTCCTCGCGGGCGGCCTGCTGCTCGCCGCCTGTGCCGTCCCCGAAGGGCAGGTACGTGCCAAACACCCGGGCGATGCGGTCTTCCGCCCCCCGGGCTCCGTCGCCGACCGCACCCAGGTCCAGCACGCGAAGCAGGGGGTCCCCGCGTCGGTAGGGAGCCGCGAGACCCGGCCTGCCGGGCGCTCCTGAAGAACCGATACGCCTCGCTCGACCGACGGCGAGGACGCCCCCGCGCGGCGTGACGGGCGGGCTCAGGGGGCTTTGGCGGGGGCGGGGGCCCTAGCTCCGTTCTTCGCGGG
>NZ_JAGGOY010000075.1 GCF_018614095.1 Streptomyces sp. ISL-87 | reverse complement strand
GTTCCCCCCGTTCCCCCGTTCCCCCGTTGCCCCGTTCCCCCCGTACCCCCGTGACGGAGGGACCAGAGGGATCAGAGGGCGGCCAGGAACTTCCTGACGGCCTCGTGGAAGCCCGCCGGATCCGTGAACGGCAGGAAGTGGTCCGCGTCGAAGGGCGTGTACGTGGTCCCAGGGCGCCGGGAGACCATCGTGTCGGCCGTGGCCTGCGGGAGCGCCTGGCTGCGGGTGCCGTGGATCACCAGGGCCGGGCAGCTGCTCGCGAGCCAGGCGTCCCAGTGGTCGCCGCGGCACTGTTCGACGGAGTCGAGCATGTCCTGCGGGTGGAACGGCAGCCGCCAGCCCTCCCCGCCGGGGAGCGGGCGCAGCGCCGGGGCGACGAACTGGGCGCCCACCGGCCCGGCCGCGTCCAGGAGTTCCTCGCGGGTGGCCGCCGTGTACTTCATGGCCCGGAGGAAGTCGAACACCTCGCCTCCCCTGGGGTCGATCTCCACGGTGGCGTCTACGTCGATGAGCGCGTGGACCCGCTCGGGGTGGGCGGCGGCCAGGTGGTAGGCGTTGAGCCCGCCGAGGGAGTAGCCGAGGACGGCCACGGGTGCGTCGAGGCCGAGGTGGTCCAGCAGGGCGACGGAGTCGGCGACATAGCCCTCGCGGCTGTAGTCGGCGGCCCGGTCGGAGTCGCCGTGGCCGCGCTGGTCGGGGGCGATGACCCGCCACTCGTCGCCGAGGGCCTCGGCCAGGCCCGTGAACGCGGCCGCCTCGGACAGGCCTCCGTGGAGCGCGAGCAGCGGGCGGCCGGGGCCGCCGAAGTCCAGGTAGGACAGGGTGCGGTCGTCGATCTTCAGCTCCTGGCGCATGGCGGTTCCTTCTCCCCTGTGTGCGGGCCGGTGTGTGCGGCGTCCTGCGGCTTCAGCCTGCCAGGATTTGGGCAAGCGCGCAATACGTATGTCTTGGGCGGTCGCCCAAACGGGCTCGCGGCTACGATCCCGGCATGGGAAATCGCGAGGACCTGCTGGCCGGAGCGCGCCGCTGCCTGGAGGAGAAGGGGTATCTGCGCACCACCGTGCGCGATATCGCCTCGGCGTCGCAGGTGAGCATGGCCGCGATCGGCTACCACTTCGGCTCGCGCGACGCCCTGCTCAACCAGGCGCTGTTCGCGGCCATGGACGAGTGGTCCGCGGGGTCCGGCCGGCTCGCCGGGCGGGGCGACACCGTCGAGGAGCGGTACGCCGACACGTGGGACCGCAAGATCCAGGACTTCGGTGACATGCGCTGGCTCTGGATCGCCTCCGTCGAGGCGTTCGTCCACGCGCAGTCCTCGCCCGAACTGCTCGCGACCCTGGCCGCCGGCCAGCGCCAGTCCCGCCGTATGGTCGCCGCGGCGCTGCGGGGCGTGTCCGAGGAGGCGGTCGCCGAGGACGACGTACGGGCCCTCGGGTCGGTGCACCTCGCCCTGCTGACCGGGGTGATGGTGCAGGCGCTGACCGACCCGGAGCAGGCGCCCGACGGGCGGGAAATCGCCCAAGGTCTACGCAGGATGGCGGAGTTGCTCGAAAGGTAGCCCCTACCGATGGGTAGTAAAGGCTGGTGCCGCACGCCATAATCCCGTCCCAATCACTGGGTCGGCAAAGGGGCGGGCATGGGCGGCGTGGGCGCGGGCATGGGCAGAGGCACGGGCGGGGACGCGCTTACGGGAGTAGCCGCAGACGCAGCCGTATGCGCAGGCGCAGCCGTAGGGGCCGGCGCGGGCCTGCGCCGGCGCGGGTTCCTGGCCGGGGCGCTCGCGGCCGGCGCCGCCGTGGCCCTCGGGGCGGCCGGGGCGGGAACAGCCGCCGCCCAGGCGCTCGGCACGCAGGACTGGATGGCCGGACTCGGGGACTCCACCGCCCTCCAGCGGATGACCATCCCCGGCACCCACGACTCCGGCGCCCGCCAGGGCGGACTCTACGTCGCCTGCCAGAACACCTCGATCGCCGAACAGCTGGACTCCGGCATCCGCTTCCTGGACGTCCGCTGCCGGGTGACCGGCGGATCGTTCGCGATCCACCACGGCTCGTTCTACCAGGGCCTGATGTTCGGCGACGTCCTCGTGGCCTGCTGGAACTTCCTCGCCGCGCACCCCTCCGAGACCGTCCTGATGCGGCTCAAGCAGGAGTACTCCGAGGAGAGCGACGCGACGTTCCGCGCCGTCTTCGACGACTACCTCGACAACCGGGGCTGGCGGCCGCTGTTCCGGATCGCCGACACCCTGCCCGCCCTCGGGCAGACCCGCGGCAAGGTGCTCCTGCTTCCCGACAACGGCGGCCTGCCAGGCGGCCTGCGCTACGGCGACGGCAACGTCTTCGACATCCAGGACGACTACATGGCCGAGCCGTTCGCCAAACGCGGCAAGATCGAGAACCAGTTCCGCAAGGCCGTCCAGCAGCCCGGCAAGCTCTTCATGAACTACACCAGCACCTCGGCGTACATGCCGCCGCGCTGGAACTCCGACCGGCTGGACCCACAGGTGCACGCCTTCGTCGACGGCTCGGAGATGGCCGGCCGGACCGGGCTCGGGATCGTCCCGATGGACTTCCCCAACACCCGCTCCGGCCTGGTCGCCTCACTGATCCGGCACAACCCCGTTTAGGGCCTGCCTTCGGCCAGGTCCGGCGGCGGGGCCGGCGCGCCCGGGATGCGGAGCACCGCCTCCGTGCCGGGGCCGCCGCCCCGCGCCGCCCGCAGCTCGGCGCTGCCGCCCGCGCGCTGCACCGTACGGGCCACGATCGACAGGCCCAGCCCGCTGCCGGGCAGCGCCCGGGCCGACGGGGACCGCCAGAACCGCTCGAAGACGTGCGGGAGGTCGTCGGCGGGGATGCCGGGCCCGTGGTCCCGTACGGTCAGCTCGCCCGCGCGCAGCGACACCTCGACGGCGCCGCCAGCCGGGCTGAACTTCACCGCGTTGTCGAGGACGTTGACCACCGCCCGCTCCAGCGCGGCCGCCTCACCCCGTACGTACCAGGGCGCCAGATCGGAGGTGAAGCTCAGCTCGGGGCCGCGCAGCCGGGCGCGGGACAGCGCGCTCTGGGCGACCTCGTGCAGCGCGACCACCTCCAGCGGGCCGTCCGCCAGGGCGTCCGGGCGGGACAGCTCCTGCAGATCGCCGATGAGCGCGGCCAGTTCCGTCATCTGCGCCTTGACCGAGGCCAGCAGTTCCCTGCGGTCCTCGGGCGGGATGGCCCGGCCGGTGTCCTCGCTGCGCGCGAGCAGCTCGATGTTGGTACGCAGCGAGGTGAGCGGGGTGCGCAGCTCGTGCCCGGCATCCGCGATCAGCTGGGCCTGCCGGTCCCGGGAGGAGGCCAGCGCCGCCGTCATGGAGTTGAAGGACCGCGACAGCCGGGCGATCTCGTCCTCGCCCTCGTCCGGGATCCGTACGGTGAGGTCCTCGGTCCGGGCGATGTGCTCGACGGCGCCGGTGAGTTCGTCGACCGGCCGCAGACCCGTACGGGCCACCCACAGGCCGGCCGCGCCCGCGCCGACGACGCCGATGCCGGAGACCAGGAGCAGCACCCAGGCCAGGGTGGACAGCGGCTTGTCGATGTCGGCCAGCGGCTTGGCGATGGAGATCGCGAAGACCGGGCCGCCCGGGTTGGCCCGCACGGACATGGTGTAGACGCGCATCTCGACGCCGTCGGTGGTGGTCGCGTCGTGCAGGGTCCTGGACCGCTCGCCCGCCGCGACCTCCGTGTCGGCCGCGGTGACCGGGAGGGTCGGCAGTCCGCTCACCCAGCAGTGGGTGCCGTCGGCGGTGACGATCTGGACGGTCGCGTTCAGGTTCCCGGCGATCTCCTGCGTGGGCTCGGCGGCGGGGCGGTTCACACAGCCCTCGCGCAGGGTCCGCAGCACCTCGGCGGACGCGTTCGTCGCCATCAGGGACCGGTCGAGCTGGTCGCGCAGCTGGGCCCGCACCATCACCCAGCAGACGGCGGCGACGGCCGCGACGGCGACCGCCACCGCGACCGCGACCAGCAGCGCGAGGCGCGAGCGCAGGGGCAGCCCGCGGAATCTGGCGGCGGGGCTCACTCGGGGCCGCTCTCGCCGGCCCGCAGTACGTAGCCCACCCCGCGCACAGTGTGGACCAGGCGGGGCTCGCCGCCCGCCTCGGTCTTGCGGCGCAGGTACATCACGTACACGTCCAGGGAGTTGGAGCTCGGCTCGAAGTCGAAGCCCCAGACGGTCTTGAGGATCTGCTCGCGGGTCAGGACCTGCCGCGGGTGCGCCAGGAACATCTCCAGCAGTGTGAACTCGGTGCGGGTCAGCTCCACCGGGCGCCCGGCCCGGGTGACCTCGCGGGTGGCCAGGTCCATCCGGAGGTCACCGAAGGCCAGCGCGTCCTCGGGCGCCGCGCCGCCGGCCGCCGGGGCGGCGTACGAGCTACGGCGCAGCAGGGCGCGGACGCGGGCGAAGAGCTCGTCCAGCTCGAAGGGCTTGACCAGGTAGTCGTCGGCTCCGGCGTCGAGGCCGGTGACGCGGTCGCCGACGGTGTCGCGGGCGGTCAGCATCAGGACCGGGGTGACGCTGCCGGCGGCGCGCAGCCGGCGGGCCGCCGTCAGGCCGTCCATCCGGGGCATCTGGATGTCCAGGACGATCAGGTCGGGGGCGTAGGAGGCCGCCTTGTCGAGGGCGTCGAGGCCGTCGACGGCGGTCTGCACGCCGTACCCCTCGAAGGCGAGGCTGCGGCGCAGGGCCTCACGTACGGCCGGCTCGTCATCGACGACGAGGATGCGCTGCGGGTCGCCTTCGGCGGGAATCATTGGTCTCCCCCAGGGGTGGTGGTCGGTGCTACCAGGCTCGCACGGGGGCTCAGTAGGAGGTGCCGAAGCCGTTGGTGCCGTTGCTCTCGGTGTTGCCCGTGCTGCCGCCCTTGCGGAGGGAGCCGAGGTCGGCCTTGATCGTGTTGACGGGGATGGCGAAGCCGAGGCCGACGCTGCCGGCGGTGGAGCTGTCACTGGAGGGGGAGTAGATCGCGGAGGGCATCCCGACGATCTCGCCGTTCATGTTGACGAGGGCTCCGCCGGAGTTGCCGGGGTTGAGGGAGGCGTCCGTCTGGATGGCCTTGTACGAGGTGGTGTCCGAGCCGGTCTTCCCGTTGAACTGCTGACCGTCGTACGAGAACGGCCACTGCTGCCGCGACGGGGACTGCTGCTCGGACTTCGGTACGTTCACCTCGCGGTTCAGCGCGGAGACGATGCCGCTGGTGACCGTGCCGGTGAGCCGGTCGGGGGAGCCGATGGCGACGACCTGCTCGCCGACCTTGAGGCCGCCGGAGTCGCCGAGCCTGGCCGGCTTGAGGCCGGAGGCGCCCTGGAGCTTGATGAGGGCCAGGTCCTTGTCGGGGTCGGTGCCCACGATCTTGGCGCTGTACTTCTTGCCGTCGCTCATCGTCACCTGGATCTCGGTGGCGCCGCTGACGACGTGGTTGTTGGTGACGATCTCGCCGGCGGCGGTGATGACGACGCCGGAGCCGGTGCCCTGGCCGGAGGCGGTGCGGGTGTCGATGCGGACGACCGACGGGCTGACCTGCTCGGCGACGCCGGAGATGGTGCCGCTGCCGGTGTTGGAATGGGAGACGTTGGTGCCGCTCACGCCGCCCACGCCGGTGGCCTTGTCGCCGAACAGCTGTTCCACGGCGGCGGCGGTGCCGCCCCCGATGAGGGCGGCGGCGATCGCGACGGCCGCGAGCAGCGCGACGGGGCGCTTGGCGCGGGCGCCGGCGTGCGAGGGCCCTGCGGGGGCTGCCGGGCCCTGGGAGTCACCGCCCCCTGGGGGAACCGTTTCGCCCTGGATCACCGGGGGCTGGTGCGCCTCGTGCCACCCGGGTGCGGCGGGCGGGTACGCGGGCGGCGAGGGGTAGGCCCCGGCCGCGGTCTCTTGTGCGAGGTGCTGCGGGTACTCGCCTTCGCGGCGGTGGCTGTCGGTCATGACTGTGACTCTGTCCGTGCTTCATGAGAGCTCCCTGAGTCCCCGCTGAGAAGCCCGACAGAACCGCGTATGCCCCGTATAAGGCCGGGGCGGGGAGAAGCACCGCGCAGCGGCCGGTGGACGGAGTCCGGGCGGAAGGGCCCGTAAACGACCGGCCGGTCAGCGGCAGCCGCAGGACCGCCGGATGACCAGCGCCGACGGAAACTGCTTCAGGCGTTCCCGGCGGGAGCCGGCCACCCGCAGGCCGTCGTCCAGGACGAGGTCCACCGCCGCGCGGGCCATCGCCGGGCGGTCCGACGCGATCGTCGTCAGCGGCGGATCCGTCAGCGCCGCCTCCTTGACGTCGTCGAAGCCGGCCACCGCAAGCTCACCCGGTACGTCGATGCGAAGCTCCCGTGCCGCCCGCAGCAGCCCGATCGCCTGGTCGTCCGTGGCGCAGAAAATCGCCGGCGGGCGGTCCGGGCCGCTCAGCACCTCAAGGGCGACGCGGTAGGCGTCGTAGCGGTTGTACGGGGCCTGGAACAGCCGGCCCTCGATCGAGCGGCCCGACTCCAGCATCGCCCGGCGCCAGCCCTCGACGTGGTCCGCGACCGGGTCGCCGACCTCCGGGGTGGTCTCGACGCCGCCGAGGCAGGCCACGTACTCGTGCCCGTGTTCCAGCAGGTGGCGGGTGGCGAGCTGGGCGCCGCCGATGTCGTCCGTCACGACCGCGACGTCGTCGATCGCCTCGGGACGCTCGTGGAGGAGGACGACACGGGCGTCCCACGCCTCGATCTCCGAGGCCGCTCGCTCGCTCATGCCCTGGCTGACCAGGATCAGGCCGGACACCCGCATCCCGAGGAACGCCCGCAGGTAGTGGACCTCGCGCTCGTCCCGGTAGTCGGAGTTCCCGACCAGCACCATCTTTCCGCGCTCGGCGGCGGCCTGCTCGACCGCGTGCGCCATCTCCGCGAAGAACGGCTGGCGGGCGTCCGGGACGATCATGCCTATGAGGTCGGTGCGCCGCGAGGCCATCGCCTGCGCGACCCGGTCCGGGCGGTAGCCCAGCTCCTTGATCGCAGCGAGTACACGCTCGCGCGTGGCCGGGGCAACCGGCCGGGGTCCGTTGTTGATGACGTAGCTCACGACGGCGGTAGAGGTACCCGCAAGTCGCGCCACGTCATCCCGCGTCACCTTGGCCACGCGCGGAAGTCTACGCGGGGTGACCTACCTCTGGGCAGGGCGTCCTGCGGACTGGACGTTCACCGGGTTTCCTCCATCCGGGTGACGGCCGCCGCGGCCTTCGCCGCCTGCTGCTGCGCCGCCTGCTTCGCGGCCTGGGCGGCCGCCTCCGCCGCGGCCCGTTCGACCTTCTCCGGCGTGACGAAGCGGTAGCCGACGTTGCGGACCGTTCCGATCAGCGACTCGTGCTCGGGACCGAGCTTCGCGCGCAGCCGCCGTACGTGGACGTCCACGGTGCGCGTGCCGCCGAAGTAGTCGTAGCCCCAGACCTCCTGGAGGAGCTGGGCGCGGGTGAAGACCCGGCCCGGGTGCTGCGCGAGGTACTTCAGGAGCTCGAACTCCTTGAAGGTGAGGTCCAGGACCCGGCCCTTCAGCTTCGCCGAGTACGTCGCCTCGTCCACGGAGAGATCACCGTTGCGGATCTCCATCGGGGAGTCGTCCGAGCCGAGCTGCTGCCGGCCGGTGGCCAGCCGCAGCCGGGCCTCGACCTCGGCCGGGCCCGCGGTGTCGAGGAGGACGTCGTCGATGCCCCAGTCGGCGGTGACGGCCGCCAGGCCGCCCTCGGTGACCACGAGGATCAGCGGACAGCCGGGCCCCGTGGAGCGCAGCAGCTGGCACAGCGACCGCACCTGCGGGAGGTCGCGGCGGCCGTCGACGAGGATCACGTCGGCGCCGGGGGTGTCCACGAGGGCCGGACCCTCGGCGGGGGCCACCCGTACGTTGTGCAGCAGCAGGCCGAGGGCGGGCAGCACCTCGGTGGACGGCTGCAGGGCATTGGTCAGCAGCAGGAGAGAGCTCATGCCCGACCACCTGCCCCGGTCGGGCGGTTCTGCACGGTTCGCTGGTCCATCACGTCGGTTCCTCCTCGGTCCCGTCGAGGACTTTCGCGTTACCTGGCGGCGGTCCGGCCCCGCGCCCTGGGGCCCGGATCGTTACCAGTGTTCTCGGTTCGTTCAACGCGCTGAAAGCACAAAAGGACCCGGGGGCTACGTTGCCCGGATCCTCTACACCGCCAGAATAGCCCACCGGCCCTTTCCGGGCCGAGGCCTCTCACGTTCTCTCTTCTGTGGTTCGCGCCACCTCCGTCTCCTGCGTATGCCCGGGTTTCACCGGATCGATGGACCCGGCGCGGGCCGCCTGGGTGCACGCAGGGATGACGCGGCGATGAGGTGGGGAGGGCGCCGGGAGTGCCAGGGCAGGCCGGGGGCGGGGATGCGAGGGGTCATCATGGAGGCCGACGGTAGAGAGCCGACGGTAGAGAGCCGACGATAGGAGCGTGCAGTGGCAACCGGAACCATCCGCTACTGGGCGGCGGCCAAGGCCGCGGCCAAGACGGCGGAGGAGCCGTACTCGGCGCGGACACTGGCCGAGGCGCTCGACGCCGTGCGGGAGCGCCACCCCGGAGAGCTGACCCGGGTCCTGCTGCGCTGCTCCTTCCTCGTGAACGACGAGCCTGTGGGCAAGCGCCCGCACGATGCCGTCCTGCTGACCGAGGGGGGCACCGTCGAGGTGCTCCCGCCGTTCGCGGGCGGGTGAACGGGACCCCATGAGCACGCCCGAAGAACAGCAGTACCAGCAGCAGAACCAGAACCAGAACCAGGGCCAGGGCCAGAACCCGGAGCAGGACCCGTACGGGACGCAGACCTGGCAGTCGGACACCTGGGACACCGGTTACCAGCCGGTGCAGCCGCCGCTTGGCGGGGTGCCGGAGCAGCCGGTGGCGCCCGAGGGCTGGTTGCGGGACGAGGCGCCCGCGCAGGCCCCCGTACAGGACTGGTCGCAGGGCTCCCAGGCGGTCGCGGGTGCGTCGTGGCCGGAGGCCTCCCCGGCGGCCGCGGAGACCGCGTACCTGCCGCCGTACCAGGATCCCGGCCCGTTGCAGCAGCCCCCGGCCGTTCCGGAGGGCTGGTTCCGGGACGAGGCGCCCGCGCAGGCCCCCGTACAGGACTGGTCGCAGGGCTCCCAGGCGGTCGCGGGTGCGTCGTGGCCGGAGGCCTCCCCGGCGGCCGCGGAGACCGCGTACCTGCCGCCGTACCAGGATCCCGGCCCGTTGCAGCAGCCCCCGGCGGTCCCGGAGGGCTGGTTCCGCGACGAGGCGCCCGCACAGGCTCCGGCGCAGGAGTGGGCCGAGACCGCGTACCTCCCGCCGCAGGCGGCCGCCCCGGTGGAGCCCGAGCCGGGGGTGGCTTCGGCGGCCTCCGTGGCGACGGCCGGTCCGGCGGGTGCGTCGGCGGCCGCGTTGGGCGCGTCGGCTCCGGATGAGGAGCCCGCGTACTCCCCGCCCACCCTCGCAGGCAACACCCTGCGCGCCGTCGACCCCGCCCAGGCCCGTGCCGAGGGGCGGTCGCCGATCATCGATCCGGGCCCGCAGTCGGCCATACTGACCGCCGCGCTCGGGGTGCTGCTGGCCGGCGCCGCCGCCCTCGGGGACTACGCCCTGCTCGTGCCGCTGGTCGCCCTCCAGGGCCTCACCGCGGCCGGCTGGTTCCGCCTCAACGGCATGTGGCCGGCCCGCCAGGGCATCGCGCTCGCCTTCGCTGGGGCGCTCGTCGCCGACGGGGCGGTGCTCGCTGTGGACGACACGTACGGGCCCGGCGCGATCATCGGCACCATCGGCGCCTGGGTGCTGCTCACGCTCGTCCTCCAGCTGCGCAGCCACGCCGACCCCGACGAGCGGATGTACGGCCTGATGGCCTCGGTGGCCTCCGCCGCCCTCGCCATCGTCTGCGCCGGCTACCTGGCCTCCGACCCGGGCGCCGTCAGCGTCGGCGCGGCCGCTGTCGCGGTCGCCGTGTTCGCCCGCGCGCTGCCGCTGCCGCCCGCGCCCTCCGTCGGGGTCTCGCTGGCCGCGGCGGCCGGTGCGGGCATCGCGGTCGGCGGGCTCACCGCCGTCGGGGTGGGCGGCGGCGCGCTGATCGGGCTGGTCGCGGGGGCGTGCGCGCTGATCGGGCTGCGCGTGGCCGCGTACGACTACCCGTCCAAGTTCGTCCACATGACGGCCGGGGTGGCGCTGCCGCTGGCCGTCGCCGCTCCCGCCGTGTACCTGATCGGCCGCGTGGTCGGCTGACGGACCCGCCCGCCCGAACCCGCCGGTGCCGGCGGGTTCGGGCCCCCAAGGTCACGACATGGTCACGGCGTGGTCCACTAGAACGCACGTACCGATCTACAGGGGGAGGGACACGTGCGCTTTCTGCGTGTCGTTGTGATCATCGGAGTGATTCTGGGAGCGCTGTTCGTTGGCGCCGACCGCTGGGCGGCCGGTTACGCCGAGGACCGGCTGGCCGACCGCATCCAGGCCCAGGAGGGGCTGACCGGCAGCGCCGAGGTGGACATCCACGGGTTCCCGTTCCTCACCCAGGCGCTCAGCCACGACCTCGACCAGGTGGACCTGAAGCTCAAGGGCGTCGAGGCCACCTCCGACGGCCGCAAGACGCGGATCTCGGAGATCGACGCCAGCTTCCACGGGGTGAAGCTGAACGGCGACTACAGCGGCGGCTCCGCCGAGCGCGCGGAGGGTACGGCGCTCCTCACGTACGAGGACCTGACCAAGGCCGCGCAGACCGGTGTGACGGTGGCCTACGGCGGCGCGCCCGGCAAGGTGAAGGTGACGGCGAGGATCGAGTTCCTCGGCCGGATCTTCACCCGCAGCGTGGTGTCGACCGTCACACTCGTGGACGCCAAGGAGGCGAAGGGCGGCAAGATCATCCGGGTCCACGCCGACCAGGTGCCGGGCGAGGGCCTCCCCGGGATCGAGTCCGCGATCCGCAAGCGGACCGACTTCGACCGGCAGCTCGACAGCGGTCTGCCGGACGGTCTCCAGCTGAACTCGCTGACCTCGGACGGGTCCGGCGTACACCTCACCCTGAGCGGCTCGAACGTGGTGCTGGCCGGATCGTGAGACGGCGCGGTCCGATCCGCAGAAGGGCGCGCCGCAGAAGAGCCCCGGAGGCCTTGCGACGGCCGCCCTGGGTGCTTCGTATCTCGCGATTCGGACGATCCTGTCTCGGAATATGACACGCCGGTGACAGGGCGGCCGGATCGTCCCTACGATCCATGGCTATGAAGCATCAGCAGGCGGACCTCACGAAGCGGCGGGCAGTAGACCTGTGTCGCGTCGCCGCCATGCTCTGTCGATCCATGTGACCTGTGAGCGCGCCGCATTCCGTATGCGGCATCTGATGACACGCTCCATCAGCGCCGGTCGACGGCCTTCAGGCCCTTCCCGCGTGACCGCACCCGCCTCCTGACCCTGACGCCTCCTCGCGCAGGAGCTGCGAGGCGCACCCGGACGCACCACGCACCAGTACCACCCCGCAGCAGCACCAGCACTGCCCCGCCGCACACTGCCCCGGAGGAGAACATCATGAGCCGCAGCGACGTCCTCGTAGACGCCGACTGGGTCGAGGCCCACCTGAACGACGCCAACGTCGTCATCGTCGAGGTGGACGAGGACACGTCCGCCTACGACAAGAACCACATCACCAACGCCGTCCGGATCGACTGGAAGAGCGACCTCCAGGACCCGGTCCGCCGCGACTTCGTGGACCAGGAGGGCTTCGAGAAGCTCCTCTCCGCCAAGGGCATCTCCAACGACGACACCGTCGTCCTCTACGGCGGCAACAACAACTGGTTCGCGTCCTACGCCTACTGGTACTTCAAGCTGTACGGCCACCAGGACGTCCGCCTGCTCGACGGCGGCCGCAAGAAGTGGGAGCTCGACTCCCGCGACCTGGTCGACGGCACCGAGGTCCCGAACCGCCCGGCCACCCAGTACAAGGCCAAGGCCCAGGACGCCTCGATCCGTGCCTTCCGCGACGACGTCGTGGCCGCGATCGGCTCCCTGAACCTGGTCGACGTCCGCTCGCCCGACGAGTTCTCCGGCAAGCTGCTCGCCCCGGCGCACCTCCCGCAGGAGCAGTCGCAGCGCCCCGGCCACGTGCCGAGCGCCCGCAACATCCCGTGGTCGAAGAACGCCAACGACGACGGCACCTTCAAGTCGGACGAAGAGCTGACCGCCCTCTACCAGGCGGAGCAGGTCGACCTGGCGAAGGACACCATCGCCTACTGCCGCATCGGTGAGCGCTCCGCGCTCACGTGGTTCGTGCTGCACGAGCTCCTGGGCCAGGAGAACGTCAAGAACTACGACGGCTCGTGGACCGAGTACGGCTCCCTCGTCGGCGTGCCGATCGAGCTCGGCGCCAACAAGTAACCCTGCCGGGCACGCAGGGCCCGTACCAGTACGACCTCTCTAGGACAGGACAGAGAACATGTGTGGAGCACAGATCGGCGGGCCCGACCTCGCCACGCTCAAGCCCGGCGAGACCGCCATCCAGGGCCAGGTGACCAAGGACGGCGAGCCCATCAGCGGCTACGTCCGGCTGCTGGACTCGACCGGCGAGTTCACCGCCGAGGTTCCGACCTCGGCGACCGGCCAGTTCCGCTTCTACGCCGCCACCGGCTCCTGGACGCTGCGGGCGCTCGTCCCGGGTGCGCAGGCGGACCGCGCCGTCGTGGTCGCCGAGTCCGGCGGTGTGACGGACGTGGCGATCGCGGTCTGAGCACCGCACGCCTGAACGATTGACCGGCCGAAGGGCCGCACCCCCGGGGGTTGGACGCCACTGGATCGGGGTGCGGCCCTTCGCGCCGTCCGCCCCTCGCCTCTACCCTGGAGGCATGTACGCCCGGCGACGCCGCGTCTACTTCCTCCTCATGGGCGGATGCCTGTTCCTGTTCGTCTCCGCCTGGTCCTTCGTGCGCCTGTTCTCGGTGGAGGCGGCCGTGGCCCTGTGCGTCATCGCCATGGTCATCCCGCCGGTCGCCGCGATGATCGCGAACCGGCGCGGCCCGGACGACCGCTGGTGGGACGACCCCTCGGGCGATCCGAAGTCCGACGAGTGGTGGGACGAACTGGACGGAAAGCGGCGTCACGAGGACTGAGACAGGACTGAGACAGGACTGAGGCGCCCCGCTGCCAAACCGTGATCATGGCCCGTACAACTGCTCCCCACCGGGACGTGTCATGTGGGTGCGCGGGTAATCGAACCCGGCGCCTCTGTCCTGTGGGGGGACCTCCTTGGAACATGAACAAACCGCCCCGCGCCGCCACCGGGGGCGCACGCCGCTCCTGATCGCCGGCGCGGCCGTACTCGGCGTCCTCGCGGGCACGGTCACCGGCTACACGATCCAGTACGACCGCGAGCCGACCCCGCTGCCGCCGCTGGCGCAGCAGAGGATGGCCATGCCGCTGCCGGTCGCGGCAAACGAGGGGACGAGCCGGCGTTCCGTCAACGCCAACCGCTGGGACAAGGCCGACGAAGACCTGGTCAAGAAGCTGCTGGAGGCCCCGGACGGGGCGAAGGACGCCACCTCCGGGTACGAGTCCGCCGACGAGTTCGCGGCGTACTTCTACGAGCACCCCCGCGGCGGCTTCCCCGGCCTGATCTCCGACGGCGTGCGGCGGATCGCCACCGCGTCGTGGCAGCAGGGCGAGCACGACTTCGTCGAGATCCGGCTGCTCCAGTTCCAGGAGCGTTCGGGCGCGGAGAGCAACTACAAAGCGCCGTTCGGCTACATGGCGACCGACAAGTACGCGGGCAACAGCGGTTTCACCCTGCCCGGGGTGCCCGCGGACTTCGGCCACGGATGGCTCTTCAAGGTCAGCGAGAAGCCAGGGTACGTCCCCCTGCGCACGAGCCGGGCCATCGTCCGCCGCGGCGACATCGTCATGGACGTGGAGCTCACGAACAACCGCGGTGACCTCTCCGAACGCGAGATCATCGACCTGGCCAAGCGACAGATGGAGCGGCTGTGAGCGAGCAGCGAAACGATGCCGTGACCACGCCGGCCGTGACCACGCCGGCCGTGACCGAACCGGCCGTGACCGGACCGCATGCGGGCCAGGAACCGCATGCGGGCCAGGAGCCGCCCGCCTCCACGCGGCCCCCGCGCCGGGTGAGCCGCAAGGCGGCCGCCCTGGTCGCGGGCGGGCTCGGCCTCGCCGTCCTCGCGGGCGCCGGCATCTGGGGGTCGGGCAGGATCGACGCCGCGGACCGGACCTCCCCCGTGCAGTACTGGGTGCCGGCCGGCCCCCTCCCGACGGACGAGTCGAAGCCGGTCCCGAGCGTGCCGCGCAATGCCCTCATGGCCAAGCTGCTGCCGCTGCCCTCCGACGCCCACCTCGGCCCCGACCTCGACGACGAGGGCAACGACTTCTACGTCTCCGGCGAACGCGCGATGCAGAGCATGAAGGACTCCCGGACGGGCCTGTCCAGCAGCGAGCGCGCTGAGCGGGACAAGGCCCTGGCCGACCTGAAGCTCAAGGGCCTGGCCGGCCGCAGCTTCTACAGGCTCCCCGAACGGGACGTCACCGAGATCGAGCTGATGCAGGCCGACCCGCAGGCCCTGTCCTCCTTCTCGGACTTCAGCAAGAAGCTCCTCGTCATCCTGGAGAAGCTCGGCGGCAAGCGCGACGTGCCCAAGGTGGACGGCTTTCCCGAGGCCAAGTGCGTGCTGTCGGACGTCGTCGACGGACGGCAGGGCAGGGACGAGAAGGAAAAGCTCGACTCCCTCGACTGCGTGGCCCTTGAGGGCGATGTGCTGGTGAGCTTCCGGGCGTACGGGTCCCGGCTCGCCGTGAAAACCGCCGTTGACCTGTTCAAGCAGCAGCTGAACCACCTGAAGTCCCCCGGGGAGTCCGCGTGACCGAGCAGCACACCACCGGAGCCACCGGAGCTACGAGCGCCCTGTCGTCCGTGGACGTCGACGTGGACGTGGACGTGGACGCACCGGAGGACGCCGTCCCGCATGCCGTCCCGCCCGCGGTCCCGGCCACGCCGAAGGACCGCCGCAGGCTGTTCGCCGCCCTGCGCTGGACCGCCGCCGTGCTCGTCTTCGCGGCGGCCGGCGCCGGCGCCGCGTACGGGGTCACCCAGCCCGAGCGCACCGAGATCCCCGGGCTGTCGACCCTGCCCGACGGCCGCTGGAACTACCCGGCGCTTGCCATGCCCGAGCTGCCGCCCGGCGCCCCGCTGTTCAAGGACCTGGACAACAACAAGGACGGCACGCACTACGCGGCGCTGAGCGCGCTGCTGCTGACGGCTCCCGAGGGTGCCGAGCCGGACGACGGCCTCAAGGCGGACAAGGACGGAAAGGTGGCCACCGACTCCTTCCTGGAGGAGTACGCCTCCGAGAGCCGGCCGAAGCTGAAGGAGTCCCTTGAGTACGAGGGGCTGCGCCAGCTCGTCGGCCGGGGCTGGACCATGCCCGACGGCACCCGGACCCGTATCTACCTGCTGCGCTTTCACTCGTCCGGTTTCGTGGACACCTTCCCGGGCTGCAACACCGACACCCGGCTCGCCAGTGCCGCCGCCTTCGAGGTCGACACAGCGTGGAGCAAGGCCAAGTGGTCGCAGCGCAGCCCCATCGGGGCGGAGGGCTACGGCAGCTTCGGCAACCCCGGCACCCTCAGCATCAGCGATATCAGCCTCTACCAGGAGATCAAGCCCTTCGGTGACGAGCAGACCCGGCTCGGCTGCCTCCAGGCAGGTGACGTCCAGGCCGTGATCCTCCAGACCCGCAAGGGCGGCGCGGCCACCGTCCCCTTCCACCAGACGGTGATCCTGCAGAGCCAGCTGCTCAGCTGAGCGACGGGTTCGGCCTACCTCACAGAGTGCACCGGTCCCCGGGCCAGTAGGCTTGGGGACCGGCCCCGTATTGCCTTCCATACTCCGAGGAGCACCCCGTGCTTGAGGCAGTCTTCACCTCCCTGCTGGTCCTGGTCTGCGTCGGCGTTCTCGCCTTCACCGGCCTGGCCGTGAAGAAGCTGTACCAGGGCCAGCGCTGATCTCCCCGGATCAGCCGCCCGCCCGGACCCCGGAACCCCTCCCACAGATCGCCTGAGCAGCCATTCATGATCCAGATCCCGTCCGACCTGAACCCGGGCCTCGTCCCCCTCGCCTTCCTCCTCGGCACCTGGGAGGGCGCGGGCGTCTTCGACTACCCCGGTGAAGAGAAGTGCAACTTCGGCCAGGAAGTGGTCTTCGGCCACGACGGCCGGGACTTCCTGGAGTACCGCTCGCACACCTGGGTGCTCGACGCCGAGGGCAACAAGGTGCGGCCCCTGGAGTCCGAGACCGGTTACTGGCGCATCGACAAGGACCGCAAGGTCGAGATCGTCATGGTCCGCGACCAGGGCGTCGTCGAGATCTGGTACGGCGAGCTCGCCGACCAGAAGCCCCAGATCGACCTGATCACCGACGCGGTTGCGCGCACCGCGGCGGCCCGCCCGCACAGCGGCGGCAAGCGGCTCTACGGCTACGTCAAGGGCGACCTGATGTGGGTCGGCGAGAAGACCACCCCGTCCGTCGAGCTGCGCCCGTACATGTCGGCCCAGCTGAAGAAGGTCGTCTCCCCCGAGGAGGTCGCCGAGATGGCGCGCAACCTCCCGGACATGCCGGACGACGGGATCGCGTTCTTCCGCTGAGGCGGCCGGGCGCCGAGACGTCCACAGGCTGTGGAAGAAGGGGACCGCGGGCAGCCCGCGGTCCCCTTCGCGCGCTTACACTGGCCGGGTGGTGAGCACCGAGAGCACCGAAAGCCCCCAGGGCGGCACCGACTGGAAGAGCGACCTGCGGCAGCGCGGATACCGGCTGACACCGCAGCGCCAGCTCGTGCTGGAAGCCGTCGACACCCTGGAGCACGCCACCCCGGACGAGATCCTCGCCCAGGTGCGCAAGACCGCCTCCGGTGTGAACATCTCCACCGTCTACCGCACGCTTGAGCTCCTGGAGGAGCTCAAGCTGGTCTCGCACGCCCACCTCGGGCACGGCGCGCCCACGTACCACCTCGCCGACCGGCACCACCACATGCACCTGGTCTGCCGCGACTGCACCGACGTCATCGAGGCGGACGTGGACGTCGCCGCCGAGTTCACCGAGAAGCTCCGCGCGACCTTCGGGTTCGAGACCGACATGAAGCACTTCGCGATCTTCGGCCTCTGCAAGAAATGCGCCGCCAAGCACCGCGACGCCCGGGCCCAGGGGGCCTAGGGCACCCTCGGGGAGGGTCGTAGGCTTGGTGCCATGACCAGCAGCCCCTTGCTCCATCTTCCCGGCGCCGTACCCGCCGAAGGCCGTGACGAGGGCGTCGCCGCCCACTACGGAGAGCTCTACGGCGAACAACGCACCCTCGCCGACGGCCGCGGCTTCGTCGACCTCTCCCACCGCGGGGTCGTCACCGTCACCGGCCCGGAACGGCTGAGCTGGCTGCACCTGCTGCTCACCCAGCACGTCAGCGACCTCCCGGCCGGCCAGGCAACCGAGGCGCTGATCCTCTCCGCCAACGGCCACATCGAGCACGCGCTGTACCTCGTCGACGACGGCGAGACGGTCTGGGCGCACGTCGAGCCGGGCACGCAGGAGGCGCTGATCGCCTACCTGGAGTCGATGAAGTTCTTCTACCGGGTCGAAGTCGCCGACCGGACCGAGGAGTTCGCGGTCGTGCACCTGCCGGCCGGCTCCATCGCCGAGGTCGCCAAGGAGCTCGCGGTACGGGAGACCCCGTACGGCCGCGACATCTTCCTGCCGCGCGCCGAGCTGGAGGCGTTCGCCGCCTCCCACGGCCCGGCCGCCGGTCTGCTCGCCTACGAGGCCCTGCGCGTGGAGGCGCACCGGCCGCGGCTCGGCCAGGAGACCGACCACCGCACCATCCCGCACGAGCTCGGCTGGATCGGCACCGCCGTGCACCTCCAGAAGGGCTGCTACCGCGGCCAGGAGACGGTGGCCCGCGTCCACAACCTGGGGAAGCCCCCGCGCCGTCTGGTCTTCCTGCACCTGGACGGATCCGAGGTGCTGCTCCCCGCGCACGGCACGCCCGTCCGGCTCGCCGCCGACGGGGAGGAGGGCCGCCAGCTGGGCTTCGTGACCACTGCGGTCCGCCACCACGAGCTGGGGCCGATCGCGCTGGCGCTGGTCAAGCGGAACGTGCCGGTGGACGCGCCGCTGCTGGCCGGGAAGACGGCCGCCGCGCAGGAGGTCGTCGTAGCGCCGTAGCGTCGTATCGATGCACTAGATGTCGATGACGATGGTGAACGGGCCGTGGTTGGTCAGCGAGACCCGCATGTCCGCGCCGAACCGGCCCGTTTCCACCGTCGCGCCCAGCGCCCGCAGCTGCGCCACGACCTCGTCGACCAGCGGCTCGGCGACCGGTCCGGGCGCGGCCGCGTTCCAGGTGGGGCGGCGGCCCTTGCGGGCGTCCCCGTAGAGCGTGAACTGGGAGATCACCAGCAGCGGCGCGCCCACGTCGCTACAGGACTTCTCGGCCTCCAGGATCCGCACGGACCACAGCTTGCGCGCCAGCAGCGCCGCTTTCTCAGGGGTGTCGTCGTGGGTCACCCCCACCAGCACGCACAGTCCCTCGCCGACGATCTCGCCCACGGTCTCGCCGGCCACCACGACGCTCGCGCCGTCCACCCTCTGCACCACTGCTCGCATACCACCTGTGTACCAGGCGTGCACCCGTCCGGGGCCGATCGGGTGGACTGGGACTGCGTCGGCACCACGGAGAGTGGCACGATGCATGCAGGCGGTGCTGCCCATGGCCCTTCGGGCCCGGGGAGCCCCCATTCACCGGTCGAGGGGACGGATCCGTTCGTATGAATACCTCTGGTACCTCCGTACCTGCATCACCCGCTTCCGCCACAGCCACTGCCGGCGTCCTGCCCACCGCCCTGCCCGTTGCCGCGGTACGACCGCCCGCGCAGCGCACCGGCGAGGTGCAGGAGCCGTCCGGCCCGTCCGGCCCGGTCGTCGGCCCGGTCGTCGGCCCGGTCGTCGGTCTGGCCACCGCGCTCGGGCTCCCGGAGCTGCGGGCCCTGCGCCGCGACGCACAGCGCGACGAGGCCGATCTGAGCTACGTACGCAGACTTCTCCAGGGCCGCATCGACATCCTGCGCGCCGAACTGGCCCGGCGGTGCGACCCCGAGGCCCCGGTGTCCCCCGAAACGCCGGTGGTGGACCGGCTCTCGGAGATCCTCGCCGACGCCCCCTCCCGCCGCAGCGCCTCCGCCCGGCACGTCACGCTCGGCACCCCGCACAGCGAGGAATTCCGGCTGCTGGCGGCGGAGATGCTGTCCGACGTGGAACTCTCCGACCTTGCCGCGCGCACGGATGGCGAACTGCACGAGGGGATG
Source organism: Streptomyces sp. ISL-87 (assembly GCF_018614095.1). GTDB lineage: Bacteria > Actinomycetota > Actinomycetes > Streptomycetales > Streptomycetaceae > Streptomyces. Next base: position 34,224 of record NZ_JAGGOY010000075.1, on the reverse strand, counting down.
GGCCGCCTGGTGCGGTACGAGCAGCAGGTCTCGCGGCGCCGCCAGCAGCTCCAGCGCACCGCGGACGACTCCAGCGCGGAGATCACCCGGCGCTACCGGGAGGGCGAGGCGCAGGTGGACGACCTGCTGGTGTAAGCGGCGTAAGCGCCCTGGAAAAGCAGGCGACTTGGGGCCGGGTGGCGGTTTAGCGTGCCGTGCATGAGTGCAGATGTCCGGCCGATCACCGAATCCGAACTCCCCGAGTGGCTGCGCACCGTGAACACGGGCTTCCTGCGCACGGAGCGGGACACGCCGGGCGATGTCGCCCAGCGGGCCAAGTGCGGCGACCTCGCCCGCACCCTGGGCGCCTTCGACGCCGACACGGGCCGCTGTGTGGCGGCCTTCCGGTCCTTCGCCCAGGAGCTGACCGTGCCCGGCGGTGCGGCCGTCCCCTCCAGCGCCGTCACCAATGTCGGCGTACTGCCCACGCACCGCCGCCAGGGCCTGCTGACGCGGATGATGACCGCCGAGCTCACGGCTGCCAAGGCGCGCGGTGACGTGCTGTCCACGCTGATCGCCGCCGAGTACCCGATCTACGGACGGTACGGGTACGGGCCCGCCGCGTCCGTCTCGGAATGGGAGATCGACGTACCGCGCACCGGACTCGACCCGCGCTGGTCGGGCCCCGCGGACGGCGGGCGGATCGACCTGGTGGACGTGGCTGAGGTCCGGCGGGTGGGCCCGGGGCTGCACGAGCGGCTGCGGACGACCCGGCACGGCATGGTGAGCCGGAACGCGCGCTGGTGGAGCCTGGCCACTGGGGCCGAGGAGATCTCGCACCGCCCGTACCAGGAGAAGTTCTACGCCGTGTACCGGACGCCGCAGGGCGAGGTGGCGGGCCTGGTCGCGTACAAGGCCGACGACCACTGGACCGATGCGAAGATCCCGCTGAACACCCTCCAGGTCAAGGAGCTGCTCGCGGCCACCCCGGAAGCGGAGCGGGCCCTGTGGCACTTCCTGTGCTCCATCGACTGGGTGCTGAAGGTCCGCACCGGTCTCCGCGCCCCCGACGACCTCGTCGCGCAGCTGCTGCCCGACCCGCGGGCGGCGGGGATCGTAACCGCCGCGGACTTCCTGTGGGTGCGGGTGCTGGACGTCGTACGGGCGCTGCGCGCGCGGACGTACGCCGTCCCCGGTGTGCTGGTCCTGGAGGTGACCGACCCGACGGGGCTGTCCGGCGGCCGCTACCGGCTGGACGCGGGCACGCGGGAGTGCGCGCCCACGGGGGAGGCGGCGGATCTGCGGCTCGACGTGGCAGCCCTGGGCGCGCTGTACCTCGGGGACGAGTCGGCGGTCCGGCTGGCCGCGCTCGGCCGGATCACGCAGGAGCGGCCGGGGGCGGCGGAGCTGGCGGACGCGGTGTTCCGCACCGCGCGGCGTCCGTGGTGCCCGGACGTCTTCTGACGCGGATTCCGAATCCGACTCCGGCTGCTGTCACACGGGCGGGGCGGCGTCCGTCAGGACGGTAGAGGCGGCGCGAACGCGGACCAGGCCGACGAAGGACGAGGGGACACCACGATGGGCGCGGACGACGACCGGAACGACTTCCTGGCAGCGCGCTTCGAGGAGCAGCGCGGCCACCTGCGGGCGGTGGCGTACCGGATGCTCGGCTCGGTGGCCGAGGCCGAGGACGCCGTCCAGGAGGCCTGGATCCGGCTCGACCGCTCGGACGCCGGCGCGGTGCAGAACCTGGGCGGCTGGCTGACCACCGTCGTCGCCCGGGTCTGCCTGGACCAGCTGCGCTCCCGCAAGGCGCGCCGCGAGGAGTCGCTCGACGGCCCGATGAGCATTCCGGAGCCGCTGCTGAGTCCGCCGGACGGGCTGGACCCCGAGCAGGAGGTACTGCTCGCGGATTCGGTGGGGCTCGCGCTGCTCGTCGTACTGGAGCAGCTGGCGCCCGCCGAGCGGCTGTCGTTCGTGCTGCACGACATGTTCGGGGTGCCCTTCGACGAGATCGCGCCCATCGTGGAGCGCACCCCGGCCGCCACCCGGCAGCTGGCCAGCCGAGCCAGGCACCGGGTCCAGGGCCAGGCGCCGGCCCCGGACCGGGACCGCGGGCGGCAGAAGGAGATCGTGGGCGCCTGGCTCGCGGCCGCCCGGGGCGGAAGCTTCGAGGGCCTGATCGCGCTGCTCGACCCGGAGGTGGTGCTGCGGGTGGACCTCGCGGAGGTGGCCCTGGGCGCGGGCGCGGTGGCCCGGCAGGCGCTCACCTTCCAGCGGCTCGCCCCGTACGCGGTGCCCGCGCTGGTCAACGGCGCGCTGGGCATCGTCACGATTCCGCCGGGCGGCAAGGCGGTCGCGGTCTCGGCGTTCACGGTCAGCGGCGGCCGTATCGCCGCGATCGACATCATCGTGGACCCGGCCCGGCTGGGCGGGCTGGATGTGACGGTGCTGGAGGGCTGAGCGTGGGAGATGTTGCAAGCGCCTGCTTGCAATAGTTAGCAAGGTGCGGCAGGATCGGGGCATGGCATCGCTCAACGTCGGAAATCTCGGCGAATACCTCCGCGAGCAGCGGCGGCAGGCCCAGCTCTCGCTGCGGCAGCTGGCCGAGGCGGCGGGCGTGTCGAATCCGTACCTGAGCCAGATCGAGCGCGGGCTGCGCAAGCCGAGCGCGGACATCCTCCAGCAGCTCGCCAAGGCGCTGCGGATCTCCGCGGAGACGCTGTATGTGCAGGCCGGGATCCTGGATGAGCGGGACCGGGACGAGGTGGAGACGCGGGCCGTCATCCTCGCCGACCCGTCCATCAACGAGCGGCAGAAGCAGGTGCTGCTCCAGATCTACGACTCGTTCCGCAAGGAGAACGCGCACGACGCCGCGACACATGACGCGGCGCACGATCCGGCGAACGGCGTGGCGCACGATCCGGCGAACGACGCGGCGCACGATGCAGCGAACGACGAGTTGCCCCATACGAACTGACTGTGATCCGGGAGGACCAGCACATGGCCATCGCCGATGACCTGAAGAAGACCCTCACCGACCCCACCCCGCTCTACTTCGCCGCCGGCACCGCCGACCTGGCCGTGCAGCAGGCCAAGAAGGTGCCCGGCCTCATCGAGCAGCTGCGTGCCGAGGCCCCCGCGCGGATCGAGGCCGTGAAGAACACCGACCCGAAGGTCGTTCAGGAGAAGGCCAAGGAGGCCCAGGAGGCGGTGACCGCCAAGGTCGCCGAGGTCCTCGGGGCGATCGACCCGAAGAAGCTGGGCGAAGCCGCCCAGGATCTGGCGCTGCGCGGTGTCGGCGTGGCCGCCGAGTACGCCGTACGCGCCAAGGAGACCTACGACAAGGTCGCCGAGCACGGCGAGCAGGCCGTACGTGCCTGGCGGGGCGAGCTCTCCGAGGAGATCGTCGACATCGCCGAGGTCGTCGAGCCGGAGCCCGCGGCCGAGGCGTCCGCCGAAGCCCCCGCCGCGACCTCCGCCGAGGAGAAGCCGGCCGCGCGCAAGACCACGGCGCGCAAGAGCACCGCGAAGAAGACCGTCGCCGCCACGCCGGGCGACGAGAGCTGATTCGGAAGCCGAATATCAGCATGGCGGGCCGGGCACCGGAGGGGTGTCCGGTCCGTTGTTGTTTGTGTGTTGTCTGTGGAGGCCGCTGTGCCGGTAGCGTGGAGGCAGGCGGCATCAGGCGTGCGTAGCGTGAGAAGGCGGTCAGGCGATGTTGATGAACGGGTTCGATAACGGGGTACTCCCGTTGCTCGGGTTCGCCATGCTGGCGCTCGCCGTCGTGGCCTTCGTGCTGGCGCTGCTGGCGCGCGAGGACGCGTACCGCGCCGCCGACAAGCAGACCAAGACCTTCTGGCTGGTCATCCTCGGCGTCACGGTCCTCGTGGACTTCTTCCTCGGGATGCTGTTCCTGGAGATCGCCGGCCTGGTCGCCAGCATCGTGTTCTTCGTCGACGTGCGCCCGGCCCTCAAGCAGGTCTCGGGCGGCGGCCGACGCCGTGGCGGCAGCAGCAGCGACGGGCCGTACGGGCCCTACAACGGCGGGCGGTAGCGGGAGCGCGGTAGAGCGCTAACGGGTAGGGCCGCAGCTCCGCGCCCCTGGGGGGTCTCAGCCCTCGGCGCGGGAGAGCAGGACCACGGCGACGTCGTCGGTGAGCTCCCCGCCGTTGAGGCGGCGGGCCTCGGTGACGGACGCCTCCAGCAGGCTCTCGCCGCTCAGGCCGCCGTCCAGGTGGCGGTTGATCATCTCCACCATGCCGTCCTGGCCGAGGCGCTCCTTGCCCTCGCCGATGCGGCCCTCGATCAGGCCGTCGGTGTAGAGCATCAGGCTCCAGGTGCCGCCCAGCTCCACCTGGCGGCGGGGCCAGCGGGCCTTGGGCAGCAGTCCGAGTGCCGGGCCGCTGTTCTCGTAGGGGAGCAGCTGCGCGCGGCGGCCCGGCCGGGATATGAGCGGGGCCGGATGGCCGGCCAGGCACAGGCCCGCGCGGCGGCCGTCCGGGGCGATGTCCACCGTGCACAGCGTCGCGAAGATCTCCTCGCAGGGGCGCTCCACCTCCAGGACCTCCTGGAGGGTGGCGAGGAGGTCGTCCCCGCACAGACCGGCGAGGGTGAGCGCGCGCCAGGCGATGCGGAGCTCGACGCCGAGGGCCGCCTCGTCGGGGCCGTGGCCGCAGACGTCGCCGATCATCGCGTGGACGGTGCCGTCGGGGGTGCGGACGGTGTCGTAGAAGTCCCCGCCGAGGAGGGCCCGGCTGCGGCCGGGGCGGTAGCGGGCGGCGAAGCGGAGGTCGGAGCCTTCGAGGAGGGGGTTGGGGAGCAGGCCGCGCTCCAGGCGGGCGTTCTCCTGGGCGCGCAGTTTCGATTCTGCAAGCTTGTACTGGGCGATGTCGGCCCGTTTTCTCTCCACCGCGTAGCGGATGGCGCGGCTGAGCAGCCGGCCGTCCAGCTCGTCCCGGAAGAGGAAGTCCTGGGCGCCGACCCGGACGGCCTCGGCGGCGCGCGGGGCGTCGGCCTCTGAGGTGAGGACGAGGACGGCGTGGTCGGGGGCGATGCGGAGGACCTGCCGGAGGGTGGCGAGCTGATCTTCTACGGCCGTGTCCGTGGCACCGATGGGTGCGCGGGCGGTCGAGTCCGGGAGCGAGAGGTCGAGCAGGATGCACTGCACGTCGTGCGTGAGCAGCCGGGCCGCCTCGGTGAGGTTGCGGGCGGTACGGAGCCGGATGCGGTGGCCGTCGGCGTCGTAGATCTCGGGGACGGTGAGACCGCCGTCGGGGTCGTCCTCGATGACCAGCAGGGTAAGCGCCTGCGGCGCCGCAGCCCCGATACCGGTACGCCCGGCGGGGCCGGCCGTGCCGACCATGACTGAGGTCGGGGACATCGAGGATATCGGGGACATTACGGACGTCGGGGGCGTGGGCAGAACGGCCTGACCGCTCTCCGTGGCCGGGGTGTCCCTCTGCCGCGGTACGGGTACGGGCATCGTTTCCGGTTCCTTCCCTCCCCCCGAGGGTGCGCTCATCGCCGCACCCTAGCCCGCGGTGCGGCCGAGCGGAATGGCTGATTCGGCGAGCGCCTCCGTCATATGCCGTTATCGCGGGGGAAAATCGGGCCGAAAGAATGACCAACGTCACGACGGCACCCCCGTCCGTCCCGCCCCCCGAGACACCCAGCCCTCCACCGCCCAGCCGGCCCCGGGCACGCCGGGCCCGCCGCGCCGCGGTGACCCGGGGCGGGCGCGGGGGCGAACCCCGGGCGGGTGGCGGCCCCGGAGAGGTTACGCGTCGGGGCGGACGATGGCCTTGATCGGCATGGAGCCCGCGCCGGCGATGGTGACGTTGCGGCCCGGGCGGGGGGCGTGGATCATCGCGCCGTCGCCGACGTACATCGCGACGTGGCTCGCGTCGTCGAAGTAGATGATGAGATCGCCCGGGCGCATGTCCTTGATCGCGACCTTCGGGAGCAGCCGCAGCTGTTCCTGCGACGTGCGCGGGATGCGCTTGCCCGCCGCCAGCCAGGCCTGGGACGTCAGGCCCGAGCAGTCGTACGAGCCCGGCCCCTCGGCGCCCCACACGTACGGCTTGCCTATCTGCGCGGTGGCGAACTGGACGGCCCGCCTCCCCGAGTCCGTCGCCGAGCCGCGCAGCTCCTTCAGCACGCCCGTCGACAGCCACGCCGTCTGCGCCTTGTACTGGGCCTCCTGCTCGAGCTGGATCAGCCGGGCCTTCTCCTCGGCCTCCAGCTTGCTCTCCAGCTCCTCCGCGGCCTTGATCTTCTCCTCGATCTTCTTCTTCGAGGTCTCCTGCTTGATCCGGTTCGCCTCGAGCTTCTGCCACACCGCGCTCGCGTCCTTGGCGTACTGCTCCAAGTCGCTCTGCGTCCGGTTCAGGTCCGACAGCAGCTCCGAGCCGGCCTTCTCGCCCCGCCGCAGCCGGTCCGCCCCGTCGAGGAACTGGGCCGGGTCGTTGCTCAGCGCCAGCTGCGCGCCCGGCGGGAGCCCGCCCGAGCGGTACTGCGCGCGGGCCGCGGCGCCGGCGCGGTTCTTCAGCGAGGAGATCCGCTCCTGGCCCGCGACGATCTGCAGCGCGATCTCGACGATCTTGCCGGACTGCGCCTTGGTCTCGCTCTCCGCGAGGTTGTACGCGTCCGTGGCGGTACCGGCCTGGCGGTAGAGGTCGTCGATGTCCTTGCGGACCTGCTCGAGGGACTTGGCGCCGTCCGGCCGAGGGGCCGAGGACGAAGAAGGGGAGGGGGAAGGGGAAGGCGAGGGCGCGGCGTACGCCATGCCCGGGGTCGCCAGTATCGCCATCGCGCACAGCAGCGTCAGGGCCGATCCGCCCCTCCGTCGCAGCCGCGCGTGCGATCGCTCTTCGGTCCCCATGGTCCCCCCAGGCGCCCGAGCCAGACCTGGGATCAGATCTGACTATTCATCAGTAACTTGTTACCGCCTTCGGGATGGTGCCACGAGTCGGTGAATTGCAACACCCTTGTGAGGGTCTTTCCGATCATGTCCGCCCACGTCACGCCCACCCCTGCCGACTCAACGGGCCGCTCCCGCAACCGGTTCCCCAACGCGCCGTGTTCACCCCGCCGGGCGCAACGCCTCCCAGCGCACGGTCAGTTCCCCCTGCCGCCACCGCCCCGGCCCGTCCGCCAGCGGCCAGTCGCCCGACAGCGCCCGCGCCGTTCGGATCCAGCGCTGTCGCGCCCCGTACGAGGCGTACGGAGCCGCCGCCGCCCACGCCCGGTCGAAGTCGCGCAGGAACGCGTACACCGGCTCGCCCGGCACGTTCCGGTGGATCAGCGCCTTCGGCAGCCGCTCCGCCAGGTCCGAGGGGCGCTCAAGGGAGCCCAGCCGGGTCGCGAACGTCACCGTACGCGCCCCCTCCGGTCCCAGCGCGACCCACACGTGCCGCCGCCCGATCTCGTCACACGTCCCCTCGACGAGCAGTCCGTCCGGAGCCAGCCGGGAGCACAGTCGCGCCCACACCTGCGCGACCTGCTCCTCGTCGTACTGGCGCAGTACGTTCGCCGCACGGATCAAGGAGGGCCGGGTGCCTCCGTCCAGGGGCACCTCGAAGCCGCCGTGCCGGAAGCTCAGCCCCTCACGCTCGTACGGCTTCGCCCCCGCGACCCGCGCCGGCTCGATCTCGATGCCGACCACCCGTACCAGCGGTGCCGCCTCCCGCAGCCGGGCCAGCAGCTCGACCGCCGTCCAGGGCGCGGCCCCGTAGCCGAGGTCCACGGCGACCGGGGCGTCCGCCCGCCGCAGCGCGGCCCCGTGCGTCGACGCGATCCAGCGGTCCATCCGGCGCAGCCGGTTCGGGTTCGTGGTCCCGCGGGTCACCGTGCCCACGGGGCGGCCGGGGCGGCTCGGGGGCGGGGTACTGCGGGAAGCCATGTGCCGAGGGTAAGCCGAGCGCCCGCGCCGGATAAAAATCCGGCAAACCGAGCAGGAAATCCCGGGGGCCCGGAATGCGGGGCGCGGCCATCCGGGTTGCACTCCATGAAGGGCGCCGACCGCGCTCTTGCCGGTGTGCCGTCATGCGTGATGTGTCGGATGTGTCCTGCGTGATGTGTCCTGCGTGATGTGTGCTGCGTGACGCCTCCGGCGTCATGTGCCCGGCGTCATGCCGCCCGAAGGCCGTCCACGCGTCGTCCGAGCGAGAGGAACTGCTCCCTTGAGCCAGTACGTGTCCCGCCTCGGCGGCAGCATCGGCGGCAGGATCGCCGCTGCCCGCTCCACCCGCCACGACCCGCCGAGGCTGCGCATGCCGGCCGTCGGCCACCACCGCAAGCCCCGCCGCGTCGCCATGCTCAGCGTGCACACCTCACCCCTGCACCAGCCCGGCACCGGCGACGCCGGCGGTATGAACGTGTACATCGTGGAGCTGGCCAAGAGGCTCGCCGCGATCAACATCGAGGTCGAGATCTTCACCCGGGCGACCGAAGGCGGGCTCGCTCCCGTGGTCGAGCTGGCCCCGGGCGTCCTCGTACGGCACGTGGACGCGGGCCCGTACGAGGGCCTCGCCAAGGAGGAGCTCCCCGCCCAGCTGTGCGCCTTCACGCACGGCGTGATGCAGGCCTGGGCGGGCCACCGCCCCGGCTACTACGACCTCGTCCACTCCCACTACTGGCTCTCCGGTCACGTCGGCTGGCTCGCCGCCGAACGCTGGGGCGTGCCGCTGGTGCACGCCATGCACACCATGGCCAAGGTCAAGAACGCGGCGCTGGCCGAGGGCGACACGCCCGAGCCCGCCGCCCGCGTCATCGGCGAGACCCAGATCGTGGCCGCCGCGGACCGCCTCATCGCGAACACCGCGGAGGAGGCCGACGAGCTCGTACGGCACTACGAGGCCGACCCCGGCAAGGTGGCCGTCGTCCACCCCGGCGTGAACCTCGACCGCTTCACCGTCGGCGAAGGGCGCGCCGCGGCCCGGGCCCGCCTCGGCCTGCCGCAGGACGCGGTGATCCCGCTGTTCGCGGGGCGGATCCAGCCGCTGAAGGCCCCCGACATCCTGCTGCGCGCGGTCGCCGAGCTGGTGGACCGGGATCCGGCGCTGCGGCACCGGCTGTTCGTCCCCGTCGTCGGCGGTCCCAGCGGCAGCGGCCTCGCCAAGCCGGAGGGGCTCCAGAAGCTCGCCGCGAAGCTGGGCATCGCCGACCTGGTGCACTTCCACCCGCCGGTCGGGCAGGACATGCTGGCCGACTGGTTCCGGGCGGCGTCGGTGCTGGTGATGCCCTCGTACAGCGAGTCGTTCGGGCTCGTGGCGATCGAGGCGCAGGCGACCGGCACACCGGTGCTCGCGGCCGAGGTCGGCGGGCTGCCGGTCGCCGTCAACGACGGGGTCACGGGGATCCTCGTACCCGGGCACGACCCGGTGGACTACGCGCGCGAGCTGCGGCGGTTCGTCGACGAGCCGGGGCTCGCGGACCGGATGGGCGCGGAGGCCGCCCGGCACGCGCAGTTCTTCGGGTGGGACACGGCCGCGAGCGGCACGGCCGACGTGTACACGGGGGCGATGCACGATCACCGCCGTCGCGTACGCTCCCACCATGGCTGACACCGCCGCGATCATCGAGACCACGCTGACCGAGGCCGGGCTGGGGTGGGAGAGCCCGGAGCCCGGTTCCTACGTCGTCCAGCTGCCCGGCACCCGCAAGCTGAGCACCACCTGCTCGCTGCGGGTGGGCCGGCACTCCCTCTCGGTCAACGCGTTCGTGATCCGTCACCCGGACGAGAACGAGGCGGGCGTCCACCGCTGGCTGCTGGAGCGCAACCTCAAGCTGTACGGCCTGTCCTACGCGGTGGACAGCCTCGGCGACGTCTACCTGACGGCCCGCCTCCCGCTCTCCGTGGTCACCCCGGAGGACCTGGACCGCCTGCTCGGCACGGTCCTGGAGGCGGCGGACGGCGCCTTCAACACGCTGCTGGAGCTGGGCTTCGCGAGCGCGATCCGACGCGAGTACGAGTGGCGGGTGTCGCGGGGCGAGCCGACGTACAACCTGGACGCCTTCCGCCATTTGACGCAGCCGTCCGCCTGACCCTGGGCGGGGCCTGCGGGGGGTCTGCGGGGCCCGCCGCCGCGCAAGCGGCCCCGGGCTGCGCCCGGGCTCCTGGGGCTCCGCCCCAGACCCCGCGCCTCAAACGCCGGCGGGGCTGGATGGGGGCTCCGCCCAGGCCCCGCGCCTCAAACGCCGGCGTGGATGGGGGCTCCGCCCAGACCCCGCGCCTCAAACGCCGGCGGGGCTGGATGGGGGCTCCGCCCCAGGCCCCGCGCCCGAGGGCGTCAGGCGTCGGCCGTGGCCGGTTTCGGCAGGGGGGCCACCGGCGCCGGGGCCGACGACACGGCGGCGGGTTCACCCTCGGGGAGGCGCCGCATGAGCAGCCAGTAGCCCAGCGCCGCCACCGTGCCCAGGAGCCCCGTACCGCCCCACAGCCACCGCTCCCCGAAGCGGTCGATCACGAAGCCCGCCATCAGCGGCGCCACCAGCGAGGCCACCGCCCACGACATGGTGTACATCCCCTGGTAGCGCCCCCGCCCGTCGACCGGGGACAGCCGGACCACCAGGCCCATCTGCGTCGGCGAGTTCACGATCTCCGCCAGCGTCCACACGCACACCGTCAGGGCGTACGCCCACAGCGGCCCGGCGAACGCCGTCAGGGCGAACCCGTACCCCGCCAGCAGTGCCGAGACGACCAGCAGCTTCCGCGGATCCCGGTGCTCGATGAACCGGGTGACCGGGATCTGGAGCACCACGATCAGCAGCCCGTTCGCCGCGATGACCAGCCCGTAGTCCCCGGGCGAGAAGCCGGCCGCGCCCATCGCCACCGGCAGGCCCACCATCCCCTGGGTGAACACCAGCGAGATCAGGAACGACAGCCCGACCACACCCATGAAGCGCCCGTCCCGCAGGACGGTGCCGAGCCCGGTCGCCGGATCGGCGGCGTCCTGCGACACCGCCGCCCCGCCCGGGGCCACCGGCCGCGATTCCGGCAGCTTGAGGAACACCAGCACCGCGCACACCAGCGTCAGCGCCGCCTCGCCCAGGAACCCGGCCAGGTAGCTGTACTCCGCGATCATCCCGGCCGCCGTCGCACTGGCGGCGAAGCCGAGGTTGATGGCCCAGTAGTTCAGCGCGAAGGCCCGTACCCGGTCCTCCGGCCGCACGATGTCCGCCATCATCGCCTGCACCGCCGGGCGCGAGGCGTTGGACGTCATGCCGACCAGCAGCGCCACCGCCGCGATCGCCGCCGGGTGCTCCATGAAGCCCAGCAGCGCCACCGAGAAGGCGGTCGAGGCCTGCGCCGCCAGCAGCGTGGGCCGCCGCCCCAGCCGGTCGGTCATCACCCCCGCGACCAGCGAGGAAGCCACACCGCCCAGCCCGTGCAGGGCCACCACGAGTCCCGCGAAGGAGGCCGAATAGCCCCGCTCCAGGGTCAGGTACAAGGTCATGAACGTGGCGACGAAAGCCCCGAGCCGGTTGATCAGCGTGCTCGTCCAGAGCCACCAGAAGGCGCGCGGCAGACCCGACACGCTTTCCCGGGCAACCCGTATCAAAGCGCCAGAAAACATACGGATTCCCCCGGGTGGTGTAAGTGCCTCTTGAGCTCCTCGCACCGTACGACCGACCCCCGGCGGCCGCCACTGGATTGACGCCCGCCGTCAATCGGGCAGGGCCCCGGCACCGCGCGCGAGCGTCCCGAGCCGTCCATTAGGCTCGTACGCATGGCCGACGCACCGTACAAGCTGATCCTCCTCCGCCACGGCGAGAGCGAGTGGAACGCGAAGAACCTGTTCACCGGCTGGGTGGACGTCAACCTCAACGAGAAGGGCGAGAAGGAGGCGGTCCGCGGCGGTGAGCTGCTCAAGGACGCCGGCCTGCTCCCCGACGTGGTCCACACGTCGCTCCAGAAGCGCGCGATCCGCACGGCCCAGCTCGCGCTGGAGTCCGCCGACCGCCACTGGATCCCCGTGCACCGCAGCTGGCGCCTGAACGAGCGCCACTACGGCGCCCTCCAGGGCAAGGACAAGGCCCAGACCCTCGCCGAGTTCGGCGAGGAGCAGTTCATGCTGTGGCGCCGCTCGTACGACACCCCGCCGCCGGCCCTTGAGGACGGCACGGAGTTCTCCCAGTCCGAGGACCCGCGCTACGCCTCGATCCCGCCGGAGCTCCGCCCGCGCACCGAGTGCCTCAAGGACGTCGTCGTCCGCATGCTGCCGTACTGGTACGACTCGATCGTCCCGGACCTCCTGGACGGCCACACCGTCCTGGTCGCCGCACACGGCAACAGCCTCCGCGCCCTGGTCAAGCACCTGGACGGCATCTCCGACGCCGACATCGCGGGCCTCAACATCCCGACCGGCATCCCGCTCTCCTACGAGCTGGACGCCGACTTCAAGCCCCTCAACCCGGGCGGCACCTACCTCGACCCGACCGCCGCCGCGGCCGCCATCGAGGCCGTCAAGAACCAGGGCAAGAAGTAACCCTGACGCACGAAAAGCCCCCTACCAGCGGTTTTCCCGCCGGTAGGGGGCTTTTCCCTGTCGTGCGTCAGCCGCCGCATTGGCACGGGGCGCCGGACTGGCAGCCGCAGCCGCAGCCCGAGCCGCAGCCGCAGGCGGCGAGCAGTGGCAGGCGGAGCGGTTCCGGCGCGGGCTGCTGCTCGTGTTCCGGGGTGATGGGGACGGGGGAATCGGGCATGGTTCCTCCTCGCAGGCGGCGTACGGGACGTCGTACGTGTGACTGCCTTCGCCCTCATTCATGCCCAGCCGAACCGGCGCGTCAACGGCGCATTGGCGCAGAGCGGAAGCGCCCGGTCAGGCGGCCGTCCGGCGGCGGTCAGACGCCGTCGACCACCGTCGGCGGCTGGAGCTCGTCCGCGTGCTCGCCCGTCACCAGGTAGACGACGCGCTTGGCCACCGACACCGCGTGGTCCGCGAAACGCTCGTAGTAGCGGCCCAGCAGGGTCACGTCCACCGCGGTCTCGATGCCGTGCTTCCAGCGGTCGTCCATCAGGTGCTGGAACAGCGTGCGGTGCAGCTGGTCCATCTCGTCGTCGTCCTGCTCCAGCTGGAGCGCCAGGTCGACGTCCTTCGTGATGATGACCTCGGCGGCCTTCGCCATCAGGCGCTGCGCCAGCTGCCCCATCTCCAGAATGGTCGCGTGCAGGTCACGCGGCACCGCCGTGTCCGGGAAGCGCAGCCGGGCCAGCTTCGCGACGTGCTGGGCCAGGTCACCCGAGCGCTCCAGGTCGGCGCTCATCCGCAGCGAGGTCACGACGATGCGCAGGTCCGTGGCGACCGGCTGCTGGCGGGCCAGCAGCGCGATGGCACGCGCCTCCAGGTCGTGCTGGAGGTCGTCGACCTTCTGGTCGGCGGCGATGACACTCTCGGCGAGCTTCAGGTCGGCGTCGAGCATGGACGTCGTGGCCCGCCCGATCGCGGAACCGACCAGGCGGGCCATCTCGACCAGGCTTTCACCGATCGAGTCCAGTTCCTCGTGGTACGCGTCACGCATGTCTGGTGTCCCTCTCTTGACCTACTTCGATACTGCCCGGGGCCGGGCCGGGGCGGCCTCCTGCCCCACGTTCACACGGTGAGCGGCGAACGCGTCCGACTCCGGCATCACAAGTGAATCAACCCCGTCGTCAGGGTGAACTCTGGGCGACGACTGTTCGAGGTGCCACCCGAACGGCTGTGGAAGTGTCCTCGCGCCTGCTTAACCTGGATCCATGGACGTGAACGCGGCGGTCGCCGCAGCTGCAGCGATTGCCGGTCTTTGTACCGGTGTCATCGCCATGCTGGCGTTCCGCTGGAGCGAGCGCGACCACGCCCGCCCCACCCGGAGCTCCATGCGCCCCGACATCAACGCGGTGCTCCCACCCGGCGTGGACACCGTCCTGTCGGTGCTCCGCTCCTCGGCCGTCGTACTGGACGAGGGCGACGCGGTCGTCAAGGCCAGCTCGGCGGCGTACGCCCTCGGGCTGGTCCGCGGCGGGAAGCTCGCCGTGGAACCCATGCTCCACATGGCCCGCGACACCCGCCGTGACGGGGAGATACGCCAGGTGGAGCTGGACCTGCCCCGGCGCGGGACCGGCCGCGGCGAGGCCCTCGCGGTCTCCGCCCGTGTCGCCCCGCTCGGCTCCCGCCTGGTGCTCCTGCTGGTCGAGGACCTCACCGAGGCCCGCCGCATCGAGGCGGTCCGCCGTGACTTCGTCGCGAACGTGTCGCACGAGCTCAAGACCCCCGTCGGAGCGATCTCCCTGCTCTCCGAAGCGGTCATGGACGCCTCCGACGACCCCGAGGCGGTCAGCCGCTTCGCCGGCCGCATGCAGATCGAGGCGACCCGCCTGATCAACCTCGTACAGGAGCTCATCGACCTCTCCCGGGTACAGAACGACGACCCCCTGGAGGACGCCGAGCCCGTACGAGTCGACACGCTGGTGGCGGAGGCCATAGACCGCTGCCGCCACACGGCGACCTCCAAGCAGATCACCATGGCTGCGGGCGGCACCGCCGACCTGCGGGTCTGGGGCAACCGCGGACAGCTCGCGGCCGCCCTCGGGAACCTGGTGGAGAACGCCGTCAACTACAGCCCGGCCCGTACCCGCGTCGGCATCGCCGCGCGCCGGGTCACCGCGCCGGGTGGAGACTTGATCGAGATAGCCGTGACCGACCAGGGCATCGGCATCCCGGAAAAGGACCGCGAGCGCATCTTCGAGCGCTTCTACCGTGTGGACCCGGCCCGCTCCCGTGCCACGGGCGGAACCGGACTCGGCCTCGCGATCGTGAAGCATGTGGCTGCCTCGCACGGCGGGGAGGTGTCGGTATGGAGCTCGGAGGGCCAGGGTTCCACGTTCACCCTGCGACTCCCCGAAGCGGCCGCGCTGGCCCCGGCCCCCGCACCCACCCGACCCCCGCTTGAACAAGAAACAGCCATCCCTGCCCCGGAGGTCCTTCCGTGACCCGAGTGCTCGTCGTCGAGGATGAGGAATCCTTCAGCGACGCCCTGTCCTACATGCTCCGCAAGGAGGGCTTCGAGGTCGCGATCGCCGCGACCGGGCCCGACGGGCTCGACGAGTTCGAGCGCAATGGCGCCGACCTCGTCCTCCTCGACCTGATGCTCCCCGGCCTGCCCGGCACGGAGGTCTGCCGGCAGCTGCGCGGCCGCTCCAACGTCCCCGTCATCATGGTGACCGCCAAGGACAGCGAGATCGACAAGGTCGTCGGGCTGGAGATAGGAGCCGACGACTACGTCACCAAGCCCTTCTCCTCGCGCGAGCTGGTCGCCCGCATCCGCGCGGTCCTGCGCCGCCGCGGTGAGCCGGAAGAGGTCACACCGGCGGCTCTGGAGGCCGGCCCGGTACGCATGGACGTGGACCGGCACGTGGTCACCGTCTCCGGCGGCAAGGTGGACCTCCCGCTGAAGGAGTTCGACCTGCTGGAGATGCTGCTGCGCAACGCGGGCCGCGTGCTGACCCGTATGCAGCTGATCGACCGGGTCTGGGGCGCCGACTACGTCGGGGACACCAAGACCCTCGACGTCCACGTCAAGCGCCTGCGCGCCAAGATCGAGCCGGACCCGGGCGCGCCGCGCTACCTGGTCACGGTGCGCGGCCTGGGCTACAAGTTCGAGCCGTAAACCGTCCCTGTGGCATACGGAAGGGCTCCCACCCGCACCAGCGGATGGGAGCCCTTCCCGTATCGCTACGTCGCTACGTCGCTACGCAGCTCCGTGCCTCAGTGGCCCGCGCTGTGCGAGGGAGAGCCGGACGGCGTGCCCGAGGCCGCGCCCGACGGGGAGCCGGACGGCGTGCCCGCGGGGGAGCCGGACGGGCTGCCCGACGGCGTGGCCGCGGGGGAGCCGGAGGCGCTGCCCGACGGGGTGGAGCCGGCGGCGGGGGCCTCCGTCGGGCCGTAGTTCGAGTACATGCCCGAGGCCGGGACGACGAAGGCGTCCAGCGCGACGTCGCCCGTGTTGCTCAGCTTGAAGACGACCTTCTGGACGTCGCCGTCCTGGACGGCGTCGCCGCCCTCGATGACGGCGGAGGCGTTGCCCTTGCCGCCCAGCAGCACGGAGCCGCCGGCCGGCACGATGACCTTGCCGGAGCCCGTCGCGGACTTCAGGACGACCTTGCGGGCGCCACCACCCTCAAGGGTGATGGCGTCGAGGGTCTGCTCCTTGAAGCCGGAGTTGAAGACCGTCGCCGACACGGCGGCCGGGCGGCCCTTCTTGTCCTTCGAGGCCTGGGTGATGACCAGCACGTTCTGGACCTTGATGTCGCCCTTGGTGACAGCGGCGTTGTCCGGCGTGATCTGGAGAGTCTGCGCGTCGTTGCCCGCGCCGCACGCGGCGAGCGAGGCGATCGAGAACACGACGGCGGTAGCGGCG
Organism: Streptomyces sp. ISL-87; assembly: GCF_018614095.1. Lineage (GTDB taxonomy): Bacteria > Actinomycetota > Actinomycetes > Streptomycetales > Streptomycetaceae > Streptomyces. Next base: position 17,847 of record NZ_JAGGOY010000075.1, on the reverse strand, counting down.
AGGGCGCCGCGTCGAAGGCTGCGGCTCACGGCGGCGGCAACTCCTAGGACGTACGGACGGGAGGGTGGGCTCCCCCAGCTCACGCTGGGAGGTACTACCCCCTGGGGCGGTTGAGGTAAAGCCGCCCTAAGGGTGTGTCAGCGCGCTTAGGTTACCGAGCCGCCGCCCCGCCCCCGCACCCGACCCTCCGCAGGACACGGCCCACCCTGCACCCGTCCCGCGATCTTGCATTCAGTCCGCCGTTTCACTCGCCGTTCATCCGGTCCTCGCATATCGTGCGCGGGCGTCCGGTGATCAAATTCCCGGATTCCTCGGAACGCGGCTCCGTGATCAATTCAGGATTGGGCCGGAACCACTCCGTACGGGTGCCCGCCAGTCGAACGGAGTAGTTCGGTTTCCCGGCTTGAAAACCGGCAAAACGGGACGTACGTCACATTGGTGGGGTCGACCGTCAGGTGTAACGTGGTCGTTTCGCCTGGTCCGCGCAGCGCCTCCGACCTGCGAATACCCCCTTCCGGAAGCCCTCCGCAGCACGTTCGTGTCGCAGTTGTCAAGCCCTGAGATGTGCCCTGACCTGCGAAAACGCCATTCATAACGGTCAGTTCTCGTGTTACCCTGGATAGCCACGGAAGGGGTACCTGTCACATGACGTTCAAGGTTGGCGACACCGTGGTCTATCCCCATCACGGGGCCGCGCTGATCGAGGCCATCGAAACTCGCCAGATCAAAGGCGTGGACAAGACCTACTTGGTGCTCAAGGTCGCCCAGGGCGACCTGACGGTTCGTGTGCCTGCGGACAATGCAGAGTTCGTCGGCGTTCGCGACGTAGTCGGCCAGGACGGGCTGGACCGGGTCTTCGAGGTGCTCCGCGCACCGTATGCAGAAGAGCCGACGAACTGGTCCCGGCGCTACAAGGCAAATCTGGAGAAGCTCGCTTCTGGCGATGTCATCAAGGTCGCCGAAGTCGTGCGTGACCTGTGGCGTCGTGAGCGTGAGCGCGGGCTTTCCGCGGGTGAGAAGCGCATGCTCGCGAAGGCGCGCCAGATTCTGGTGAGCGAGCTCGCGCTCGCCGAGAACACCAACGAGGACAAGGCCGAGGCCCTCCTCGACGAGGTTCTCGCGTCCTGACGCAACCAGTCGTACGCAGTTGTGCCGCGGTGCCCGATGGCAAGGAGACTTGTTGCCGGGCGCTGCGGCATGTCTGTCTCCTCGTCCAACTCCTTGATCCAACCCCTTGGTCATCTCCCTTGGTGCGCCGGGTCCGGGAAGCCTGCTCGACCGGTCTCACGGAAGGGGCGAGGGCGTCGTACCCGGCACCCTTCAGGCCATACCCACGTCGGTCGAAGTCACAAACCTGGTCGCCAAGCCGGAGTCACACTCCCGGAGCTCCCCGATGTCTGACGAATCGCGCCCGCACCGCACCGCCGCGGTGATCCCGGCAGCCGGCCGCGGCGTACGCCTCGGCCCCGGCGCCCCCAAGGCCCTGCGGGCCATCGGCGGCACCCCCATGCTCATCCACGCCGTCCGCGCGATGGCCCGCTCCCGCGCGGTCTCCGTCGTGGTCGTCGTCGCCCCGTCCGACGGCGCCGCCGAGGTACGCCACCTCCTGGACGAGCACGCGCTGCCCGACCGCACCGAGATTCTGGTCGTGCCCGGTGGCGAGACCCGCCAGGAATCCGTACGCGCCGGCCTGGAAGCGCTCCCCGCGGACATCACCTCCGTACTCATCCACGACGCGGCCCGCCCGCTGGTCCCCGTCGACACCGTGGACTCCGTGATCGAGGCCGTCCGCGAAGGCGCCCCGGCCGTGGTGCCCGCCCTGCCGCTGGCCGACACCGTCAAGGAGGTCGAGCCCGGCAAGCCCGGCGAGCCCGAGCCGGTGGTCGCCACGCCCGAGCGGGCCCGGCTGCGCGCCGTGCAGACCCCGCAGGGCTTCGACCTCGCCACCCTCGTGCGCGCCCACGAGGAAGTCGCCGTCAATGGCGAGGGCGCGACCGACGACGCCGGAATGGTGGAACAGCTCGGCGTCACCGTCGTGGTGATTCCCGGCCATGAAGAGGCCTTCAAGGTCACCCGCCCGCTGGACCTGGTCCTCGCCGAGGCCGTACTCGCCCGCAGGAGGGCCACCGATGCGTACTAGCCCCGCAGGTCCGGCCGATCAGGACGGGGCCTCGAACCCGGCCCCGGCCTCGAACCCGGCCCCGGCCTCGAACCCGGCCCCGGCCTCGAACCCGGCCCCGGCCTCGAACCCGGCCCCGGCCTCGAACCCGGCCCCGGCCCCGGCCCCGGCCCCGGCCCCGGCGCCGGCGCCGCTCATCCCGCTCGTCGGCATCGGCACCGACGTGCACGCCTTCGAGACCGGCCGCGAGCTGTGGTGCGCCGGCCTGCTCTGGGAGGGCGAGGACGGTCTCGCCGGGCACTCCGACGGCGATGTCGCGGCCCACGCCGCCTGCGACGCCCTCTTCTCCGCCGCCGGGGTCGGCGACCTCGGCGCGCACTTCGGCACCTCCCGCCCCGAGTGGTCCGGCGCCGCCGGGGTCACCCTGCTGGCGGAGGCCGCCCGGATCGTGCGGGCCGAGGGCTTCGAGATCGGCAACATCGCCATCCAGGTGATCGGCGTACGCCCGAAGATCGGCAAGCGGCGCGAAGAAGCACAGAAGGCGCTCTCCGCCGCCGCGGGCGCCCCCGTCTCCGTCTCCGGCACCACCACCGACGGACTCGGCCTCACCGGCCGCGCCGAAGGCCTCGCCGCCCTCGCGACGGCTCTGGTGTACCGGACGAACGACAGATAGTGCCGGCAAAGCCAGCGAAGTCAGCGAAGTCAGCGAAGTCCGCAAAACCGACAAATCGGCGTAGCGCGACGACCGCGAACCCCGTCGGCCAGGCCGACGGCCGCACCTCTTCCGCAACAAAGCAGCCCCGCGTCACCAAAGGGTCGCGGGGCACTGCTACAGGCGCACTACCCTGGATGCCGTGACTATTCGCCTGTACGACACCAGCGCCCGGAAGATCCTCGACTTCACCCCGCTCGTTCCGGGCTGTGTCTCGATCTACCTCTGTGGCGCCACCGTGCAGGCCGCCCCGCACATCGGGCACGTCCGCTCGTACCTCAACTTCGACATCATGCGCCGCTGGTTCACCTACCGCGGCCTCGACGTCACCTTCATCCGCAACGTCACCGACATCGACGACAAGATCATCGCGAAGGGCGAGGACCAGGGCCGCCCCTGGTGGTCCATCGGATACGAGAACGAGCGCGCCTTCAACGACGGCTACAACGCCCTCGGCTGCCTCCCGCCCACGTACGAGCCCCGCGCCACGGGCCACGTGCCGGAGATGATCGAGATGATGCGCGTGCTCATCGAGCGCGGCCACGCCTACGTCGCCGACGGCAGCGTCTACTTCGACGTGCGCTCCTTCCCCGGCTACCTGGAGCTCTCCAACCAGGACATCGACGACCTGCGCCAGCCCGCCGAATCCGGCATCACCGGCAAGCGCGACCCCCGCGACTTCGCCATGTGGAAGGCCACCAAGCCTGGCGAGCCCGACTGGGAGACCCCCTGGGGCCGCGGCCGTCCCGGCTGGCACCTGGAGTGCTCCGCGATGGCGCACAAGTACCTCGGCAGCGCCTTCGACATCCACGGCGGCGGCCTCGACCTGATCTTCCCGCACCACGAGAACGAGATCGTCCAGGCCAAGGCCTTCGGCGACGAGTTCGCCAAGTACTGGGTCCACAACGCCTGGGTCACCATGTCCGGCGAGAAGATGTCCAAGTCGCTCGGCAACTCCGTCCTCGTCTCCGAGATGGTCAAGCAGTGGCGCCCGATCGTCCTGCGCTACTACCTCGGCACGCCCCACTACCGCTCGATGATCGAGTACAGCGAGGAGGCGCTGCGCGAGGCGGAGTCCGCCTTCGCGCGCATCGAGGGCTTCTGCCAGCGCGTCATCGAGAAGGCCGGCGGGCCCGTCGAGCCCGCCGCCGAAGTCCCGCCCGCCTTCGCCGAGGTCATGGACGACGACCTCGGCGTCCCGCAGGCCCTGGCGATCGTCCACACTGCCGTCCGCCAGGGCAACAGCGCGCTCGCCGCCGACGACAAGGACGCGGCCATCGCGCGCCTGTCCGAGGTCCGGGCCATGCTCGGCGTCCTCGGCCTGGACCCGCTCGACCCGCACTGGGCCGGCGAGGCAGACCGCGGCGAGGACCTGCACGGCGCCGTCGACACCCTCGTACGCCTCGTCCTGGAACAGCGCGAGTCCGCCCGCGCCCGCAAGGACTGGGCGACCGCCGACACCATCCGCGACCAGCTCCAGCAGTCCGGGCTGGTCATCGAGGACAGTCCGACCGGTCCGCGCTGGACGCTCGGCCCCCGCTGAGCCCGGCAGCTGAGCCTGGTGTGCCGCCCGGCGTTCCGGGCGGCACACTCTTCATACGTACATACCGCAGCACCAACGAAAACAGGTAGAAGTCATGGCCGGGAACAGCCAGCGCAGGAACCGCCGCACGTCCAACAAGAAGGGCGCGACGGTCGGCAGCGGTGGCCAGCGGCGCAAGGGCCTGGAGGGCAAGGGCCCCACGCCCAAGGCCGAGGACCGCAAGAAGCACAAGGCGAACCGCATCAGCAACGCGATGGCCCGCCAGGCGGCCAAGCGCCGTCCGGCCCCGCGCCGCGGCGGTCCCAAGGGCACCAGCGAGATGGTCGTCGGCCGCAACCCGGTCTTCGAGGCGCTGCGCGACGGCGTTCCGGCCACCACGCTCTACGTCCAGCAGTTCATCGACAACGACGAGCGCGTCCGCGAGGCCCTCCAGCTCGCGGCCGAGCGCGGCAACATCAACCTGATGGAAGCCCCGCGCCCCGAGCTCGACCGCATGACCAACGGGCTCAACCACCAGGGCATGGTCCTGCAGGTGCCGCCGTACGAGTACGCGCACCCGGAGGACCTCACCGCCGCCGCCTACGACGACGGCGAGGACCCCCTCATCGTCGCCCTCGACGGCGTCACCGACCCGCGCAACCTCGGCGCCATCGTCCGCTCCGTCTCCGCCTTCGGCGGCCACGGCGTGGTCATCCCCGAGCGCCGCGCCGCCGGCATGACCGCCGGCGCCTGGAAGACCTCCGCCGGCACCGCCGCCCGCACCCCGGTCTCCCGCGTCACCAACCTGACCCGCGCCCTCCAGGACTACAAGAAGGCCGGCATCACCATCGTCGGCCTCGCCGCCGAGGGCCAGCACACCGTCAGCGACCTCGACGCGCTCGCCGGCCCCGTCGTCATCGTCGTCGGCTCCGAGGGCAAGGGCCTCGGCCGCCTCGTCGGCGAGAACTGCGACTACCTCGTCCGCATCCCGATGCCGGGCGGCGCCGAGTCGCTCAACGCCGGCGTCGCCGCGGGCGTCGTGCTGTACGAAGCGGCCCGCCGCCGCGCCGACCGCGGCCGCGTCTAGTCCGCGCCGACCCCCCGGGCGGGCCGCAGTACGGCCCGCCCGGGGGTTTGAGGCCCGTACCGGTTCAGGCGACCGGTCCTCGGGGCGCCGCCAGGCCCGCCAGCCGGGCCCGCAGCAGCGTCGCCATCGTGAAGGCGTCCGTGATGCGGCCGTCCAGCACCATCGCCTCGGCCTCCCGGAACGGCACCGTCAGCGAACCGCGGATGCCCTCGCTCCCCGCCAACGCCCCCACCCCGTCGATCCGCGCCGCGTACAGCAGCACGCGGTCACCGAGAACCCCCGTGTCCGGGTGCAGCACTCCCAGCGGAATCAGCTCCAGGACCGTCGCCCCGATCTCCTCGCGCAGCTCCTTGGCCGCGTTCGCCGGATCCGCCAGACCGCTGGTCCCGAAGCCGCGCGGGATCTCCCACTGCCACGACCGCGTGGCGTGCCGGAAGTGCTCGATCAGCACCACCTCGCCGTCGAGCAGCGGCAGCACCACGCACCCCGGCTCGGCCGTCGACCCGATCGACCGGATGTACGTGCCCTCGCGGCCGTCCGGGAACCGCACCGGGTCGCGCAGCAGCGTGACGTACGGGTCCTGGTAGAGCACCCCGCCCGCCGCCGCCACGGCCGCCGGCTCGGTCAGGATCTCGATCCCGCCCGGCTCGTTGCGGAACAGCTCCGGCCGCTCGGCGCGCAGCGCCTCGTACTTCTCGATGCCGTTCACGCGCGTCCCCCGTGGTGTCAATCCGTCTGGCGGTCCGCGAGCCGGCCCGCCTCGACCGGGATCCTGCCCGTTTGCGTAGTTTCGACGCCGAGGACCCGCAGGATCGTGTCCCAGTCTTTCTTGAGGTTGCCCAGCCTGAGGGCCGGGAACGTCACGCTGTGGCTCAGGCCCCGCCCCAGCCCGCCCGCTCCGCCCCGGTCCCGGAACTGGAGCCTGACCGTCAGCGGGCCGGCCGTCGCCACCAGCAGGGCCAGCGCGGCCTCGGGAACCGAAGGGGTCTGGCCCGCCACCACCTCGAGCGCGATCCCGGCGGACTCCAGCACCAGCACGGTGGCGATCTCGCGACGGAACCCGTCGGCGGAGCGGCTGGTCTTCCGGGCGGCCCGGAGCATCCGCGCGTGCCGGCGGGCCACTTCCCGTGTTCCCGCTGCGAACTCCTCCGGCGAGGGCAGCCTGCCGTGCGCGAAACTGCCGTCCACGAAGGACGCCAGCGCGTCGATGTACGCCCGCCACTCCTCCTCCCGGCGCAGCCGCACCACGTCCGCCAGGCCCAGCCCGGCGTACGAGTTGGGCCCGTCCACCGCCCGGTGCAGATCGTCTGCGATCAGCCCCCGCAGTAACTGGCCGAGCGCCTCCGGGTCTTCGTCGCGCGGCCGCTCCTCCTGACGCAGCTCCTGCAGGGTCGAGCGGGGCGGTGAGTCCGGCGGAGTGAGCGCCATCAGACCGCTCGCCTTCGGAATCCCCAGGTTGTAGAGCAGGTCGATCAGCTGCTTCATCGGCACGATGTGCGGCCCGTCGAGCAGCAGGCTCTCGTGCGGCTCGGTGCCGGGCCGGCAGAGGAAGCTCCGGTAGACGGCCTGCCGGGTGATCGGATTGTCGTTGTCCTGCTCGCCCGCCCAGAAGTAGAGATCCCTGAGGATCCCGTCGCGCATCGCCTTCGCCTGCGCTTCGCCGATGCCCAGGTTCTTGCCCAGCTCGGCTGGCGCGAGCCGTTTCAGGACGGAGAGCTGCTGCGAGAACCAGTTGGCGACGTGGCCGGTCTTCTGCTCGTTGTGTCCGTCTTCCCAGTCGAACCGCACGAGCGCCGGATCGGCCTCCTCCGACAGCATCCGGCTCCATGCCGTGTGCACCTGCCGGTCGTAGCCCCAGGCGAAGTCGACGGTCGCCTCCCGCTCGGTGAACAGGTACGGGACCAGGGCGCGCGAGTTGAGCAGGCCGGCGAAGGCGCCGCGCTCCAGTGGATCGGCGGTCGGCAGGTAAGAGGTGTAGAGCGCCTCGTTGTTGAGGAGGTACGCCCGGTTGACGACCAGGGTGCCGCTGTTCACGAGAGAGCGGCGAAATTCGGCCGCGGCGGCCGAGACGATCTCGGGGGAGGGGCCGGGCACCGCGCTCGCACGCTGCCGTGACTCGGCGAGCCCCGCGGGCAGCCACTGGTTGTCCAAGGCCTGGGCCATCACCGGATAGTCGGTGAGGTCGGCGAAAACCAGCTGATTGCCCGAGCGTCGCGGCTCTGCGGGTTCCCTCGACTGCCCCTGCTCGGACGCGCGAATCGTCATGTACGGCTCCCCCCAGATGACCGACTGAATCAACTCCCTTGATTCTCCCACCACATGCCGACCACCGGTCGAATATTGGTTCCGTGCGCCGAGCGTGGCTTGATCTTGACGGGTCTCGGACAGATCGCTCAGGTCAAGGCAGTGTCCTAAACACTGATCACTCGGTTAGATGAGTGTGGACACCAGAACGTCAGGGTTCGACGACCAGCCCGCGCTGAGCATGGTCAAGGTGCCGTGCGACCCCGCACAGGTCATCGTCAACCACGCCAGCTTCCGCGTGCGGCTCGCACCGAGCCCGAGCGCGCGTTCCAAGCCCGCGAATGCCCCCAGCCGCGCACCCGTCCTCGGCGCCGCCGCGGTCGCCGCCGCCGGAGTCACTCGCCGCCGGGCCCCCGTCGTCTGGAGCGGCAAGTCCGCCAACGGCGACTCCGGGGCCACCGGCGGACTCCTCCAGGCCGTACGCGAGGTTGGCCGCGGGCACGACGACTACGGCGACGGCGGCGCCACCCAGGTCATTCCCCGTCTGGACCTCGCGCACGACCTCGCCGACAACGCCCTCGCAACGCCGACCATCATCGGCCAGCGCACCTATGGCGACCCGGACGAAACCCGCCCGATGGCCGCCGTCAGAGACCTGCCGCACTACGCGGGCCCGGCCCCCGACCCCACGGCGGACTCCCGGCGCAACCCCCCCGACGCGCGCGGGCAGGCCTCGTACTACCCGGGCCGCCGGATGAACCTCGGCGTCGTGCTGCTCCCGCTGCGCGTCTTCCTCGGTTTCATCTCCATCTACGCCGGCATGGGCAAGCTGTGCGACCCCGTCTACTTCGACGGCGGCGAACGCGGCTCCATGGTCACCTGGCTCCGGACCCTGCACCCCTGGGCCCTCGCCGAGCCGCTGCGCGACTTCGCACTGGCCCACCCCGTCGGCGCCGGGCTCAGCGTGGCGTTCCTCCAGGTCATCGTCGGCGTCCTGACCGTATTCGGGCTGTGGCAGCGGTTCGCCGCCTGCTTCGGCGCGCTGCTGTCCGCCGCGCTGCTGATGACGGTGAGCTGGAAGACCGTCCCGGCCTACGACGCGCCCGACATCATCTACCTCGCCGCCTGGAGCCCGCTGATCATCGCCGGCGCCCCCGTCTACTCCCTGGACGGACGGCTCGCGGGCGAGGCCTGGCGCACCCTCGGGCCGCGCTCCGAGATCTGGCGGCTGCGGCGGCGGGTACTGCGCCGCGGGGCCGTCATGGCCACCGTAGTCTGCGGGCTCACCCTGCTCATCGGCTCGGTGCTCGGCGGGGCCGTCCGCTCCACCACCGTCGTCACCGTGCCCGGGCCGGGACAGGCCCCCAGCAACTACCTGCCCGGCACCCCGCTGCCGCAGACGCCGGCCAAGCAGGCACCGACCCGGCAGCAGCAGCAGCAGCCTTCGAAGGCCGCCTCGCCCTCGGCGAGCGCCTCGAAGCCGGCCACCAAGTCCGGCCGCACCGGCTCGGGTTCCACGTCCAAGGCGACCTCCGGGACCGGCGCGCAGTCGCCCTCCGCGAGCCGCACCGGCACCAGCAGCCAGACCCCGCGCAGCAGCACCCCGCGGCAGTCCGCCCCGCAGCCGCCGCCGTCCTCGACCTCGGGCAGCGGCAGCGGCGGGGACACGCCGACGGCGAAGCCCGGCCTGGTCGGGGGTCTGCTGGGCTGAGGCCGGCTGGTACGACGTACAAGGGGTCCGGCGCGCGAGGAGCGCGCCGGGCCCTTCGCCGTGCCGCCCGCGCGGGTGCCCGTACAGGGATGCGAAAAGCCTCAGGGGGCGCTCTGCGCGGCCAACTCCCGTGCGGCCTCGGTCAAGTCCTTGGCGGTGTCGATCGCCCGCCAGTAGGCCCCCTGGGGCAGCGGGAAGCCCGCCAGGCGGCGCTCGCGGGCCAGCCGCGGGAACGTGGTCCGCTCGTGGTCTCCCAAGTCCGGGAGCAGCGCGGCGAATTCGGCACTGAAGACATAAACGCCCGCGTTGATCAGATAGGGCGACGGCGGAGCCTCGATGAAGTCCAGGATCTGCCCGAACTCGTTCGTCTCCACCACCCCCCACGGAATGCGGGGGCGGGCCAGCGCCAGGGTCGCCGTCGCCGCCCGCTCGGCATGGAACGCGGCCATCTCGCGCAGCGAGAACCGCGTCCAGATGTCACCGTTCGTCGCGTACCAGGGCTGGTCCGGGTGCGGGAGGTGCCGGGCGGCGTGCTTGAGGCCGCCCCCGCGCCCCAGCGGCTCCTCCTCGACGACCGTGGTCACGCGGAGCGGCAACCGCGCCTGCGCCAGCCAGTCCTGGAGCACCTCGGCGAGATGCCCGCACGACACCACCGCGTCCGTGACCCCCTCGGCCGCCAGCCAGGCCAGCTGATGCCCGATGATCGGCGTCCCCGTCCCCGGGATCTCGACCATCGGCTTCGGCCGGTCGTCCGTATACGGCCGCAGCCGCGAACCCTGGCCGCCTGCCAGGACGACCGCTTGAGTGGGCGCCTGGGTGGGGGAGGCCGGGAACGCGGCCGCGGAATCGGTGGATGGGTGGTGCGATGCGCGAGGAACGTCGGTCATGGCGGCCAGAGTAGGGAGACCCGGGCTCCGGCGGCGGCCGACGCGACGTGCGCCGGCCGGTGTCCGTGGTGTCAGCCCATTGAGGCGACGCCGGACGCGTACGAGGTGTCGCACACCGGGCGCGCGAAGGACTGCGCCTTCGTCGGCCCGTACGCGTCCACCGCGGCCCGGCCCAGCGCCCGCGCGATGCCCATGCAGTGCTCGGCGAGCGAGGGCCGCCGGTCCACCTCCTGCTGGAGGTGCGTGAGGACGGCGCCCGGCGCCTCGCCCTCGTGGAGCTCGCTGAGCAGCTTGTCGCGCAGCACGTCCTGCGCGGCGCGCGGCTTCGCGGGGACGGAGACGTCCTCGGCGGAGGCGGTCAGGATCTGGGAGGGGGAGTTGTCCGCCCAGGGGACCATGGTGACCGCGAGGGTCCCGGACAGGACCAGGACGACGGGCAGGACCAGGGCGAGGGAACGGCCGATACGGCGGGCAGTGTGGGTCACGAGGGCGAGAGTAGCGCTCGGTGAAGATTTGGCGACATTCAGTCACCCGGTCGGGGGATGGTTCGACGTGGCTTTTCGATTTAAGGGTTGACGGGTGGGGCCGAATGGCCCGGTCTGACGGGATAACGCCCTGGGCTCGCGGAAGTAGCGGAAGTCTCGCCGAACCCGCGGGAGTCGGCGGAGCTCGTGGAGCTCGTGGAACTCGTGGAACTCGCGACAAAGGGGCGCCCCTTGGCGGAGCGCCCCTTCATGTCGTGCTGCTGCCCCGTCAGTCGGAGAGGCGCACACCGGACGACGTCGAGAACACGTGGATCTCGTCGGCGCGCGGCACCACGTGCAGCGTCGAGCCCTTCTCCGGCACCTGGCGGCCGCCCACGCGCACCACGATGTCCTGCGAGCCCTCGGCGGCCGCGGTGGAGCCGTAGACGTACCCGTCGGCGCCGAGCTCCTCGACGACGTTCACGGTGATCGTCAGGCCGCCCGTGTCACCGACGTCGAAGTGCTCGGGGCGGACGCCCACGGTGACGGTGCGGTCGCCCGCGTCCGCCGCGGCGGACAGCGCCTCGCGCGAGACGGGGACGACGCTGTCGCCGAACTTCACGCCACCGTCGGTGATCGGCACCTCGACCAGGTTCATGGCGGGAGAACCGATGAACCCGGCGACGAAGAGGTTCGCGGGGCGGTCGTACATGTTGCGCGGGGTGTCCACCTGCTGGAGCAGCCCGTCCTTGAGCACCGCCACCCGGTCGCCCATGGTCATGGCCTCGACCTGGTCGTGGGTGACGTAGACGGTGGTGATGCCGAGGTCGCGCTGGAGGGCCGCGATCTGCGTGCGGGTGGAGACACGGAGCTTGGCGTCGAGGTTCGACAGCGGCTCGTCCATGAGGAACACCTGCGGCTTGCGCACGATGGCGCGGCCCATGGCCACGCGCTGGCGCTGACCGCCGGAGAGCGCCTTCGGCTTGCGGTCGAGGTACTGGGTGAGGTCCAGCATCTTCGCCGCGTCCTCCACCTTCTTGCGAATGGTGGCCTTGTCCTCGCCGGCGATCTTGAGCGCGAAGCCCATGTTGTCGGCGACGGACATGTGCGGGTAGAGCGCGTAGTTCTGGAACACCATCGCGATGTCCCGGTCCTTGGGCGGCAGGTGCGTGACGTCACGCTCACCGATGCGGATGGAACCGCCGTTGACGTCCTCCAGGCCGGCCAGCATGCGCAGCGAGGTGGACTTGCCGCAGCCGGAGGGGCCGACGAGGACGAGGAACTCGCCGTCCTCGATCTCCAGCTCCAGCTGGTCGACGGCGGGCTTGTCGCCGCCGGGGTAAAGCCGGGTCGCCTTGTCGAAGGTGACAGAAGCCATGGTGATGAATCCCTTCTACCGGCAGGAACGTGCCGGACGATCCGAGTGGAAGGTCTAGTCCAGTAATCGGACTCCGCTCGACGCTACCCGGCGATCCGCTTCCTGTCAGCATCCGTGCCCGGTGACTTCGGACTCTGTGGGTGCGATCTGTCGGACCCGGATGTTTGGATCACGGGCATGAACGGCACCCCGCGTCCCCTCGACGTCCACGAGCTGATCCGCGTCCTCCCCGAAGCCCCGGTCCTGCAGGCCCGCTGCCGGGCCCTGGCCGCCGTGGACGTGCTGATGGGCGGCCGGGGCGGGTCGTACTTCGGCTACGACCCCGCTTGGGGTCCGGGCGTCGAGGCCGCCCTGATGAACAACGGCTCGGGCGACGAGTACACGATCCTCTTCACGCCCGACGGGGTCTTCGGCCGCGGCTTCGACCACGAGTCCTGGATGAGTCCTTACACGAACGAGGACGAGGAGCTGTGGCCCGGCCTCGTGGACACCTTGCCGGAGGTGTTCCGGCCGCTGCTCGCGGAGCCGGCGTTCTGCGACGAGCACGTGACGGTCGCGACGGTGGTGTTCTGGCGGGAGACCGCCGACACCGCCTGGCGGGCCGGCCCTGTGGAGATCCCGGAGGGCTCGGAAGACGGTACGGGGCGCCTCTTCCACGTCCTGGTGGCCGGCACGCCGGAGGCGTATGCGGCGTTCGCCGCGGGCTACTACGGCAGGGAGCCGGACCTCGCGGCGGTCCGGCGGGTATGGGAGGTTCGCCCGCTGACCGAGGGGGAGGTCAAGGCGGTGAACCCGGAGATGACCCTCGCCCTGGCGGCTCCCGGCCTGCGGGCGGTGGGGTTTCCCGTGGCGTGCGAAAGGTGATGGCTCGGGGATTCGGCTGCTGTGTAGAGTGAGTGCGGCCCCGCCTCCTTAGCTCAGTCCGGCCAGAGCAACGCACTTGTAATGCGTAGGTCGTCGGTTCGAATCCGACAGGGGGCTCCGCGTGCGAAGGCCCCGGACCGAATCGGTCCGGGGTCTTCGGCGTGTTCGGGGGCGGTCAGTGGCGCCCCGAGATGCGGTCCGCGAGGCGGGCCAGGGGGGTTGTCGTCGGGGTGTGGGTGGCGGCTTCGCGGCGGTCGGCTTCGCGGTAGGCGGCGTAGAGGGCCTGGACGCCGAGCCAGCGGAAGGGTTCTGGCTCCCAGCGGCGGACGCGGTGGTTGACCCAGGGGAGGGTGGTCAGGTCGGTGGAGTCGCCCAGGACCAGGTCGCGCAGGGTGCGGGCCGCGAGGTTGGCGGTGGCCACGCCCGAGCCGACGTAGCCGCCCGCCCAGCCGAGGCCCGTGGTGCGGTCCAGGGTGACGGTGGCGCACCAGTCGCGGGGGACGCCGAGGACGCCGGACCAGGCGTGGGTGATCTCCGTGCCGGCGAGCTGGGGGAAGAAGGAGGTCAGGAGGGTGGTGAGCGCCGTGATGGTGGCGGGGTGGGTGCTGCCGTCGTTGTCCGTGCGGGAGCCGTAGCGGTAGGGGACGCCGCGGCCGCCGATCGCGATGCGGTTGTCGGCGGTGCGCTGGGCGTACATGTAGGCGTGGGCCATGTCGCCGAGGGTCGACGCGTCGGACCAGTTGAGGGTGTCCCAGGTGGACTGGGGGAGGGGGGCCGTCGCGATCATTGATGAGTTCATCGGGAGCCATGAGCGCTTCTGGCCCTTGAGGGCCGCGGTGAAGCCCTCCGTGCAGCGCAGGACGTACGGGGCGCGAACGGTGCCGTAGGGGGTGATGGCCCTGCCGGTGGTGATTTCCGTGACCGGGGTGGATTCGTGGATGACGACGCCCAGCCGTTCGCAGGCTCCGGCCAGGCCCTTGACGAGCTTCAGGGGGTGGATGCGGGCGCCGTGGGGGGTCCAGCTGGAGCCGACGGCGTCGGCGATGTTGATGCGGGCGCGGGTGTCCGTGGCGTCATAGAGGGCGCGGTCGGTTTCGCCGAAGGCGAGTTCGGCCTCGTGGAAGGCCTTGAGGCGGGTGAGCTGGGCGGGGGTGCGGGCGACTTCGAGGACGCCGCCGCGGTGGATGTCCGCGTCGATGCCCTCCTTGGCGGCCGTGTCGATGACCTGGGTGACGGTGTCGTTCATGGCTTGCTGGAGGCGGAGGGCGGCCCGGTGGCCGTGGAGGGTCGCGTAGCGGTCGCGGCCGGCGATGCCGTTGTAGAGCCAGCCGCCGTTGCGGCCGGAGGCTCCGTAGCCGCAGAACTTCTGCTCCAGGACGGTGACGCGGAGGTCGGGTGCGGACTGCTTGAGGTAATACGCGGTCCACAGGCCGGTGTAGCCGGCGCCGACGATGACGACGTCGGCTGTGGCGTCGCCGGTGAGGGGGGCGCGGGGTGGCTGGGCGGCGGTGGGGTCCGTCGCATACCAGAAGGAGATGCCGCCGTTGATCGTCATGGGGGAGTTGGTACACCGGGTTCCGGATGGGTGTCCAGGTGCCGAGTGCCGGGTTTTGGGGTGCGAGAGCAGGCCTTTTGGCTGATGTGGCGGGCCGGTGTGGTTCTTAGGGTGGGGAGGGTGTTTTGTTCTTGTTCGGGCGATACGGGGGAGGTCGGGAGGGCGGGAGGGCGGGAGGCCGGGAGGTCGGTTGGACTCGGGGTAGACGCCTTGACCTCAAGCGCACTTGAGGGAGGAGTCTTCCGCCATGGACACCGAAGAGATGCAGCGACAGTTGCAGGCCCTGACCGACCGCGCTGAGATCACCGACTTGATGGACCGCTACCTGCGTTCCCTGGACGACGGGGTTCTCGACGAGGAGTGGGCTCGCGCGTTCCACACCGAAGACGTCACCGCGGAGATGCCCATCGGCACCGTTCATGGCCGCGATGCCCTGCTGGCCCATGTCCGGCGGGGAATGGCGCTGTTCGACCGAACCGTGCATCTGGGCACCAACACCGTCATCGAGCTCGACGGTGCCCGGGCCACTGCCCGCGGGGCCCAGTTGAGCACCCACGTCCTGGCAGACGGCTCGGGCAGCGTCTTCATCTCTGCCGGCCATGCCGACACCGAACTGGTCAGGACGGCTGACGGCTGGCGGATCTCTACCTCGGCACTGCGGGTGGTGTGGACCCAGGGCTCCCCTCCGCGGCTGCCGGACGATTTCGCCCCAGCCGCAGCCGCAGCCGCAGCCCCAGCCGCAGCCGCAGCCGCAGCCGCAGCCCCAGCCCCCGCCCCCGCGGCCTAGGCCTGGGTGATCATGTGCGGAGCCGGATGGCCAGGGCTGCTGCGGTGGCGGTGCCGAGGAACACATAACCGCGTTCGTCGTAGCCAGTGGCCACGGCCCGGAACTGCTTCAGCCTGTTGATCACCGCCCGATTCCTAGCCGTGGTGGCGGGCTGTGGCGGCTACGGTCGGGGGATGGTGGAGATTCCGGCGGGGCTCGTCGAGGCGCAGGTCAGGTTCAACGGCGCGGCGGGGCGGGAGTTCATCGCGGGGTTGCCGGCTCGGGCGGCGGAGTTTCTGGAGCGGTGGGGGCTTCGGGGGACCGGGCCCGGGATGCACGGGGTGACCGCGTTGGTCCTGCCGGTGGAGCGGGCGGACGGGACGGCGGCCGTGCTGAAGATGGCGCTGCTGGATGAGGAAAGCGCGGGGGAGCCGCTCGCGTTGCGGGCGTGGGGCGGGGAGGGCTGCGTAAGGCTGTTGGAGCATGACGGCCCGACGGGGACGATGCTGCTCGAGCGGCTCGATGAGGGGCGGCATCTGTCGGCGCTCGCCGAGCGGGACTCGCGGCAGGCGGTGGGGGTGATCGCCGAGCTGCTGGCGCGGCTGACGGCGGTGGAGGCTCCGGCGGGGGTGCGGGGGCTCGGCGGTGTCGTGGCGGGGATGCTGGCCGACGTACCGGGGGCGCTCCGGCGGTTGGCGGACGGGCGGGAGCGGGGGCTGCTGGCGGATTGCGCGGCGGCGGTGGGGGAGGTGGCGGGCGAGCCGGGGGGCCGGCTGCTGCACTGGGATCTGCACTACGACAACGTGCTGGGCGCCGGGCGGGAGCCGTGGCTGGCGATCGATCCGAAGCCGCTGGCCGGGGATCCGGGGTTCGATCTGCTGCCGGCGATTCAGAACAACTTCCGGGTGGACGAGGTGGTGTGGCGGTTCGACCTGCTGACGGCCGTGCTGGGACTGGACCGGGGGCGGGCGCGGGCGTGGACGCTGGGGCGGGTGTTGCAGAACTGCCTGTGGGATGTGGAGGACGGTGAGGTGAGGCTCCAGGGGGAGCAACTGGCCGTGGCGGAGCTGCTGCTGGGGCGGTGAGCTGGGGGGCGTCTTTGTGAGGACCGTCGACGTTCCGCGCTTACGCTGGCGGGTTCTACGCTGCGGGCGTGATCCGGAGTACTGAAGTCGCCGATGTCCCTGCCATCCACGCCATGATCCGCGAGCTCGCGGAGTACGAGCGGGTGCCGCACGAGGCCCGGGCGGGCGAGGAGCAGTTGCGTGAGGCGCTGTTCGGGGAACGCCCGGCGGCGTTTTCGCACGTCGCGGAGTCGGAGGAGGGCGAGGTCGTCGGCTTCTCGGTGTGGTTCCTCAACTTCTCGACGTGGCGCGGGGTGCACGGGATCTACCTGGAGGACTTGTACGTACGGCCGGGCGTGCGCGGGGGCGGGTACGGGAAGGCGCTGCTGGCGGAGCTGGCGCGGATCTGCGTGGAGCGTGGGTACGGGCGGCTGGAGTGGTCGGTGCTGAACTGGAACGAGCCGTCGATCGGGTTTTACGAGCGCCTGGGTGCGCGGCCGCAGGACGAGTGGACGGTGTACCGGCTGACGGATGAGGCGTTGGCGAAGCTGGGGGCTGTGTAAGGCGCCTGGGCGTCAGGGCTGGCACGGCTGGCACGGCTGTTACGGCTGTTTGGGCTCCAGGACGACCTTGCCTGTGGTGGCGCGGGTTTCGAGGGCGCGGTGAGCGGCGGCGGCGTCGGCGAGGGGGTAGCGCTGGAGGGCCGGGCGGAGTCGGCCGGCGGCGGCTTCGGCGAGGGCGCGGGTCTCCAGTAGGCGAAGAGGATTCCCGCCGCCGGCGCGCTGGAGCATGGCGGGGCCGAGGACGTTCTGGGTGGTGATGGCGCGGGCGGTGAGGTCGGCGCGTTCGGCGTCGGTGAGGGTGAGCGGGCCGCCGGACCAGCCGAAGACGAGGTGCCGGGCGCCGGGGGCGAGCAGGCCGAGGGCGGTGCGGGCGGTGGCGCCGCCGACGGAGTCGAAGAAGACGGTGGCGCCGCCGGGGTGGTGGGCGCGTACGGTGTCCGGCCAGTCGGGCGTGGTGTAGTCGAGGGCGAGGTCGGCGCCGTTGGCGGCGGCCCGGGCGGTTTTGGCGGGGCCGCCGGCGAGGGCGATGACGGTGGCGCCGGCGTTCTTCGCGTACTGGACGAGCAGGGTACCGATGCCGCCGGCGGCGGCGGGGACGAGGGCGGTGGAGCCCGGGCCGAGGCCGGCGAACTGGAGGATGCCGAGGGTGGTGCGGCCGGTGCCGATCATGGCGACGGCCTGGGCGGGGTCGAGGCCGGGCGGGATGGCGTGCAGGCGGTCGGCGTCAGCGACGGCGTACTCGGCGTAGCCCCCTGGGGCGAAGCCGAGGTGGGCGACGACCTGGCGGCCGAGCCAGGCGGGGTCGGTGCCGGGACCGAGGGCGTCGACGGTGCCGGCGACCTCACGGCCGGGGGTGGTGGGGAGGCCGGGCAGGGGGGCGGGCGGGCCTTGGATGCCTTGGCGGAGGGTGG
>NZ_JAGGOY010000074.1 GCF_018614095.1 Streptomyces sp. ISL-87 | reverse complement strand
AATTGCCCCCAAGGTCGTAAGACAGTTCGGCCGCGCCTCCCGAGCCGGGGGGCGCTCGCTTCGGGCGAGCGCCCCCGGCCCGCCCCGGCCCGCCCCGGCCCGCCCCCGTCTAAGGGGCGCCCCGCTTAGGCGCCAGTGGCCAGGAACCGCTCCAGCCGGGCCGCGAACCAGGCCGCATCGTCCAGCCAGGGGAAGTGCCCCGCGCCCGGCTGGACGTCGACCGCTCCGCGCGGGAAGAGCTCGGCGATCCGGGCGGCGAGGGCCGGATCGGGGTTGCCGTCCACTTCTCCGGCCAGCACCAGCACCTCACTGGTGACCCGGCGGAGCGCGGCCCGGGTGGCGGGCGGGTCGAAGGCGCCGGGGCCGCCGTACGCGGCGGCCGCCTTCGCGTTCCGCTCGCCGGTGCTCGCCGCCACGTGGGCGCGGGCCGCCTCGTCCCAGCGCCCGTACGCGAGGGGCATGGCCGCGATCCGGTCGGCCTCGTCGGGGATGCCGCCGCCACCCGCCAGGAGCCGCTCGTAGGCCGCGATTGCCGTGTCGTACGGCTCGCTGCCCGCCCGCCGCCGGGCCCCCTCCAGCTGCTGCTCCGGGCTGGGCGCGAGGTCCACGGCCCAGGCCGTGGGGGTGACCAGGGCCAGCCGGCGCACCCGCTGCGGGTACGCCACCAGGTAGAGCATCGCGAGGTTGCCGGACGCCGAGTGAGCCAGCAGATCCATGCGCTCCAGGCCGAGGTGGACCCGTAGCGCCTCCACATCCGCGACCTGGTGGTCCACGCGGTACGTGGACTCGTCCTGCGGGAACGCGGAGTGTCCGGTGCCGCGCGAATCGAGCAGGACCAGCCGTCGCGTGGCGGCCAGCCCGCCGAGGTCGCCGAGGTACGCGGAGGCCCGCATGGCGCCGCCGGGCAGGCAGATCAGCGGCTCCCCCTCGCCCTGGACGTGGCAGGCGAGTTCGGTTCCGTCGTAAGTGGTGAAGCTGAAGGTGGTGAAGGCGGAGGCGGAGGCGGAGGCGCTGAAGATCGACATGCCCGCCATCCAACCAGCCGATCACCCGTTCGAGTCATTGATTTAGCCGCTGAGGTGCGGCAATCTACCGAATGATCGGTCGGGCGACTCACAGCGAGGTGACGGCATGACGGCGTACGCGGATCTCCACGATGAAAGCGAGCGGCTGAGCCGCGACGAGCTGGCCGCGCTCCAGCTGACGCGGCTGCGCGCGACCCTGCACCACGCCTATGACCGGGTGCCCTTCTACCGGCAGGCCTTCGACAAGGCGGGGGTGCACCCGGACGACTGCCGCTCCCTGGCCGATCTGTTCCTGTTCCCGTTCACCACCAAGGCCGACCTGCGCGACCAGTACCCCTTCGGCATGTTCGCCGTGCCCCGCTCCGAGGTTCGCCGGATACACGCCTCCAGCGGCACCACTGGACGGCCCACCGTCGTGGGCTACACCGACGGGGACCTGTCCACCTGGGCTGACGTCGTCGCCCGGTCCATACGGGCGGCGGGCGGCAGACCCGGCCAGGTGGTGCACATCGCGTACGGGTACGGCCTGTTCACCGGCGGCCTCGGCGCGCACTACGGAGCCGAGCGGCTGGGCTGTACGGTCGTCCCCGCCTCCGGCGGTATGACCGACCGGCAGGTCCGGCTGATCCAGGACTTCCGGCCCGAGGTCATCATGGTGACCCCGTCCTACATGCTCACCCTGCTGGACGAGATGGAGCGCCAGGGCATAGACCCCCGCTCCACCTCCCTCCGAACGGGGATCTTCGGCGCGGAGCCTTGGACCGAGGAGATGCGCCGCGAGATCGAGGAGCGGCTGGGTATCGACGCGGTGGACATATACGGCCTGTCCGAGGTGATCGGCCCGGGCGTGGCGCAGGAATTCGCCTCGACCAAGGACGGCCTGCACATCTGGGAGGACCACTTCTACCCCGAGGTGGTGGATCCGCTGACCGGCGCGGTCCTGCCGGAGGGCGAGCCCGGGGAGCTGGTGTTCACCTCGCTGACCAAGGAGGCCATGCCGGTCATCCGCTACCGCACTCGGGACCTGACCAGGCTGCTGCCCGGCACCGCTCGCCCGGCCTTCCGGCGGATGGAGAAGGTGACGGGCCGCAGCGACGACATGATCATCCTGCGCGGGGTGAATCTGTACCCGACCCAGATCGAGGAGATCCTGCTGCGGACGGCCTCACTGGCCCCGCACTTCCAGCTGCGGCTGACCCGGGAGGGGCGGATGGACACCCTGACGGTACGGGTCGAGGCACGCCGGGAAGCGGATCCCGCCCAGCGGGAGGCCGCGGCCGCCGCCGTGGTCCGGGCCGTCAAGGAGGGCATCGGCGTCTCCGTCGGGGTCGAGGTGGTCGACCCCGAGACCCTGGAGCGATCGGTGGGCAAGATCAAGCGGCTGATGGACCTCCGGGAGATACCCCAGGCCGGCTGAAGCGCGGCTGCGTCAGCCGGCGACCCTGGCGGCGAAGGCGTCGAGGTTGGCGCGGGCCCGGGCGATCTTCTCGTCCAGGGTCAGCGTCTCCTCGTGGCGGCCGCCCCTCAGCTTCGGCTGCCGCTTGCCCCGGATGTAGAGGGAGCAGGCGATGTCGGCGCAGATGTAGGTCCCCACGGTGTTGCCCTCCCGGCCGCGGGCCCCGGCGAGGGGGGCGACGAGAAGGGCGACGCCTGAGGCTGCGTGGCCGGTCAGGCAGATCTGGCAGATGCTGGACTTCAGGGCGCTGGTGCGGTTGGCGCCGGGGACACGCAGGGTGATGCCGACAGGGGAACCGTCTGTGCCCGGGCTCACTATGTGAGCGCGCAGAGGGGCGCCCGGGTCCACCCAGCCGAGGAAGTCAAGCTGCTCCCAAGGCAGTTCGGCGAAGTCCAGCGGCAGCTTCAGCCGGGCCACTTCACCCTTCGTGCAGTTCACGAACGACGAACGGATCTGTTTCTCGGTCAGCGGTTCCATGTGGGTGCACGATACGTGGGCATACGGAGTGCGGTCATCCGATATTTCCCAGGCGCTTGTCGAGCAGCCGACCACGTGCGAAGCCAGATGACCAGGGCGGCAGCGGTGACGATGACGATGACGAGGAAGACAGCTTGCTGATGGCACCGTGGAGTCCACCGCCAAGTTCCCGTCGCTCTCACGCGCCGCGCCGGCCGCGGCCAGGACCTCCAACGGGAGCACATGATCGACCGGACACTCCCCAGGGCACTGCATGGTTCCCACCTGCGGAACGTTTGCGCCCTCAGCTACGGCGCAAGCCGGCCAGCACGGCCCGTTCGACGGGCGACGGCGCCGGGCCGTCCAGGTCGAGCAGGCCGGTCGGCTCCAGCGGCGGCTGGGCGAGGAACCGCGGTGTGCTCCCGCCGTGCCGCTGGGCGGCGTGGATCAGGAAGGGGTGGCAGAGGAACACGTCCCCGGCCTCCCCGGCGGCGGCCACCTCGCGGCGGCCCGCCGAGGCCGGAACGGCCTCCGCGCACAACGGGAACCACGCCCGCCCCTCCTCGCCCGCGTCGGCAAGCAGCGGCGGCAGATCCAGGTGCGAGCCGACCCGGATGCGGGTCGGCGCATCGTCCGGGCCGACGTCGGTGAAGAGGAACAGCATCAGCAGCGAGCGTCCGCGCGAACGCAGGTTTACCCGGTACTCCCCCGTCTCCGCGGTCCAGCCCGCGTCGAGGTACCAGCCGTCGTCACCGGGATCCTTCTCGCTCGGAAAGCGGAGCGGGAAGGTGCCCAGCCCGAGCGGAGCACGCCAGCGCCCCGCTCCCACCAACTGGTCGTAGGCCTCGTGCAGCGCCGGGGTGTTGGCCGCCTCGCGGAACGCCGGAGTGGCCATGCCGCCAATCCGCACGACCGGCTCGGTCCAGCTCCCGGGGTCATCGGGGGAGCAGCCACTCGCCTCCCACAACTGCGCGCGGCAATCCTCCACCGTGACGCTGGGGACGGCCCCCGGGACGCGGACGAAACCGTCCGCGACGAAGGACTCAATCTCGGCGTCGGTCAGCATCGGCATCCCCCCACGGGCGCGGCTCGGCGGCTGTCCGGGCAGCCTCACCGAGCGGCGGCGCCACGGCAACTCAGTTTCCGTACGACAGGCGGCCGATCGCGAAAGTCGCCGGCGATCGACCGGACCTCCTAGGCCGCGGCCAGGGGGTTCTGCGCTGGGCGGCCGAGGCGGGCTACCAGTTCCTCGACGAAGGCGTCCAGGTGGGGTGGCCGGGGGCCGGGGCGGGTGGCGCAGAACCAGGTGCGCGCGAGGGGCTTGGCACCGATCCGGACCAGCACGAGCCCGTGGGAGGCCACGTAGGGCGCCGCGACCCAGTTCGGCAGGACGGTGACGCCCTGGCCGCCCGCCGCCATCTCAATCACCAGGTCGGTGACCAGGGGCATGGTGGTGATCCGGCCGGGGCGTGCCTGCGCGGGGATCGGCAGCGGGTAGGAGGGGATCCGGTTCTGGTCGTAGACGTCATACAGGACCAGGTCCACCCCGTCGAAGTCCCTGGCGGTCACATGCTTGCGCGAAGCCCAGGCGTGCCCGGCCGGCACCACGGCCACCATCTCGTCCTCGAACAGCGGGATCAGCTCCACCCGGTCCATCTGCACGTCCGGCTTGGTGACCAGGGCGACATCGACGAGGTCGGCGAGCAGCGCCGGGATCGGCGCGTCGTCGGCGACCGCCTCGATCCGCACCTCGGCGTCCGGCTCCCGCTCCCGGAACGCGCGCAATACCGGCGGCAGCCACTGGAAGGTGGTGCTGCACTGCGCGGTGAAGCGCACCCGGCGGTCCCGGCCGTCGCGCATCTCCCGCAGATCGCGGGTGGCCGACTCCAGTTCACCCAGGATGTGGTGTGAGGCGACCAGCATCCTGCGGCCTGCCGCGTTCGGTACCAGGCGGCGGCCCACCCGGTCGAACAGCTGCATCCCCAGCCGGTCCTCCAGCCGGGTCAGCCGCTGGCTGAGGGCGGGCTGGCTCACGAAGAGCCGCTCGGCTGCCGCGGTGAGCGAGCCGGCGTCGGCGGTCGCGGTCAGGAGTTCCAGGTCACGCAGATCCACATCCATAACGCTGGATTATTACATGCTTCAAATTCCGTCGTGGTGTTATGAGTTCGCCGCTCATACATTTCTGGTGTCACCTCGTCGGACCGACCGACCGGGACGAGGTGCCACCGAACCGAGCAGCCCCGAAAGGCAGTTGAACCATGTCCGAGACCAGCACCAGCACCCGCACCGCAGTAGTCACCGGCTCCTCCAGCGGCATCGGCCTGGACATCGCCCGCGCCTTCCTCGCCGCCGGAGCCAATGTCGTCCTCAACGGCCGCGACGCCGACCGCCTCGCCAAGGCCGCCGCCGGCCTCGGCCACCCGGAGCGCACCGCCTGGGTCGCGGGCACCATCGCCGACCGCGCGACCGGCGAGACCCTCGTCCGTACCGCCCTCGACCGGTTCGGCGGGTTGGACGTCCTCGTCAACAACGCCGGCACCTTCGCCCCCCGCCCCTTCACGGACGTCACGGAGGAGGAGCTGGACGGTTTCCTCACCCACAACCTCAAGGGCACCTACCTCACCACGCAGGCCTTCGTGCGGGCCGTGCGCGAGCAGGGGCGCGGCGGCAGCATCGTCAACATCGGCACCGTCCTGGTGGACCACGGCCTGGCGGGCTACCCGGCCTCCGCGCCGGTGGTGAGCAAGGCCGGCGTGCACGGGCTGACCACGAGCCTGGCCGCCGAGCTCGCGGCCGACGGCATCCGCGTCAACCTCGTGGCGCCGGGCATCATCCGCACGCCGCTGCACGCGGGCGCCGACGTGGACTCCTTCGGCGGCCTCGCCCTGCTCGACCGGGTCGGCGAGGTCTCCGAGATCTCCGAAGCCGTCCTCTACCTCGCGGACGCCGAGTTCGTCACCGGCCACGCCCTGCGCGTGGACGGCGGCCATGTCACCGGCCGCGCCTGACCACCCGCCGGATCCGATCCGCCGCCACGAGAGGACTCGCCGCACACCATGCCGTACGTCAATGTGAAGATCACCCGCGAAGGCGCCACCGCCGCCCAGAAGGCCGAGATCATCGCCGGAGTCACGGACCTCCTCGTCCGGGTCCTCGACAAGAACCCGGCCACCACCTTCGTCCTCATCGACGAGGTCGCCCTGGAGGACTGGGGTGTGGGCGGCGTACCGACCGAGGAGTACCGCCGCACCCCGCGCTGACGGAACGTGGCCAGGCGGAGCGCCGGGCATGTCGTCCGCGCGGACGTGTGGAACCACCCCTTCGGGCCTCGTGAAACCACCCCTTCGGGCCCACTTCCCGGGGTCCGCCGGGGCACGCGGCGCGCTCCCGGGTAGGCCACTCTGCGTGACCTCGAAGCCCCGGACGCTGCACGACCGGCTCCAGGCCTCCCTCGCCGGGCTGGCCTGGAGCCGGGGGCGTGAGATGGAGCTGATGCACCGGGCCATGGGCTTCGCCGCCCTCGGGTTCCTGACGCTGGTGCCGCTGCTGGTGGTCGTGGCCGCCGCCGCCCCCGGCAGCGGCTCGGGCTTCGGCCGCTGGCTCGGCCAGGCCCTCGGGGTGACGGAGGCCTCGCGGGCCCGGGTCGAGATGCTGTTCAGCGCGGCGGACCTGGCGCTGGAGCGGACCACCGCCTTCGGTCTCGCCGCCCTCGCGGTGTTCGGCCTGACCTTCGGCTCGGCGGTGCAGACCGGGTACGAGAAGGTGTGGGACCTGCCGACCGCCCGCTGGCACACCATGTGGCGGCACGTCGTCTGGCTCGCCCTGCTCGTCTGCTACCTCGCCCTGCTCGTCGAGATCCCCTCCCCGGCCGACGACGCGCTCGGCACCTCCCTCGGCACCACCGGCGACCTCCTCGGCACCTGCCTGTTCTTCTGGGGGTCCCAGCGCCTGCTTCTCGGGGGCCGGGTCCGCTGGCGGGCCCTGCTCCCGGGGGCGGTCGCGACCAGCGTGGGCCTGCTCGGCCTGCGGGTCTTCTCCCAGCTGGTGTTCTCCCCGCTGATCGCCTCCAACGCCGTGACGTACGGCCCCTTCGGAACCCTGCTGGTCGTCCAGTCCTGGCTCGTCGGCGTCGGGTTCGTCGTCTACGGCGGAGCGCTCGTCGGCCGCCTCCTCCACGAACGCCTCACCCTGCGCCGGTTCCGCCATTCCGGTCTGCTGCCCGAGGAGCAGCCGTAGCGCACCGGCCGTCCCATGACCGGCCACAGGAGCCGCAGCGCGCCGAGCGTAGGCGGTCGCGGCTCGACGGCACGCGAATACGGCCCGCCGGCGACGCGACGGCCGGTCAGTCGGGCCGGCTGAACCGGTCCCGCAGCTCCCGCTTGAGGATCTTGCCGCTGGCGTTGCGCGGCAGGGCGTCCACGAAGATCACCCGCTTCGGGGCCTTGAAGTGGGCCAGCCTCTCCCTGGCGTACGCCATCAGCTCCGCCTCCGTCACCTCGCCGCGGGGCACCACCACCGCCGTGACGGCCTCGATCCACCGCGGGTCGGGCAGGCCCACCACCGCCGCCTCGGCCACCCCCGGATGGGTGTACAGGGCGTCCTCCACCTGCCGGGAGGCGACCAGGACCCCGCCCGAGTTGATGACGTCCTTCACCCGGTCCACGACCGTGAAGTAGCCCTCCGAGTCCCGCACCGCGAGGTCACCGGACCGGAACCAGCCGTCCCGGAAGGCCTTCTTGGTCGCCTCCGGATCGTTCCAGTAGCCCAGGCACAGCTGGGGCGAGCGGTACACCACCTCGCCGGGCGTACCGTCCGGGACGTCCCGCCCGTCCTCGTCGACGACCTTCGCCTCGACATGGCGCACCGGCAGCCCGCAGGAGTCCATCCGCCCCTCGTGCTCGTGCGGCCCGAGCACCGTGGCCAGCGGCCCGATCTCGCTCTGGCCGAAGCAGTTGTAGAAGCCCAGCCCGGGCAGCCGCTCCCGCAGCCGCTCCAGGACCGGCACCGGCATGACCGAGGCCCCGTAGTACGCCTTGCGCAGCCCGCCCAGCTCCCGCCGGACGAAATCGGGGTGGTTGGCCAGCCCGATCCACACCGTCGGCGGGGCGAACAGGCTGTCCGCCCGCCCGGCCTCCACCAGGTCGAAGATCTCCTCGGCGACCGGCGCGTCCAGGATGGTGTTCTCGGCGCCCACGGCCAGGTACGGCAGCAGGAACACGTGCATCTGCGCCGAGTGGTACAGCGGCAGCGAGTGCACCGGCCGGTCCCCCTCGGCCAGGTCCAGCGCCGTGATGGCGCTCTCGTACTCGTGGCACAGCGCCTCGTGGGTCATCATCGCGCCCTTGGGCACGGCGGTGGTGCCGGAGGTGTAGAGCAGCTGCACCACGCCGTACGCATCGCGGTCAGGTGCGAAGTCCAGCGGCTCGTCGAGCTCCGCCAGGAAGGAGCCGGGCGCGTCGCGCAGCGGCCGTACGGGGTATCCGTCGGGGATCCGGGCGGCCAGGTCCGGATCGGCGAGGACGAGCGAGCTCGTGCAGTTGTCCAGGATGTACGCGAGGTCCTCGCCGGTGAGGTTCTGGTTGACCGGGACGTGCGTGAGCCCCGCCCGGGCGCAGGCGAGGAAGGCGAGGAGATAGGCGTCGGAGTTGTGGGCGAAGGTGGCGACCCGGTCGCCGTCCGCCAGCCCGTACCGCTCCCGCAGGACGGCGGCGGCGGTGGTGACGGCCGCGTCGAGCTCCTCGTACGTCCATGTCCGCTCCCGGTAGCGGACCGCCACCCGGCCGGGGACCCGCCGTGCACTGTCCCGTACCAGTCCGTCGACCGTGTTCTGCCGCACTGCCGTCATGGCGTGATCCTCGTCCCCTCGTACGCCCAAGGTCAATAACCGGGATACCAAACGGGATGTTGACAGACCATCAGCGCGCCTGCATGAGTGTGGGGGCACCGAAGCACCGCCTGTTTCACGGGCAACCTTGCCCATCCGCAGGCTACTTGGGAGGTCTGTTGCATTTCCGCACCCGCCCGCTTCTCCGTCGTGTCGCCCTCACGGGCGCCGCGCTGCTCGCCGCAACGGCCGCCTCGGCCGACGCCGCGGACCGCGGCCCGTCCGGCGGTGGGCTGTCCGCCGTCATCCGGTACACCGAGAACGGCATCCCGCACATACTGGCCCAGGACTACGCACACCTCGGATTCGGCACCGGCTGGGCCCAGGCGGCCGACCAGGTCTGTGTCCTCGCCGACGGGTTCGTGACCGTGGCCGGGGAGCGTTCGCGCTGGTTCGGCCCCGACGCGGCGCCCGACGGCTCGCTGTCCTCGGCCGCCAAGAACCTCTCCAGCGACCTGTACTTCAAGGGGATACGCGAGTCCGGCACCATCGAGAAGCTCCTGGCCACTCCCGCCCCGGCCGGGCCCAGCAAGAACCTCAAGGAGCTGATGCGGGGCTGGGCCGCCGGGTACAACGCCTGGCTGGCCCAGAACAAGATCACCGACCCGGCCTGCAAGGGCGCCGGCTGGGTGCATCCCGTCGGCACCACCGATGTGGCGGCGCGCGGCTTCGCCGTCTCCGTCCTCGGCGGGCAGGGACGCGGCATCGACGGGATCACCGCGGCGCAGCCGCCGGGCACGGCCACCACTCTTACAGCCTCAACCGCCGAGGTCGATCCGGCCGCCGCCGCCCGCGCCGCGCAGGAGTTCTTCGACACCACCCGCTACGACATGGGTTCCAACGCGGTGGCCTTCGCCGGTTCCACCACCGCGTCCGGCAGCGGCCTGCTCCTCGGGAACCCGCATTACCCCTGGCAGGGCGGGCGCCGGTTCTGGCAGTCGCAGCAGACCATACCCGGGGAGCTGAACGTCTCGGGCGGCTCCCTGCTGGGGACGGCGGTGGTGAACATCGGCTTCAACGAGAAGGTGGCCTGGAGTCACACGGTCGCCACCGGCACCCCCGTCAACCTGCACCAGCTGACCCTGGACCCGGCCGACCCGACCGCCTATCTGGTGGACGGCAGATCCGAGAGGATGACGGCGCGGAAGGTCAGCGTCCAGGTGGCAGGCGCCGATCCGGTCTCCCGCACCCAGTGGTGGACCCGCTACGGGCCCGTCGTCTCCAACCTGGGCCCGGGCCTCCCGCTGCCCTGGACGGCGACGACCGCGTACGCGCTGAACGACCCCAACGCGCTGAACCTGCGCGGCACCGACACCGCGCTCGCCATGGGCAAGGCCCGCTCGGTCGCCGGGATCCAGGACGCCCTGCGGCGGACCCAGGGCCTGCCCTGGGTCAACACCGTCGCCGCCGACTCCGCGGGCGGCACCCTGTTCACCCAGTCCCAGGTGCTCCCCCGGATCACCGACGAGCTCGCCGCCCGCTGTTCCACCCCGCTCGGGCAGGCCACGTACCCTGCCTCGGGGCTCGCGGTGCTCGACGGCGCGCGCGGTGACTGCGCGCTCGGCTCGGACCCCGACGCGGTGCAGCCGGGCGTGTTCGGCCCGGGGAAGGCGCCGACGCTGCGCGACGCCCCGTACGCGGAGAACTCCAACGACAGTGCCTGGCTGGCCAACGCGGATCGGCCGCTGACCGGGTACGAGCGCATCTGGGGCAATGTCGCCACCCCGCGTTCGCTGCGCACGCGCGGCGCGGTCGAGGACGTGTCGGCGATGGCCGCGCAGGGCCGGCTGACGGTCGCCGACCTGCAGGGGCAGCAGTACGCGAACCGGGTCCCGGCCGGCGATCTCGCGGCGGCCGACGCGGCGAAGGCCTGCGCGGCCCTGCCGGGCGGCACGGGGACCGGGAGCGACGGCGCCACCGTGGACGTATCGGCGGCCTGCGGTGTGCTGGCCGCCTGGGACCGTACGGCGGACAGCTCCAGCCGTGGCGCGCTGCTCTTCGACCGGTTCTGGCGGAAGCTGACGGCGGGCACGCCGGCCAAGGACCTGTGGCTGGTGCCGTTCTCCCCGGCCGATCCGGTACGCACTCCCCGGACGCTCAACCAGGCGGCGCCCGGCATCGGGCGGGCGCTCGCGGACGCGGTTGCCGAGCTGAAGGCGGCCGGGATCGCCCTGGACGCCCCGCTCGGCGAGCACCAGTTCGTGGTGCGCGGCGGCGAGAAGCTGCCGGTGGGCGGCGGCACCGAGGCACTCGGCGTCTGGAACAAGATCGAGGCGCCGTGGAACGCGGCGGCCGGCGGCTACCCGGAGGTCGTCCACGGCTCCAGCCACATCCAGGCGGTCGGCTGGGACGGCAGCCGCTGCCCGGTGGCGCGCACGCTGCTGACGTACAGCCAGTCGGCGAACCCCAACTCGCCGTACTACGCCGACCAGACCCGGCTGTTCTCCGAGGAGCACTGGGTGACGTCGCGGTTCTGTGAGCGGGACATCCTCACGTCGCCGAAGCTGAAGGTCATCCGGCCGCGCGAGCGTCGCTGACCCGGTCCGGCGCGGTCCCGGCGCGGTCCCGGCGCGGTCCCGCGGTCGGGGACCGCGCCGGTGCGCCCTCGGTCTCCCGGACGGCACGGGACCCGTAGGAGCTACGGGCTCACCGCGAGGAACAGGTACGCGGCCAGCAGGACGACGTGGACTCCGCCCTGGAGCAGGGTGGCGCGGCCCGGGACGATGGTGAGGGCGCTGATCACGATGGTGAGGGCGAGCAGCACCATCTGGACCGGCCCGAGGCCGAGCAGCAGTGGGCCGGAGAGCCAGACCGAGGCCAGTGCGATGGCCGGGATGGTCAGGCCGATGCTGGCGATGGCGGAGCCGTAGGCCAGGTTGAGACTGGTCTGGACGCGGTCGCGGCGGGCGGCGCGGGCGGCGGCCAGGGTCTCGGGGGCCAGGACGAGCAGGGCGATGATCACACCGACCACGGCGTGTGGCAGGCCCGCGTTGGCGACGCCCGTCTCGATCGTCGGGGAGACGGCCTTGGCGTCACCGACGACGCCGACGAGAGCGACCAGCAGCAGGCCGAGGCTGATCAGGGCGGCCAGGGAGGTGGGCGGCTCGGCGTGGGGGGCGTCGTCCTCGCCGGCGGCCGCGCCGGCCGCCGCCTTCGCCGCCTCCTCGCGGTGGCGTGCGGTGTCCACGGGCAGGAAGTAGTCCCGGTGACGGACCGTCTGGACGGCGATGAACAGCCCGTAGAGGGCGAGTGAGGCACCGGCGGCGAAGGCGAGCTGAGCGGTGGAGAACTCCGGGCCGGGCTTCGAGGTCGTGAACGTGGGCAGCACCAGGCTGAGCACCGCGAGGGTGGCGACGGTGGCGAGGGCCGCGCCGGAGCCTTCGGCGTGGAAGACCGCGACCCGGTTGCGCAGGGCGCCGACGAGCAGGGACAGACCGACGATGCCGTTGCAGGTGATCATCACGGCGGCGAAGACGGTGTCGCGGGCGAGCGAGGAGGTCTTGTCCCCGCCGTCGGCCATCAGGGTGACGATGAGGGCCACTTCGATGACGGTCACGGCGACGGCGAGGACGAGCGAGCCGAAGGGTTCGCCGACCCGGTGCGCGACGACCTCGGCATGGTGGACGGCCGCCAGCACCGCGCCCGCGAGGCACAGGGCGACCAGGGCCACGGCGAGCGGGGGCAGATCGCGGCCCCAGCTGAAGGCGAGCGCGACGACCGCCACCACGGGGACCACGACGGTCCAGTCGGTCAGGGGGGTTCTGTGCCATGCCGTACTCATATCGGCCAACTTGCCAGAACTGCCCCTCTGGTGGGACGCAAGGGGCTTCCCCGGGGCTCTGACGTGGCATTTCCCACCACAGCCCCGGGCGTGGCGGGTCCGGGGGCGTGCCCCTGGAGCGGGCGTCCGGCCCTGCCCGTACTGGCGGCCGGGCAGGACCGATCCGCGAACCCCGTACGTCACATCGCGCGCTCGTGGCCCTCCCAGTACGGGTCGCGCAGCCTCCGCTTGTACAGCTTGCCGTTCGGGTCACGCGGCATCGTCTCGATGAAGTCGACGGTCTTGGGCCGCTTGTAGGCGGCCAGTTGCCGCTCGCAGTGGTGCAGGATCTCGGCGGCCAGCGCATCACTCGCGGCGAAGCCCTCCGCCGGTTCGATGACCGCCTTGACCTGCTCGCCCCAGTCTGCGTGCGGGATGCCGAAGGCGGCGGCGTCCGCGACCGCAGGGTGGGTGAGCAGGGCGGACTCGATCTCGGCGGGATAGATGTTGACCCCGCCCGAGATGATCATGTCGATCTTGCGGTCCCGGAGGAAGAGGTAGCCCTCCTCGTCCATCAGGCCGAGGTCCCCGACGGTGAAGAAGTCGCCGATGCGGTTCTTGCGCGTCTTGCCCTCGTCCTTGTGGTAGCTGAAGCCGCCGGTGTTCATCTTGATGTAGACGGTGCCGAGTTCGCCGGGCTGGAGCCGGTTGCCGTCGTCGTCGAAGATGGCGAGTTCGCTGATCGGCCAGGCCTTGCCCACGGTTCCCGGCTTCTTCAGCCAGTCCTCGGCGGTGGCGAAGGCGCCGCCGCCCTCGCTGGCCGCGTAGTACTCCTCCACGCACCGGCCCCACCAGTCGATCATCGCCCGCTTGACGTGGTCGGGGCAGGGCGCGGCGCCGTGGATGGCGTGCCGCATCGAGGAGACGTCGTAGGCGTCCTTCGTCTCCTGCGGGAGCGCGAGGAGGCGGTGGAACTGGGTCGGGACCATGTGGGTGTGCGTGCAGGCGTGGTCGTCGATGAGGCGCAGCATCTCCTGCGGTGTCCACTTGTCCATCAGGACCAGCGGATGCCCGATGTGCAGGGAGGCGCCCGCGAATTGGAGCACGGCGGTGTGGTAGAGCGGCGAGCAGACCAGGTGGACATTGTCGTCGAAGGGGCGGATGCCGAAGATTCCGAGGAAGCCGCCGAGGTACGTCTCCTCCGGGAGCTTTCCGGGCAGCGGGCGGCGGATGCCGCGGGGCCGGCCGGTGGTGCCGGAGGTGTAGTTCATGACCCAGCCGAGGGTGCGGTCCCCGGGGGGCGTGGCGGGCTGCCCGTCGAGGAGTTCGCCGTAGGGCCGGAAGCCGGCGACGGCTCCGACGGCGTAGCGGTGGCTCGCCGGCAGGCCCGCCTCGTCGGCCGCGGCGGTGGCGGCGTCGGCGAAGCGCTCGTGGGCGA
The DNA here is from genome assembly GCF_018614095.1 of Streptomyces sp. ISL-87. Classification (GTDB taxonomy): domain Bacteria; phylum Actinomycetota; class Actinomycetes; order Streptomycetales; family Streptomycetaceae; genus Streptomyces. Next base: position 20,578 of record NZ_JAGGOY010000074.1, on the reverse strand, counting down.
TGAGGGCTTTGGCGCCGGAGTCGGAGACGATCCAGGCGATCTCGGGGCCGACCAGGTGGTGGTTGACCGGGACGAGGTAGAAGCCGGCCTGGGAGGCGGCGAGGTAGGCGGTGAAGAACTCCACGCCGTTGGGGAGGACGACGGCGAAGACGTCGCCCTTCTCCAGGCCGGCGGCGCGCAGGCCGTGGACGAGGCGGTTGACGTCGGCGTGCAGGCGGCCGGCGCTCCATTCCTCGCCGTCGGGGGTGATCAGGACGGTGCGGTCGGGGTCGGCGGCGGCTTGAGCCCAGAAACCGTTGGGAGGCTGTTCGTCGGTCATGCTGCTCACACCTCTCGGGCCCGGCCGGCGATACGGGTGATGCGGTCGATGGCGCGCTCGAAGCCGCTGGTGAGGTCGTCGAAGACGGCCTGGACACTGCGTTCGGAGTTCATCCGGCCGACGATCTGGCCGACGGGGGTGCCGAGCAGCGGCCGGACCTCGTACTTCTGGATCCGGGAGACGGCCTCGGCGACCAGCAGGCCCTGGAGCGGCATGGGGAGCGCGCCGGGGCCGTCCGGGTCGTCCCAGGCATCGGTCCACTCGGTGCGCAGCTGGCGGGCGGGTTTGCCGGTGAGGGCGCGGGATCGGACGGTGTCGCCGGAGCCGGCGGCGAGGAGCTTCTCGGTGAGGGCGCGGGAGTGCAGGTCGGCCTCGGTGGTGGTGAGCCAGAGGGAGCCGAGCCAGGCGCCCTGGGCGCCGAGCGCGAGACCGGCGGCGATCTGTTCCCCGCTGCCGATGCCGCCGGCGGCGAGGACGGGGAGCGGGGCGACGGCCTCGGTGATCTCGGGGACCAGGACCATGGTGGCGATGTCACCGGTGTGGCCGCCTGCCTCGTAGCCCTGGGCGACGACGATGTCGATGCCGGCTTCCGCGTGGCGGCGGGCGTGTTTGGCGCTGCCGGCGAGGGCGGCGACGAGGACGCCGTGGTCGTGGGCGCGCTCGATGACATCGGCGGGCGGGGAACCGAGGGCGTTCGCCAGGAGTTTGATGGGGTAGTCGAAAGCGACGTCGAGCTGGTTGCGGGCGACCTGCTCCATCCAGCCGGTGATCCGCCAGCCGGAGGCCTCGCCCTCGGCCAGTTCGGGTACGTGGTGCTTGGCGAGAGTGTCGCGGACGAACTCGCGGTGCGCGGCCGGGATCATCGCCTCGATGTCGGCTTCGCTGATGCCGTCGACGGCCTTCTTGGCGGGCATGACGACGTCAAGGCCGTAGGGCTTGCCGTCGGTGTGCTCCTGCATCCAGTCGAGGTCGCGTTTGAGGTCGTCGGGGGCGGTGTAGCGGACCGCGCCGAGTACGCCGAACCCGCCCGCGCGGGTGATCGCGGCGGCGACCGCCGGGAAGGGCGTGAAGCCGAAGATGGCGTGCTCGACTCCCAGTTTGTTGCTCAGCTCCGTCTCCATGGGCCGCAGGATGCCGCAGGGCGGCGGCCGAGGGAAGAGATTTTCTGATGCTGTGTCAGATTCTTTGCGGGCCGGTCGGTGCGGGGCCCGCCGAGCGGGCGGGCAGATACTTCGGGAGGGCGACACAGCGACGGGAGGCCCGGCCATGGGCGAGCACACGGGGGCGGTCGACGGGTACGGCGAGGCGGGCGAGTCCGACGGGCGCGAGATGGGCAGGCCCGACGGGCGCGACATGGGCGGGCCCGACGGGCACCAGGTGGGCAGGCCCGACGGGCGCCGGGCGGCGGATACGCAGCTCGGCGGGACAGTGGCCGGGGCACAGGCCGCCGGTGGCAGCGGCGCGGGAGCGCTCGCCCGGGGCGAGGACGGCGTCAGCGGTCGGGGCGACGGGCGCGGCAGGGGCAGCGAAGGCGGCAACGAAAGCGGCAGCGGCAGCGGCAGCCCCGCCAACCGCCGGGGAGGGATCAGTCGGCGACGGCTCGGGGCGCGTCTGCTCGCGCTCGGCGGGGTGCTCGTATTGAACGCGGCGCTGCCCGGGGCGGCCGGGGCGGCGGGGAATCCGGCCGAGCGGCGCGCCCTCCAGGGCCTTCGGCTGCGCTACGGGTCCGCACGCCAGGCCGGGCTGCTCGAGAAGCACCTGGAGGGAGTGGCGGACGAGGCGCGGCGGTTCCTCGGCCCCTCCCCCGAACGCCCTTACTACGCGGGAGCCGTGGTCCTCGCCGGGCGAGGGCGCACGGTCGCCCTGCACCGGGCCATGGGCGATGCGGTCCGGTACGCGGACTACGACGGGCGGACCGACCGGGTCCGGGAGTTCCCGGCGGCTGAGCGGATCCCGATGGCCGAGGACACGGTGTTCGACCTGGCTTCGCTGACCAAGCTGTTCACCTCGATCCTGGCGGTGCAGCAGATGGAGCGCGGCCGGCTGGAGCTGGAGGCTCCGGTGGACCGGTACCTGCCGGAGTTCACCGGGGGCGGCAAGGAGCTGATCACGGTCCGTCAGCTGCTTACGCACACCTCGGGGCTGCGGTCGTGGGCCCCCTTCTACGTGGAGCCCACCCGCGAGGGGCAGCTGAGGCTGCTGTGGTCGGTGCGCCCGCAGGAGACCCCCGGGACCGCGTACCGCTACTCCGACCTCAACCTCATCGCGCTACAGCTGATCCTGGAACGGATCACCGGTCACACTTTGGATGTACTGCTCCAAGACGAGATCACTGTTCCGCTCGGGATGCACCGCACTCGTTACAACCCGCCGCTCTCCTGGCGCCGCGTCACCGCCGCCACCGAGGTGCAGCGACCGCCCTGGTCCGGCCTGGACCGCGGGCTGGTGTGGGGCGAGGTCCATGACGAGAACGCGTACGCCCTCTGCGGGGTCGCCGGCCACGCCGGCGTCTTCGGCACCGCCTGGGACCTGGCCGTCCTCGCCCGCACCCTGCTCGACGGCGGGGTCTACGCGGGCAAGCGCATTCTGCGGCCCGCCTCCGTCGAACTGCTCTTCACCGACTACAACACCGCGTTCCCCGGCGACGACCACGGCCTCGGCTTCGAGCTCTACCAGCACTGGTACATGGGCGCGATGGCCACTCCGCACTCCGCCGGCCACACCGGTTTCACCGGAACCTCCCTCGTGCTGGACCCGTCCACCGACTCCTTCCTGATCCTGCTGGGCAACTCCGTCCACCCCGTGCGGACCTGGCGGGCAGGCAGCGCCCCACGGGTCGCGGTCGGCAACCGCTTCGCCCGCGCGGTGCCCGTCCGTACGAGGCACGGCGGCCCGGCCTGGTTCTCCGGGATCACCCCGGGCGGCTCCGGCACCCTCACGCTGCCGCCGCTCACCCCGGCCACGGCGGCCGCGCGGCTGCGCTGCGCCGTGTGGTGGGACACGGTGCCGGGCGAGGGCGCCTTCCACCTGGAGGCCTCGGCCGACGGGGAGACCTGGGAACCGCTGCCGTTCAACACCGTCCGGACCACGGGCGGAACACCCGAGCAGTGGCCGAACGGCTACGCCGACGGCTGGTCCGGCCGGATCTGGCACCGCCTCGAAGCACCGCTCACCGCCTGGGCGGGCCGCGAAGTACGGCTCCGCTTCCGCCACATCGCGACCGGCCGCTACGTCGGGCGGGGGGTCTACGTGGACGTCGTACGGGTGGCGGAACCGGCGCGGCTGCTCTTCGCCGAGGACCGCCCGTCGGACGCGGCCCGCATCGAGGCCACCGGCTGGACCAGGTCGGCGGACTAGGGGCCGCCGGACGCGGGGGGCCGCCCGGACGCGGGAGCCGGGCCATTCCCCGGAGGGAATTGCCCGGTCGGTACGGCGCGGCGGACGATCCTCCTGTTCCGCACACCGGTCCCCACGGACCGGCCGACCAGGGAGGCAACCATGTCCACATCCGCGCCGCACCGCCCGCTGACGACCGCCGAGGTCATCGACCGTTTCAACCAGGTCTTCCAGCAGCACGACCCCTCGGGTCTGGCCGCGCTCGTCGCCGACGACTGTGTGATGGAGGGCGTCTCCCCCGCGCCTGACGGAAGCCGGGTGGAGGGGGCGGAGGACTGCGTACGCTTCTGGGCCGAGCTCGCCACCGACGCCGCCAACACGTTCGAGATCGAGGACGTGCTGGTCGCGGGTGAGTTGTCCGTCATCCGCTGGAGGTTCGTGTTCGGCTCCGGGGACAAGGACTACGTCCGCTGCGTGAACGTGATGCGGGTCGAGAACGGCCTGATCACCGAGGCCTGCGGTTACGCGAAGACGGCGTAATCGGGACCCGGCCCGGCCTGGCGGCCGGTCTGGTGTCCCGGTCCGGCGGCCCAGGTCAGAGGGGGAACGCGATCACGCCCCAGCCTCGCCGCCGGGCCTCGCGCACGACCTCGCCCCAGTCGCGCAGCAGGCTCTCGAACTCCGGGAAGGTGCGGATCCAGCCCGTCGGGACGGCCGCATGCACGTCGAAGGATTCCCGTAGCCCGTCCACCAGCGGCTCGGCCCGGTCCCAGTACGCGGCCAAGGCGGCCACTTCCGACGGCGGGAACGACATCATCAGCCCCCGTCGGCGCTGCTCGTCCGAGGGCTCGGGTGGCTCCGATTCGTCCTCGGCGGCCTCCGGGGGCACCCAGTACAGGCCCGACAGCAGGCCGTCCACGGCCGCCCGCACCGGGGACCCGATGACGCCGGGTGTATCGCGGATGTGCTCCCAGCGCTCGCCCGCCCAGAAATGCGCCTTGAACGAGCCGAGCGTGTCGCGGAACCGGTACCACGCCAGCGAGCCCTCGCCCGGCAGCCCCGGCCGCGGCCACTGCCACCCCGCGCCCGGATAACTGAGCTCCGGGTAAGCGTCGTTCAGGAACAGGTCCATGCACGCGTCGGCCGGCACCTGCTCGAACCGGTCCCAGTCGACGGCGAAGACCGTGATGTCCAATCCCATCCGCCCAGGCTAAGCCAGCGCCGCGTCGATCATCCGGCGGACGACGGCGGTCAGTTCGGCCAGGTCAGGGGCCGGCCGGGACCGGGCCAGGGCGCCCGCGAGGCGGTCGTAGAGGAGTCCGTCGGTCCAGGCGGCCAGGAGTTCGGCGGATTCCTCGGGCCGGTCCGCCCCCAGCGCGGCGAGGATCCCGGCCGCCCGGGCCCGCGCGCCGAGGCCCGCCTGGTGCAACTCGGTCTCCAGTTCCGGGTTGCGCGCCGCTTCCAGGCTCAGCTCGAACCGGGCCAGCTGCCGCGCACGCCCGGCCGTCAGCCAGCGGTACAGCAGCGCGCCGAACGCGTTCGCCGCGGCGTCCCGGTCCGACACCGGCACCGGCACCGACAACGGGGCCAAGGGCAGGGCCGGGGGCGGGCCTTCATCGTCGATGTCGCCGAGGTCCAGCTCGGCCAGCCGCCGGTAGCAGGCGCCGATCAACGCCGTCCGCGTACGGAAGTAGTACGAGGCACTGCCGGCCGGCAGCCCCGCCGCGGCGTCGACCGCCCGGTGGGTCAGGCCGCGCAGGCCGGAGGCGGCCACGAGGTCGATCGCGGTGTCCGCGATCAGCGTTCTGCGGTCGGTCCCGCGATGAGGGGTGGACATGACGTCACTCTACAGCTGTAGAGTGCGGTACGTCCTCTACGGCTGTAGAGGGATCGGCGAACGCGGGGAGGGGAACGCCCATGACGACGACTCGGGCATGCGGTCGTAGCGGGTGCGCGGATCGGCGGTCTCACAGTGGCGGTGGCCCTGCACCGCCGCGGCTGGCAGGTCACCGTCTGCGAGCGGGCTCCCGAGCCACCCGCGGCAGGCGCCGGAATCGTCCTGGCCCCCAACGCCCTACGCGCCTTCGACGCCGTCGGCTCCGACCCCACCGGGCCGGCCGTCCGGGCCGTCCCGGCCGCGATAGGGGGCTTTCGCCGCCCCGACGGCGACTGGCTGAGCCGCGCCGACACCGCCGCGCTGACAGCCCGGTACGGCACGCTCCCGCTCGCCGTGCACCGCACCGCCCTGGCGGCCGGTCTGGCCGACGCGCTCCCGGCCGCGGCGATCCGGTACGGGGCAGCCGTCACCGGCGTCGACGACACCACCGGCGGCGGCCGCCCGGTGGTGCACACCACTGCGGGAGACCTCGACGCCGACGTCGTGATCGCCGCCGACGGCATCCACAGCGCCCCCCGCAGCGCACACTTCCCCGACCATAAACCCGTGCCCACCGGTGTTGAGGCTCGTTGTTGAGGTTTGTTGACTGTTCAACACCGAAGGTAGGCACAGCCACATGAGCGACATCGACTGGGACAACCCGATCGACCCCAAGCCGGGCTGGCAGCTCGACCACGTCAAGCAGTACGTCGGCTCCGACGGCGCCCAGGGCCAGTTCTGGAACGGCACCCAGACCCTTCTCCTCACCACCGTCGGCCGCGTCTCCGGCAACCCCGTCCGCACCCCGCTCATCTACGGCGAGGACGACGGCCGCTACTTCCTCGTGGCGTCCAACGGCGGCACCCCCCAGCACCCCCTCTGGTACCGGAACCTGACCGCCCACCCCGAGGTCCGCATCCAGGTCGGCCCCGAGAAGCTCCAGGGCACGGCGCGCACCGCGACGGCCGAGGAACGCACCGCGTACTGGCCGCTGATGGTCAAGCACTGGCCCTCGTACGACGAGTACCAGAGCAAGACCGACCGGGAGATCCCGATCGTGGTGATCGAGCCCGCCCGCCAGGACGCCTGAGCCCGTCTCAGCGTCCCAGTACCGCCATCGCCGCATTGTGGCCGGGGACCCCGCTCACCCCGCCGCCGCGGACCGCGCCCGCCCCGCAGAGCAGGACATTGGCGTACGGGGTCTCCACGCCCCACCGGCTGGAGTCCCCGTAGGGCCAGGACAGGTCCCGGTGGAAGATGTGGCCGCCGGGCAGGCGCAGTTCGCGTTCCAGGTCCAGCGGGGTCTTGGCCTCGATGCACGGCCGGCCGTCGGCGTCGAGGGCGAGGCACTCGGTGACCGGCTCGTCGAGATGCGCGTCGAGCTGGGCGAGGGTGGCGGCCAGCAGCACCTCGCGCGCGCCCTGGTTGTCCTTCTCGAACAGCCGCGCCGGAGTGTGCAGCCCGAACAGGGTCAGGGTCTGGAAGCCCTGCTCCACCAGCTCCGGCCCCAGGATCGAGGGGTCGGTCAGGGAGTGGCAGTAGATCTCCGAGGGCGGTACGGAGGGCAGCTCGCCGGAGGCCGCCTCCGCGTAGGCCCGCCCGAGTTCCTCGTAGCCCTCGGCGATGTGGAAGGTCCCGCCGAACGCCTCCCGCGGGTCCACCGAGGCGTCCCGCAGCCGGGGCAGCCGCCGCAGCAGCATGTTGACCTTGAGCTGCGCGCCCTCGGCGGGGACGGGCGGTGTCTCGCCGAGGAGGTCGGCCAGGGCCCGCGGCGAGGCGTTGACCAGCACCTTCCGCCCGACCACCAGACCCTCCCCGACCGCCGTACGGAAGGTCACCTCGGCCGGCGAGGTGCCGTCGGTGTCGATCCGCAGGACCTCGTGCCCGGTGGCGATCTCCGCCCCGGCGGCCCGCGCGGCCACCGCCAGAGCGTCGGTGAGCGCGCCCATGCCGCCGACCGGGACGTCCCAGTCCCCGGTCCCGCCGCCGATGACGTGGTAGAGGAAGCAGCGGTTCTGCGCGAGCGAGGGGTCGTGCGCGTCTGCGAAGGTGCCGATCAGCCCGTCCGTGAGCACGACGCCCCGCACCAGGTCGTCGGTGAAGTGCTGCTCCACCGCCTGCCCGAGCGGCGCCTCGAAGAGCATCCGCCAGGCCGCCTCGTCGTCGATCCGGGCCCGCAGCTCCTCCCGGGTGGGCAGCGGCTCGGTCAGGGTGGGGAAGACCTTCTCGGCGACCTGCCCGGTCGTCCCGTAGAAGGCGCGCCAGCTCTCGTACTCCCGGTCCGATCCGGTGAGCCGCGCGAAGGACTCCCGGGTGCGCGCCTCGCCGCCGCCGACGAGCAGCCCGCCGGGCCGGCCGCCGCGTTCCACGGGCGTGTACGAGGAGACCGTGCGCTTGCGTACCGCGAAGCTCAGCCCGAGCTCGCGGACGATCTTCGGCGGGAGCAGGGAGACGAGGTACGAGTAGCGGGACAGCCGGGCGTCCACGCCCGCGAAGGGGCGGGTGGAGATCGCGGCCCCGCCGGTGTGCCCGAGGCGCTCCAGGACGAGTACGGATTTGCCCGCCCGGGCGAGGTACGCGGCGGCGACCAGGCCGTTGTGCCCGCCGCCCACGATCACCGCGTCGTACACGTCCGAACCGAAGCCGCGCGAGGCCGATGCCGAGGTCGTCATGGCTCTTGGTAGCACACCTGGCCGAGCCGCTCCAGACAGTGCGCCTCGTCGGCGTGGGCCGCGACCGTGTCGGGATGCTCGTCGCCGAGGGCCCGTTCGCGGATGCCGGAGAGGTCCCGGTAGATCGGCAGTGCCTCGTCCCAACGGCCCAGCCGGCCCAGCCCGACGGCCAGTTCGCGCCGGCTGACCAGGGTGTCGGGGTGGTCGGCGCCGAGCACCTTGGCCCGCGCCGCGCCGACCTGGCGGGCCTCGGCCACCGCCTCCTCCCAGCGGTCCAGCCGGCCCAGGTTGACGCCCAGGACGTGCCGTGCGCGGAGCGTCTCGGGGTCGGCGGCCCCGTACGCGCGGGTGCGGTCGCGGACCAGGTCCCCGAACAGGTCGAGGGCCTCGGCGGCGCGGCCGGTGCGGCCCAGCGCGATGCCTGTCTCGTAGCGGGCGGCGAGGGCGTCGGGGTGGTCCCGGCCCAGCACGCGTTCGCGTACGGCCGCGACTTCCCGGAAGGCGGCCAGCGCCTCGTCCCAGCGGCTGAGCCGGCCCAGGGCGTAGGCCACCTCGTAGCGGGTCAGCAGGGTGTCGGCGTGTTCGGCGCCGAGCACGGCCGCCCGGTCGGCGGCCACCTCGGCGGCGGTGCGGTGGGCTTCGGAGAACCGGCCGAGCGCGCCCAGGGCGCAGGCCAGGTTGTGGCGGCAGCGCAGGGTGTCCGGGTGGCGCGGGCCCATGGTCCGGACGCGGGCGGCGAGCACCGCGCCGTAGATGTCGTACGCCTCCCGGTGGCGGCCGAGCCGGCCCAGTTCGTACGCCTCCTCCTGGCGCGCCGCGAGGGTGTCCGCGTGGTCCGGACCGAGCACGCGGGCGCGCCCCTCGGCCACGGCGGCGTACACGGCGAGCGCCTCCTCGGGCCGGCCGGCGCGGCTGAGGGTGAACGCGCGGGTGTGCCCGGCGGCGAGGGCGTCGGGGTGGTCGGGGTCGGCCGGGCCGGGTCCCGGGGCTCGGGGCAGCCCGTACGCGGAGGTCAGCCGCGGGTCCTCCGCGGCGTCGGGGCGGACGATCCGGTGCTCCGCGCTCATCCGCTGCGCGCCGCCGGGGCGGGCAGCGGCGGTCCAGGAGCCGGTGAGCACGGCCCACTCGCCGCTCGCGGGGCGGGCGTCGGTCCCCGCCTTGCGGCCGGCGGTCATCCCCTGGGCCCACTCGGGCAGCGGGGGGTGCGCGCCGGGCGGCCCGCCCGGGCCCAGGCGGGCCTCGACGAGGCGCCGGTGCAGGTGGCGGGCGTCGCCGGGGCGGTCCTCGGGGCGTTTGGCGAGCAGGTCCAGGACCAGCTGCTCGAAGTAGTCGGGCAGTTCGGGGCGGTGCTCGCGCAGCGGGACGGGCGCGTTGTCCCGGTGCCCGACCAGGACGGACCAGGAGTCGCCGAGGTCGAAGGGCGGGGCGCCGGTGGCGATCTCGTACAGGACGCAGCCGAGGGAGTAGAGGTCGCTGCGGTGGTCGACCTCGCCGCCCGCGATCTGCTCGGGGGACATGTAGTGCGGGGTGCCCATGGCCATGCCGCCGCCGGTGAGTTTGGCGGTGAAGCCGATGTCGTGGGCGAGGCGGGCGATGCCGAAGTCGCAGATCTTCACCGTGCCGTCGGTGAGCCGCATGATGTTGGCCGGCTTGAGGTCGCGGTGGACGACACCCTGGTCGTGGGTGTAGCCGAGGGCGGCCGCCATCTGCTCCGCGATGTCGACGACCACGTCCACGGGGAGCGGGCGCGCCTCGTTGTCCTCCAGGAGCTGGCTGAGGTTGCGCCCTTCGAGGAGCTCCATCACGAGGTACAGGGGTCCGCCGGCGGCGCTGTCGTCGCCGAAGTCGTGGACGACGGTGACGCCCCGGTGCTGGAGCGAGGCCGCGACGCGCGCCTCGCGGCGGAACCGCTCGCGGAGCACCTGGGTGAAGTGTGCGTCCTGCTCGGGCCCTATCGGCTTGAGGCACTTGACGGCGACCTGCCGGCCCAGCGACTCGTCGCGGGCGCGCCACACCTCGCCCATGCCGCCGCGCCCGATCAGATCGAGCGACCGGTACCGGCCCTGGATCAGTCTGGACTTCGCCATGTCTTAAAGCCGCCCCCGTTGTCGTGCTGCGTCCTACGCCCTCCCCGGCCGGTCCAGTATGGCCGCTGATGTACGCAGTGTGTACGTCGAGGGGCGGCTCCCGGGGCCCATGCGGCGCATCGCTTTCAAGATGTGACCTGGAGGCAGCTGCCACCGCAGACCTGCGGGAATGCTGCGCAGGAGGTGGCCGGTGAGGCGCAGGCGCCGGGTGACGCTGCGCGGTGCCGCGGCGGGTCTTCCGTACAGCCGGTGCGCGTAGCCGGGGAGGGAACCGTACGCGAGGTCAGCGAGCGGGCGCCACAGCAGGTTTCGGCCAGGGATGAGGAGGGAAGAGGCGGGCGGGCTGCGCAGGAACTCGTCGACGGCGAGGGCGTCGGGGCCGGCGGCGAGCCGCGGGCGGATCCGCTCGAAGTACGCCGCCAGCTGCTCGGTGCCGGCCGGCACCTCGGACGGGTCGAGGCCGACGAGGCGGGCGTTGACGCGGTTCTCGTCCACGTAGCGGTCGGCCTGCGCGGGGCTGAGGGGGACGCCGGAGCGGCGCAGGATGTGCAGGAAGCTGTCGATCTGCGCGCAATGCACCCAGAGGAGCAGCTCCGGGTCGTCGACGGGGAACCGCTCGCCGGTGTCGGGGTCGGTGGCGGACAGCGTCCGGTGGATCTTCCGGACGCGGGCTCCGGCCCGCTCGGCGGCCTCGGTGGTGCCGTAGGTGACGGTGCCGACGAAGTCGGCGGTACGGAGCAGCCGGCCCCAGGCGTCGTGCCGGAAGTCGCTGTTCTCCATGACCCCGCGGACCGCGCGCGGGTGCAGCGCCTGGAGGTAGAGCGCGCGGACCCCGGCGATCCACATGACCGGGTCGCCGTGGCACTGCCAGGTGACGGAGGCCGGCCCGTAGAGCCCGGGGTCGGGTCCCTCACTCGTCGGCGGCTCGCCCATGTCCCTGCCTCCCCGGTGTGGAGTGACGGGAGGGCGGCCACTCCAGCGTGTAGTACTTCAGGTACTCGTCCTCCGAGACCAGTTTCATCCCGGCCGCCGCCATCACGCGCTGGGAGGCGATGTTGCCGTGGTCGGTGTCGCCCGCGACGCGGGAGACCCCCTGGGTGCGGGCGAAGAGCAGCAGGGCGCGCAGGGCCTCCGCGGCGTACCCGTGGCCGCGGGCCCCGGCGACGAGCCCGTAGCCGATGGTGACGGTGCCGTCCGGGTCCGGCGGTCCGTGGAAACCCAGGCCGCCGATGACACAGCCGTCCTCGCGGCGGCGGATCTCGTACGGCCCGAAGGGCTGGGGGTCACCCTCGGCCTCGCACAGGTCGAGGTAGCGCCGGGCTCCGGAGACATCGGCTTCGGTGGGATAGCCCCGGGCCCAGGAGACCGCGTCGTGCGCCTCGCCTCGGGTCAGGGCTGCCGCTTCCTGGACGCTCATCGGGTGGAGCACGAGTCGTTCGGTGAGGAGATCGTCCATAGGTGTGGCCTATCACCGGCGCCGCGGGTACCGCAAGGCCGCCCCCCTCGAAAGCGGGCTGCGCGTGCGCGTCCTCTCCCTCACGCGGGCCGTTCGCGACGCCGGCTACACCGGGCCGGTGGCGAACCTGTCCTTCCCAGACGTGACCGGCCCCATCCTGGCCCGCCTCGGCCTGGCGCCCACCATTGGCCTGGGGAACGCCGCCATGATGCAGCTGCGCGTACGGGCCGCGCTGCGCGCCGCACACCCCGACCGGCCCACGCCGCTGATCCGCGTACTCGGGCACCACGCCCAGGTGTTCGACGTCATGCAAGCGCGTCAGCCCGGCCGACCCGGAACGGCGGGAGCAAGTCGTGACCGGCCCGAGGGAAGGCGCCGCCCGTGTCGCGCCGGAGGCGGTGCGCCGCCCGCCGAGGCCCCCGGGCGCTGAGGAGTCGTCAAGACCTCCACCCCGTGCACCGTCGCCGACGTCATGACCACGAAGGTCGTCGCCGCATGAGCCCCTCCCATCGAACGGCCTAGCGGCGGACGCGGGGCATGCCGAGGCCGATCCACGAGATGATCTCGCGCTGGATCTCGTTGTTGCCGCCGCCGAAGGTGAAGATCACGGCGCTGCGGTAGCCGCGTTCGAGTTCGCCGTGCAGGACCGCGCCGGCGGAGCCGTCCTTGAGGGAGCCGGCCGCGCCGACCACCTCCATGAGCCACGCGTACGCGTCCCGGCGGGCCTCGGAGCCGTACACCTTGACCGCGGAGGCGTCCTGCGGGGTGAGGGTGCCGGACTGGACGGCGTTCACCATCTGCCAGTTGAGCAGCTTCATCGCGTCGAGGCGGGCGTGGGTGCGGGCCAGGCGGCCACGGACCCAGGAGAGGTCGATGACCCGGCGGCCGTCGGCGAGTTTGGTTCCGGCGGCCCAGCGCTGAACGTCGTGCAGGGCGCGGATGGCCATCGTGCCGTGGGCGGCGAGCGTGACGCGCTCGTGGTTGAGCTGGTTGGTGATCAGGCGCCAGCCCTTGTTCTCCTGGCCGACGCGGCGGCTCGCGGGGACGCGGATGTTCTCGTAGTAGCTCGCGGTGGTGTCGTGCGAGGCGAGGGTGTTGATGAGCGTGCAGGAGTAGCCGGGGTCGGCGGTCGGCACGAGGAGCATGGTGATGCCCTTGTGCGCGGGGGCGTCCGGGTCGGTGCGGACGGCGAGCCAGACCCAGTCGGCGGTGTCGCCGTTGGTGGTCCAGATCTTCTGCCCGTTGACGACGTAGGTGCCGGTCTCCTCGTCGCCCTCGCGGACGGCCTTGCACTTGAGCGCGGCGAGGTCGGTGCCGGCGTCGGGCTCGCTGTAGCCGATGGCGAAGTCGATCTCGCCGGCGAGGATCTTGGGCAGGAAGTACGCCTTCTGCTCGTCGGTGCCGAACTGCATGATGGTCGGCCCGACGGTGTTGAGCGCCATCAGCGGCAGCGGTACGACGGCCTGCGCGGCCTCGTCGAAGAAGATGAACTGGGCCATGGGCGACATCCCGCGCCCGCCGTACTCCTTGGGCCAGCCGGCCCCGAGCCAGCCGTCGGCGCCGAGTCGGCGGATGGTCTCCCTGTAGTACCGCTTCTGGGCCGCCGGGTCCTCGTAGCGGGCGTAGACGTCCTCAGGCACCAGCTCGGCGAAGTAGGCGCGCAGCTCGGTGCGCAACTGCTGCTGCTCAGGCGTGTATTCGAGGTGCACGGCCCCTCCGGGAGTCTCGCGGTCCAGCCGGTCGCTGTGGTGCGCGGCGCACAGACTAGAACCTGTTCCAAGAATCCGGAAGGGTCGGGAGGACCCGGACGGTGTAGCCGCCGTCCGGGCAGCCGCCCCCACAAGGAAGGCCTGACAGACAGGAGGCCCTGGCAGACAGGGAAGCCCTGGCAGGTCAGGAGACAGCGCTGGCCGAGCCCGGGACGGTGACGAGGAGGGCGAGGGCACTGGCGGCGGCGACGGCGGCGGTGCGAAGACGCATGGGGTGATCCCCTTCGGAACGCGACGGTTTCGGAACGCGACGGTGATCACGGTATCGGTCACTCAACGTGATCAAACGGTTCTTCCGCGCTACCGGAAAGCGTGGTTTGTCATGGTACCGGCCCGGGAAGGCCGCACAGACGCCTTCGCCCGCGCCCCGCCCACCCACCCACCTCGACAAGACCCCTACGGGTCAGTTCAGCGCTGCGATCATCGCCGCGGCCGTCGCCGTCATCGCCGTACGGGCGGCCGTGAGGTACGGGCGCGGGTCCGCCGGTGTCAGGTGGGTGCGGATGGCTTCGGTCATGGCCACATTCAGCGCGGTGCCGATGTTGACCTTGCGGATGCCGCCCGCCACGGCCGCCGCGAGTTCCCCGTCCGGCAGGCCGGAGGAGCCGTGCAGCACCAGCGGTGCGTCCACGCTCTTGGCCAGCCGGGCGAGCAGCGCGTGGTCCAGGGCGGCGGTCCGGCTGGTCATGGCGTGGCTGCTGCCGATGGCCACGGCCAGCGCGTCCACCCCGGAGTCGGCGACGAACCGCCGCGCCTCCTCCGGGTCGGTACGGGCTCCCGGCGCGTGCGGATCCAGCGGTGCGGCCCCGTTCTTGCCGCCCACCTCGCCCAGCTCCGCCTCGATCCACAGGCCGTTGGCATGCGCCCAGTCGGCGGCGGAGCGGGTCGCCTCCAGGTTCTCGGCGTACGGCAGCTGGGCGGCGTCGTACATCACCGAGCTGAACCCGGCGTCCACTGCTTGCCGGAGCAGCTCGGAGCTCTTGACGTGGTCCAGGTGCAGCCCCACCGGAACGGCGGCCTCCGCGGCGCAGGCGGCGGCCGCGCGGGAGATGGGGAGCAGTTGCCCGCCCCTGAACTTCACGGCGTTCTCGCTCAGTTGCAGGATGACCGGCAGCCCGGCCGCCTCGGCTCCCGCGACGACGGCCTCGGCGTGCTCCAGGGTGATGATGTTGAACGCGGCGATGGCGCGGCCCGCGGCGGCCGCCTCCAGGACGAGCGTGCCGGCGGGAACGAGGCTCATCGGACCGCCTCCTCTCCCGTCGTGAGGATCACCGAGCGGGTCAGATTCCGTGGCGCGTCCGGGTCCAGCTTCTGGTGAGCGGCGACGGCGACGGCCAGCCGGTGCACCCGGACCAGCTCGGCGAGCGGGTCGAGCCGCCCGGCCACCCACTGGGCGCCGGCCCCCACCACCTGCTCGGCGATCCCTTCCGGCGCCTCGTCGAGCGACCAGGTGACGGTGCCGGGCCCGGTGATGCTGACGGGCCCGTGCCGGTACTCCATCGCCGGATACGACTCGGCCCACGACAGGGAGGCCTCGCGCATCTTCAGCGCGGCCTCGTTCGCGAGCCCCACACTCCAGCCGCGCCCGAGGAAGGTGAACTGCCCCCGGCTCTCCAGCTCCGCGGGCAACGCCTCCGCCAGAGCCGTCCGGGCGTCGGCGACGACCCCCGGGTCGTGCCGGCCCACGTGGGCCCGGAGCAGGGTCAGGGCAGTGGTGGCGAACCGGGTCTGTACGACGGACCGTTCATCGGCGAAGTCGAGCACGACGAGCTCGTCCGCGAGGGAAATCACCGGCGTCGCCGGATCCCCGATGACCGCGGTCGTGGGTACTCCCGCGTCCCGCAGCCCGGCCAGCAGGTCCAGCACTTCGGTCGTGGTGCCGGACCGGGTGAGCGCGATGACGCGGTCGTAGCGGCGGTGGCGCGGGAACTCCGAGGCGGGGAAGGCGTCGGTCTCGCCCTCCCCGGCCTCCTCGCGCAGCACGGCAGCCGCCTGGGCCATGAAGTAGGAGGTCCCGCACCCAACGATCGCGGTACGCTCCCCGGGCTGCGGCAGCACCGACCGCTGGGCCGGGGCCAGTTCGGCGGCCCGCTCCCAGCATTCCGGCTGTGTGCCCAACTCGTACGCGACGTGACTCATGGCGGCTCCCTGGCGTGGCGGGTGCTTCCCCGGCGTTCTCGGGTTCTGCGGTCGTGCGTTCCGGCCCTGCATGCTGCGTTCTGCATTCTTGCGTTTTCCTGCAACGTAGCGGTGAGTTTCACGCAACTTCAAGCATTTACGCCCTGATCGCCTGGGTTAATGTCGGCGGGTAGGCCAATGGAGCAGCCGGCGGACACCGGCGCACACCGAAGGGGGCGGCCCGATGACCCGCAAGGAGCGCTGGCAGACGCTGCTGGATCTGCTGGTGGAGCGGGGCGAGCTGGAGGTGGAGCCCGCGGCGGAGGCCCTCGGGGTGTCCGCCGCGACCATCCGGCGCGACCTCGACCAGCTGGCCGAGCAGCAGCTGCTGGTCCGCACGCGCGGCGGGGCGGTACTGCACGGAGTCTCGTACGAACTCCCCCTGCGATACCGCACGTCACGGCGCGCCGCCGAGAAGCGCCGGATCAGCGAGGCGGTGGCGGCTCTGATCACCCCCGGCGAGGTGATCGGGCTGACGGGCGGCACCACCACGACGGAGGTCGCGCGCGCCCTCGCCGGCCGGGCCGACCTCGCCACCGGCTCGCCCGCGCTGACCGTGGTCACCAACGCCCTCAACATCGCGGGTGAACTCGTCATCAGGCCCCAGTTCAAGATCGTCCTGACGGGTGGGGTGGCCCGCCCCCAGTCGTACGAGCTGACCGGCCCGTTGGCCCAGGAGGTGCTGGGGCAGCTCACCGTGGACACCGCGATCGTCGGCGTGGACGCCTTCGACCCGGCCGACGGCGCGGCCACCCGCCACGAGGACGAGGCGGCGATGAACCGCCTGCTCTGCGACCGCGCCCGCCGCGTGATCATCGCGGCTGACTCCACCAAGCTCGGCGTCCGCGCCTTCGCCCGCATCTGCGCGACGTCCTCGGTGGACGTCCTGGTGACGGACACCGGCCTGGCGGACGCGGGCACGGAGCCGTTCCGCGCGGCGGGCGTGGAGGTCGTACGCGTGTGAGCGGAGCGCCGGGATTGTGGGGCCCCGGGTTGTCGGACCCCGGGATTGTGGGACCCGGGGATTGTGGGACCCGGGGATTGTGGGACCCGGGATTGTCAGACGCCTCCGCTACGGTGCGGCCATGGTGAACTTCGTATTGGTGGCGGGCGCGTGGCTCGGATCCTGGGCATGGGACGAGGTGGTGCCGGATCTCCGTGCGGCCGGCCACGGCACGCATGCGTTGACGTTGTCCGGCCTTGCGGAGCGACAGGGTGCGCCGGCCGGGCAGCAGACCCACGTGCGGGAGATCGTCGACGAGGTCGAACGCCTTGATCTTCGTGACGTCGTCCTGGTCGGGCACAGCTACTCGGGCATTCCGGTCGGTCAGGCCGCCGAGCGGATCGGCGGTCGGCTGGCACGCGTCGTGTTCGTCGACGCCAACATCCCCGCCGACGGTGCGTCGTTCGTGTCGTCCTGGCCGGACGGCCGGGCGGTCGTCGAGGCGTCGATGGCCCGCAGTGGCGGCTTCTGGACGCCGCCGAGCGCGACCGACTACGCGGGTCAAGGCCTCACCGATGAGCAGATCTCCCGGATCGTGAGCCGCACGACACCGCATCCGGGCTCCACACTGACCGAGCCGGCCGTGCTGGCGCGCCCGCTCGGCGGGCTTCCGGCGACGTACGTGAAATGCCTGCTCGACGGCGATGAGCCGAACTCCGACTTGGCGCGGCTGCTGACGGGCGATCAGTGGCGGCTGGTGACGATGGACACCGGTCACTGGCCGATGTTCTCCCAGCCGCGTGAGCTGGCGCGGATCCTGCTGGACGCGGCCGCGGCGGGCTGACGCAGCTCGGGCAGGCGAACCGGGCGGGCACGAGCGGGGGCGGGACCGGCCCGGCGCCGAGCGGACAGGGCGGGCGCCGAACGGACGGGACCGGCCCGACACCGAGCAAACGGGGCGGGTCGGCACCGAACGGACAGGACCGGCCCGACACCGAGCAGACGGGGCGGGTCGGCACCGAACGGACAGGACCGGCCCGACACCGAGCAAGCGGGGCGGGCGGGCTCAGTGTTCGGGGAGGCGCTCCGCCTCGCGGGCCAGGGCGGCCAGCACCGGGGCGATCAGCGGGTGCGATTCGGCGCCGCGACGGGTGGCGGCGAACACCCGTCGGGTGGCGGCCGGCCCGGCCACCGGCCTGACCTGGACCTCCTTGAGGTCCATGCCCCGCAGCGCCGAACGCGGGACCAGGGCCACGCCGGCCCCCGCGCCCACAAGCGCCGTCACAGCCCGGAAGTCGTCGGAGGAGTGGGCGAATCGGGGCTGGAAGCCCGCCAGTTCGCATGCCAGCAGGGTCACGTCATGGCAGGGGTTGCCCGGGTACTGGCCCACCCAGTCCGAGTCGGACAGGTCTGCCAGCGACACCGCGGGGAGATCGGCGAGGGGATGCCCCGAGGGCAGCACCGCGTCGAAGGGCTCGGCGTACAGGGGGAGGACGGACAGCCGCCCGTCGTCCGCGCCGGGGGCGCCGCGGTACTCGACCGCCAACGCGAGGTCGGCTTCGCCGTCCAGGAGCAGCGGCAGGCTCTGGTCGCCCTCGGCGTCGCGCACGCGCAGCCGGATTCCCGGGTGGTCCTGCGCGAGCCGTGCGATGGCCGGCGCCAGCACCTCCGCGATGCCGGTCGCGAAGGCGGCCACCGTGACCTCGCCGGCCGAGCCGCCCGCGTACGCGGCGAGTTCGGCCTCCGCGCGCTCCAGCTGGGCCAGCACCTCGTGTGCGTGCCCGACCAGGATCTCGCCGGCCGCGGTGAGCCGTACACCGCGGCCGCTGCGGGTCAGCAGCACGTGCCCGGTCTCCTGCTCCAGCGCCGCGAGCTGCTGGGAGACGGCGGAGGGGGTGAGGTACAGGGCTGCGGCCGCGGCGGTCACCGTACGGTGGTCCGCCACGGCTCGCAGGATGCGCAGCCGGCGGGGGTCGATCACCCCGCCATTCTCGCAGGCCCCACAGCCCACTCCACCCGCCCAGGCCCCGCAGCCTGCACAGACTCCCCAGCCGCTCAGACCCCGGAAGCCGGAGGCCGGGCGCCGGAAGCCGGGGTCTGAGCGGCCGGGGCCCGGGGACCGGAGGCCAGGGCCCGGGGACCGGAGGCAGGCCGAAGGCGGCCGGAGGCCGGGGGCCGGAGGCCAGGGGCCGGAGGCCAGGGGCCGGAGGCCAGGGGCCGGAAGCCGGGGGCAGGCGGCCGAAGGCCAGGGGCAGGGGCAGGCGGCCGGGTAAGCACACCAGGCCGCTCAGGGCCCTGAGGCCGCTAGCGCCGCGCGAGCGTCAGAGGTCGCTCAGCCCGCCCAGGCCCCCGGCGCCGCGCGGGCATCGGAGGCCACGGGAGCCACTCAGCCCGCTCAGAACCCCCGACCCCGCCGACACCGCGCGCGCCAGAGGCCGCTCGGCTCAGGCCCCCGACGCCGCCAGCGCCGCGCGGGCGTCGATGAAGGCCGCCACCGCGCGCTCGACGTCCGCGGTGGAGTGGGCCGCCGAAAGCTGCACGCGGATGCGCGCCGCGCCCAGCGGGACCACGGGGTACGAGAAGCCGATCACGTACACTCCGCGCTCCAGCAGCAGCTCCGCCATCCTGGCCGCCTCCGCCGCGTCGCCGATCATCACCGGGGCGATGGCGTGGTCGCCGGGCAGGATCTCGAAACCGGCCTCGGTCATCTTCGTACGGAAGAGCGAGGTGTTGGCCGCGAGCTGCTCGCGCAGGTCACCCGCCGACTCCAGCAGGTCGAGCACCTTGAGCGAGGCCGCCGCGATCACCGGGGCGAGCGAGTTCGAGAAGAGGTACGGACGCGAACGCTGGCGCAGCAGCTCGACGATCTCGGCACGCGCCGCGACGTAGCCACCGGAGGCGCCGCCCAGGGCCTTGCCCAGGGTGCCGGTGATGATGTCGACGCGGTCCATGACCCCGTGCAGTTCCGGCGTGCCGCGCCCGCCGGGGCCGACGAAGCCGACGGCGTGCGAGTCGTCGACCATGACCATGGCGTCGTAGCGCTCGGCCAGGTCGCAGATCTCCGCGAGCGGCGCGACGTATCCGTCCATGGAGAACACGCCGTCCGTGACGATCAGGCGGCGGCGGGCGTCCTGGGACTCCTTGAGCCGGGCCTCCAGCTCGCCGAGGTCGCGGTTGGCGTAGCGGTAGCGGCGGGCCTTGGACAGGCGGATGCCGTCGATGATCGAGGCGTGGTTGAGGGCGTCGGAGATCACCGCGTCCTCGGCGCCGAGCAGCGTCTCGAAGACGCCGCCGTTCGCGTCGAAGCAGGAGGAGTAGAGGATCGTGTCCTCCTGGCCGAGGAACGCCGACAGCCGCGCCTCCAGCTCCTTGTGCACCTCCTGGGTGCCGCAGATGAAGCGGACCGAGGCCATCCCGTAGCCCCAGCGGTCCAGCGCGTCCTTCGCCGCGGCGACCACCTCGGGGTGGTCGGCGAGCCCGAGGTAGTTGTTGGCGCAGAAGTTGAGGACCTCGCCGGCGGTACCGCCCGAGGTGACGCCCACGGAGGCGCTCTGCGGGGTGCCGATGACGCGCTCGGGCTTGTGCAGGCCGGCGGAACGGATCTCGTCGAGGGTGGAGCGCAGGTCCTCACGGACGGTCTCGAACATGGTGCGGTGCTCTCTTTCTCCTGGTGCGGCGGCGGAGGGAGGGGGCCGGGCCCCGCGGAGGGGGGAGGGTGGGCGGGGCCCGGCCGGAGGGAAATGGTTCAGGGGCCCCGGAAGCCCAAAAGGGACGGACCAGCGGGGCCGGAAGGGCCGGAAGGGCCGGAAGGGCCAGCGGGACCTGGAGGATCCTGACGGCCCGAAGGCGCTGTTACGCCGTCCAGTCCAGGATGATCTTGCCGCTGCGGGCGGTCGACGCCTCGTCGAAGGCGGCCTCGAACTCCGTGTGCGAGTAGCGGTC
>NZ_JAGGOY010000073.1 GCF_018614095.1 Streptomyces sp. ISL-87 | reverse complement strand
CCCACGGTCATCCCGAGACTCCAACGACACCCAGCCCACCCCTCGCTCCGACGAACAGAACGATCATGCCGACCCCGACGAGTCAACGAAGCCGTTTCACGGATTTCCCAACGGAGTCCTGAAGGCCCGGGGTTCCTCACAAGAGTCCGCTGAAGGGGGACACCCCAAAAAACGGGGTCAGGTCCGCTCCTCGAACCCCTCCGTCAGAAGCAGCTTCTTCTGCGGCTTGCCCATGGCGTTGCGCGGCACCGCCGCGACGAAGCGCACCTCGCGCGGCCGCTTGTGTACAGACAGGTGCGCGGCGACGAACTCCGTGAGCTCGGCGCCCGTCACCCCCTCGGCGACGACGAAGGCGACGATCCGCTGCCCCAGATCCGCGTCCGGGACGCCGACCACCGCCGCCTCGCTCACCTTGGGATGGTCCAGCAGCGCGTTCTCGATCTCGCCGGCGCCGATCCGGTAGCCGCCCGACTTGATCATGTCGATGGAGGCCCGCCCCACGATCCGGTGGACCCCGTCCGCCTCGTCGACGGCCGCGATGTCGCCCGTCCGGAACCACCCGTCCTCGGTGTACGCGGCCGCGGTGGCCTCCGGGCGGCCCAAGTATCCGGCGAACAGCGTCGGTCCGGTGAGCTGGAGTTCCCCGATTTCGGCGCCCGGTTCGGCGGCGATCCGCGTACGGATCCCGGGGAGCGGGGTGCCGACCGTACCGGGCCGGACCTCACCGCCCGCGCGGCCGCTGACGGTGATCAGAGTCTCCGTCATCCCGTAGCGCTCCACGGGCCGATGCCCGGTCAGCCGTTCCAGGTCGCGGAAGACGGGCGCGGGCAGGGCGGCGCTCCCGGAGACCAGCAGCCGCGCCCCGGACAGCGCGGCGGCGGCCTGCGGTGCGGCGGCGATACGGGACCACACGGTCGGCACCCCGAAGTACAGGCTCCCGCCGGCCTCCGCGTAGGCCTCGGGGGTCGGCCGCCCGGTGTGCACGAGGCGGCTGCCGGTGCGCAGGGCCCCCAGCACGCCGAGGACGAGCCCGTGCACGTGGAACAGCGGCAGCCCGTGCACGAGGGTGTCCTCGGCACTCCACTGCCAGGCCTCGGCGAGGGCGTCCAGGTCGGCGGCGAGCGCCGCGCCGGTCAGCACCACACCCTTGGGCGCACCCGTGGTGCCGGAGGTGTACAGCACGAGCGCCGGGTCCTCGGGCGCGGCGCCCGCCCCCGGCCACCCCGCGGACCCGGACGAGCGCCGCGCGAAGTCCACCTCCACGACCACCGCCCCGGAGTCCCGCAGGATGTGCTCGCGCTCGGCGGGCCCGGCATCCGGCGGCAGCGGCACCATGGGCACCCCGGCCAGCAGCCCCCCGACCACGGCGGCGACGGTCTCCAGCGAGGCCGTCGCGGTCACCGCGAACGCCGGGGCCCCGGCCACGTCGGCGGCCACGGCGCGCGCCGCGCCCAGCAGTTCCTCGTACGAGGCGGTCCGCCCCGCGACGCCGATCGCATCCTTCCGGTCCCCGTACACCCCGTCCAGCGCGGTCAGCACGCGAAGCCTCCTCCGGTCACCCAGCAGTATCAGGAGCCCCAGGCTACGGCGCACACGGAACCGCAGACGGCCCGGGCACCAAGTGCCCGGGCCGCCCGGCGACGTTGCCGTAAAAGCCGTAGCCGTAGCCGTAGCAACCAGCAACCAGCAACCAGCAACCAGCAACCAGCAACCAGGATCAGATAACGCCCTGCGCCAGCATCGCGTCCGCAACCCGCTCGAAGCCCGCGATGTTCGCGCCGGTGACGTAGTCGCCCGGGGCCCCGTACCGCTCGGCGGTCTCGTACGCGACGGCGTGGATCGAACGCATGATCCCGGCCAGCTCGTCCTCGACCCGCCCCGCGCTCCAGGCCACCCGCCCCGCGTTCTGGCTCATCTCCAGCGCGCTGACCGCGACCCCGCCCGCGTTGGCGGCCTTGCCCGGCGCGAAGGCGACCCCGGCCTCCTGGAAGATCCGGACCGCCTCGGGTGTGGTGGGCATGTTCGCGCCCTCGGAGACCGCCTTGACCCCGTTCGCGACGAGGGCACGGGCGTCGGCCGCCTCCAGTTCGTTCTGCGTGGCGGAGGGGAACGCCACGTCCGCGGGCACGTCCCAGACCCGCCCGCCGGCCACGAAGCGCGCCGAAGACCCGCGCCGCTCCGCGTACTCGCTGACGCGCCCGCGCTCGACCTCCTTGATCTGCTTCAGCAGCGCGAGGTCGATGCCCTTGTCGTCGACGACGTAGCCCTGGGAGTCCGAGCAGGTCAGCGGGTTCGCGCCGAGCTGCTGGAGCTTCTCGATCGTGTACAGCGCGACATTGCCGGAGCCGGAGACCACCGCGGTCAGCCCGTCCAGCGACTCGCCCTTGACCTTCAGCATCTCGGCGGCGAACAGCACGCTGCCGTAGCCGGTGGCCTGCGGCCGGATCGCGGAGCCGCCCCAGGCATGCCCCTTGCCGGTCAGAACGCCGGCCTCCCAGCGGTTGGTGATGCGCCGGTACTGGCCGAAGAGGTAGCCGATCTCTCGGCCGCCGACGCCGATGTCACCGGCTGGCACGTCGGTGTGCTCGCCGATGTGCCGGTGCAGTTCGGTCATGAAGGACTGGCAGAAGCGCATGACCTCGGCGTCGGACTTGCCGTGCGGGTCGAAGTCGCTGCCGCCCTTGCCGCCGCCGATGCCGAGGCCGGTCAGGGCGTTCTTGAAGATCTGCTCGAAGCCGAGGAACTTCACCACGCCGATGTCCACCGACGGGTGGAAGCGCAGGCCCCCCTTGTACGGGCCGAGCGCGCTGTTGAACTCGACGCGGTAGCCGCGGTTGACGTGCACGCGGCCCCGGTCGTCCTGCCACGGGACGCGGAAGAGGATCTGCCGCTCCGGCTCGGTGAGGCGCTCCACGAGGGCCACGGCCGGATCGGCGTACTCGGGGCGGGCGGCGAAAACGGGCGCGAGGGTCTCGAGTACTTCCCGTACCGCCTGGTGGAACTCGGGCTGAGCGGGGTTTCGGCGCTCGATGTCCGCCCGCAGTGCTTCCAGCCTGTCCTTCGGGTCGTTCACGTGTGTCCCTCCAGGGGATGCGTTGCACAGAGCTCGGCAGGTGCATGGTCGGCAGGTGCATGCTGCCAGTGGGGCAGCCGGATACCGGTCGCTTTCCGATGGAGCGCATTCGGAAAAGTTCTTCCGTTCGCCGCGCGCGGACCGCGAGCGGCCGGTGCCATCTTCCGTGCATCGCACGCGACATGGGGTCCGGACGCCCCTATGATCGGCAGCCTTGACGATCCGATGACCATTGGACCAGCGGACCAGAGAACCAACCCAAAGGGCCAAAGGACCAGAGAACGCAGAGAACGCAGAGAACCCAGAGGACCAGAAGGAACCAACGTGGACATCGCAAGGCTCGCGTCCCTCATCGCCGCGACGCTCACCACGGGCCTGATGGCAGGCCTGTTCTTCGCCTTCGACGTCGCGATGATGCCGGCCCTGAATCGCTCCGACGACCGGACCCTCATCCAGGTCATGCAGCGCGTCAATGTGGCCATCATCAACGGCTGGTTCCTGCTCGGCTTCCTCGGCGCGCTCCTGTTCACGGGGCTGGCACTGGCCCTGCACGTCGCCTCCGACGGCGGCGACGTGGTGCCGCCGCTGGCCGGCGCGCTCGGCGCCTACTTCCTGGCGCTGCTGGTCACCGCCAGGGTCAGCATCCCCCTGAACAACGCCCTGGACCAGGCGGGCCCGATCGAGCACATCGCCGACCCGGCCGCCGTCCGGCAGGCGTTCGAGACCCACTGGGTTTCCGCCAACCGCTGGCGCACCCTGCTGTGCACGGTCGCCCTGGGCTGCCTGGCGTGGGCGCTGGTACGCAACGGCGGCCTGGCCTGACGCCCCGGGCCCCGCCGGCGCCTCGGTAGGGTGCAGCCATGAGCACCTCCGCACTACGCCTGGAGCCGGTCACCGCAGCGAACATCGACGCGGTGTGCGCGATACAGGTACGCCCTGACCAGGCACATCTCGTCTCACCCGTGGTCAAGTCGCTGGCCGAGGCGTACGTCCACGGCGAGACCGCCTGGCCGCGCGCCATCGTCGACGGTGACGAGGTCGTCGGCTTCGTCATGGCCTTCCTCGACATCGCGTGGGCCCCGGACCGGGACCCCGCCGACATCCGCTCCGGCATCTGGCGCCTCAACATCTCCGCCACCCACCAGGGCCGGGGCTACGGCCGCTTCGCCGTCGGGGCCGTCACCGCCGAACTCCGCCGCCGCGGCGCGGCCCGCGCGTACGTGACCTGGGAGCCCGGCGCCGGCACCCCCGAGCCGTTCTACCTGGGCCTCGGCTTCCGCCTCACCGGCGAGACGAGCGGCGGCCAGACCGTAGGCGAACTGACCCTGCCCCCCGCGTAATCACTCGCGCCCCCTACGTCCCTTCGCCCCTACGGTCCCCTACTCCCCTTGCGCCCCTACGCCCCCGGGAGCACCACCGTGCGCGAGGCCCCCGAAGCCGCAACCGGCAGGGCCGCGGCGCAGGCGGCGCCCGCACGGAACTCCTGGGGGCTGACCCCGCGGACGCGCTTGAACGCCGTCGACAGCGCGAACGCGGAGTTGTAGCCCACCCGTCGGGCCACCGTCGCCACCGTGGCGTCCGGCTCACGCAGCAGGTCGGCCGCCAGCGCGAGGCGCCAGCCCGTCAGATACGCCACCGGCGGCTCCCCCACGAGCTCCGCGAACCGCCTGGCCAGGGAGGCCCGGGACACCCCCACCTTGAACGCGATCTCCTCCACCGTCCAGCCGTGGGCCGGGTTCTCGTGCAGCAGCCGCAGCGCCGGGCCCACCACCGGGTCGCCCTGGGCCCGGTACCACGCCGGGGCCCCCGAGCCGGGGTCCGCGAGCCAGGTGCGCAGGACCCCGATCAGCAGCAGGTCCAGCAGCCGGTCCAGGACGATCTCCTGACCCGGCTCGTCCCGGGAGATCTCCGAGGCCAGCAGCCCGATCAGCGTGGTGTCGGCGGCCGCCGCCGGCCGGACAAGGACCGTCGGCAGCGCACTCAGCAGCCGACGCCCGATCTCGCTCGGCGCCTGATACGTACCGCTCAGCATCACCGCCGACCCCGCGTCCTGGAACTCCGCACCCCAGGTCCGCACCCCCAGCGCCATGCTCTCGCTGAGGTCCTCGCCCGCCTGCGTGCTGCACCGCTGTTCCTGGTCCACGGTGATCTGCACCGGTGTCCGCGGCGAGTCCGCGACCGCGTACGGCTCAGGCCCCCGTACGACGGCCACGTCCCCGGGACTGATCGGCACCGGCGCGCCCCGGTCGGGGAGCAGCCAGCCCGAGCCGTGCACCATCGTCACCACCGACAGCGGGGCCCGGTCCTCGATGCGCACCGCCCACGGCGGGTTGAAGACGGACTTGAGCAGGAAGGCGCCCCGAGCATTGGGGCCTTCGAGCAGGCCGGTCAGCGTGTCCATGGGCCCATCCTCTCCCGGCCTCCCGCGCCGTGACAGCGACAGCGACAGCGACAGCGACAGCGACTCAGACGTCCCAGACACCGGTCGCCGCCGCCTCGCGGGCGAAGTCGGCGAAGTCCTTCGGCGGCCGGCCGAGCACTTCCTCCACCCCGCGCACCAGGTGCGCGTTGCGCCCGTCCAGGATCAGCGTGAACAGGTCGGCGAACTCCTCCGGCAGATCGTTCTCGCGCAGCACCGCCCGGTAGTCCTCCTTCGATACGGGGATGTACGAGATCTCGCGCCCCGTAGCCTTCGACAGCTCGGCCGCGACGTCCGAGAAGCTGAGCAGCCGCGGCCCGGACAGCTCGTACGTCCTGCCGATGTGCCGGTCGTCGCTCAGCGCGGCCACCACCACATCGGCGATGTCGTCGGCGTCGATGAAGGGCTCGACGGCGTCCGAGGTCGGCAGGGCGATCTCCCCGGCCAGTACCGGCTCCAGGAAGAAGCTCTCGTCGAAGTTCTGGTTGAACCAGCTGGCCCTGACGACCGTCCAGTCGGCCCCGGACGCCTTCAGCTTCTCCTCGCTGAGCCGGGCGGCCTCCTCGCCCCGGCCGGACAGCAGCACCAGGCGGCGCGCCCCGGCGGCCACGGCCACCTGCGAGAACGCGCCGATCTGCTCGGCGGCTCCCGGGAAGGCGAGATCCGGGTAGTAGGTCATGTACACCCGGTCGACGCCCTCCAGGGCCGGGCCCCAGGTGGCCGGCTCGTTCCAGTCGAAGGGGGCGGGCTCGCCGCTGCGCGATCCGACCCGGACCGGGCGGCCCTGGCCGAGAAGCTTCTCGGTGACGCGCCGCCCGGTCTTGCCGTTGCCCCCGACAACCAGGGTGGTGCCCTGCAAACTGTTCGCCGTGTTCGCCGTATTCGCCGTGTTCGCCGTATTCGCTGTCTTCGTCATGTCCCCAAGTCAAGCCCGCTCCGGCGAGACGGGACATAGCCGAAAAGCTCAGCTCCATACGCGTGCGTCTACACCCGCCCCCGGCCGCCGCTCCGCCCCGTCGACGGCGAGGGTGGTGCCCAGCAGCGTGAGCCCGGCCGCCGAGGCCGACTCCGGGGCCGCGCTGTAGAACAGCACCCGGTGCCCCAGGCCGTCGCTGAGCGGCATGGACTCGAAGTCGAGGGCGAGCTCACCCACGACCGGGTGGCGCAGGTGCTTCACGCCCACCGTGCAGTCGCGCACCGGGTGCTTGGACCAGAGCGCCGCGAACTCCGGGCTCTGCACCATCAGCGAGCCGATCAGTTCGGCGAGCGCCCGGTCGTCGGGGTGCCGGCCCGCGACCAGGCGCAGGGCGGCCAGCGCGGTGCGCGCGTCCTGCTTCCAGTCGGCGTGCAGCTCACGGGTGTGCGGGTCGAGGAACAGCATCCGCGTCAGGTTGGGCCGGTCGGCGGGGCGTTCGGGGCTCGTCGCGTCGAGGTGTCCGGCGAGGAGGGCGTGCCCGAGCGGGTTCCAGGCGAGGACGTCATTGCGCCGGTCCAGCACCACGGCCGGGACCTCCGGCATGGCGGCGAGCAACTGCCGGGTGGCGGCCCGGGCGTACTCGGGGCGCGGAGCGGCGGCCCGCCGGGCGGCGCGCGGCGGGCGGGCGAGGTCGCGCAGGTGGGCGTGCTCGTCGGGGGTCAGCCGCAGGGCGCGGGCCAGGGAGTCGAGGACGGCGTCGGAGGCGTTGACGGAGTGCCCCTGCTCGAGGTGGGTGTAGTACGTGATGCTCACCCCGGCCAGCAGCGCGAGCTCCTCACGGCGCAGCCCCGGGACCCGGCGCCGGGTCGTGCCGTGCGTGGGCAGTCCCACGTCCTGCGGCGTGAGCCGGTCGCGGCGGTTGCGGAGGAAGTCCCCGAGGGCGGTGGGTGTGTCCATGCCCTCCAGTGTCGTCGCGGAGCGTGCGCGAGGGGAGGCCCGAGGGTATCCCTGCCGGCAACAGCCTCCCCGGCACCACTACCGACAGGGGGCTGGGTAACACCGCGGCCCCGGCCCAGAGTCGTCCCCGAAGGATCCACATCCGCACCCCCGGCAGACGACGGAAGGACACGGGCGATGTCGCTCATGCAACGCACTCGTACTCAAAGGCAGCAGCAGCCCCCACAGGCTCCGGACCGCCTGGACGGCCGCTCCCGCCTGATCCTGATCGTCCTCCTTGCGGCGCAGTTCATGCTGGCCGTGGACTTCTCGATCCTGAACGTGGCCCTGCCCGTCATCGGCAAGGGCCTCGGCTTCTCCCTCTCGGGGATCCAGTGGATCGCCACCGCCTTCGCACTGTGCGCGGCGGGCTTCACCCTCCTCTTCGGCCGTTTCGCGGACCTCTTCGGCCGGCGCCGTGTCTTCCTCGGCGGCCTGGCCGTACTGGGGGTCTCCTCCCTGGTCGGCGGCCTGGCCACCAGCCCCGAAATGCTGCTGGCCGCCCGCGTGTTCCAGGGCCTGGCCACCGCCGCGGTCACCCCGGCCGGGCTGGCGCTGCTGACCACGTCCTTCCCCGAGGGGCCGCTGCGCCAGAAGGCCCTCGGCCGGAGCGGCGCCCTCATGTCGGCCGGTTTCACCACCGGGGCGATCCTCGGCGGGGTGCTGACCGACCTGCTGTCCTGGCGCTGGGCGTTCCTCGTCAATGTGCCCGTGGCGCTGGCCGTGCTGCTGATCGCCCCGGCCGTCATCAAGGAGTCCCGCCCGGCGGTCCGGCCCAAGCTCGACGTGCCCGGCGCCGTCTCCGTCACCCTCGGCCTGCTCGCTCTGGTCTACGGGCTCACCCTCGCCGGGGAACACGGCTGGGGCTCCGCCGGGGCCCTGATCTGGCTGGGCGCGGGCGCGGCACTGCTGCTGGTGTTCTACGCCGTGGAATCCCGGGCGGCGAGCCCTCTCGTCCCGGTGGGCGTCCTCAAGCGCCGGACCGTCGCATGGGGCAATATCGCCGGCCTGGTGGCCTTCCTGACCGAGACGTCCCTCGTCTTCCTCATGACCCTCTACCTGCAGGAAGTCCTGGGCTACTCCCCGCTGGCGGCCGGTCTCGCCTTCTCCGTACTGGGCGCCGGCACCGTCATCGGCGGGTCGATCGCGCCCCGGGTGATCGCCGCGACCTCCACCCGGACCACCCTGATCACCGGCGGCGCCCTCCAGGCCGCGGCCACCCTCTCCCTGGTGGCGCTGGGCGACGAGCGCGCGTACATCCTCCTGCTGCTCGCCGCGACCTTCCTGGGCGGGATCGGCAACATGCTGGTGATCGTCGGCTTCATGGTCACCGCCACCACCGGCCTGCCGGACGGCGAACAGGGCCTGGCCACCGGCCTGGCGACGATGACCCAGCAGATCGGCATCACCATGGGCACCCCGGTCATGAGCGCCATCGCCGCCTCCGGCACCGGCGTCCTGGACGGCGTCACCACCGCCGTCCTCGCCAACACCGCCCTGGTCGTGGCGGGCCTGGCCACCACGCTCGTCTTCCTCAGGCCGACCCCGAACCCCGGGCCGACCCCGAACCCCCGGCCGACCCCGAACCCCCGGCCGACCCCGGCCGCCGACTAGCCGGTGTGCACCTGTGTGTTCTGGCAGGCGGTCAGCAGCCACCGCCCGTCGTCCTGCCGGGTCATCACGTACAGCGGCGCGCCCACGGTGTCCCCGGCCACCGAGCGGTAGACCTGCCGGACCTTGACCGCCGCCACGTCGGGCCGCAGGAACTGTGTGTGCACCACCTCGTAGGTCACGTCGCCGTCCCAGCTGGTGGCGGGCAGCACGGCACGGGTGAACTCGGCTATCGCGTCGAAGCCGATGAGGACCTTGCCGTGGGCGGTGGTCCACAGCGCCTCGGGGTGGAACAACGCGAGGAACCCCTCGGCGTCCTTGGCCCGCTGGGTCCGCTCGACGGCGGCAACGACCTGCGCGATCGCCGCGACGGCCTCGACCTCGCCTGTAGCCCCGGCCTCGCCCGTGGCCTCGACCTGCTGGGCGGCGCCCCGCGCCGCGATGTCGATGATGCTCATGTGGCCGATCATTCTCCCTCAAGTACGGTTGAGGTCAATAAATATGATCACATGGCCGCATGACGAGGACTCTCTACCTGTTCTGCTCCGCCGCCCAGCCCGTCTTCGAGGTGGCCCACGTGATCGAGGACGCCCAGTCGCGCGGCTGGAACGTCTGCCTGGGCCTGACCCCAACGGCGGCGCGCTGGCTGGCCGGGAGCCTCGACGGGCTCGCGGCCCTGACCGGCTACCCGGTGCGCTGGGAGTACAAGTTCCCCGGGGAGCCCGACGTATGGCCGCCGGCCGATGCCCTGCTCTTCGCCCCGGCCACCTTCAACTCCCTCAACGCCTGGGCCCTCGGCCTCACCGACCGTTTCACCCACGGAGTCGCCGCCGAGTCGCTCGGCAAGGGCATCCCGGTGGTCGCGATGCCGTGCACGAACAGCGCGCTCGCCGCACATCCCCAGTTCGAGCAGTCCCTGGCCGTCCTGCGCAGCGCCGGCGTCGAACTCCTCTACGGCGAGACCGGCTTCACCCCCGGCCCGGCCGGCCCGGACGGCCCCGCGCACTTCCCGTGGCCGGCGGCCCTGGACTCGGTGGACCGGGCCGGCACGGCCCAGCCCTAAGCCCAACGGGGAGCCCTATTCGCCGGTCGTCCCGTCGATCGCCTCGCGCAACAGGTCCGCGTGCCCGTTGTGCCGGGCGTACTCCTCGATCATGTGCGCCAGGATGTAGTGCAACGAGTACCGCTCATCGCCATATCTCCCCCGCACATCGAGGGACTCGGCGGCCTCTACGATCGCCCGCGACCGCGCACAGGTGTCCTCCCAGATTTTGAAGGACTCCGCCGGGTCCGCGTCCTCGACGTGGAACTCCGTCCACTCCCCGGCCTCGTTCTTCGGGAAGTAGCCGCGTACGTCCTCCCCGTTCAGGACATTGCGGAACCAGCCGCGCTCGACCTCCGCCAGGTGCCGCACCAGCCCGAGCAGGCTCAGCCCGGACGGGGCGACGGCCTTGAGCCGCAGCTGATCATCCGTCAGGCCGGCGCACTTCATCATCAGGGTGTCCCGCTGCCACTGCAGAACGCTGGTCAAAGTCGCCCGCTCATCACCAACGAAAACAGGCCGGGCCCGCTGTTCACCATTCATGAGTCAATCGTCCTTCAGACCAGCTCTCGAAAGAAAGCCCGAATATCCCCGGCCAGCAGCTCCGGCACCTCCATCGCGGGAAAGTGCCCGCCCCGGTCGTACGAAGTCCAGCGCACGATGGTGTCGGTGCGCGCGGCGATGTGCCGCAACGGGACGAAGTTGTCGCGGGGGAAGTCCGCGAGAGCGGTCGGAGTGCTCGACACTTCTGCCGGCTGCCCGTAGTAATCGGCATGCGCGCGCTCGTAGTAGATCCGGGCGGCGGACCCGGCGGTCCCGGTCAGCCAGTACAACATGACATTGGTCAGCACCTGGTCCCGGTCCAGGGGGCAATCGGGGTCGCTCCACTCGGCGAACTTCTCCCCGATCCAGGCGAGCAGCCCGACCGGCGAATCGTTCAGCCCGTACGCGAGGGTCTGCGGCCGGGTCGCCTGGATGTCGGCGTACCCCTGCCGCTCCCGCGCCCAGACCCGGTACCGCTCCCAGGAAGCCACCGTCCGCTCCCGCTCGCCCGCGCTCAGCGCGGCCAACTCCTCCGGCCGGGGCTCCTCAGTAGCCCCACCGCCCGGAAGCAGATTCAGATGCACCCCGACCACGTTCCCGGGCCGGATCCTCCCCAGCTCCCGCGAGACAGCGGCCCCCCAG
This sequence comes from Streptomyces sp. ISL-87, assembly GCF_018614095.1. Classification (GTDB taxonomy): domain Bacteria; phylum Actinomycetota; class Actinomycetes; order Streptomycetales; family Streptomycetaceae; genus Streptomyces. The sequence goes on along the minus strand of NZ_JAGGOY010000073.1, from coordinate 648 downwards.
TCACCGCCCTGAACCCCGTACGCCTCGTAACCGAGCCGCTCCATCAGTACCCCGAAGGCCCGCGCGACCCGCTTGAACTCCCAGCCCGTCTCGGTCGTCGGCCCGGACAGCGCGAAGCCGGGGATGCTCGGCAACACCAAATGGAATGCATCCTCGGCCTCCCCACCATGCGCCCGCGGGTCGGTCAGCAGCCCGGCGATCCGCTGGAATTCCACGAAGGACCCGGGCCACCCATGGGTCATCAACAGCGGCGTCGCCCCGGGCTCAGGCGACCGGATGTGCGCAAAGTGCACCTGCGCCCCGTCGATGGTGGTCGTGAACTGCGGCCACTCATTCAACCGCGCCTCGGCCGCCCGCCAGTCGTACTCCGTACGCCAATACCGCGCGAGCTCCCGCACCTCACCCAACGGCATCCCGTACGCCCGCCCCACCCCCGGCAACTCATCAGGCCACCGCACCCGGTCCAGCCGCTCAGCGAGATCGTCCAGTTCCCCCTGCCCCACATCAAGCCGAAACGGCCGCGCCCACGCCCCAAGATCATCCATACGTCCGCACCCTAGCCCCAATACCAGTGACTTAGTGCGTTGTGGCAAAGGGAGCCCCTGTTCGATGAGCAGGGGCTTCTTCGTGTTCGGAGCATGATCGTGG
>NZ_JAGGOY010000072.1 GCF_018614095.1 Streptomyces sp. ISL-87 | reverse complement strand
GGCTACGAACCGGGCCAAGTGGTCCTGGGGCAGCCAGTCGTCCAGCGACGGGGGCAGCAGCAGGACCTGATGCGGGTCGAAAGCCCTAAACCGCTTGTCCACCGCCGACGGACGACCCTGTGGCTGCTTCTTCTCGACCGGCTCGACCTCGAACAGCCTATCCCCACCACTCATACCGACATCATCCCGCATGAATGATCACGAACCACAGGCGGGTTGCCAGTTACTGACCCACGCTCCTAGCTGCGGGGGCGATCGGCGGTCACCAGCCACGCCGTGCTGCGCAGCCGTACAGCGCCGTCGCGTTCGAATGGGCGCAGCGCAGCCGTCAGAGTGCGCCGGGCCTCTTCACGTCGCTGCGCGGTGGCCGCCTGGGCGAGCAGGTGCTGCGCCGGGCCGGTGGACAGCAGGAAGTCAGCCGCCTGCGCCGCGTCGGGCCCCCAGTCTCCCTGCGCCTCGACCTGTACGGAAGCGGCCCCCGTGAAGCCGGCCGCGTCGAGTACGGCGCGGATGCGGGCGGGGTCGGCCAGGGAGAACATGCCGGGGGCGCCGGTTACGCCGAAGTCTCCGGGGTCGGCCTCTGGCAGGGCTTGGGACAGCGTCGACATCACCATCGCCCAGTCGTTGTCGGCGGCTGCGGCGCTGGTTACGAACGCCAGGCGGCCGCCGGGGCGCAGGGCCTGGCCGATGTGGCCGAAGGCGGCGACGGGGTCGGCGAAGAACATCACTCCGAAGCGGCTGATCGCGCGGTCGAAGACGCCGGCCGGCAGGGGGTGGACCTGTGCGTCACCCTGGGTGAATTCGACGTTGGGCAACCGCTCGCGGTCGGCGGCGGCCCGGGCGCGCTCCAGCATCGGACCGGAGAGGTCCAGCCCCAGAGCCATGCCGGCGGTGGCCCGCCTGGCGGCCAGGCGGGTGGCGTGTCCGGCCCCGCAGCCGATGTCCAGGACCTGGTGGTGGCCGACGATGTCGGCGGCGTCGAGCAGCCGCTGGTTGAAGCCGTCGTTCACGGCGTCCCACTGGTCCTGATGGCGGGCCCAGAAGCTGCCCTCGGTCCCGTTCCATGCCTGCGCCTGCTGGCTGTTGATGACGAGTTCCGGAAACTCCATGTCGGCCTCCCCGAGTAGAATGGGCGTGTGCCCAAACAGTATGGGCGTTCGCCCATACTGTCCATGTCGTTTCTGGAGCAAGCTGATGTCCCCACGCGGAGTGGCCATTCCCGACCTGCGCGAACGACTTTTCGCGGCCGCGGAACGGGTGGTGGCGCGCGACGGCGCGGGCGCCCTGACCAGCCGGGCGGTCACTGAGGAAGCCGGCTGCGGCAAGGGCGTGCTGCACACACACTTCGCCGGGCTGGACACCTTCGTGGCGGAGCTGGTGCTCGACCGCTTCGCGGCGACGGCACGGCTGATACACGCTTTGCCCGCCCGCGCCGGGGAGGACACGGTCTCGCGCAACGTCGTCCAGGCGGCCCGGACCCTCACGGACTCCCTCGACCCGGGCATCGTCGCACTCGCCCTGACCCTGCCGGGCGCCTCCTCGCACACTCGCCGGGCATGGCAGGAGGGTGCGCCGGGCTTCGCGGTGATTGAGGAGTCGGTCCGTGCCTACCTCGTAGCCGAGCAGGAACTGGGCCGCGTGCCTGCCGACACCGACACGGCAGCGGCCGCCCTCGCCCTCGTCGGCACCCTGCACCACCTCCTTATGACCCGCACCGCCGGCAGCCCACCTCCCGAAGACCAGGTGGAACGCCTGGTTGCACTGCTGCTGCACAGCTAGACCGATCCTCCGCACATGACCGGTTCGGATGAACTGATGATGTGGCCGGTACCTCGGCGGGGTGTGGGTCGTTGGGCTGGGCGTGCCGATATCTCGTTCGCGTCGTTCCCGCGTCCAGCGTCCCCGCATGACGGTGGAGTTCGCCCCGGTGGTGGAGAGGCGTCTGGGCGCTCTGCCTGCCTCTGTGTCAATGGCCTTGAAGTGCGGTTCTGATCCACTTCTTGTGATCCTGTGGCGGAGGGTGACGATGTTCAGTCCGCGAGGAGGATTTGTCGTCGGAGGAGGTCGAATCCGGCCCGCCCGTACCCGTCCCTTTTGATTCGCTTCACCCTGTTGACGTTGCCCTCGACTGGGCCGGAGTTCCATTCCAGGGTGAGGCCGGCGGTGACGGCGTCGAAGTCCTGCCGCAGGCCGCGGGCCAGGCTGAGCAGGGGCTTGAGTCCAGCGTTCTCGACTTGGGTGAGCCACTGGTCGAGTTCTTCGCCCCGCCGTTCGGTCATCATCCGGGCGAAGGCGCGTACGCAAGCGGCGACCGCCTCCAGCTCGGGGCAGCGGGCGAAGAGTTGCTTGAGCTTCAGTGCCTTGCTTTCGTTGATCTTGTCGGGGTGGGCGGTGATCAACCAAGTGGCCTTGCGTACGGTCAGCTCCTGGGGCTTGTCGGGTGCCGGCGTGCCGTCGGCCCGTATCTGCTGCAGGTGGCGGCGCACGGTCCGCTTGCTGCCGCGGTAGCCGCGTTCGGTGATCTCCGCGTGTAGCCGTGCCGCGTCGGTGCAGCCCTCGTTCCACCGCTGGTACAGGTAGGGCGTGTAGGCGTGAATCTGGCCGTAGGAGCGGGAGCCGGTGGCCAGCGACGCGTCATCTGGGGTGGCGGCGTGCGCGTAGCGGTGCACGGTCTTGCGGTCCAGACCGAGCGTTTCGGCGATCACCTGGATCTGTACGCCCTTGTCGTACAGATCGTGCACGGCCGCGTGCCGCTCGCGCCGCTTGATCACGCGCAGCCCCTCCGTCGCGGCCGGCGCCTCGACGGCAACCCCGCCGGGCACCGGCACGACCGGTGCGTCAGTCGCCGTCTCGTCGGCGCGCTCGGCCAGGCAACCACGGTGCACAGCAACGCATTTCTCGACGGCTTCGCACAGATTCATCCACAGGTGATGCCGGTCGGCGACCTGGATCGCGTCTGGGCAGGCGGTGCGTACGGCCTCGGCGTACGCACTGGCGCGGTCTCTGCACACGATCTCGGCTCCGGGATGGTCACGCAGCCAGGCGACGAGCGTCTGCGAAGTGCGGTCGGGCAGCACGTCCACGCGCTCACCGGTCTCCATGTTCATGATGATCGTCCCGTAGACGTGGCCCTTCTTCAGGGCAAAATCGTCAACACCCATCACCCGCGGGGCGGTCGAAGGCTTCTTGTCCGGGAGCTTACGCAGCAGTCTGAGCAGGGAGTTCGCGCTGAGCGGGATCGACAGATGGGTGGCCAGCCGGGCTGCTGGACGTCCCGCGAGAGCCAGGGCTATCCGCTCCAGCGCCAGGCGGAGCGCAGGGGTGCGGCGGGCGAATCGCTCGGTGAGTCCACCTATCTGCTCGACGAACGTACGGCGACCGCAGGCCGAGGCCGGACACCGGAAGCGTCGCACCGCCAGATCGATGATGACTCTCCGTCCCGCGACCGCGAGGTCGGCCAAGTGCCGCCGATAGCCACCGTGGACGCGGCTGGACACCTCGCCGCACCCGGGACAGACCGCTTCCCGGGTCGTTGTCTGCGCCGTGAGGATCACTGCATCGTCGTCCGTTGTGACCCCCTCAACCGTCACGGGCGCCAGGTGGGAGAAGACCGTCAAGAGGTTGTAGTCACACGAGCAAGCATCCTGCCAGGTGCTCATGACGTGCTGTCACCGGATCACAAGAAGTGGATCAGAACCGCACTTCAAGGCCATTGACACTCGCCGACCTTGACCCTGGCCTGGTCTCCGCCCTGTGTGATGGCGTCCGTGACGCAGGAGCCGAGGCGGTCGTCGAGCAGGGTCACGGCGCAGGACTGAAGAGCAGCGTTGATCGCGGACACCTGGGTCAGTACGTCGATGCAGTAGGTGTCGGCGTCCACCATCCGCTGCACGCCGCGGACCTGGCCCGGAACTGCGGCAGTGTCACCCGGTCCTCGGCGGAGGACAGGGAGCGGGCCGAGACGGCCACGAGGAGCCGGGAGGCGGTCAGGAAGGCGCGGGTCACGTCGTCCACGTCGGCGCCGGAATCGGAGTCCGCCGACTGCGGGTGAGGGGTCATGACTCCCTTTGTACCGCTCGCCGGAGCTTCCCCGCTGACCGGGCCGTTATCGGCAGCGCACGAGCAGCATGGCCGCGTCGTCGTGCGGAGGCCCGCCGGCGTAGGGGACCACGTCCGCGCGCTCGGTTGGGTCACTCACCAGGGCGCGTTGCGCACACTGCGGCCCAACGGGGATGCCACGAGCCATCGGGACTGCGCTCCGGGCACCTCCTCGGCAGCCCGTGGTTGGGCGCGGCGCCGGTACGCCATGGGCCCCTGCGGGAGAGTGGGCGCATGACGTACGACGAAGGTCTGGCCCAGCGGATCAGGGAGCAGCTCGGCGAGCGGCCGGACATCACCGAGAAGCGGATGTTCGGCGGGCTGTCCTTCCTGTCGGGCGGCAACATGACCGTGGGCGTGGTCGGCGAAGAGCTCATCGCCCGGGTGGGTCCGGACCAGGCGGAGCAGGCGCTCGCCCGGCCCGGAGCCCGGCCCATGGACTTCACCGGCCGCCCGATGCGTGGCTGGGTGACGGTCTCGGGCCCTGCCCTCGCGGAGGATTCCGTCCTGCGGCACTGGGTGACGACGGCATTGGCCTACGTCGGCACGCTTCCACCGAAGTAGCACACGGCGCCGGAGCGAGCGCGCGCCGCTCAGCCGAGGGTTTCGCGAGCTCCGGGTGCGAGCCAGTGCAGGCGGTGGGCCAGGCCGGCCGCGTCGAAGGCGGCGGTGATCTGCTCGCGGTCTTCGGTGAAGTGCTCCCACGAGGTGTAGTGGACGGGGACGGCGGTGTGGGCGCCGAGGGAGCGGGTGAGGGCCGCGCCCTGGGCGGCGTCCATGGTGATGAGGCGGCCGTCGCCGAAGGCGGCGATGCGGGCGGCGCCGAGGTGGAGCAGGGCGGTCCCGACGGTGAAGCGGCGGGCGATCTCGTCCAGGGCGTCGACGTAGACGGTGTCCCCGGAGATGTAGAGGGCCTCGGTCTCTCCTCCGGCCTCGATGACGAAGCCGATGACGTCGCCGACCGGGCCGTGGACGCCGGGCGTGGCGGTGATGCGCAGGGTGGTGCCGCGCACGGTGAGCTCGTACGAGGACCAGGGGGCCAGGCCCACGGCCTCGCCGCCCAGGCGGCCGGCGCCGCTCTCGGTGGTCAGGACGGGGCGGCCGGTGAGCAGGGTGCGTCCGGTGGCGTCGAGGTTGTCGGGGTGGTCGTCGTGGCTGAGGAGGATCGCGTCGACGGCCGGGAGGTCCTCGATGGCGACCGCCGGTCCGGCGGTGGAGCGCAGGACCACGGGGTCGTGCCGGTATTCGGCGGGTGCGGGGTCGAAGACCGGGTCGGTTAGCAGGCGGACGCCGCCGATCTCCAGGAGGACGGTGGCGGTGCCGATGTGGGTGGCTGTGAACTTCACGGTGGTGGCTCCAAGGTGTGGTGAGGGCGTGAGGGCGTGAGGGCGTGAGGGCGTACGGGATCGCCGCCGCACCCGGCACGGGGCGCGGCGGAAGCAGAGGAGGAGCAGAAGAGGAGCAGAGGAGGAGGAGAGGAGGAGGAGGTCAGGCGGCGGTGCGGAACCGGCTGCGGTACTCGCCGGGAGAGGTGTTCAGGCGGTCGCGGAAGACGCGGTGCAGTGTCTCGACCGAGCCGAAGCCGCAGGAGTGCGCGATATCGGGGGTCAGGCGGGAGGTGCGCTCCAGCAGGCGGCGGGCGGCCTCCAGGCGCATGCTCTCGACGAACGCGCCGGGTGCGCTGCCGGTCTCGGCTTTGAAAACCCGGGCGAAGTGGCGCTCGCTCATGGCCACACGGGCGGCCAGCACGGGTACCGACAGATCGCTGTCGAGGTGCTCGGCGATCCACTGCCGCAGCTCGCGCAGATCCGTACGGGTTCCGGCCGGGTGGGCCAGGGGCACGCTGAACTGGCTCTGGCCGCCGGGCCGCTGGAGGTACATGACCATGATGCGGGCGACTTCGAGAGCGACCTCCTCGCCGTGGTCCTCGGCCACGAGTGCTAGGGCGAGGTCCATGGACGAGGTGATGCCGGCGCTCGTCCACATCCGGCCCGAGCGGACGAAGATGGGATCGGGGTCGACCTCGACGGCCGGGTGCTCCGCGGCGAAGCGCTCGGCGGTCGCCCAGTGGGTCGTGGCGCGGTGGCCGTCGAGCAGACCGGCTGCGGCGGTCACGTGGGCGCCCACGCAGACCGACGCGACCCGGCCCGCAGCCGGTCCGGCCTCGCGGAGCCAGGCCACCACGGCGGGATCGACGTGCGGCTCGGGGCCGTCGGCGCCCATCCGGATCCGGCCCGGCACCACCAGGGTGTCGATCGTCCCCTGCTCGGAGAACAGTTCCTCCACGTGCAACCGTACGCCGGCGGATGTCGCCACCGGGCCGCGCCGTTCCCCGGCGAAGTGCACCTCGTAGCCCGGCCGGCGCCCGTCGAGCACGTGGTTGGTCATGGCGAAGACCTCTGCGGGACCGGTCACGTCGAGCGCGTCGATACCGGGGAACATCGCGAACACGACCACATGGGAGCCGGACAGAGAGGAGTTCATGCCCCCAATATCCGACGCCTGCCCACGCGTCTGCAATGACAGATATCTGCAAGATTCAGACATCACTCCGAAGCGGCAGGCCGCTCATCGAGCATGGCCTTGAGCCGCGCGAGGTGGAAGGGGCCTGAGGTGAAGGGCCGTGCGCGCGGTCTGGATGGCGCCGCGGGCGGCGCCGCTGTCACGCAGGCTCTCGGTGAACGACATGCCTGCGACGCCGCGCCGTTGGAGTGCCTGCACCGCGGCCTCCAGCATGCGGCCTCGTGTCCCGGCCTCCATTCGAGCCTCCTCGCCGGTGACGTATGGAGCCCGCATGAGTGGGCGCCAGACGCGTTCAGCATGGCGACTCGGCTTCGACGGCCGCTGGATGAGGCGGCCCCCTCCTGGTGCGGACGTATTACGGCGGTGAGCCGATGCGGGCGATGAGAAGGGCAACGTCGTCGTCGGCGGACGCCGGTACCAGGCTGGTGATCAGTGTGTCGCACAGCTGGTTCAGCGGGCGGTGGGGATCGGCGAGGAGGCGGGTGAGCTCGTTGAGGCGTTCGTCGATGTCGCTGCCGCGGGCTTCGATCAGCCCGTCGGTGTACAGGACCAGCAAAGAGCCGAGGGGCAGAGTCATACGCGTGGTGGTGAAGTCGATACCGCCCACACCCAGTGGGACGCCGGGCGGGCTGTGGACCAGACGGACGGTGCCGTTCGGTGCCACCGTCGCCGCCGGCGGATGCCCGGCTCGCGTGACGGTGCACTCTCCTGTGAGGGGGTCGCAGACGATGTAGAGGAAGCTGGTGAGCATCGGCTCGGTGAGATCGGCGAGGACGGCTTCCAGGAGGTGCAGCATGTCGGTGGGCGGCAGGTCCAGTCGTGCCAGGACCCGGACACTGGCGGCCAGGCGGCCCATGACCGCGGCAGCGGCGATGCCGTGCCCCATGACGTCGCCCATCAGGAGCGCGGCCCGGCCGCCGGGCAGCTGAAGCACGTCGTACCAGTCGCCCCCGACTTCGTTGATGTCGCTGGCGGGCAGGTAGCGGTGGGCCACTTCGATGCCCGGCGGCGGGGTGATGTGCTGGGGCAGCATGCTGCGCTGCAGCAGGACCGCGGTTTCGTGTTCGTGCTGGTAGAGGCGGGCGTTGTCGATGCTGACAGCGGCCCGGGCGGCGAGTTCACCAGCGAGGATGACATCGTCCGAGCCGAAAGAGCCGACAGCCCGTGTGCGGTAGAAGGTCGCGACCCCCAGCACCAGGTCCCGGGCGATCAGCGGAACCATCATGAGTGAATGCACGCCCGTCCTGAGCAGTTGCTCTGGACTGTCCGTCCCGCGGGCCCCGGGGCCGACGGTCCGATTGTCGAAGTGGGCGAGAAGATACGGCTGGCGAACGGAAAGCGCCTGCGTGTAAGGGGCGGTACGAGGGAAGGTAAGAGTCCTGCCGAGCGGGGCCAGGACATCGATCAGCGCCGCACCGGTCAGCGGGGACTTGCCCAGACGGCGCAGCTCGACCCCGCCTGCCAGCCCCCGCCCCGGCTCCTCGCCGCGTGCCAGAGTCTCAAGGACATCGACGGTGACCACGTCGGCCAGAGGCGGAACGGCGAGGTCGGCCAGCTCCTGCGCGGTGCGCTCCAAATCCAGGCTGGCACCCAGGCGCACACTGGCCTGGCTGAGCAGGGCAAGCCGGCGCCTGCCTGCCTCTGCCTCACTGTGATCACGCTGCTGCTCGGTGATGTCGACCAAGGAAGCGATAACACCGATGGGCAGGCCCGCGGGGTCTTCCATGCGCACATAGGAGCAGGACCATGCCCGGTCGTGGCCCGGGTCTGCCGGCGTGCGGCCCCTGCGCCGGCGGTCCAGGAGCGGCTCGCCTGTGGACAGGACCTGCCGCATCGCCTCCTCCATCTCACTTGCGTTCACCTCCGGAAGCACCTCGGCCAGGCGCCGGCCCAGATGTGAGGATTCCTCCAGACCGTTCATCGCCTCCAGAGCCGGGTTGACCCGCAGGAACCGCAGCTGGGTGTCGAGCACGGCTATCCCGACCGGCGAGCGGGCGAACAATCCGTCCCACACCGCCGACGACCCCCGGATGCGGCGGGCGGAATGCGCGTCGGCCGCGAAGACGAGAACCGCCGACGCCCCCTCCCGCCGGTCAGGCATCGGACAGGCCCAGATCTCCAGCTCCAGCGGATACCCCTCGCGGTGCCAGGCCGTCACCGTGCCCATGACCCCACGCCCGGTGGCGGCCGTCTCCCACAAGGCACGCCCCAGGCTGCGGTCGGCTCCCGGATGCAGCAGGTCGGCGATGTGCCGGCCCAGCACCTGCGGCGGCAGATAGCCCAGCAGGTCCTGAGCGGCATGGTTCCAACGAACGATCTTCCCGTCGGCGCCGGTAGCCACCTGGGCCACAGGCAGGGCGCCGAGCCATCCACCGGCATCCTGGGCGGCGCCGCTGATCAGCTCCTCGATCGGTGTCTGCTCAGCCATACCAGCCACCCGGCCCGCCACTGGCGACGGCCACCGGTGAGGTGAAGCCACCGCACAAGACCATCATGGTCCGCTACCTCCATAATGCCCATGGTCACCCCGCTGGTCTCAGTCCGCTTCCCGGGCGGTGGGCGCCGTAGGCCGAGCTCAGGGGCCTTCGCCTGCGAAGTTCGATTCAGGCCGCGCACCGACGAGGTCTTCGGCAGCGCGCTGGGCGTCGTACGCCTCGCCGGCGACACCCCGGACGCATTCCTCCGCAACGCCGTCGACTTCGCCAACGACAAGCTGCCCGGCGCGCTGGGCGCCACGCTCCTCGTCCACCCGAAGACCGAGAAGGCCCATCGCGCCGTGGTCGGCACCGCGATCGCCGAGCTGCGCCACGGCACCCTCGGCGTCAACTGCTGGTCGGCGATCGGCTTTCTCCTGGGCTACACCCCCTGGGGAGCCCATCCCGGACACACCCGCCAGGACATCGGCAGCGGCATCGGCTTCGTCCACAACGCCTTCATGATCGAAGATGTCGAGAAGACCGTCCTGCGCGCACCCTTCGCACCCGCACCCCGGGGCCTGTTCACCGGCTCTCCCTCGCTCTCTCCCCGCCCGCCGTACTTCGTCACCAACCGCACGGCCCGTACCACCCTCGAACGCGTCACCCGCTTCACCGCCAAGCCCGGCCTCGGCAAGCTGCCGGGCATCTTCTCCTCCGCGCTACGCGGCTGACCCGACCACCGACCCGCCCCTCGACCGTTCCCAGAAACGAGAGTTCGAAGTGAACCTGGCCGACCTCCTCATCCGTACCGCCGCAGTTCACGGCGACCGGACCGCCGTCGAACTCGGCGAAAACTCCCTCACCTACGCCGAACTCGACGCGTACGCGGGGCGCGTGGCCGCGCTGCTCGCGGCCCGTGGCGTGGCCCCCGGTGACCGCGTCGGCGTGATGCTGCCCAACCTGCTCGAATTCCCCGCCCTCTACTACGGCGTACTGCGGGCCGGCGCCGTCGTCGTCCCGATGAACCCGCTCCTCAAGTGCCGGGAGATCAGCCACTGCCTGCGCGACTCCGGCGCCGTGCTGCTGTTCGCCCACGACTCCGCCATGGCCGAGGCCGAGCGCGCGGCCGAGGGCACCAAGGCAGACGTGGTCCCGTTCCGCGCGGGGATTTTCGCCGAGCTGCTCGCCGCACATCCGCATCCCGTCCCCGCACAGGAGGGTGAGGACGACGACACCGCCGTCATCCTCTACACCTCCGGCACGACGGGTGTGCCCAAGGGCGCCGAGCTGACGCGTGCCAACCTCGCCCGCAACGCCGACATCTGCGGCCGCTCGCTCTTCCGCCTCGGCCCGGAGGACGTCGTCCTGGGCTGCCTGCCCCTGTTCCACGCCTTCGGCCAGGTCTGCGCCATGATGACGGCCGTCACCGTCGGGGCACGGCTCACCCTGCTTCCCCGGTTCGACCCGGCTTTGGCGCTGCAGACCGTGCAGGACCGCCACGTGACCATCTTCGCGGGCGTTCCCACCATGTACGCCGCGTTGTCCGCCACGCATGCGCAGCAGCCGGACACCTACGACACCAGCACGCTCCGGCTCTCCGTCTCCGGCGGCGCCTCCCTCCCGGTGGAGGTGCTGCACGCCTTCGAGGAAGCCTTCGACTGCCCCGTCCTGGAGGGCTTCGGCATGTCCGAGACCTCCCCCGTGGCCTCCTTCAACCACCCCGACCGTCCGCGCAAGGCCGGATCCGTCGGCACGCCGATCGAGGGGGTCGAGATGTGCCTGGTCGACGTGCGGAACGGAGTCGGCGAGATGTGCGTGCGGGGCCACAACGTCATGAAGGGCTACTGGGGCCGCCCCGAGGCCACCGCCGAGGCGATCCAGGACGGCTGGCTGCGCACCGGCGACCTCGCCCGGGTCGACGAGGACGGCTACTACTTCATCGTCGACCGCAAGAAGGACCTCATCATCCGCGGCGGCTACAACGTCTACCCCCGCGAGGTCGAGGAGGTGCTGTACGAGCACCCCGCCGTCGCCGAGGCCGCCGTGATCGGAGTGCCCCACCCCGCCCTTGGCGAGGAGGTGGCGGCGGCCGTCGCGCTGCGCCCGGGAGCGGAGGCCACCCCAGACGAGCTCCGGGACTTCGTACGCGACCGTGTCGCCCCGTACAAGTACCCGCGGCAGATCATGCTGGTCGAGTCCCTGCCCAAGGGGGCCACCGGCAAGATCCTCAAGCGCGAGATCGCGTTCGGGCTCTCCTGAGCCCGGCCCTGCGGGCCCCCGGACCTCCCGGCCGGGGGCGCTGCCCGGCGCTGACACGCACCATCGACAAGGTGCTGGAACCGGGAGAGGCCACCGCGCTGCTCGGCGCTCAAGGTGGCCGCCGAGCAGAGATCTTCCAAACACCACGAGGCGGCTCACCCAGGCTCATCTACGAGCGCCAAAAAATTTCGGCCGGCGATGTCGAGAACCCGTGACTGGCTCCGTCCCCGTGGTGAACGCGACGAAAATGGGTCGCACCAGCACCGAGGAGAAACACGATGGCCAAGTACTTGCTGCTCAAGCACTACCGCGGCGCTCCGGCTGCGGTCAACGACGTGCCCATGGACCAGTGGACGCCGGAGGAGATCTCGGCGCACTGTCAGTACATGGACGACTTCGCGGCCCGGCTCGAGGGGACTGGCGAGTTCGTCGACGGTCAGGCGCTCGCCCCCGAGGGGACGTTCGTCCGGTACGACGGTGAGGGGCGCCCGCCGGTCACCGACGGCCCGTTCGCCGAGACCAAGGACCTCATCGCCGGCTGGATGGTGATCGACGTGGACAGCTACGAGCGCGCCATTGAGCTGGCCGGGGAGCTGTCGGCCGCCCCTGGGGCGGGCGGGAAGCCGATCCACGAGTGGCTCGAGGTGCGCCCGTTCCTGGCCTCGCCGCCCACCATCACGGAGTGACCTCTCAGATGAACGAGGCCCTGCTCCGGAGCCTCACGCCAAGCGTGATCGGGATCCTCGTCCGCCGCGGAGCCGACTTCGCGGCGGCCGAGGACGCCGTGCAGGACGCGCTGGTCGAGGCGGTCCGCGTCTGGCCGGCCGACCCCTCCCCAAGCTCTTCGAGCAGGGGATACCCCCTGCGGGACCCGAAGGGCTGGCTGGTCACCGTGGCCTGGCGGCGGTTCCTTGACGCGACCCGGGCGGACGCCGCCCGCCGCCGGCGTGAGGACCTCGTCGACGAGGAGCCGGCGCCCGGGCCCGCGCCAGCGGTGGACGACACGCTCCAGCTCTACTTCCTGTGCGCCCACCCGTCGCTGACGCCGTCGTCCGCGGTCGCTCTCACGCTGCGCGCCGTCGGCGGGCTCACCACCCGCCAGATCGCCCAGGCCTATCTGGTGCCCGAGGCGACCATGGCGCAGCGCATCAGCCGTGCCAAGCGCACCGTCTCCGGGGTGCGGTTCGACCAGCCCGGCGACGTCGCCACCGTGCTGCGCGTCCTCTACTTGGTCTTCAACGAGGGCTACTCCGGCGACGTCGACCTCGCCGCCGAAGCCATCCGGCTCACCCGGCAGCTCGCGGCCGCGATGGACCACCCCGAGGTGGCGGGATTGCTCGCCCTCATGCTGCTCCACCATGCCCGGCGCGCCTCCCGGACCGCGCCCGACGGCAGCCTGGTGCCGCTCGCCGAGCAGGACCGCGGCCGGTGGGACACCGAGTCGATCGCCGAAGGCGTCGAGATCCTGCAGGCGGCCCTCGCCCGCGACCGGCTGGGCGAGTTCCAGGCACAGGCCGCCATCGCGGCACTCCACGCCGACGCGCCCACCGCCGAGGAGACCGACTGGGCGCAGATCGTCGAGTGGTACGACGAGCTCGCGCGCCTGACCGACAGCCCGGTCGTCCGGCTCAACCGCGCGGTGGCCGTCGGCGAGGCCGACGGACCGCGCGCCGGCCTGGCGGCGCTCGCGGCGCTGGACGACTCACTGCCCCGCCACGCCGCGGTGGCGGCGTACCTCCACGAGCGCGACGGCGACCTGGCGACGGCGGCACGGCTGTACGCCGAGGCGGCCCGAAATGCCCCCAACCTCGCCGAGCGCGACTACCTGACGCGCCAGGCCGCCCGGCTCAACGCCCGCCGGTGTCGCTGACGGGTCCGTCGCCCGGCCTCGTCGGCCTCTCGGCCCCGCCGGCGTTTGAGGCGTGGGGCTACGGGAGGTCGGTGAGGAAGGTGGCGATGAGGGGGGCGATTTCTGGGAGGTGGGTCTCCAGGGCGAAGTGGCCCGCGCCCTCGAAGATGTGGACGTCGGCGTCCGGGGCGTCCCGGAGGTAGGCCTTCGCGCCCGCCGGGGTGAAGAAGGGGTCGCCCGCGCCCCAGACGACCAGTACCGGCACCCGCGCGGCCCGCAGCCAGGCCTGCCAGGCGGGGTAGTGGGCGAAGTTCGAGGCGTAGTCGAAGGCCAGGTCGGCCTGGGCGTCGGCGCGTCCCGGCAGGCCGAGGTAGTGGACGTCCAGGGTCCAGCTGTCGGGGGATATCAGGCCGGGGTCGGCGACTCCGGCCTCGTACTGGAAGCGGGTGCCCTCCAGGGCGAACAGGCCCCGGATCCGTTCCTCGTTGCCGGGCACCTCGCGCCGCAGCCCGGCGAACTCGCGGGCCGCGTCCGACAGGCCTTCCTCGTACGCGTTGCCGTTCTGCACGATCAGGCCGGTCACCCGCTCCGGCCGGCGCGCGGCGAGCCGCAGGCCGACCGGGGCGCCGAAGTCGAAGACGTACATCGCGAAGCGGCCCAGCCCGAGGGCGTCGGTGAAGCCTTCCACGATGTCGGCGAGCCGGTCGAAGGTGTACGTGAAGTCGGTCGGGGCCTCGGTGCGCCCGAAGCCCGGGTAGTCGGGGGCGATCAGGCGGTACGGGCTGTCGCCGAGTGCGTCCATCAGGCGGGCGAACTGGTGCGAGGCGGTGGGGAAGCCGTGCAGGAGCAGCAGGACCGGTCCGTCCGCGGGGCCGCTCTCGCGGTAGGCGACGCGGACCCCGTCGACGTCGACCGTGCGGTGCTGGACACTTGCCATCACATGCCTCCTGTTGCTGTGTTTCCATTAGTCTTGCTGGTGATCGCTAATGGGTCAAGTGATTGCAGTAGCATTAGTCGCGTGACAGTGACCTTTCCGCTCACCGGCGAACCCCTCGCCCTGGACCTCCTCAACACCCGCACCGCCGCGGGTGACCTCGTCGCCGACCCGGCCGGGCTCGAAGGCTGGCTGGCCGCGCAGGCCGGGCGGCTGACCCCGGTGGGGGAGGTGGGCGCGGCGGAGGTGGCCGCCGTGCGGGCGGTGCGGGAGGCGGCGCGGCCGGCGCTCGAAGCCGCGCGGTGCGGGGAGCGGCCGCCGGCCGATGCGCTGCGCGCGCTGAACGAGGCCCTCTCCGCGGCGCCGGCCCACCGCGTGCTGGCCTGGACGGAGGGGGCGGGCCTGTCCGCGGCCGCGCACCGGTCGGCCGCCCCGGCCCTGCGGCTCGCGGGCGAACTGGCCGAGGCGGTCGCGGAACTGCTGACGGACCCCCGGGTGGGGGAGATCCGGGTGTGCGAGGCGCACGACTGCGTCCTGCTCTTCCTGCCGGCGCACCCCCGGCGCCGCTGGTGCGTGGCATCGGTCTGCGGCAACCGGGCCCGGGTGGCCCGCTACTACGCCCGGCACAAGGCGGAGTCCGGTGAGTGAGGCGCCCTGACCCTGGCCGGGGCGCGGATCCCCATCAGGCCGGGGCTACCGGGGGGCCTGTCCGGCGGATCATGTGACTACTAGGCTGCCACGATGGAACGCGTAACCGACGTGCCCGAGAGCTTCGCCCAGTCCGCAGATCGGGACCAGGCGAATGACTACGACAATTTCGCCGAGGCGTACTCGGCGGAGAACGAGAACAACCTAGTGAACGCGTACTACGAGCGGCCCGCGATGTTAGCCCTCGCCGGAGACGTGGTCGGCCGTCGGATCCTGGACGCCGGTTGCGGCTCGGGCCCCCTGTCCGCTGCACTACGCGACCGCGGTGCGGTCGTCACCGGCATCGACGCCAGCGTCGGGATGCTGGCGTTGGCCAGGCGGCGGCTCGGTGACGACGTAGCCCTGCACGTGGTCGACCTGAGCGACCGCCTGCCGTTCGCCGACGCTGCGTTCGATGACGTGGTCGCGTCGCTGGTGCTGCACTACCTGGAGGACTGGGGGCCGACGCTGGCCGAGTTGCGGCGAGTGCTCAGGCCCGGCGGCCGGCTGATCGCGTCGGTGGACCACCCTTTCGTGGCCTACACGATCCAGGATCCTCGGCCCGACTACTTTGCGACCACCAGCTATACCTTCGACTGGACCGTCAACGGGCAGTCCGTCCCGATGAGGTTCTGGCGCAAGCCATTGCACGCGATGGCTGATGCCTTCACCACCGCCGGTTTCCGCCTTTCCGTCATCAGCGAGCCGCAGCCCGCCCCGGCCGCCCGTGAGCTGTTCCCCGACGGCTTCCATGACCTTTCGACCAAACCCAACTTCCTGTTCTTCGTCGTCGAGGTACCGCCGTCGGCTGCGGGCTCGGACGACTAGCCAGTCGCGGAGCAAGAGCGGAGCCCCGCCTTATCGCTGCCGAGGTGGTCGGGCTCCGCTCGAGGGCGTGTGTCCTGGATTCGTGTCACGGATCGGAGACAGGCGGGGCGTGGGGAGCGGCAGCCTGACAGCATCGGCAGTCCATCTACTTGGGGAGTTCCCATGCGCGCACGCGCTTTTGTGACTGCTGCTGTCGTCACCGTCCTGTTAGCCGCGGGATGCAGTTCGTCCCCCGCCGAGGAGGTCGGCGACTGGTACTCGGGGGGTGGTGAGAAGCAGATCAAGCAGATGGCGGAGGATGCCGCCCGTGTCAGCGAGGTGAGCACGAGGACCCTCGACGTCATCGGCACAGCCTGCCAGGACCTCGCGAAGCACGTTCCAGCCGCCGAAGCACTGGACCCGATACCCGACAAGATCGCCCAGATGCGCTGGAAGCGGGCGCTGACCGCGCTCCGTGAGGGGGCGAGCCAGTGCACGGCCGGCGCCGCCTCCAAGGACGAGCCCATGACCGGCGAAGGGGTGCGGAAGATCCAGATCGACGGCCTCCACACCCTGCCCGACGTGACCGGCC
Organism: Streptomyces sp. ISL-87; assembly: GCF_018614095.1. Taxonomy (GTDB): domain Bacteria; phylum Actinomycetota; class Actinomycetes; order Streptomycetales; family Streptomycetaceae; genus Streptomyces. Next base: position 53,160 of record NZ_JAGGOY010000072.1, on the reverse strand, counting down.
GGATCAGAACGGTGCTGGACCACAAGTGAGTTTCCCTACGCGGGAACGGGCGGGATGAAGGGCCCGCACATCGAGAAGCGGCCCGCCCTGCTGCACCGTCAGTGACGGTAGCGGCCTCTGGGAAGCCTGGGATGGAACATGCGGATTGGACGCCCCTGGGGCGGGAAGTTCTAACCGGACCGGCGTGCAGGGACCTGGGGGTGGCGGTGGCGGGCGGGAGTGATGCGTACGCGCGGGAGCGTGCTCGGCAGGCCAAGGAGCGTGAGCGGCTGAGGAAGGCTGCTGAGGTGGAGGCCAAGCGGAAGGCGCGTGAGGAGAAGCTCGCGTACGAGGCCGCGCGTGCCCAGGAGGCCGTCGACAAGACCAGTGTGGCCGAGCACGACGTCGAGCAGCTCTCGGGCCTGTTACGCGCGGCGGTGCTGGACGGCCGGCCATTGAGCTTCGACAGCCTCAGGCAGGAATTCGTCCCTGCCGTGTTCATGCCGTCCAAGAGCCGTACGCGGCCCGTTCCGCTGCCACGGTGGGGCGAGTACGAGCCCGAGCCGCCGCGCGGACTGCTCGGAGTGCTCGGCTTTGGCCGCCGGTCGTACGACGGGGAGGTGGAGGCCGCGCGCAAACGGTTCGACGAGGCATTGCGGGACCACGCGCGCGCGGAGCACGAACGGGTCGGGAAGCTGGATACGGCGCGGGCCCGTCATGACGAACGAAACCAGGGGGAGTCGGCCCGGGTCGATGAGTGGAATGCCGGGATAGAAGCGCGCCGGGCTGCCTACCGTGACAGGGATGTCGAGGCTGTCGAGTGGTTCATCGACCAGGTGCTGGCCGCCTCCGTCTACCCACACGGGTTCCCGAAGGCGCACCAGGTCTCGTTCCAGGCGGATACGGGTGACCTGCTGGTGGAGATCGACCTGCCGCTGGACGATGTGATCCCGGCCGCCCGCGCCTACCGGTACGTGAAGACGCGCGACGAAATCACGGCTGTCCCGAGGCCCGAGAAGGAGCGCCACGAGCTGTACGCGTCCGTACTGGCGCAGACGGCCTTGCGGACTGTGCACGAGCTGTTCGCGGCGGACACCGAGGGAGTGGTGCGGTCCGTGGCGCTGAACGGACACGTGGCGACCATCGATCGCGCCACGGGCCGCGAGGTGCACCCCTGTCTGATCACCCTCCTGGCAGACAGGGAGGAGTTCGGCGAACTGGTCCTCACCCAGGTCGATCCGAGGGCTTGTCTGAAGCGGCTGCGGTCGCTGATCTCGCCGAATCCGTACGAGCTGGAGCCGTGCGCCCGCTGGTTACCTTCGACCTGAGCAAGTTCCGGCTGATGGACGGCATGGACGTCGTGGCGGGCCTGGACAGCCGGCCGGTGCTGATGGACCTCTCACCTACAGAATTCGAGCATCTGGTGCGGCAGCTGTTCGAGGCGATCGGACTGGACAGTGTCAATACGCGCCCGTCGCAGGACGAGGGCGTGGACGCGGTGGCGATGAACACTGACCCGGTCATGCGGGGGCTGTGCATCATCCAGGCCAAACGCACTGCCAAGGTAGTGCCGTTCGAGTCGGTGTCCGCGCTCGCCGGCGTAGTGGAGCACAAGCGGGCGGCGAAGGGCATTCTGGTGACGACCTCGTGGTTCGGGCGGGCGAGCGAGGCGTTCGCGAACGACCACGGGCGCCTCGAACTCCTCGACGGCGCCAACCTGGTCCACCTGTTCAAGGAGCACCTCGACCTCGATGTCATCCCGGGGCCTGTCCCACCGAAGCGCCGGCCGCGCTGACAGTGAGGGCGTTCGGCAGGGCGCCGTCCGGTCCATGATCGGGATGAACTGCATGAAGGCGGCGCCGCACGCATCGCGCGAGAAGGCGTGCGGACGCCGCCGCCCTTGCTCGTGTGCGCCCGGCGCAACCGGTCCATCATGGAAGGGCGGGCCGGACTCCTGTACGGCCACTCCGCGTGCGTGGGACGCGCGCGTCAGCCCGGAGGTGATCCCATGGACATGGACGAATCGCGCAGGGCTTGGGCCATGACGCTCGGCGTCCTCGTTGTGATCTTTTCGAACCTAGCAGCGATCGTCCTGATGAACACCGTCGGAAAGTGAACTGCACCGGTTCACGAGGTCAGGCGGGCTGCGGGATGAGGCGCTTGTGCCCCTTGCGGTCGTAGTACGTGGTCATGGCGAAGCCGAAGAGCAGGGCGAGAGCGGCGCCGATCGCGATCATGATCCAGGAGCGGGTGAGACCCGCATCGCCGCGGGCGTCGAAATAGAGGATCGCGCGCACCCCGTCGCTGAGCTGCCGCATGGGCTCGAAGTAGGAGAGGAAACGGTAGAAGCCGGGGACGGCCTGGAGCGGCACAGTGGCGCCCGACGAGGGCAGGCCCAGGACGATGAACACGAACATCGACACCAGCTGCCCGATCCCGCCGAACGCTGCGTTGATGGCCTGCACGCCCAGGCCGACGGCGAGGGCCGCGCAGTAGGAGTAGATCCACAGCAGGGGCAGATGGGATGCGTCCATGCCGAGGATGGTGACGCAGGCGATGAGAACCAGCGAGGCACTGACGAGCATGATGCCCGCTGTCATCACCATCTTCAGCAGCAGCGTCTGTGTGCGGTTGATCGGCACGGTGGGGCGGCGGGTGTGCCAGGGGCCGATCTCGTTGTCCGCGTAGCCGAGGGCGGTGTCGACGCCGTTGCTGATGACGTTGCCGCCCATGAATCCGGCCAGCACGAGCAGCAGGGTGTAGTAGAAGGCCGTCAGGCCGAGGCCGCTGTTGCTGCCGATCGGGTGGCCGACCTGGGTGATGACGTTCACCGGGTCGGCGAGCAGCAGCTTCACGCTGGGGCTCGCCTGCGTGCCGGCCGCTGCCGTGAGCTGTCTGCCGATGGTCTGGGACGCCTGGTGCGCGGCCTTGGTCGTGATCTGACTGGCGAGGGAGGAACCGAGGCTGCCCTTGCCGGGATTGGTGAGCACGGTGATCGTCGGCTGGCGGGTGGCCCCGGGCGTGGTGAGGGCGGTGATGGCGTCCGTGAAGCCGGCTGGGACGACCAGGGCGCCGTAGACCTTGCCGGAGTCGAGCTGTTCCTGGGCCTGGGCACGGGTGAGCGTGCGCCACTCGCCTTGTCGCCGCCGGTGTCGGCTGCGATGGCGCTCGTGACCTGCGCGCCCAAGTTCTCCTTCTGCCCGGCAGGCGGCTTGCCGATCTCGTCGTCGACGAGGGCGATGGGCAGGTCGTGCAGGTCTCGGTTGGGGTTGACGATGCCGCCCATGTAGAGCAGGGACAGCAGCAGGGCGAGCAGCCCGGTGAGGACGGTGGGCACCAGCCACAACTGGGGGCGGCGCAGCAGCGTTGCGGCAGTGGCCTGAGGGGCGGCGGGCTCGGCCATGGTTCTCCGTGGTTCCGGGCGGTGCGAGGGCCGCACAGCGGGTGAGAACGGCCGAACGGGTGAGGCCGTGCCGACCGTACGAGAGGTCAGGATGAGGCCCGCACCTGCGCGGGCCGTCGCACGCCTCGCGCTCCTCCCCCCGTTGCAGTACGGGTACGGCAACGCGCCCGTCCTCGCGCTGGTTGCGCAGGCGGTGGTCGAGCGCCCGGGGTCTGGTCAGGGCGGCCGGGTCCCGGCGCCTCACCTCGTCGAGCAGCGGCGTGGTGATCAGGTCCAGGCATTCGGTGAGCAGGCTACGGACGCCGCGGAAGAGGTGGTGCGGGAGATCGAGGGCTTCGGGGTCCGGGCCTACGCGCACGAGGCTGATGTGTCGCAGGAGGACCAGGTCGTCGACATGGTCGCCCGGATGGTCCAGGAGTTCGGGACCATCGACGTCATGGTGGCGAACGCCGGCCTCCAGAGAGACGCCCCGGTCACCGACATGACCGTGGCCCAGTGGGACAAAGTGCTGAGCGTCAACCTCACCGGGCAGTTCCTTTGCGCCCGCGAGGCGGCCAAGGAGTTCATGCGCCGCGGCGTCGTCCCGGAGGTCTCCCGCTCCGCGGGGAAGATCATTTGCATGAGCTCGGTGCACCAGATCATCCCCTGGTCCGGGCACGTGAACTACGCGTCCTCCAAGGGCGGCGTACAGATGCTCATGGCCACGCTCGCGCAGGAGCTCGCCCCGCACCGGATCCGGGTGAACGCCGTCGCTCCGGGTGCGATCCGCACGCCCATCAACCGCAGCGCCTGAGACACCCCCGAGGCCGAGGCGGACCTGCTACGGCTCGTCCCGTACCGCCGCGTCGGCGACCCCGAGGACATCGCGAACGCGGTGACAGTCCTCGCATCCGACATGCTCGACTACATCGTGGGGACGACGATCTACGTAGACGGTGGCATGACCCTGTTCCCCGGGTTCGCCACCGGTGGCTGAGGCCCGCAGTCCTTCAGCCGTCCGGCACACACCGCTAAGGCTCACATGAGCACCGCGATCGCGATCGTGGCGGACACCCCTCCGCAGCTTCTGCCCGCCCGCGAGCTCATGGCCTTCACCCTGGCCTCCCACATCCTGCTCGTGCCCTTCGGGGTGGCCCTGCCCGCCATCACCCTCCTGATGCACTACCGCGGGCTGCGCAAGCGCGACGCCGTCGCCCTTCAGCTCGCGCGGCGCTGGTCGGCGGTCATGGCCGTGCAGTTCGCCATCGGCGTCGTCACCGGTACCGTGCTCTCCTTCGAGTTCGGCCTGCTGTGGCCCGGCCTGATGGGCCGGTGGGGCGATGTCTTCGGCCTCGGATTCGGGGTCGAGGCAGGACGCCGCTGGTGTCCAGCCGACGGCAGGGGCTGCGGGTCGGCATGGGCGACATCCTGCCCGTACGCGTCGGACACCGGCGCAGGCGTGAGGAGCTCGGCCCCTGGGACTCGGCCGGCGCGCGGGCCGGACTCCATCCGACCGCCCTGCGCTTTCTGGCCGACCGGCAGGTGGCCGTTCTCGGCAGCGACGGCAACAACGACACGGCCCCCAGCGACGCGCAGAATGTCGCGTTCCCGGCACACGTACTCGCAATCCATGCGATGGGACGGGACTGCACCTGCTCGACTACCTGCAGTTCGAGGATCTGGCCCCCTCTGCGAATAGGAGGGGCGCTGGTCGTTCCTCTGTGTGATCGCACCACTACGGCTGCCCGCGGCGACCGGCTCTCCCGTCAATCCCCTCGCGATCCTGTGACCGGCCGGGCATCCCGGAGCCCCGCCCGGCCCGATTCGCCGGGCATTCCCTCCGGAGCTACGTTGTAAATGCGGAACGGACCCCAACTCACCTGACAGGAGCAGACCATGCTCCGGGGGCGGTGGCCGGCATGACCGAGGCGCGGCAGTACGACGTCGTCATCATCGGCACAGGTGCCGGGGGTGGCACACTCGCCCACCGCCTGGCGTCCACCGGTAAACGGATTCTCCTTCTCGAACGCGGCGACTACCTGCCGCGTGAACGCGACAACTGGGATTCGACCGCCGTCTTTGTCAAAGGAAAATACCGCGCGCCGGAGTTCTGGTACGACAAGCACGGAAATCAATTCCCGCCCGAAGTGAACTACTACGTCGGCGGAAACACCAAGTTCTACGGCGCCGCGCTCTTCCGTATGCGTCCTGAGGACTTCGCCGAACTCCGCCACCACGACGGTGTCTCTCCCGCCTGGCCGCTGAACTACGACGACCTGGAGCCCTACTACACGCAGGCCGAGCATCTCTACCTCGTCCACGGCCGGCACGGCGAGGACCCCACCGAGGGACCGGCCAGCGCCCAGTACGCCTATCCGCCCGTGCAACACGAGCCGCGCATCCAGCAGTTGAGCGACGATCTGGAGAAGCGCGGCCTGTACCCCTTCCATCTGCCGGTCGGGGTGAACCTCGTCTTATCCATCTCGCCCTCGACGAGAAGCAAGGGCATGCCCATAGGCGCCACGGCGCACCAGGCCGGCACCGTCCGCTTCGGCCACGACCCGCAGAGTTCCGCTCTGGACGTGAACTGCAAGGCTCACGACCTCGACAACCTCTACCTGGTCGACACGAGCTTCTTCCCGAGCATCGGGGCGGTCAACCCTCACTGACGGCCATCGCCAACGCCCTGCGCGTCGGGGACCACCTCGCGGAGCGGCTGCGATGAGCGGACCTGACGTCGCGCGGCCGTGAACGCTGAAGGAGAACCAATGGACCGCTACCCGCCCATCGCCGACCACGGACTCGTGGGGGACCTGCAGACGGCAGCTCTGGTGTCGTCCAGGGGAGTGGTTGACTGGTTCGCGGCGCCTCGATTTGACTCCCCCAGCGTCTTCGCCGCGCTGCTCGACCACGACGGGGGCGGACACTTCCTCCTCGCGCCCGAACATTCCGACGGAACGTGGAAGCAGCTGTACTACCCGGACTCCGCGGTCGTGGTGACCCGCTTCATGTCCCCCGACGGGGTCGGCGAGACGATCGACTACATGCCGGTCCACCGGGGCCTCACGGCGTCCGACCGGCACACCCTGGTGCGCGCGATCCGCACGGTGCGCGGCACTGTGCGCTTCGCCCTCGAATGCCGCCCCCGGTTCGACTACGCGCGGGCTCCCCACCAGCTCGACCTGGCAGAGGGCCAGGCGACGTTCCGGGCACCCGGGACGACCGCGTTCCTGCAGACCACCTTCCCGCTCGAACGGGACGGCCAGGACGTCCGGGCTTCGATCACGCTCAACGCGGGCGAGGTGGCGGCAGCGGTGTTCACCACTACCGGCGGGGAGGGCAGCGCGGCACCGCCGCCGCCGAACAGCGAGCGGATCACGGAGGAGATCTGGGAGCAGATCGACTACTGGCAGAAGTGGGTGCGCACGTCGCGCTACCGCGGCCGCTGGGCGGAGATGGTGTACCGCTCGGCCATCACGCTCAAGCTCCTCACGTACGCTCCCTCCGGCGCGCCGGTCGCCGCCGCCACCATGGGTCTTCCCGAACAGGTCGGAGGCGAGCGCAACTGGGACTACCGCTACACCTGGGTGCGGGACGGATCCCTGTCGGTGCGGGCCCTACTCGACCTCGGCTTCGTGGAGGAGGCGACCCGCTTCACCCACTGGCTCGGCGACCGCCTGCGCGCCCACGAGGGTCCGGACGGGGAACCTCTCCAGATCATGTACCGGGTCGACGGTGACCCTCACCTGACCGAGGAGATCCTCGAGCACTTCGAGGGCTACCGGGGTTCGTACCCCGTGCGGGCCGGAAACGCAGCGATGGACCAGTTGCAACTCGACATCTACGGCGAGGCGCTGTACGCCCTTTCCGAGGGCCGGGCGGTCGCAGTGCAGGGCGACTACCGGGGATGGAAAATCCTCGCCCGGACTCTGGACTGGCTCGCCGACTCCTGGGACCGGCCCGACGAGGGCATCTGGGAGACCCGGGGCGGCCGCCAGGACTTCACCTACAGCCGCGTGATGTGCTGGGCCGCCTTCGACCGCGGCCTCAGGGCCGCCGCCGAATTCAGCCGGCCGGCCGACACCGCCCTGTGGACCAAGGCCCGCGACGAGATCCTCGAGCAGGTCATGGAACGCGGCTGGAGCGACGAGGACCATTCTTTGGTCCAGCATTACGGCAGCCGCGTCCTGGACGCCTCGCTGCTGCTGATTCCCCGGCTCGGATTCCTCGCCCCGAAGAGCGCGAGCTGGCTGGCCACTCTCGATGCCATGGACCGCGTCCTGGTTTCCGACAGCCTCGTCTACCGTTACGACCCCGCGGCCTCCCCCGACGGACTCCGCGGCTCGGAGGGGACGTTCAGCCTCTGCACGTTCCTCTACGTCGATGCTCTCGCCCGTGCCGGACGGCTTCCGCTGGCCCGCTACACCTTCGAGAAGATGCACACATACGCCAGCCACATCGGCCTGTTCGCGGAGGAGATCGGCCCCAGCGGGGAGCAACTCGGCAATTTCCCCCAGGCCTTCACCCACCTGTCGCTCATCATGGCCGCGACCACTCTGAACGAGGCGCTCGACGCCGTCCAGCAATGACGAGCCCACGCTCATGGGTGTTCAGCGCACAGGCATCCGACGCCCCGCTCGATCCACTCCCGGCCGGCCCACTCGGGATGCCGCTCGATGAGCAGCGCCCGGACCTCGGCGACGATCTCGTCCTCGCCCATCGCGGAATCACGCCGCCGCCAGGTCTCGTCGCGCAGCTCGCGCAGCTGGTCGGCGACGCCGGTGAGTACCTGCGGGCCGCCGAGGTCGCCGTGACCCGGCACCACCACCCGCGGTCCGGTGGCGGCCAGCTGGTCCATCACAGCCAGCCAGCGCACGCCGGAGACGTCCGTGTCGTACGGGGGGAACCACGGGAAGATGGCGAACCGTCCGGTCTCGGCCAGGTCACCGGTGAACAGCACGCCGGCGTCCGGCACCTCGACCACCTGGTCGCCTTTGGTGTGGCCCCGGCCAGTGGGCCGCAGCCGTACGGTCCGCCCGCCCAGGTCCAGGTCGTACCCGTCGTCGTAGACCACATCGGGGGTAGGCACCGGGACGCCGTCGAGGCGGTCGGCGATCGGCCCGCCGAAGCCCCGGAACATCTCCAGGTAGCGGACCCCTTCGTCTTCAGGTCGTCCGCCTGTGCGCGGTTGACCAGGTACGTGGCCTGGTCGGTGAACACGTGCGCACCGAAGGCGTGCTCGGGGTGGAAGTGGCTCGTGGTCAGGTACAACCGGCGGCCCTTGGCCACCTCGGAGGCGAAGGCGAGGACCTGCTCGGCGTTGGCGGTGCCGATGCCCGTCTCGACGACGAGTACGGCCTGAGTGCCGCCGATGACACCGATGTTGGGTACCAGCTGGACTCGTTGGTTCGGGATCACGAGCAGGTCGGGGGCGATCTCCTGGGCGCCGGAAACCTGCACGGCGGGGTCGGGAATCAGTTCGTCCGTCATGCTCCGATTCCACCGGCCCGCGCCCCGGCCGTCCAAGACCGAATAGGTGGTGTCGATACCGTACGGGTATCGTCGCCGGTCATGGAGCTACGCACGCTGCGCTATTTCGTGGCCGTCGCCGAGGAACTCCACTTCGGCCGGGCCGCTGCCCGGCTGAAGCTGGCCGACCTGGCCGGCCGGCGCTGGTTCCAGTTCCCGGACGGTACCGACCCGCTCTGGTGGTCGTACTGGAACGGTGGCGAGCGGCGCGAGGGCCCGGTGGTGCGTGCCGTCCAGGAGTGCGTGCAGGCCGTGCTCTGGAACGGCACGGTCGGCATGATCCCGCTAGGACACGACCTGCCCGAGGAGCTGGCCGTGGTACCGCTGACCGACATGGCACCGAGCCGGGTGGTGGTGGCGTCGAACGAGGGCGACATGAACCCTTTGATCCGCTCGTTCGTCCAGATCGCGACGGCCGCCTACCGCGACTGACCCCCTCCCGTCGCGAGGAGCACTGAAGGGTGTGGCCGCTCCGTCCCTGGTCGCGGCGGATTGATAGCGTGTCCGCGTCAAAAGGATGCAATGTGTGCACACGCTCACGGGGGACTCTCGTATGACCTATCCGCCACAGCAGGGCCCCGGCCCGTACGGCCAGCCCGCCCCGAACGTACAGCAGCCGCCGCAGGGGTACCCGCCCCAGCCGGGATACGCGTACCCGCAGCAGCAGCAGCAGCACGCCCAGCCGCCGTACGGCGCCCCGCAGCAGCAGTACCCGCCCCAGCAGCACATGCAGATGCAGCCGCCGCCTCAGCAGCAGTGGGCGGCCGCTCCGCCGCCGCCGGCCCGGCGCGGTGGCATGGGCGTCATGAAGATCCTGAAGATCATCGTCGGTGTGGTCGTCGTCATCATGTGCATCGTCGGCTACTTCCTGAGCCGGGACGATGCCGACAAGGCGGAGGTCGGCGACTGCCTCAAGAACAACGGGTCCACGATCAACCCGGACCTGCAGGTGGTGAAGTGTGGTGGCGCCGACGCCCAGTACAAGGTGGTGCAGGTGATCCCCGACACGCTGGACACCTCCAAGTGCCAGGGCAAGTCGGACGCCGGCTACCACGAGCAGACCAGGGGTTCCCGGCGTAGCTCGGGCAAGCAGTTCGTGCTCTGCATCAACGAGGTCAAGAAGTAGCCGAAGGGGCGGCCGAAGCAGGCTGACAGGGCGCCTTCACCCCTGTCCCTGACAGACGAAGGGGCGCCGCGTCCCACGGCACGCGGCGCCCCCTCCCTCACGACCGGACCGGCTGCCCAACCGACTCCAGCAGCGCCGTGTAGGCGCCTTCCGCGCTCCTGCCCTCAGCTCCCCGTCGGCTCGCACTCCTTGGCCGGCGGGGGCAGCTCGCGGTCGCCGGGTACCGCGCGGGACGTGCTGATGCGCTCAGGCATCGCTGACCGGTCAGCGGGCGGTCTGCGGTGTCCGGCTCGGCAGGACAATGCCGTGTGCTTGAGCGGCCGTCCCCGGCCGCAGGGTCCACGGCACCGGCGCGGTATCGGTGAGCCATTCATTGGCGAGGAGCCGGCAAACGACGAAGGTACGCAGAGAGCGCGGCAGATCCCAGGCCAGCCCCGTGCACAACTGGCTGTACGAGGGGCCGTGGCCGTGCTCCGTGCGAAATGCGACCGTGAACTGGGCTGCAAGAGGACCGCGGTCGGGGTGGGCTTCCTTCCAGGCGCCGTAAGCGACGCGCACCTGACGGGGCGTAGGAACGGGGGCAATGGGGGCCATGAAGGCACTCGCCACCTGTTCGAGGGGTAGTGCACACACGGGGCAGTACTCCACAGCTTCGGCGTGCCGTCGCAGCGCCGCGCCGGCCTGGGCCTTCCACTGGGCCCACTCGGACGGGCTGACCTGCGGCCGCTCGGCGACACGGCGCGCGGGGCGCTCGGTCTCGCCTTGGTCGGCATGCTCGTGCAGCCTGCCTGCGAGGTGTCGCACTGCCGGGTCGAGCCGATAGCGGTCACCGGACAGCTCCGAGAGGAAGCCCTTGCCCAGAAGATCGGGCGTGGCGGCCCGGCAGTCCTCGGGCATGTCAGGAGGCAGTTCCCCGTAAAGCGTGGTGGAGCTGTGGGCGGCCAGAATGAGAGCGGCGAGCCTACTGGCCGACGAGGTCTTCCTGACCGGCTTGGCCGCCATTGTGCGGGTGGTCCATCCCGATACTCGGGACCGCATGAGCTTGCCGAAAGGCAGCGGGTGGGCCGTCTCGTTCACGAGGTCCGGCACGGTGACCGCCACAGGGATGTCCGGGTCGCCGTCGACCAGCGAATCGGGCACCTGCCATCCCAGGCTGCGGAGGGCGGCAACGGCCTGGTGCGGGTCGGTCAGTTTCAAGGCGCGTAGGTCCGTGCCTGTCAGGTTGCCTACGCCACCTCGCGCGGCCCGGATGGCTACGACCACGGCAAGGAGCTGAGCGTCAGGAGAAGGCAGTGACAACCCGACGACGTACGAGAGAAGAGTGCGAGCTGCTTCCCCCTGTTGTGGCGTCAGCAGGAACGGCAGCGGCAGCTTCGTGGCAGCATCGAGGGCGGTTACAGGGTTCGGCACGCCACCTCTAACGCGCCCCGCGGACCAAGGTCACTCGTCCTTTCGCCGTCCGTGAGGAGGGGGCCTCTGGGGCGACCCGGGGTCAACGGGCGTGGTGGCGTCGTAGTCGAGGTAGACCGGACCGCCGGCCAGCCCCGGGTGCGGTGGGAACATGCTGGTCGGGCGGTTACGTCAAGTCCGCCGCGTCGACGGGCAGTTCCGACAGGCGCCACTCCAGCATGCCGTCGCCGAGGCGGATCGCCCGGCGGCCGAGGCCGGTCAGCAGCCGCACCGCGTCGTAGGCGAGGACGCAGTACTCGCCGCGGCAGTAGACGACGATTTCGGTGTCCTCGGGCAGCTCGTTGATCCGGTCGGCCAGCTCGTCGACCGGGATGGAGATCGCTCCGGGAATGTGCCCGGCGAGGTATTCCTCCACCGGTCGCACGTCGAGCGCGACGACGTCCCCGGCCGCCACGCGGGCGCGCAGCTCTTCGCGGGTCACCTCCGCTGCGGCATCCTCGCCGAGGTAGGCGTTGCGGGCGGCGGGGACGGCTGCCTGATGGGTTTCCGCGACCTTTCGCAGCAGCGCGAACAGCTGGGCGACGTCGTCGCCGGCGAGCCGGTAGTGGATGCGTACGCCCTCCCGGCGGGTGGCGACGAAGCCGGCTTGCTTGAGGGTCTGCAGATGAGCCGACGCGGTGGTCAGGTTCAGTCCGGCCGCCTTCGCCAGCGCGTCGACGGTGCGCTCGCCCTGGGCGAGCAGATCGAGCAGCTCCAGGCGCTTTCCGCTGGCCAGCGCCTTGCCGCTGGCCGCGAACGCCTCGTAGAGGGCGGCCTTGGTGCCGCTCGTGGTGGCATCCCGCATTGCTTCCTCCAAGAATCTATGGATTATTGTAACTGAGGGTTTGGGGGCGGTGTGGCTGCCCGCTTTCCCCCGCCCCTATGGGAAGGACACACGATGGGCTTCGCCGACGACCGCCTGATACCGCTGGTCGACCAGGGCCTGGGCAACAGCGCCTACCTCGTCGACCTGGGTGACGGCCGCGCCCTGGCTGTCGACGCGAGCCGCGACCTGCGCGCCCTGCACGCGGCAGCGCAGCGGCGTGGACTCACGGTGGCCTACGCGGCCGACACACATCTCCACGCCGACTTCCTCTCCGGCGCCGTCCAGCTCGGCCACGACACCGGCGCCACCGTGCTCGCCTCCGCGGCCGGACGCCGCGCCTTCGAGCACCAGGGGCTCGCCGACGGGGACGAGGTCGACCTCGGCGGGCTGACCCTGCGCGCCCTGGCCACCCCCGGGCACACCGACGAGCACCTGTCCTTCCTGCTCCTGGACGGCTCCCGCGAGCTCGGGGTGTTCACCGGCGGCTCGCTGATCGTGAACTCCGCCGCCCGTACCGACCTCCTCGGCCCGGAGCGGACCGAGGAACTCGCCCGCGCCCAATACCGATCGATCAAGCGCCTGACCGTACTGCCGGACGAGACCGCCGTGTGGCCCACCCACGGCGCCGGGTCCTTCTGCTCCGCCCCTCCCGGCGCCGAACGCACCACCACCATCGGCGCCCAGAAACAGGCCAACCCGCTGCTCGCCGCACCCGACGAGGACACCTTCGTCCACCAGCTCACAGCGAGCCTGGGCACCTACCCCGCCTACTTCGACCGGCTCGCCGAGATCAACCGGCGCGGTCCGGCGGTCCTGAACGCCACCCCGCTGCTGCCCGCCCTGTCCGCTCAGCAGGTCCGCATCCTGGTATCCGACGGCGGTCACGTCATCGACGTACGCCCGGCCGCCGACTACGCGTCCGGCCACGTCCCCGGCTCCCTGTCCATCCCGCTGCGCGACCAGTTCGCCACCTGGCTCGGCTGGCTCCTGCCCGACACCGCCCCCCTCGCCTTCGTCACCGGCGAAGGCCAGGACCTGAGCGAGCTCGTCTGGCAGGCATACAAGATCGGATACGAGCGGCTCGCGGGCCGCCTCGCCGACGGCATGACCGCCTGGCTCGCCGACGGCAACACCCAGACCACCACCGCGTTCCTCACCGCCGACCACGCCGAAAGCCGCCCCTACCTCGACGTACGGCAGGAAGCGGAGTTCGCCGCCGGACACGTTCCTGGCGCCATGCACCTCGAACTCGGCGGCCTCGCCGCCGCAGCCGCCGACACCCCGCAGGGAGCGGTCGTCGCCTGCGGCCACGGCGAGCGCGCCATGACCGCGGCCAGCGTCCTCGAGCGCGCGGGGCACACCGATGTCGCGGTCCTCGACGGCGGACCGGCCGACTACGCCGCCGCCCACGGCCAGCGCCTCGTCCAGGGCATGGAGGACACCCGCTCGTGAAGACCACCTCCGCGTCGTCCGCACCGAACGATGCCTCCGGCCGGCCCGTACGCCTCGGCCTGCGCGAGAACCGGCTCCAGTTCACCCTGCTGGTCGTCGTCAACGTCTGCGTCGGCGGCCTGGTCGGCCTGGAACGCACCACGGTCCCGCTCATCGGCTCCGAGACGTTCGGCCTGACCAGCGACCTGGCGGTCTTCTCCTTCATCATCGCCTTCGGTCTCACCAAGGCACTGACCAACCTGGCCGCCGGCGCCCTGACCGCCCGCTTCAGCCGCAAGCAGCTTCTGGTGACCGGCTGGCTCATCGGCATCCCCGTCCCCTTCGCGCTCGCGTGGGCACCGTCGTGGGGCTGGATCGTCGCGGCCAACGTCCTGCTCGGCCTCAACCAGGGCCTGACCTGGTCAATGACCGTCAACATGAAGATCGACCTCGTCGGCCCGGCCCGTCGGGGCCTGGCCACCGGACTCAACGAGGCCGCCGGCTACACCGCGGTCGGCGTCACCGCCCTGCTCACGGGCTACCTCGCCACCAGCCACGGCCTGCGCCCCGTCCCCGAGCTCATCGGCGTCGTCTTCGTCGCCGCAGGACTCGCCCTCTCGCTCGTCGTGCGGGACACCGCCGCCCACGTCGCCCTCGAACTCGCCCACCACACCAGGCCACTGCCCACCAGCGAGGACACCGGCCTGAAGGCCACCTTCACCCGCACCTCCTGGCACAACCGCTCCCTGCGCGGCGCCAGCCAAGCCGGACTGGTCAACAACCTCAACGACGGCCTGACCTGGGGCGTCTTCCCCCTGCTCTTCACCGACCACGGCCTGGGCCTGGCCGCCGTCGGCCTGATCAAGGGCCTCTACCCGATCCTGTGGGGCATCGGTCAGATCCCCACCGGACACCTCGCCGACCGCATCGGCCGCAAACCCCTCATCGTCTACGGCATGCTCGTCCAGGCCGCCGGCTTCGTCCTCGCCCTCGCCCTCCTGGACCGGCCGCTGCTCGCGGGCATCCTGTCCGCCGTCGCACTCGGGCTGGGTACCGCCATGGTCTACCCGGCACTGATCGCCTCGGTCTCCGACCACGCCCACCCGGCCTGGCGGGCCAACGCGCTGGGCACATACCGGTTCTGGCGGGACATCGGCTACGCCGCCGGAGCCCTCGTCGCCGGCATCCTCGCCGACGCCTTCGGCCTCAACGCCACCGTCATCGCCGCCGCCGTCCTCACCGCAGCCTCCGGACTCCTCGCCGCCCGCTGGATCACCGAACACCGGCCCGCCGCCCGCTGAACCACCCCGCCTGCCCTGGCCCACCAGCTCGACAAACCACCGCTTTGCTCTCTCTGGGATGCTGATGCTTGATCAGGAAGCGGTCAGGGGGCGAGGCGCACCGACTCATCAGGGGGCTCGGCCGGCGCTGGGCGCTCGTCGCCACGGGAAGGAGAGGGATATGCCGGTAGCCGGAAGCACAGGCACGGCCGGTGGGGGAGTCGAGATGACTCGGGTGGGGTGGCCGGTGGCGGGTGACCCGGCCGTGGCCTCCCCAGTTACGCCCGTTCGTGCACAGTTACGCCGGCTATTGGGAGGCGGCGGCCGCGCCCTATCGGGTGCGGCTGGTTCCCACGGGGCGAGCCGTCGTGGTGATCAGCCTGGGGGAGCCTTTCGCCCAGGTCCGCCGGATGGGGGACTCGAGCCCGAACCGGCGCAGCCGCAGGCGTCGGGAGGGCGGTGGAACGGACGGCCGCTGACGGCGGGGCGGGTGGGCCGTGCGTGGGCTACAGGGCCCTGGCGGTAGACGTGGTGCTCAAGAGCGAACGACGACAGGGCCGGCCCGGCGTGTGCGCGGGTCGGCCCTGCGTGTGGCACTGCCGTTGCCGGCTGCGCCTGCCCTGGAGGAGCGGATCCGCCCGCGTGGCGGTCAGGGGGCGGTCAGGGCGAGCAGGCGCCGCCGCGCTGATCAGCGTAAGTGCGCCTCTTCCGGCGCGGCTGATCGGGGGAGTCATGCAGGGTGCGCCGGTTCCGCTTGCTCATGATGGACTTCCTGTTAGGTCGGCGGCGGCCGGTGCCTCGGCGCGCTGGGCCCGCAGCAGGTGCTGGCGCTTGGCGGCACCTCCTGACATGCGGTGCAGGCTGTACGAGCCGGGCTTGTGCGCCTCGTCGGCCAGGTGCTTGTGGATGGCCTTGCAGGCGAATCGGGCGCGGGTTGATCAGCGTCACGGTCACGTCGGCGCGCTGCGTCAGCCGGTTCGCGGCCATCACGCCCGCGTATCCGCCGCCGATCACGACCACGTCAGTGTTCTCAGTCATGGTGCCTCCTCCGTTTCCAGGTGTTCGGCCTCAAGACACCGCGTCATCGGCCGCTGTGACAGGAAGTGACTCACTTCACGGGGTCTCGGCTCGTGCTGTGACCGCATTTGGTTCGCCGGGTTGGGGTCAGGCTGAGGTTTTGAGAGGGCGTCCGCGCCAGCGGATGCCCTTCTCGCTGTGAAGGCCATCGTTCCCACCAGGTCCCCGGTGGTGGCCGCGCCCAAGCCGACGGTGCCAGCGCGCGCCAGCGGCGCCCGCGCAGGCAGGCGCCCGCACCCGGCCTCCGCCCGTCGACCGGGGACCGGGGCCCGGGCCCGGGCGGTGACCGGTGAGCCCGGCGGCGGACTGACCTGCCACCGCTTCGAGGCATATTCCGCGGGCTTGCGGGTAGCCGCGCGGAGCACCGGATTACGAGTGGCCCGTGAGAGGCCGGGAGGTGCCCCGTGGACGACTCACTGGGTTCCCCGCCCGAACCTGGGCAGCGGAACCTGCCGAAGGACCACACCCAAGCCATCCTGGAGACGACCAAGCAGGTGGCGGCCCTGCTCAAGGCCTCAGGCCGGCCCTTCGCCCTGGCCGGCAGCGTCGCCGCGTACGCACACGGCATCCCGGCCCGTTTCCAGCACGACACCGATTTCTGCGTGCGGCGCGAGGACGCGGAGGAGGTCGTGGCATCGCTGGAGCGCAGCGGCATCCGGATGAAGCCGACCACCGAGGACTGGCTGGTCAAAGGCAGCTCCGGCGGGGAGGAGATCGACCTGATCTTCGAGCTGGCCCGCCGGCCCGTCGGCACGGAGCTGCTGGAACGCGCCGAGGTCCAGCCGGTCGACTCCGTACGGATGCCGGTGCTGGCTCCCACGGACCTCATGGACAGCCGGCTCGCGGCCCTGTGCGAGCACTACTGCGACTTCGGGGACCTGCTGCCGATGGCCCGGATGCTGCGCGAGCGCATCGACTGGGAGGGGCTGCGGGGCCGGTACAGCGAGGAGCCGCTGCCCGACTCGTTCCTCTACCTGTTGGAGCGCCTCAGCGTCATCCCCACCCGGCAGCGAACGGCGAAGGACGAAGGATGAAGGAACCTGTGGAGTACCGCATCGAACACCTCAGGCAACGCCTGGCCGAGGCCGACATCGCAGAACTCGGCATCTACGTGGACCTGCGCGGCGACACCGTCGTCCTGACCGGCACCGTTGCGACGCACCAGTGTCGTGAGACGGTACGGGACATCGCGGAGAGCGTGCTGGCCGGACTCCCCGTGCTGACGGACGTCGTGGTCGGCCACAACGACCCGCCGGAGTATCCGGAGGACCTGTCATGATCCGGGTGGCCGCGGTCGGCGACATCCACCTCGGGCCGGACAGCCAGGGACTGCTGCGCCCCGCCTTCGAGACGCTCCCGCGCAGCGCCGACCTCCTGCTGCTCGCCGGAGACCTCACCCGGCACGGCACCGCGGCCGAGGCCAGGGTCGTCGCCGCCGAAGTCGCGGAACTGTCCATCCCCGTCGTGGCCGTCCTCGGCAACCACGACTACCAGAGCGACGAGCAGGAGGCGGTCACGCGCATCCTCACCGAATCCGGGGTGAGCGTTCTGGAAGGCGAGGGGGTGCTCCTCGACCTGGACGGGACCAAAGTCGGGGTGGCGGGCACGAAGGGCTTCTGCGGCGGGTTCGCCGGCCGCAGCGCGAGCGAGTTCGGGGAACGCGAGATGAAGTCCTTCGTCGGCTACACCCGGGACTGCGCGGACGGTCTGTTCCGCGCGCTGCGGGAGGTGGCGGACGCGGGCTGCGGCCTGCGCATCGCCCTGACGCACTTCGCGCCGGTTCCGGACACCCTGGCCGGTGAGCCGCTGGAGATCTACCCGTTCCTCGGGAGTTACCTGCTGGCCGAGGCGGTGGACCGGGCGGGTGCCGACCTCGCGGTACACGGTCACGCCCACCGCGGCACGGAACACGGCGTGACGGCCGGTGGCGTGCGGGTCCGCAACGTTGCGATGCCCGTGATCGACAGGGCCTTCGCGGTGTACCACCTGGGCAGCGGCCCGGCCGCCGGGTGAGCCCCGGCTCAGGCGACGAACGGTACGGACGAACGGTACGAAGGGTGGGTGCCTGGGGTGCCTGGGGTGCCTGGGACGCCAAGGCCCCCGCGCCCGAGCCTCCCTGACGTGCGGGGCCGGTGTCAGTGACCGAGCGCGCGCTTGAGCTCTGCCTTGTCCATCTGCGAGCGACCCTTGATGTTGCGCTGCTTTGCCTCGTTGTACAGCTGCTCCTTCGTGGGGCCCTGGGATCCGCTGTGTGAACGCTGTCCGCCGCGCTTCGACGCGGGCATGTCCTGGACCGAGGAACGGCTCGCCGTCTTGGACTCTCCGGTCTGGGCGCGCTCCTTGTTCACGGTCCGGGCCGCGATCTCCTTTGCCCGCTTGGGCGATTCGCCGCGCTGCTCGGCGGATTCCTTGATGTGCTCGTACTGCCGCTCCCGCTTGGGGGAGGAACCTCGGGGCATGGTCTTCTCCTTACCTCGGTCTCGCACCCGCGCCTACCCGGACCACCGTCGTCCAAGTCTGCGGAGGGGAGGATTTCTGTTGGGTCACGCGGCGCGGATCAGGGGTCACAGAGGGACGGGCGGACTCCGGTTGACACGGGCCTGCCGTGGTCGCCCTGGGCTACGGTTCCTTGTCCTCGTCCTGGTCCTCGATCACGTGGACCGCGGCCTCCTCGGCCGTTGCGGCTCCGCCGTCGATGCCCACGTCGGTGCCGCGGACGGCGATGTGCCGGTCGGCTCCGCGCGTGGTCTCGGGGGCCGGTGCCAGCCGGCCGGCGCGCGTGGCGCCGACCTGGGGGTCGACGGGCTCGCCCTCGCCGCCGGACAGGTCGCCGACCCCGTCGTCCTCCGCGGACCGCTCCGGGCCGGGTTCCGGTACTTCGCGGGCCAGGCGCTCGTCGAGGGTCTCGCCCTCGCGCTGCTCGCGCTGTGTGATGCCGTGGTCCGTGGCCGCATAGGGCCGCTCGGGCGGCGATTCGCCGGTGTCGAGCCGTTCGTCGAGGCCTGGTTCGGCGAGGGCGTTCTCCATGTCGGGCTGCGCCTCACCGGGCTGGTCGGGCTCCGGCGGCTGGTAGACGTCGTCGCCCCGGGGGTCGGTGTCACTCATGGCGTGGATCTTTCGCTAGGCGGTCGGTCGCTCCGCGAGCAACCGACCGCCTACCCGCCCGGTGTGGTTCTACACGGTCAGGGCTTGATGACGGCGCTCCAGCCGAGGGTGCAGGTCAGGTCGGCGGTGTGGGGGTTCTCGTACACGTTGCCGACGGTGGTGAGGGCGGGCCTTGAGGCAGACGCGTACGCCGCCGAGCCGCGGGTAGCCGGGGCTGGCCGTCCTGGTCAGTTGGCGCCGGTCAGCCGACGGGCGCAGGCCGATCTCGTCGTAGTGCCGCAGGACCCGGGCGATCACGCGATGACCAGGGGAACCGGCCCCGGAAAGCGGGCCGGGCTGGGGTTACGGCCGGTCGCCGGGGTGGTTGACCCCGGTCGGTGGCTCGGGCGTGCGTGGGACGGTGGGGGTGGGGTAGTCGCAGTGGGGAGCTACGTCACCGGGCACCCGATCCACGGGAGGTGCGGCAATGCCCACGCCATCTGCACACGACGCCCAGTACCTACTCGGTCTCTACCTCAACGACCACCTGGCGGGTTCCAGCGCCGGGGTCGAACTCCTGAAGCGGGCGGCGAAGAGCCACCACGGCAGGCCCTTCGGCCCCCAGTTGGAACGCCTGGCGCGGGAGGTCGCACAAGACCGCGAATCCCTGAAGGAGATCATGCGGAGCCTGGACGTATCCGAACGTCGCTCCCGGGCCGCTCTGGGCTGGCTGGGGGAGAAGGCGGGACGCCTCAAGCTCAACGGACGCCTCTTCTCCCGTTCCCCGCTCAGCGATGTCCTCGAACTCGAGGGCATGCGGCTGGGAGTCCAAGGCAAGCGGTCCGGCTGGCTCACCCTGCGCATCCTCGCGGACACCGACGACCGCATCGACACCGCGCAGCTCGCTCGGCTTCTCGAACGGGCGGAGGAACAGGCCGAGACGCTCGAAGAGCTGCGCACACGGTGCGCCGTACGCACCTTTGTCCCCGGCCGCGCCGGCCCCGCCAGGAAGGCTGGCCCCGCCAAGGGGCATTCCCTGCCCCGCGGCGCCTTCTGAAAGCCGTCTGAAAACACCCGGCAGGCTGAACCGCCCCACAGGCTCGCCGGCCCGTCGCGGCGCCCGGACGGACCGGCGGGCTCAGCCTTCGACGCCGGTGGAGGTGTGGGAGGCACCGACGGGCTTGGACTCAGGTGATCCGCGCTGGCGCAGGTAGACGGAGAGGATGGCCATCGCGGCCACGGCCAGGAGCTCGGACTGCCAGTTCTGCAGGGACCGGTTCCAGAAGTCCGCGGAGGCCAGGTAGGCAGACCAGCTGATCGGGTCCTGGAGCTGACGCAGCTGCTGTTCGTCGTAGGCGGCGACACCTGTGATGGACTGCGCGAGCCAGGAGAGAAGGAAGAGGCAGGCCATGACCGTGCCGAGGGAGCGCGAGTACACCTTCTGCCGCCAGTCCTTGGTGCCCGCCCAACGGGGCGAGTCGGCGCCCGCGTGGTCGCCCAGCCGCTGCTCGCGGTCGGATTCGGGACCGGCCTTGTGGAGTTCCTTCGATTCCGGGGAGCCGCGCTGGAGCAGCCAGACCGTGCCGAAGATGTAGAGGAAGAACTGCAGGAACTCCGACTGCCAGTTCTCCGTGACATCGACGGCGAAATCCGACGACATCAGGTAGTCGCCGAGCCCGATCTGCTGCAGTCCGTCGACGGTGAGCTGCTCGTTGAACTCGGCGTGCCCGGCCAGGGCCTGGCCGGCCAGTACGAGCAGGAACGCCCCTCCGAAAGCGAGGGTCAGGCTGTTGTCCCGCCAGAAGCCGCCCGGCGTGTTCCGTCCGGGACTCATCGGTGCATCACTCCGATGGCGATGAAGTATCCGAGCCCGCCCAGAATGACAGTCAGGCAGGCGATGAACAGGCCGCGCATACTCACTCCCCTCTCACCGAGCAGCTGTAGGGCTTGCCCGACTGCCACGTACAGCCCGCTGCCACCACCTTCCAGCCGCCGTTGAACTGCGACAGGAACAGCGTGTCGTCCTCCAGCCTCAGCCTGGCCTGCCGGCCGTAGACATCCGAGCCGCGTACAGCGCCGCCGTGCCGGAGATCCTGGCCTTGCAGCGCGGGTGCGCACTTCTTCTTCTCGTCCTCTTCGAGCTGCTCACGGCTCTGGGGCGCCAGCAGCTCACATGCGGCGGTGTAGTCGCCGGACGCCAGCGCGCTTTCGAACGTCCGGCCGGCCTGGAGGGCTGCGTCCTGCCGGGCCGCCGACGCTCCGCAGCCGCACAGCACCAACGCCGCCGTGACGACTCCGACCGCCGCAGCCGTGTGACGGCGTACGTTCCCCGCGAGCACCATTCCGTCCACGGGCATCCCATTCCAGTTCTTCGGCCAGGGCTGTGGCTGTGATCTTGATCTCGAGTGCTTACCCGCCGCCACCACCGCCGATACCGAAACCAGGCGGATTTCACCCGTCGGCCCGCCCGGGCGGCACGCATGGCGCAAGCGGATTTCGATTCGGCGGGTGTGGGACGGCATGGGAGGGGCAGGCGGGCTGTAGTGAGCGGCTTTGCGCACGCCTCTTTTCATTCCAGGCGGAGAAGGACGGAAGGGAAGGGCTGGTGGAAGCCATTGCGACCAAACGGCAAGGAGGAGCGTTCATGACTGAGAACATGTGGGTCTACCGCGAGACGTCGGGCCGTCTGCGGGGTGTGGACCTCACCGGATACAAGGTCGAGGCCACCGACGGCAGCATCGGCAAGGTCGACAAGCATTCTGACGAGGCCGGTTCCGCCTACATCGTGGTCGACACCGGTCCGTGGATCTTCGGCAAGGAGGTTCTCCTCCCCGCCGGCACCGTCTCCCGCATCGATCCGGACGACGAGAAGATCTACGTCGACTTGGCGAAGGAGCAGATCAAGAACGCTCCCGAGTTCCACCGCGAGAAGCACCTCGAAAGCTCCGACTACCACACGGAACTCGGTACGTACTACCGCAGCGGCGTTCCGTTCGGCGGTCCCCACATCTGACCAGCGCCCCCCGGGGCGCAGCGCCGGATGAGGTCCCCCGACGCCCCGGGGCCGGGGACCGCACGTCGTGGAGAGGTTGTGCGATGAAGGCATCGAAACTCGCTTACAAGCCGGTCGGGCTGGCACTGGGGGCAGGGGCCGGAATGGTGGCCGGGTCGTTGTTCAAGCAGGTGTGGAAACTGGTGGGGCACGAGGGCGACGCCCCGAACGCGACGGACGAGGAACGCCGTTGGGGCGAGATCCTGATCGCGGCAGCCGTTCAAGGGGCGATCTTCGCCTTGGTCAAGGCTGCCGTGGAGCGGTCCGGTGCTGTTGCCGTCCGGCGTTTGTCGGGTACTTGGCCCGCCTGAGGCGCCGCGCGGCACGGCACTCCCGGTAGCGCCCTGAGCGGCAGACGCGAAGGACGCGAAGAATTCGAATTCGCGCATGGTGGCGACCAGTCAGGGTATGCGCATGGTCGGAGGTCGATGGAAATGGTTCCCCTTCTTCTGGTTCTTCTGCTCGTGCTCATCCTTTTCGGTGCAGGTTTCGCGGTGAAGATTCTTTGGTGGATCGCCATCGCGGTCCTGGTGATCTGGCTGATCGGGTTCATTGCCCGCCCGTCGGGCGGTGGTGGACGCTGGTATCGCTGGTAGTAGGACCTTCCGCGCCCCGAACTGCAAAGGTCAGGCCCGCCCCGGTTTGCCGGGGCGGGCCTTCTCCTTTCGGAAAATGCCTCGCGATTTCTCTTCGTGCACGCAGAAAAACGCGCGGTGAAGTGGGTGACTCCACCCGCCAGCCCCCGCCGATGACCCCGAGTACGAACGCCAGCCGATGGCAGCCGACGCACCTCCCGTTCAGGAGCGGCAATGCGGGACGCGGAATCCGGGCGGCCGTCTCCCTCGCACGGATGCGGCCGCCCGTCTGTGCTCCACCAGGCTCCGCCTGCCGGCTCCCGACGGCACGCGCAGTGCTGCGAAGCGGCGAATCACGCAGCGTGAGGGCGGCGCCGACCCGCTGCTCTGCGCAAGTGGTGGGCCTCGGCGTGCATGACCTGGCCGAGCACGGGGAGTCGCCAGGTATGACCAGAAACAGCGGCATCCCGGACAGCAATCCGGATCCCGATCCCCGTGTGACACCAGGACTCGAACCGGGCGGTGGCGTTCCGCCTGGGGAGACGCCACCCGGCGAGGCCAGCACGGCCACCGGTGCCGGACCCCACCGGCCGCCGAAGCGCGGCTGGGCCAGGGGTCCGCTCGTCGTCATAGTCGCGCTGGCGGTGCTCTGCGCACTGTTCTTCCTCGCCTACGCCATCGTGCTGGCCCTCTGAGCGAGGGGGGACGTCACGAGCAGTAGTACGGCATCTGCCCCGGACGCCGACGAGACCTCCCGCACAGGCGGGACGCCCCCGCGAGGAGACCGGGCCGGCGGTCCACCGCCTGGCAGGCACAGGATTCCAGGGGGGATCATCCAGCAGGAGGATCAGCTCATGTCCACCAGTCCGAAATCGCATGTCCCCCACGGCGAGGGCCCCAGCCGGCACGAGGGGACGGAGCAGCACGGCTGGTCGCCCGATGTCGAGGCGACGAACAAGCAGGACAACCCGAGTGCGCGGCGGTCGTTCCACCCCGAGGAGCAGAGCGCCAACCCGAAGAGGACGCGCAAAGCTCCGGGCTCTTCCAAGAAGGCCGACGAGGGAGTTCCGGTCAAAAGCAGTAGCCGCAGAGGAGAGCAGCAGTCGAAGGGGAGCGGCCAGAAGGGCCACCACGACCTGGGGACACGCGGGGCTTCCCAGCGTCCCAGCGGTGGCAAGGACGCGTCGGCGTTCACCGGCGTGAACCCGGAGAGCGAGCCCAAGAAGATGCGCCGCGGCTGAAACGGAACCGTTCCCGCCGTCGCCCGCCTCGGCGGGCCGCGCCCGCAGAGGCCCCGGCCCGCCTCGGCAGGCGCACGCAACACCTCCGCCGAGGCCCGGCCGCTTCACGAGGACGTGCGGTGCCCGTGCGGTGCCCGTTCCGGTTTCGTACGTCCCCGGGACTGACAGAGAACAGCCCGGAGGACCCGGGGCCTTGCGCGTCCCACACTGCTGGTCACGCCACGGGCACGTTCCCGTGCCCTGGGCGGGTAGCCGCGTACGCAAGCCTCGACGGGGCCCGGCATCCACAGCAGAAAGGCGCTGCCATGACCGGTTTCAATGGCGGGGTACGCAAACCCACGGCCGCGGTCGTCACCGGTGCGGACTCCGGCATCGGCCGGGCCACCGCGGTCCGGCTGGCCGCGGACGGGATGGACATCGGGATCACCTGGCACACCGATGAGCAGGGCGCGCAGGACACCGCTGCCGAGGTCCGCGGCCACGGACGGCAGGCCGTCGTCGCCCGGCTGGACCTGACCGCTCTGCCGACCGCTGCGGATGTGATCGACCACATAGCGGACGAGCTGGGCAGGATCGACGTGCTGGTGAACAACGCGGGTACCGGGACGGCCACCCCCTTCCTGGACCTCGACCTCGACACCGTTCGCGAGGTGCTCGATGTCGACCTGGTCGGGCCGCTCCTCTGCTCCCAACACGCGGCCCGCCGCATGATCGCCCAGGGCGGCGGAGGCCGGATCGTCAACGTCACCTCCGTGCACGAACACCAGCCCCGTGTCGGTGCCGGGCCCTACTGCGCGGCTAAGGGGGGACTGGGTCTTCTCACCCAGGTGATGGCCCTGGAGCTGGCCGAGTACGGCATCACGGTCAACTCCGTCGCTCCGGGGGAGATCGCCACGCCGATGACCGGTCAGGAGGACCAGGATGTCCGGCGCGTCTCGCGGCCCGGTGTACCGCTGGGCAGGCCCGGAGACGCTCGCGAGGTCGCCGCGGTCATCGCGTTCCTCGTCGGCGAGGGCGCCTCGTACGTCACCGGAGCTTCCTGGGCGGTCGACGGCGGGATGCTCCGGATGGGCCCGATGGCCGGCTCCCACCTGGAGGACGACCGGTGGCGGCGCCCTTGACGGGGCCGCCGGATGAACTGGGTCCGCGCGGCTTCACCGGTGCCCTGCATCTCCCCGCGTGCCGCCGACGCGACCGCTCACGCTGACCCGCGGTTGCCGACAGGCTGGCGGCCAGGTCCTCGGTCACGCGCCGGCGTAGCGCAGGAGTACCGCGAGGCCGTCCTGGAGCGGCAGTTCTTCCCGGTCCACGGCGATGAGCTCTGCCTGGGTTCCGAAGGCTGCCCGGATCAGTGCGGCGCCGGGGTCCTCCTCCCAGTAGTAGCCGACGCCGAATGCGTTCAGCTCGATGCCCGTGAGCCCGATGTGTTCCGGTTCCGGGCCGGCCCACAGGTGGCCGGACAGCTGCGCGGGCCTGTTGATCAGGAGTGCCCGGGCCTGTCCGCGCCGCAGGGCCGTGACCGTTGCGGCGAGGCCTTCGACGTCGTCGTGGTAGCGGGCGCGTTGGGCGCGGAAGGCGTCCAGCTGCTGGCGGTCCTGCTCGGCGAGCCTGTCGGCGAGCAGGGGGCGCAGTTCTGTCTCCAGGCGTGCCCGGCCGGGTTCCGGGGGCCGGGGGAGACCGTCCTTGAGCCGGATGAAGTGGTCCTGGAGATGCCGCGGTGCCTCTTTGGTGAGGGCGTTGGCGGCCCAGGGGTCGCCGGCCAGCACGATCACTTCCGTGCCGTCGGCCTCCGTGCGAGCGGTCAGTTCGGCGAGGAGTTGTTCTGCTTCCTTGGGCCACCCGTCCACCGGTATCCGCCGACCGCGGCTGCGCTGGGGTGCGACGCGGCTCATCGGCCATCTGCCGGTCTCGTACTCGACCTCCAGTTCGTCCTCGGTGTTGCCGGTGTCCACGGTGTGCACGCGGTGGATGACGACGGCGGCGTACGGGATGTCAGGGGTGTGCTGGAGGGCGAGGGGGAGGGCGTCGGGTACTGCTCCGTAGCGGGCGGTGTCGCGTGCGGGCGGTTCGGGCAGGGACTCGGCCAGCAGGAGGCTGCCTTGGGCGGCGAAGAGCGCCTGGCCGTGCGGTCCCACGACTTCGCGGTCGCTGCCGACGGCTTCGGAGAGGGCGTCGAGGGTGGAGTGGTCGGCGTCATGGGCGAGCAGGTGCTCGCGCAGCCGCCGCCAGCGCAGGCCGATGGCGCGGTCCGGGTCGTCGAGGTCGCGGGAGGTGGCGAGGTAGACCGAGGCGACCGGGCCGGGGTGGGTGTACAGCGGGGTCAAGTAATGCAGTTTCACGGTTTCCTCCCGTCGCGACCGGCTGCCCCGGCCCCTGGCCCGGTCAGAGCCGCCCCCGCCGAGTGGAACGCTCCGCATCTGAGTAGAGGGGCGGAGCGTGACCCGATGAACCCGCTGTGCCGCTATGAGGGATGTGGCAGCGCACGGCTGTCGAGGTCTCGCGCAATGGTTCAGTCCTCCCTCTTGATCTCGATGTGGCGGGTCGCCGGCTGCTCGCCGATCAGCGGCACCTTTACCGTCAGGACGCCCTTGGCATAGGAGGCGGTGATTTCCTCCTCCGCGGCCGCCGCCGGTACTTCGATGCTGCGCGTGAAGGTGCCGTAGCGGAACTCGGACCGCTCCTTGTCCTGGTGCTCCTCACTGCGCTCGGCCTTGATGGTAAGCATCCGGTGGTGGAGCGTGATCTCGACGTCCTTATCCGGATCGATGCCGGGCAGCTCGGCCTTGACCACGTACGCGCCGTCGTACTCGTATTCCTCGATCGGCATGAATTGCCGACCGGAGGCAGGCCGCGTGACCATCGGCCGTCCTTCGAGCCAGTCGCGCAGGTCCATGTCCCACCGAGCGAACGGGAGCCGTCTTCGCATGATGTGGGCAGGCATCTCTGCCTCCTTACCTGTACTTCCTTCACAGAGGCGACTACCCGGCTCATCCGAGTTGATGCCCGTGCAGGACGCCGGTGCGAACAGCATCGGCTACAGCACGGCAGGCGCGTCAGGCAGCCTGTGCCGAGTGGCTTGGGAGGTTCAGGTGTTGGTGGTGGCTTCGGCGAGTTGGTCGACGACGGTGTGTAGGCGGTGGGTGCGGTCGTATGTGTCGCGTTGGCGGTCGGCGCCGGTGCCTTTGTGGCGGTGGGTGAGGAGGTGGTGGATGTGTGTGAGGTCGCCTGCGGTGTGCAGTCCTGGTGTGGCGGCTGTGACGAGGGCTGCGGTGAGGGTTTGGGCGGGCACGGTCGTGCCGGTGAGGGGGTCGAGGGCTGGGCCTGTGGAGCCGTAGCGGGCGGCGTATTGGTGTGCGGCGCGTAGTCGTGCTGGGGGGATGGCGGGGGGTGGGCTGCCTTGTTCGGTTTCGGCGAGGATGGTGGCGCACAGGCCTCGTAGGAGTAGTGCGATGAGGATGGTGGTGTCGAGGTCGGCGTTGACGTCTGTGACGCGGAATTCGACGGTGGGGTGGTGTTCGGAGGGGCGGGCGTACCAGTAGATCATTCGGCGGTCCATGAGGATGCCGGAGGCTACTAGTGCGTCGGCGGTGTTTTCGTAGGTGTCTAGGTTCAGGAGTGGGGCGGGGCCGGCGGTGGGCCAGCGGCTGAATTCGAGGCTTCGCCAGCTGGCGTAGCCGCTGTCGATGCCGCCGTTGAAGGGGGAGTTGACGGCGAGGGCTTGGAGGGTGGGGAGCCAGGGTCGGACGTGGTTGGCGAGGTGGAGTGCTTGGGCGCGGTTGGTGGTGCCGATGTGGACGTGGCAGCCGCAGACGATGCCGAGGGTGCCGTCGACGAGTGCGCTGAATTGTTGTGCCATGCGGTGGTAGCGGGTGGTGTTGGTGACGGGGATGGGGTCGTGTGGGGGTATGACGGGGGTGCCGGAGGCGACGAGGAGGCAGCCGGATTCGTGTGCTGCGTCGGCGAGGGTGGTGCGTAGGGCGGTGAGCTGGGTGCGGAGGTCGGTTGCGGTGGCTGTGGGCTGTGTGCAGATTTCGGCCATGCAGCTGTAGAACTCGGCCTGTATCTGGTTTCCGAGGGTGGTGGAGGCTGCCTGGATTACGGGTGCGGCGCGGTTTACGGGTGCGCGGGTGAGGCGGTCGACCAGGAGGAACTCTTCCTCGACGCCCATGGTGGACACGATGGGCTGGCCACTGTTTGGGCGGGTGGGGCCGGGCATGGCTCCCGCTTCCGCTTCGGGGGTGCCGCCGCTGGTGCCACTGGTGCCGCCGGTGCCGTTCCCACCGTGTCTGACCTCGGTGATAGCCATGCACGGCGTCTAACCCGCAGGGCCGGTCCGAAACCAGCCGCGGCAAGGCCACCGCGGCCTACTCGGGTAAATGATTCAGAGAAAGGATTCAGACCGGACGGCCCGGCGCGAGGCCGCAAGCCGGACGGCCTGGACGCGTTCTGTGAGGCCTTCGTGGCAGTCTTCGGAGGCTGATCGAAGCCACATTCCCCGCCCGGCACCCGCGACCGTGCCATGCTCGAAGGGTGCAGACGGATCCGACCGGCCCCAGCGATGGTGCGCCGCCCGAGGTACTGGCCCTGGCAAAGGTCGTGGCCAGGCTCCGGGCCGAGGTGGCGGAGCTGGAAGGTCTTCTTTCCACCGCGGCGGTACTGGAGCGGGCCAAGGGCCTGCTGATGGCCCGGGAGGGGCTCTCGGCCGACGCGGCGTACGAGGCGCTGATCCGACGGGCCGGGCTACACGGCAGGACCCTGTTGGAGGAATGCTGGATCACCCTCGGCGGGATCCGGTCGAGGGCCACCCCATCACCCCCGACGCCTCTCGCGGTAACCGTCTGCGCCGGTCCGGCCGCGGACGGCGATGGCAGCGGCGACGGCGACGGGTCGGTCTTCAGCTCCGGCCGCTATCTCACCAGCGGCCGCGGCGGCGCCGGCTCGCGCGCGCTCCTGGCAAGCCTGGCGGCTTCGCTGGCCGCTGCCCGGAGCGCGGACGACGCCGCGCGGTTCCTGCACGAGACGCTGCGCGTCCCCCTCGGGGTGGACGGCGTGATGATCTACGTGCTGGACGAGGCCGGGAGGCTGGAGCTCACCGGGCACGCCGGGATCGACGACGTGCTGGCCGCGCAGTGGCGGGACATTCCGCCGTTCCCCGGCGTCGCTGCCCTGGAGGTGATCACCTCCCGCGAGCCTCGATGGCTGGAGGACCCCGAGCGGGACGTCGAGAGCTACCAGGTCATCGGCCCGCCGGAGCGATGGCCCACCCGCGCGTGGATCCCCGTACTGGGCAACGGGTCCGTCACCAGCGCCATCGGATTCTTCCGGATGCTCCCCGCCCCCTTCGGCGACGCCGACCGAGCCTTGCTCCAGCAGGCCGTGCGGTTGTGCGGTGGCCCCCTGCGCGTCTTGCAGCCCCGCGAGACCGGGCCGGTGGACGAGGAGGTGGCCGCCGTCCAGAGGATCCTCGACGCCCTGACCGGTCCGGCGATCCTCCTCTCACCCCTGCGCTCGCCGGCCGGTGAGGTGGAGGACTACCGGATCGACGCGGCCGCGCCGGACTCGGTGGATGTGGCGGGCCGCCGCGGGAAGGAGCTCGTGGGCCGGAGGATTCTGGAGACCTACCCCACCGTGGCGGGAACACCTGTGTGGCAGGGCTACCTCGACGCCCTGGACACCGGGACCACCTACGAGGGCGAGCCATTCTCCTACCAGGAAGTGGCCGCCGGCGTTCGCGAGACGTCCGTCTACTCCGTGCGGGCGACGCGGCTGGCAGGCCGGCTGGTCGTCTCGTGGGTCCGCCACGACACCAGCGAACGCGAGATCCGGCGGCTGGCCACCATGCAGCGCCTGGGCAACCTCGGCTGGGCCGACTGGAATCTGACCACCGACACGATCAACTGGTCCGAGCAGCTGTACGCCATCTTCGACCGCCCGCCCGACCTGGGGCCCATGACGCTGGAAGAGCTCCCGAACCATCTCGTCGCGGACGACCTGCCGACGCTCGCCGAAGCCGTCCAGCGGCTGCTGGGCGAAGGGGTCCCGATCGATCAGCCCTTCCGCATCACCACCGAGGGTGGAGTCCGCCACCTGCGCATCGTCGCCGAGGCCGAGACGGACGCTAACGGCGTCCCCGTCGAGGTGCACGGTTTCTTCCAGGACCTCACACCCCAGCGGGACACCGAGCTCGCCCTGCGCGAGAGCGAGCGGGCCGTACTCGTCCAGCGAGGCATGCTCCAGGCCGAACGGGCGATCGCCGCGCGCCTCCAGCACGCTCTGCTGCCCATCCCGGAGCAGTCGATCGAACTGGTGGGACTGCGCGTCGACATCGCCTACATGCCCTCGGACAGCGGAGTCAATGTCGGAGGCGACTGGTACAGCGCCATCGAACTCCCGGACAAAAGCGCCTTCTTCGTCGTCGGGGACGTCGCGGGCCACGGGCTCGACGCCGTCGGGACCATGGCCCAACTGCGGTTCACCGCAAAGGGCATGATCATCACCGGCTCGGCCCTGCCCGATGCCATGGGCCGGCTCAACACGCTTCTCCTGCACACGGCCGCCACCACGGCCACCATGATCATGGCGCGCTACTGGCCGGCGGAGCGGCGCCTGGCCTGGGTGCGGGCCGGGCATCTGCCGCCCCTGCTGATCCGCGGTGGCGAGGCGCGATACCTTCCCCTGCCCGAAGGAAGCCTCCTCGGAGCGTCCTTCGACTCCCTGTACGTACAGGAGACGCTCGACCTGGAGCCCGGCGACCACCTGCTCCTGTACACCGACGGGCTCATCGAAGTCCCGGGGGAGAGCATAGACAAGGGACTCGACCGCCTCGTGGAGGCAGCCGCCCTGGCCATGGGCGGTGGGACCCCGGAACCGCTGGCACAGCTCCTGTCGGCCCTTCAATCCGCGGGCCGTGACGACGTGTGCGTCCTGGACATCCATGTACCGCGGGGCACGTGCGACTGAGGTGACCCGCGGCCGCGGCCCCCTCCCTGGGATGGGGAGTGGGCGGCGGCCGTTGCGGCGTGGCTCAGGAGTCTTTGCCGCGGCCGCTCATCATGTCGCGGAGGCGGTCGACGAGGCCGATGCCGGGGGCGAGGAGATTGTTGGCCGGTGGTTGTGTGGTGCGCAACGATTTCAGCCATCTCATTCCAATTGGGGTGATGTGGTCGTTACCGTGGCGTTCTCGTTCCCCGAAACCAGCCGGATGGCCCGCCCGTGCCCACAGACCTCTCCCTGTCCCCGCTCATAGCGGCGACGACGCACTGGCTGACCCGCGCCTACCCGTCCGGTGGCGGCGCATTCCAGCGCGCCTGACGGAGGCGCAGGCCCGCCAGGCTGTCACGCTCGCCGCCTGGCTGCGCAGCCCTCATGGACCGTCTGGCAGCCGGCACCGCGCCCACGGGCTGACGGGCTGACGGGCTGACCGGGCTGGCGGGCCAGACAGGCCGGCGGGTTCAGGGCAGGGGTGTCCCGCCTGTCGCGTTCAGGATCTCGGCGGTGATGTAGCTCGCCCTGGAGGACGCGAGGAATACGTACGCGGGAGCCATCTCCGCCGGCTGCGCGGCGCGCCCCAGCGGACTCTGCTTGCCGAACTCCGTGGTGTCCGGCATGGTCGCCGGGATCAGCGGAGTCCAGACGGGCCCGGGGGCCACGGCGTTGACCCGGATCCCGTCCGAGGCCACCATCTGGGCCAGGCCCTGGGTGAAGGTGACGATGGCGCCCTTGGTCATTGCGTAGTCCAGGAGCGCCGGGCTCGGCTTGTAGGCCTGCACGGACGTGGTGTTGATGATGCTGGCGCCGGCGGACATGTGGGGGAGGGCCCCCTTGGAGAGCCAGAACATGGCGTAGAGGTTGGTCCGCACGACGCGGTCGAACTGCTCCGTGGTGATGGCGGAAATCCCGTCCGGCTGGGCCATCTGGTACGCGGCGTTGTTGACCAGGATGTCGATGCGGCCGAACTCGGCGACCGCGTGGTCGATCACCGTCCGGCACTGTTCTTCTTCCCTGATGTCGCAGGGCACCGCCACTGCCTTGCGGCCCGCCTCCTCCACCAGGCGCATGGTCTGGTCGGCGTCCTCCGCTTCCTCGGGGAGGTAGGTGAAGAGGACGTCGGCCCCCTCGCGGGCGTAAGCGAGCGCCACTGCCCGGCCGATGCCCGAGTCGCCGCCCGTGATCACCGCCTTGCGGTCCAGGAGCAGCCCGGTACCGCGGTAGGAGCCTTCGCCGTGGTCGGGAACCGGCTCCATGGGCCGGGTGGCGCCGGGCGGCTCCTGCTCCTGCTGGGGAAAATCCGGCTGGGGATACATGGTGGTGGGGTCAGGTGCCCCACTGCCGCGTTCCGCGCTGCCGCGTTCCACACTGTCGTGTTCCGCTGCGTTGGATAGCACGAGCGCTTCTCCTTCCGGCGGTACGGCTGGGCGCCCAGCCGAAGATCACAGCGGCCGAGCGCGGGAAGTGGTCTCGCACGCTCCGGGCGGCCTCCGCGCTGCCGAGGAGACGGGCGAGTGCGGCCCGGGACCGAAGTCCCCTGGATCTCGTCGCCCAGGTCGGAGCCGGTGAGCTCGGGCGCGGGAGCCGCACCGAGTTCGGCGACGAGGCGAACGAAATGCCGGGGCTGGCGCTGCCAACCTTCGACGACGAGCGGCCTGCACTCCTTGCGGGTGCGGTGAGCTCAGTGCGAGGAGGAAGCGCAGCCCGGCGAGGTCCATGAACGTCACACCGCTTATGTCCACCACAACGGCCGCCCCGGCCGGCAGGGACCCCAGCACGGCATCGAGAGCGCGCTCTGCCGAGAAGTCGATCTCCCCTGCGAAGGTGATCGTCAGTGTGTCGCCGGCGCGGTCGACCGTGATCTCGAAGAAGGATTCCATGGCGGTGTTTCTTTGTATCCGGGACCTGCTCCTCCCCTTGTGGCGCCTGCCCGTCTCGTCGGATTTAACCGAAGCGGGGGCACGTGTCACCCGGCGATCGCGATGCAGGCATGAATGCACTTTCCGCCGGTGGATGTGGGCATAACGCTGACCTCATGGGCGACGTGGCGGATGAGGATCCAGCCCCAGCCTCCGCTGCCGTCGTAGTGGGGCGGCCGGGTCTCGGGTGGGGTGGAGCTGCTGTCGGTGACGTCGATGTCGAGCAGCCCCTCATGCAGGTCGAGGTCGAGGCTGCACGGGCCGTCGGTGTGCCGGACGGCGTTGGTGACGAGCTCGGTCACGATCAGGACAGCGGCGTCCACGGCTGCCGGGACCACCGGCTGCCCGTGGTTGCTGGCACTGCGCAGAAACCGAGAGGTCGCGTCGCGGGCGCGGCTGGCGGCGCTGACGTCAGGCGGCAGGTCGAGGTGCCTTGGTGGGTGCTGGTATGAGGGAGTCATCGGAGGCTCCGGGTGAAGTGTGCACTCTTTCTCTTGTAAAGGCGCATGCCCGGCATTGGCGACCCATACACAGCCGTGCCCGGGGTTCGGCGTCTTCTCTCCGAGCCTGCACGCGCGCAGCAGGTCCGGTACGGACATCACGGGGATACCGGCGTGGGTGCGGGGTAGCCGCCCGGAGGGAAAGGGAGAGCTGCACGGCAGGCGTGCCCGCCGGGCCGGGAAGTGCGAGGAGGAGGCGCATGGCAACGCCCCGTTCGCCGGCCGAATACCTCGCCGGCGTAACTTCTCAACCCCGACCCGCGCCGGGCCGGGGGGAGGACGAGGGCCTGATGGCGAGGACCTGATGGGGGGTCATCACACGGAAGCGCTCACCGAAGGGCGTCAGCGGCCACGCGTAGGTCCGAGACGAGCCCCCGGAAGGCCGCCTCCCGGTCGTCGGACCGAAGCACCGAGGACGGGTGGACCGTCGCCAGCAGCTGTCCGTGCCACCGGGTCGCCGCATCGCCCTCCAAGGCGGGCATCGGCCGCAGTACGCCGCGGTGTTCGCCTACCCGGAAGGAGTTGCCGAGCAGGGCCTTGCCGGCAGTGCCGCCCAGTACGACGACCACCTCGGGGGCGACCGTGCGCAGTTCGGCCGTGAGCCAGGGACGGCAGGCGGTCATCTCGCGCAGGCTCGGGGCCTTGTGGATGCGCCGCTTGCCGTGGCCCGCCGCCGTCGTGAACTTGAAGTGCTTGACCGCGTTCGTGACGTACACGCTCTCCTCGCCCAGCCCCGCCTCTCCGAGCGCCCGGTACAGCAGGCGCCCCGCCGGGCCCACGAAGGGTTCGCCCTGACGGTCCTCCTGATCGCCCGGCTGCTCCCCGACCAGAACCAGCCGGGCGTGCGCGGAGCCGGCCCCGAACACGGTCTGGGTGGCGTCCTCGAACAGAGGGCAGCCCTGGCAGTCGGCGGCGGCCCGCCGCAGGCCCGGGAGCCCACCGCGCCGTGGCAGATAGGGGCTCGCGTCGTATGCGTCGCCCGTGCTCCCCTGGGTGCCGGGGTGGGCCTTGGCAGCTGCGTCCGTGGCGTTCACGGGTACCACCTCCCAGCCACGCCCCGTCGTGCGTACCTCTGGCGGCACGTACGACAGAGGCGGCGGCAGTCGTCTGCTTCCCGCCGACGGAGCAGGCCCTCCTTGGCCCTCCAGGCCGCCGGCGCTGCCGTGGCTCCGGCCGGCCGATGGCTCCGCCCCTGGCGGGTACCCGCCGCAGGGCCGCCCATTCACCGCGGCCCTGGGCCTCCTCGCCCCTACGGGGGTGCGCTGGACGGGTGACGCGGGCCGTGGTGCGGTGGCTGAGCCCGTGACACCGCTCGCCGCGCGGGCCGGCGCTCTTGGTCGCAGTCCCGGAGGGGCAACCATCGCCAGGCGCGGGAGGACCGTAGTCGGCGGTGGCGGGTTCGGCCGAATGCCGGGATGGGGCGCGGGGTGAGATTTTCCCCGCCGTGGTCGGGCACCTGTGTTCCATGACCCTTTACGTCGTCACCATCCCCGGCACCCTTCTCACCGGCCTGACCCCCGAGGCGCTTTCGGAACTCGGCCGTGCGCTGCGCGGATCCGACCCCCGGGAGACAGACCTGGGAGCGGCCGAAGACCTGGATCTCCTCACCTTCTATCCGGACTCGTCGGCCTTCAGCCTGCGCCTCGAGGTCGAGGCTGCCGATACGGCCACGGCAGAGGCCGAAGCCCGGAACCTGGCCACCACGGCCCTGCGCAGCGTTGGGCTGTCCGCGGAAGCCGCGCCGCTGGGGGACCCGGTGATCACCGGAATCGCGGGGGCTTGAGGTGGGGGAGCGCGGCGGCTCCCGGATGTCCGCGCACCCCGAGCACCACCTGGAGCGCTGCTGGAGCGCTGCTGGAGCGCGGCCGATGCCGGTCCGGTCCCGGCGTCGTAGCCGTTTCGCCGGTCCGGCCACGGGCAGCCGCGTCGGTGAGGAAGCTCCGGGCTTCGTGCCGGGAGAACCGACCGGGAAGGCATCGAGATGTTGAACTCTTCCGCCGTGCTCGGCGTGGGCGGCGCTGGCAGCGCCTTCGCCTCAGTGATCGGTTTGCTCGTCGTCCTTCTGCTGATCGGCGCCGTGTGGTGGGGTGTCCGCCGGCGCCGTGCCGAGCCCGCGCCGCCGCGGCCTGGAGAGCAGCCGCGTCGGCCCGCCCGCCGGCACATCGAGGAACCGCGCGAGGCCGACCGCAATGGCTTTCCCGCCGACGGCGGCCGCCGCACCGCGCACGAGATGAAGGGCTACGGGAACTTCGGCTCGCAACCACGGGGAACGGTCGGTCCGGACGACCGGTGAACATCACCTCCTGGGGGCGCCCCGGCCATGGCTGGGGCGCTCCTCCCCGTGGAACCGGACTGCCGCGCCGCCGGGCCCGCAGGGGACTCGTGGGCCGTTCGGTACAGAGCCGGGCGCAGGAATCACCCGCGCCCGGCGAAAGCGTGTCAGCTGGAGATGGCTTCGAGGAGGTCGCCGACCTTCGGATCGGGCAGAGCCCGGGCGACGTCGGCTTGCGCGACGATCCCGACGAGGTCGTGGCCGTCGATCACCGGCAGGCGGCGGACCTTGTGCTGGGCCATAGTGTGGAGGATTTCCCGGGCGTCGTCGTCGGCGCCGATGGTGACGGCCTCGCCCTGGGAGAGCTCGCCCGCCTTGCAGTTCGCGGGGTCCTTGCCGACTGCGAGCACCTTGATGACGATGTCACGGTCGGTGAGCATGCCCTTCAGCTTGTGGTCGGTCCGCGACATCTTCTGCCCGGCATCCCCACCACCCAGCCCGGCGCGACGCGTCCCTGATCCGGGATACAGGCTTCACATCGCTGCCCGGCTCCCGCGCGGCACGTTTGTGCGGGCCCTCAGCGGTTAGCCGCCGTACAAGGGTGCTCATCACGTTCCCGGCTTCGAGGGGCCGGGCCGCCGGGAAGGGGATTCGTGCGATGAAGGTCTCGGATCATGTGCTGGAGCGGCTGCGCGAGTGGTCCGTCGAACATGTCTTCGGCTATCCCGGTGACGGGATCAACGGCCTGCTCGCGGCCTGGGGCCGGGCCGACAACCAGCCGCGGTTCATCCAGGCCCGGCATGAGGAGATGGCCGCGTTCCAGGCGGTGGGCTACGCGAAGTACTCCGACCGGACCGGCGTCTGCGTCGCCACCTCCGGGCCGGGGGCGATCCACCTTCTCAACGGCCTCTACGACGCCAAGCTCGACCATGTGCCGGTCGTCGCCATCGTGGGGCAGACCGCCCGCAGCGCGCTGGGCGGGGCGTACCAGCAGGAGGTCGACCTGCTGTCCCTCTTCAAGGACGTGGCCTCGGACTTCTGCGAGATGGTGACCGTCCCGCAGCAGCTGCCCAACGTGCTGGACCGGGCGATGCGCGTGGCCGCCGCCCGGCGCACCGTCACCGCGCTGATCATCCCCGCCGATGTGCAGGACCTCCCGTACG
This sequence comes from Streptomyces sp. ISL-87, assembly GCF_018614095.1. GTDB lineage: Bacteria > Actinomycetota > Actinomycetes > Streptomycetales > Streptomycetaceae > Streptomyces. The sequence goes on along the minus strand of NZ_JAGGOY010000072.1, from coordinate 16,288 downwards.
AGCCGCCCACGCACGAGTTCAAGATGGTGCCCTCCAGCCGGGGCATGGGCCGCTTCGCACCGGTCCCGGCCGACGAGGAGCTCAGCCACTGCGCGGAGATCCTCAACGCGGGCGAGAAGGTCGCCATGCTGATCGGCCAGGGAGCACGGCACGCCCGTACCGAGGTCGAGGAAGCCGCCGAACTGCTGGGCGCGGGCGTGGCGAAGGCTCTGCTCGGCAAGGACGTACTGCCCGACACGCTGCCTTTCGTCACCGGCTCGATCGGGCTGCTGGGGACCCGGCCGTCGTACGAGATGATGCGCGACTGCGACACCCTGCTCGTGGTGGGATCCAGCTTCCCGTACAGCCAGTTCCTTCCTGAATTCGGGCAGGCGCGCGCGGTGCAGATCGACATCGAGCCGTCGATGGTCGGTCTGCGCTATCCGTTCGAGGCGAATGTCGTGGGCGACGCGGCCGAGACGCTGAAGCGCCTGGTGCCGCTGCTGGAGCGGAAGACCGACCGGTCCTGGCGGGAGGGGATCGAGAAGGCGAACGCACGCTGGTGGGAGGTGATGGAGCGGCGGGCCGAGGTCCCCGCCGACCCGCTGAACCCGGAGTATGTGGTGCACGCGCTGGACGCGCTGCTGCCCGACGACGTCATCCTGGCCGCGGATTCGGGTTCCGCCGCGAACTGGTACGCCCGGCACCTGCGGATCCGCGGAACCATGCGCGGCTCGCTCTCGGGGACCCTCGCCACGATGGGGGCGGCCGTCCCTTACGCCATCGGCGCGAAGTTCGCTTTCCCGGAGCGGCCCGCGATCGCGCTGGTGGGCGACGGTGCGATGCAGATGAACGGCATGGCGGAACTGATCACGGTGGCCAAGTACTACGGAGAGTGGTCGGATCCGCGCCTGATCGTCGCCGTACTGAACAACCAGGACCTCAACCAGGTGACCTGGGAGATGCGCGCCCTGGAAGGGATGCCGCAGTTCGAGGAGTCGCAGGCGCTGCCCGACATCCGGTACGGCGACTTCGCCGCCCAACTGGGGCTGGACGGTGAGCGGATCGAGCGGCCGCAGGACGTGGAGCCGGCCTGGCACCGCGCGCTGGCCGCAGACCGGCCCTACGTGCTCGACTTCCGCACCGACCCCTCGATTCCGCCGATTCCGCCGCATGCCACCTTCGACCAGATCAAGGCGACCGCCGAGGCGGTACTGCACGGCGACAGCGAACGCGCCGACGTGGTCCGCAAGGGCTTCAAGGCGAAGCTGCAGGAGTTCCTGCCCGGCAGCGGCAAGGATTGAGAATCCGTCATGACCCTTTTCAGGAGTACGGCCATTGCAGGCCGGGTCCGCTCGGGCGCTGTGCGAGGGGCGGCGCGGCTGACCGACAACACCGCCACGGCAGGTTCGAGCGGTCCCTGTCCCTGCTCACCGCGGGCAGCGCCCTGGTGAGCGCGGCCGAGATCTACCTGGAGCACGCCTGGGCGGGCTTCGGCAACCGCGTGATGTGGTGGCCGGTCGTCCTGGGCCCGCTGGGTGCGGCGGCCGGCGTCGCGGGCTTCCTCAGCCCGCGGGCGGCGCACACGGTGCTCCCGGCAGCCTCCGCGGCGATCCTGGCCAATGGCCTGCAGGGCACCTACCTGCACGTACGCGGAATCGCGCAGAAACCCGGCGGCTGGACCCTCCCAGCAGACGGACGAGCCCGCCGGCGCCGAGGAGCCGCCGAACCTCTGGGACCGCCGACGACCGTCGCGACCACGGGGCGCACGGACCTTTCGACTCCGAGGCGCGCGCTCGCAGCGTCCAGTGGTGGGCCACCCGCCACCGCACGGCCATTGCCGCCGCCTGCCTCGCCGCGGCGCTGGCCGCCGGGGCGCGGCGAGTCCCCACCATGTTTAGCCACTGGTGGCGGGGTTAGGCGCTGGATACAGAGGCATGGCGCCTTGGGAAGCAACAGTGTGTGGAGGTGTCTGAGATGGCACTGCCGATTCGGCACCGTGGCGGCGTTCCGGGCAGGGCGATATCCGGCATCATCTGAACGCCGTCGCATCGCTCCCTCCCTACCGAGGCGTCGTGCCGGAGGAGGGGGAACGGAAGAAGGAGGGAACCGACATGGTCACCCGGTTCGAGAACCGGCGCCAGGCCGGCCGCCGACTCGCCGAACGACTCGATGAGTCGATCGGGGCGCGGCAGGCGGCGGATGTGGTCGTCCTGGCGCTGCCCCGCGGCGGCGTGCCCGTAGCGGCCGAGGTCGCCCGCGCTCTGGAAGCGCCCCTGGACGTCGTAGTGGCCCGGAAGATAGGCGCCCCGGGACAGCCGGAGGTCGGAATCGGCGCGATCGCCGGTGAGGATCCACCCCTGTTCGACCCGCGCGCCCTGCAGATCCTCGACGTCACCGAGACCGACCTCGCCCCCACCGTCGCGCGCGAACGCGCCGAACTGCACCGGCGCGAACTTCTCTACCGCCGGGGCCGCCCGGCACCGCGCCTGGAGGGCAAGACCGTGGTCCTCGTCGACGACGGGCTCGCCACCGGTGTCACCGCCCGGGCGGCCCTGCGCCGCCTGCGGGCCGAGAACCCGGCCCGGCTGATCCTGGCTGTGCCGGTCTGCGCCCCCGAGTCCGCCGTCGAGCTTCGCCGTGAGGCCGATGACCTCATCTGCCTCGAGCAGCCACCGCTCTTCCACGCGGTCGGCCTCTGGTACGACGACTTCGACCAGGTCTCCGACCAGGAGGTGATCGACCTCCTGGAGGAGCAGCGGGCCGTCCATTGACACGAACTCCCCTCCGCAAGCGCTGGAGGACACCATGCGCCAGAAGATCCGGGAGATCATGACCGAGCATCCCGTCACGGTCGGGCCACAAACCTCCCTGCGTGACGCCGCTCGCCGCATGCGCGACGCCGACATCGGCGACGTCCTGATCACCGACGACGGCCACCTGCGCGGCCTGGTCACCGACCGCGACCTCGTCGTACGCGCCCTGGCCGAAGGCAACGACCCCGACCAGACCACCGTCGCGGAAATCTGCAGCGACGAACTCGTCAGCGTCGCCCCCGACGACGACATAGACCACGCGGTCGACCTGATGCGCGAACGTGCGCTGCGCCGGCTGCCAGTGATCGACAACGAAGAGCTGATCGGAATCGTCTCGCTCGGCGACCTCGCGATCGACCGCGACGAGCGCTCCGCACTCGCCGACATCAGCGCCGCCGAACCCAACACCTGACCGGGGCCGGCCGGCGTCATAGCGCAGCCCAGCCTGCTGAAGGGCGTACCCCCATGCCTGAGCTACCAGACGTCGAGGGATTCCGGAAGGTGCTCGAGTCCTGTGCGAAGGGCCGGGTCATCCAACGCGTCGAGGTGCGTGACGAGGGGGTATTGCACGGGGTGAGCGCGCGGAGGCTGCGCGACGCATTGGAAGGCCGGCGGTTCACCGAGCCGGAGCGGCACGGGAAGTGGCTGCTCGCCCACACCGGCGGTCCCACCCTCATGCTGCACTTCGGCATGACCGGTCAACTGGTGTGCGCCCATCCCGACGATGAGGCCGACGCCCACGACCGGGTCCTGTTCACCGTGGGCGGCGACCGTCAGCTCCGCTACCGCGACCAGCGCAAGCTCCAGGGTCTATGGCTGGCCGACGACCGCTCCGACGTCGAACGGCTGCTGGACCACCAGGGCCCCGACGCGATGGCGGTGGCGCGTGAGGACTTCGAGGCCGCGCTCTCCGCACGCCGCGGCAAAGTCAAGACCGTCCTCACCGACCAGTCCGTCCTGGCCGGACTCGGCAATCTGCTCGCCGACGAGATCCTGTGGCGCGCGAGGCTGCGCCCCACCAGCCGGGCGAGCGACCTCACCGAGGCCGACCGCCGTCACCTGTACACACACATGCGCCGCACGTTGCGCTCCGCGGTCACCGCCGGCTGCGTCCCGCCCCGCGACTCCTGGCTCACCGGGCACCGCGACGACCCCGTCGCGACCTGCCCGCGCTGCGGCAACCCCCTGCGCCGGTCCCGTATGGCAGGCCGCAGCACGGTGTGGTGCCCGCAGTGTCAGTCGGACGGGTCCTGAAGCCGCAGGCAACCGCGCCGCCTCCTCGTCGACCCCGCGAGTTCCGGGCATGCCGCCTCTCCGTCCCCCGCTGCCGGGTCTACGGCCCTGCCACGCGGGTAGGCGCACAGCACCTCGTCAGAGCAGGAAGAGTGAAAGGAGGGAGGGACCCGGCCATGGACACGAGTGGTCCGAAACCCCATGTCGTCGTGGGCGTCGACGGCTCGTCGGCCTCGTACGAGGCGTTGCGGTGGGCGGTCCGGCAGGCACGGTTGATCGGGGCGACGGTGGACGCGGTTACGGCCTACGACGTCCCCGGAGCGGTGGGCTGGTCCGCCCCGGCGGTGGACGCCGACTTCGATGAGGCTCAGGCCCGACAGGCCCTTGACGACGAGATCAAGAAGGTGCTCGTCCAGGTGGGAGACGTGCCGCTGGAACAACATCTGATCAGGGGGACCGCGGCCAAGGTGCTGATCGGGGCATCCGTCGGCGCCGAGCTGCTGGTCGTGGGCAGCAGGGGCCGGGGAGGCTTCGCCAGCCTCCTGCTGGGCTCGGTCAGCCAGCAGTGCGCCGTGCACGCGGCCTGCCCGGTCGTCATCGTCCGACCGCAGGGTAACGATGATGGCGACAGCGGCGAACAGGAGTGACCCCGCACGGTCGGTCACGGGTCTGCGCGGCGTGGTATTCGATGTCGACGGGGTCCTGACGGACTCGGCCGGCATCCGCGCCGCCGCGTGGAAGGCCGCCGTCGACCGGTGCCTCGAAGCGCTGCCCGAGTCCCGGTTCGCCGCGTGGCAGCGCCACCCGTTCGACGAGGTGAAGGACTACTTGGGCCTGGTTAGCGGCAAGTCCCGATTCGACGGGGTGCTCGCCTTCCTCGCCTCCCGGGGCTTGCGCCTGCCCGAGGGCGAGCCGGGCGACGAGCCGGGATGCGGCACGGTACGGGCGATCGCCGCCGCCGAGGAGAGGACGCTGTTCGACCTGCTCGACGAGCATCCGGTGAACGCGTTCGCGGATGTGGAGCCCGTACTGGGCGCGCTGCGCGCCTGGGGGGTGAAGTCCGCCGCGGTCTCGGCCTCCAGCCGTGCGAACGACGTCTTGATCACAGCGGGGATCCAGGGCCTGTTCGACACGGTCGTGGACGGGTCCGAGGCCGTCCGGCTGCATCTGGCGGGCACACCGGATCCGGCCCTCTTCCTTGAGGGCGCGAAGCGGCTGCATGTGCCGCCCGCGCAGACAGCGGTGGCCGATGCCGCGCCGACCGGGGTGGAAGGCGGCATGCGCGCGGGCTTCGGCCTGGTGGCCGGCATCAACCGTGAGACCTCGCACGAACGGGCGGCGCGCCTGTACACGCACGGAGCGGATGTGGTCGTCCATGATCTGGTGGGCCTGCTGCGGGCCGGCCTCGGACGATGGGAAGGTCCCTGACCCGCACGTGCCAGAGCCTGGCTTACGGTCGACGGCTGGGGGTAGCCGCCCAGTAGGAACGGCTTCCATCGGCAGGAGGAGTCATGATCCGGCGAGTCCACGAGGTGATGACCGAGCAACCGGTGACCGTCGAAAAGCTGACGTCGCTGGCCGAGGCGGCACGGGTGATGCGTGACGCCGGCATCGGGGACGTCCTCGTCGTCGACGGGGGCAGGCTGCGCGGCATCCTCACCGACCGGGACCTCGTCATCCGCGCCATGGCCGAGAACAGGGATCCCGCCGAGACGACCGTGCAGGCAGTCTGCAGCACTGAGCCGGTCACCGTCCGCCCGGGTGACGGCGTCGACCACGCCGTCGACCTCATGCGCCGCCACGCGCTGCGCCGGCTGCCCGTGGTAACCGAGGACGGCGAGCTCGTCGGCGTCGTCACCCTGGGCGATCTCGCGGTCGAACAGGATCCGGGGTCCGCTCTCGCGGCCATCTCGGCCGCGGAGCCGGACACCTCGCACCTGCCGCCCGCCGGAGCGGAGGAGGCGCCACTATGAACGCGTCCGTTCCCCTGGTCCCCACGACGGGCGGCCAGCTGCTGATCCCGGCCGACCAGGTCACCGCCCTGCTGCGGTGCCTGGCCGGCGGGTGGCTGCACTCGGTGTACGACGGCGAGGCGGAGCTCGATCCCGGCACGGTCCTGGGTCTGGCCAGTGTCCTGATGGATGTCGCCGACCAGATCGACGTCGAGTGCATCGCTTCCGTGCCGGTCCGGAGAGAGGACGACGAGTGACAGCGACGCGGCTGCGCTCCACCGGGTTCGTGTGGCTGCTGTTCTACCTGGGCCAGCACACCCAGAAGTGAACGCCCCGGGGCGGCTGTGCCGGCGGGGCACAGGCGGCGCGTCGGCCTACTTCGGTCCGGCGGGTCCGGTGGCGCGCAGGTCGGCCAGGAGCTCGGCCTGGCCCTGCAGGACACCGGAGAGGATGCTGCGCGCGACGCGCAGCAGTTCGGCGACCTCGGGGCTGGTGAGCCGGTAGTACACGTTGGAGCCCTCGCGGCGGGTGAGGACGAGGTTGGCCTTGCGCAGCCCGGCGAGCTGCTGGGACAGGCTGGCCGCTTCGATGTCGACCTCGGCCAGCATCTCGGCGACCGCGTGCTCGCGCTCGCTCAGCAGCTCCAGGACACGGATGCGGACCGGGTGGCCGAGGGTTTTGAAGAACTCCGCCTTGAGCTGGTAAAGCGGCGCCTGCGTGCCGCCGACGTCGCCCGCTCTGCCCGTCGCGCGTGTACTGCGGGGCGAGGGGCAGGGCGCGACCGGCCTTTCACCCCCCTCGGAAGCGCCCGTCGGACACCCGACAGATATGGTTCGTAGCGGATGTCCCCGGCCCACCCGCGCCCCGGGGACCCCGCCCCGGCACCACCCTCGCCAGGCGTCCTCCTGCCCTGCCCCGGCCGCCCGGCGGCCGCCTGCCCCGGAAATCTCCCTGCAATGAGCTCGAACGCCGCGCCGCCGGGCTGGGCCTGGTGGCGATCGGCGCGATGATCCACGAACCGGTGCTGATACCCCCGCTGGCCGCGAGCGCCGCGCTGGTCCACAGCGCGCCCGCTCGCACAGCCGCGCAATGTCGTCATCGGCCACCTGGCGGGCAGCGTCGTGGGCTACGCCGTTCTCGCGGCGGCGGGCAGCAGCGCCTGGGCGGCGGCCGTGGCGGCCGGTGTCACGCTCGCCCTCAACATGCTCGCTCGCACCCCGCACTCGCCGGCGGTGGCCACCGCCGTGATCATCGTGCTCCAGACCCCGGCTCCCGGCCGGTTCATCCCGCTGCTGTTGGGTTCGGCGGTCCTCCTCGTGCTGACCGGGTACGCCGCTTCCCGCGTGCGCCGCACGGCTCCGAAGTACCCCCTCTACTGGTGGTGACGGAGCCGCCCGGGGGAACCCCGGCCCGCCCCGGGCCGGGGAACGGCCGCGCCGAAACCAGAGCTGGTTGGCTGTCCGCATGAAGTACTTCGTGACGGTCCGGGCGAGCCAGGCGGACTACGACGCGATGGAGGGGAAGGCCTCGCCCGCCTCCCCCCTGTGGAGCCGTGACGAGCTCACGGCCATGGTCGCCTTCATGAGCGACCTCAATTCGGAACTCAGCGCCTCCGGGGAGCTGCTGGACGCCCAGGGGTTCACCGCGCCCGCGGAGGCTCGGTTCGTCACCGGCTCCCCGGGCCGTGAACCCGTCGTCACCGACCACCCGTACGCCGACACCGAGGTGCTGACCGCGGGCTACTGGCTGCTGGAGTGCTCCGGCCTCGACCGCGTCACCGAGATCGCGGCCCGGATCACCCAGTGCCCGGCGCCGGAGGGTTCCCCCGTGCACCCGGTGGTGATCCGCCCGATCGGCGAGGGCCCGTCGCTGGACCCTTCGGTCCCCGGTCCTTCAGCCACCGCGTAAACCGGCCCGGGCGACGCAGAGGCCGCCACCGTTCGGCGCTCCGGTCCTGGCCACCCGCTTCGCGATTCCCTCCGTTCCGTCGACATTCGTACGCATGGAGGCGGGCGACAACACCCCGGGCACGGTCACGGCATTCCGGCGTCCGGCGCTGCGGCGAGGTCGGCCTCCGCCTCTGTGATCTGCTCATGGGGGATTCGTACGGTGGCCACCAGGCGGCCGTCGTGGCGGCGTACCGCCGTGGCGAGCTCGCGGGCCCAGACGTTCTCCACGAGCAGGGCGAGGACCGTGGTCCCGACGTCCATCAAGGCTGCGATTTCGTCGACGTCCTCGATACCGACGAGTCCCAGCATGCTGCGGGCCACCAGGTCCGCCGCCGCGTCTCGCAGGTCCTCGATGTCGGAGAGCTCGACGCGCTCGACCTCGCCGTTCTCCTCCTTCGTGACCACCAGGGCGTCCAGGATGCGCACATCGTTGCGGCGCTCGACCTCTTCGATGCCCCGGAGCACGGCGTCCGGGGGGCGGACGCCGGGGAAGGACAGGATGATCAGGTCAACAGGCCCGAGTTCAGACATGACGCGGCTCCCGTCGTTCGGGCGGTCGCTCCGCGTTCCTGGTCGCCCGGCCGGTCGCCGCCAGCAGCGCGAGCAGCGCCAGGACGGCGAGGAGGACGAGAACCAGCAGCAGGATCGTCAGAACCGTCGGGTGGTTCCACAGCGCGAAGACCAGGGCCACGATGAGCAGGGCGGCCAGAGTGAGCCACCGGCGGTACGTCAGTACCCAGGATCCGGCCCGCCCCGTGCGGACCCGGTGCTGGTACGCCCACTGGGCCGCGGAGTCGGCGGTGCGGTCGGACGTGTCCCGCACCGCTCGGGGCAGTCGTCCCGGGCCGACCAGATAGGCGCCGGCGGCGATGACGAGGCTGAGGACGATCGCCGTCCGCAGGCTGACGCGCAGGAACCGCACCAGGGTGTCGAAGATCGCCGCGGCCGCGGCGGGGGACTGCACCTGGGCGGGAAGGTGGTCGAGGTAGTAGCGCCGGGCGACGATCAGAGCGATCAGCAGGACCAGGCACGCGAAGGCCGCCCCCAGCGCCGTCCGTGCCAGAGCCCTGCGTCGGCCGCGGGCCAGCAGCACCCCGGCCGTGCCGATGACGGCGGTGAGCAACAGAATCCAGTTCCCGATCACGTCCAGCAGATGGGCGCCGCCGCGGATCTTGGCCAGCTTGTCGGACTGGAAGAGCACCATCTGCTTGTCGACGTCCGGAATCCTGCTTGCCGGCGACAGGCCGGCCTCCACGAGCGCGTCCTTGATCCGGTCCACTGCCGTTCCGACGTCCAGCGTGACCGTGCCCTCCTCGACCCCCACGGCTCCGCGACCCTTACCGGTGAGCGCGTGTACGACCGTGTTGTGCGCTGCCCGGTTCGCGTCAGTCCAGACATCGGCGAACCGGTCGCTCTCCACGAAGCGGGTGGCCACCTTGGTGACGGCCTCGTTGACGGCCGAGTCGAGCTGCGGAGCGAGCCCCTTCACCGCCTGGGCGGCGCGGGGCGGCAAACCCTGTGACTCAAGCCAGGCAGCCACGTCCGACGTCACCTGGCGGCCGTCCACGCGCACGTCGACGGCGTGGGTGGCGCGACGGACCGCCGCGTCCTGGATGGCGGGGTCCTTGGCGAGGGGGGACATCGTGGCCACATACCTGTCGGTATCGAGTGCGATGTCGTGCACCCACACGGTGAGCAGCGCGATGGGAACCAGGATGCAGGTGAGGACGATGACGACCGCTGAGGCGGTGCCGCGGACGATGCGGCTGGCGCGGGCCCCGCCCGGGGAACCGCCTCCCTCGCGGGCCCCGGCCGCAGGACCGCCTCCCTCATGGGCTGTCCGCCGACCGGAAGGCGGATCCGGCGCGGGCGGATCGTGCGGACCGGTCATGGGTGCTCCAGGGGCACAGGAGGTGCTTTCCTCCATTTCCACCCGTGTCCGCGCCTACGGCACGCCTGGTGGGCTGTCCGGGCGAGAAGCGGTCGTGGGCGTCGCGCCAACGAGGACGCAGCTCCATCCGGTCCATTCGGTCGTTGTCACCGCCGTCAGATGGTCCAGCGCAGCACCGCCCCCAAGCCGCCCGCCGGTCCGGGCGTACCCGCCGGTACGACCAGAACCTCGCTGCCGGCCGCCGCCGCGGACCGCAGCAGGGCGTCGTCCGCACGCGCCAGTACGGGCTTGACGACGCCCATCGCCTCCGCCTGGCCGCGCTGCACCGCGACCTCGTCCACGCCCGGACCGATCCACACCTCGCGTGCCGCGTCGGAGCCGTCGGGGCTCAGGAGCAGCGTGGCCACCTGGTGGGTGCGTACGGCGTCCACGACGGCCGGCATACCCTCGGCCGCCTCACCGGGTCCGGTGTCAACGGTGGACTCGCGGTGCTCGCCGGGCCGGCCCCGGCCCGTGCGGAAGCGCTCCAGGGCGCTCTCGAGCCGCTCGTGGGCGAACTTCTCGCGCACCCGCGCGATCTCGCGGTCGAGGGCGACCTTCGAGGCGCCGGGCGACCTGCCGCCGCTGTCGACTTCGACGGTCATCGCCTGCATGCGCTCGGGCAGCCGGTCGTAGACGGCCCGGCGCTCGCGGTGATCGCCGGTCAGCACCACCAGATCGGCGCCGCTCTCAGGCCACTGCCGGGCCAGCTCCGCCGCGATGATGCCCGCCGTGTCGTTCCACGCGTTCTCGACCTTGTTCCGGTAGTGCCACTCGTACCGGTCCGCCGGCATGCTGCGGTGCCCGCGGCCCTGCCACTCCTTGCCCTGAGCCTGGCCCACGGCCTCCCGGCGGTGGGCGCCGCGCAGCTCCAGGTCGGCGCCCGTCCGGTCGATGTACGCCACCAGGCAGCTCGGCTCGTCGCCCCGCAGGCCGGCCAGCGGCGCGATGTGCGGCAGGATCGACCAGGTCGCCTCGGTGGCTACCGGGACCCTCCCGAGCGGGATGTCGAGTACGACCTCGGCGCCCGCTGCGAACAGCGCGCGGCCGGGCGGCGCCCCGCTGACGGGTTCCCCGGCGAGCCGGTCCACCACGGCCCGGACGGTGTAGGCGTCGGCACCCGCGTCGATCAACTGGGACGCGACCGCGCGCTCACGGAGTGCTTGTATCCGCTGCGCGTCCTCGGTCGCGCGGGTGGTCTCGATGTACACCGAGGCCCAGGGCCCTTGCCGGGTGAAGAGCGGTTTGAGAAAGCCGAGTTCCATGATGTCCCCCAGGGGGTTCAGGAAGGCTTGACGGGGGCGCGACGACAACAGCTCGATGACGGCACACCCCTCTTTCCAGGGTGCCCTGCCCATCGGGCGCGTGCCCGCCGACCGGCCCGTCAAACTGCCGCCCGTTCCGCGCCTTGGGCCGGTCGGGTGGATTCCGGGCCCGCAGCGGTACGGGGACGGGCGGGGATGGGAGAACGGCGGCCGTGACCGGAATTCAGCTGACCAGTACCGTCTTCGCCGACCACGCGGAGATCCCCCGCCGGTACAGCGGCGAGGGGGAGGACGTCTCACCGCCCCTGACCTGGACGGCTGCGCCCGAGGGCACCGCGGAGCTGCTGCTCCTGTGCGAGGACCCGGACGCGCCGGGGACCACGTTCCTGCACTGGCTGGTCACGGGCATCGACCCGTGGACCGGCGGGGTGGAGGAAGGCCAGGAGCCGCACGGCGGGCAGTCCTGGCCCAACGGGTTCGGACGGATGGGCTGGGGCGGGCCGATGCCGCCGCCCGGGCACGGGCCGCACCGCTACTTCTTCCGCCTGTACGCGCTGTCGCAGCCGGTCCGGCTGCACGACCAGCCCAGCGTGGACGCCGTGCACAGCGCCGTGCGGGGCAAGGAGCTCGCCAGCGGCACCCTCGTGGGCACGTACCAGCGGCTCTAGGAGGCTCTTGAAGATCTTGCTCCGGCCGACCGATTCACCCCATATTGCCGGTAAATATCAATCGGGTTGAACCGGTGCAAGCCGGGCGCGTTTTCAAGATCTTCATCAGACTCCTAGGAGCTGCCTTCGGGGTAGCCGTGGGCACCGTACAGCCGGACGAAACGGGCCGGGATGATCGTCCGGCGACGCTCCAGGCCCCCGGGCAGGTGCTCGTACAGCTCCACCCGCTCCCGCCCGCCCGGGCCCACGGGCTGGACCAGCCGGCCGCCGGTGCGCAGCTGCGCCACCAGTGGCTCCGGCACCTGCGGAAACGCCGCGCAGACGATGACCGCGTCGTACGGGGCCCCGTCCGGCGCGCCCAGCGTGCCGTCGCCGAGGACGACCTCCACCGCGCCGAACCCGTGCGCCGTCAACCGCCGCCGGGCCTCCGCGACCAGCTCCGGCCAGCGCTCGACGCTGACGACATGCCCGGCCAGGCGGGCCAGCAGCGCGGTCTGCCAGCCGTAGCCGGTCCCGATCTCCAGCACCCGCTCGCCGCCGGTGAGGCCGAGCGCGGCGACCATCATGGCGACCAGCGAGGGCTGCGTGGTCACCTGGCCGCAGGGCAGGGGCACCGGGATGTCCCAGTACGCGGAGCCGGCCTCGGCGGCGGGCACGAAACCAGCCCGCGGGACGGTCCGGACGGCCTCCAGCAGCCGTGTGTCGGTCACCCCCGCGGTCCGGGCCGCGAGGACCAGGTTGTCGGGAGAAGCCTCGTGGATCATCGCAGTGCCCCGTCAGGCCGGGGTCCCGTGGTCGGCGTACCGCAGCAGCGCCCCGACTCCCTCGTCCAGCCCCAGCTCCTCCTCCGGTACGACGACCAGTTCGGCGGCGGTGCCGACGAGGGCCCGCACCAGGGCCTCGTCGGCGGGTTCCTCGCGTGGTGCCCGTACTCCGAAGGAGACCAGTTCCTCCTCGGCCAGGGCGAGCTGGGTGGGCCGCGGGCCGGTCCACAGCCGCAGCGAGGAGGCGGGCGGGTGGTTCAGCAGCAGCGCCGCGACCTGGCCGCGCTGCAGGGCGGCGACGGTGGCCTCCAGCCCTTCCGTCGTGGGGCCGCCGAGGGCCCGGCGGCCGATGAAGATGTTCACCAGGTCCAGGTCGTGCTCGGCCATCCGGCCGCGGAAGACGCTGCCGAGCTGCGGCTCCAGCAGGGCCCGTCCGGTGTCCGTCGGGGTGGGGCCCCCGACCCGTACGACCTTCTCGCGCAGGGCGTGTGGCAGCCGGCGGACCAGTACGTTGCCCGCCCACTCGTCCCCGCCGACGACGACGGCGTCCGCATGGGTGCGCCGTGCCCAGGCCTCCAGACGGGGGCCCAGCCGGACGGCGCTGTGATGCCAGGTGGCCACCGCCACCTTGAGGTGCAGCCGCTCACCCGGAGTCACGGCGGAGGCGGGCCAGGTGCCGGACTCCGCCTCCACCCACACCCAGCCGTGCGTCTCGGCCGTCGGCAGCCCGCGGTAGTGCACCACGACCGCCAGGTAGGGGATCTCCGGCAGATGCTGGGTGACCAGCGGCATCGCGTCCGGCAGAGTGCTGTAGCGGGCCGAGTCGTGGGCGGGCGGCCGGGGCAGCTCCCCGTCCATGACGAGCGAGCCGTTGGCCGCGAAGATCGCCTGCCCGTGCACACCGGGCACCTCCGCGTCCGCGCCGACCGCCGCCTCCAGTACGCCGAGCAGCGCCCGGTCCGCACCCTGCCGGGTCAGGTCCGCACGCAGCCGGCGCCAGCGCAGGGCGACGGCCCGGTCGGGCTGCTCGACGTCCCGCGAGGTGTCCAGGTACACCGAGGCGAACGGGCCGGACTCCGCGTACAGAGGTTCCAGGAACGACAGCCTCATTCCTCATCACCACTCCCACGCCACTCGCAGGTGTCCCGTGTCCCCCCTTCGATGATGCGCACGTGGGCGGGGCAGACGAAGGACCGGCATCGGAATTTCGCCCCTCGGCACTGTCCTGACCGGATGGATCCGTCCTGACCGGATCCCGCGGTTGTCCCGGTCGGCCGAAGAGCGGCCGACCGGGACATCGGGCTCGGGGTCGGGCTCAGGCGAGGTCGAACCTGTCGAGGTTCATCACCTTGTCCCACGCGGTCACGAAGTCGCGCACGAACTTCTCTCCCGCGTCCTCGGACGCGTAGACCTCCGAGAAGGCTCGGAGCTGGGAGTGCGAACCGAAGACCAGGTCGACGGCGGTCGCGGTCCACTTGACCTCGCCCGTGGCGCCATCCCGACCTTCGAATACGTTCTCAGCCGAGGCCGACGCCTTCCACTCCGTACCCATGTCGAGCAGGTTGACGAAGAAGTCGTTGGTCAACTTCTCCGGCCGGCGGGTGAAGACGCCGTGTGGGGATCGCTTGAAGCCGGTGTTCAGGGCACGCATGCCGCCGATCAGAACCGTCATCTCGGGGCCGGTCAGTGTCAACAGGCTGGCGCGGTCCAGCAGGAGGGTCTCCGGCGACAGCTTCTCTCCCCCCCGGAGGTAGTTGCGGAACCCATCCGCCCTGGGTTCGAGAACGGCGAACGACTCCACGTCGGTCTGCTCCTGCGAGGCGTCCGTGCGCCCCGGTGCGAACGGGACCGTGATGTCGTGCCCGGCGTTCTTCGCGGCTCGCTCGACGGCCGCGCACCCGCCCAGGACGATCAGGTCGGCGAGCGAAACCTTCGTTCCGTCGGCCGAGAGGTTGAAGTCCTGCCGGATCTGTTCGAGGGTCTCCACCACCTCGGCCACCTCGGGCAGGTCATTGACCTCCCAGTCCCGTTGCGGCGCGAGCCGAATCCGTGCCCCGTTGGCCCCGCCACGCTTGTCGGTGCCGCGGAAGCTCGCCGCCGACGCCCAAGCGGTGGTGACCAGCTGGGAGATGGACAGTCCCGACGCGAGGATCCTGCCCTTGAGGGCAGCGACGTCCTCGTCCGCGACCAGTGCGTGATCGACCTGGGGGACGGGGTCCTGCCACAGCTGCGGCTCGGCGACCCACGGGCCGAGGTAACGCGAAGGGGGTCCCATGTCGCGGTGCAGCAGTTTGTACCACGCCTTGGCGAACGCTACCGCGAGCTTGTCCGGGTTCTCGTGGAAGCTCTTCGAGATCGGCCCGTAGATCGGATCCAGCTTCAGCGAGAGGTCCGTCGTCAGCATCATGGGAGCGTGCCTCTTCGACGCATCATGAGCATCGGGCACAGTGTCCTTGGCCGACGGATCCGTGGGAGTCCACTGCTTCGCGCCGGCGGGGCTCGTCGTCAGCTCCCAGTCGTACCGGAACAGGTTGTCCAGGTACCCGTTGTCCCACTTCGTCGGCTCGGAGGTCCATGCGCCCTCAAGGCCACTGGTGAGCGCGTCGGTGCCCTTGCCGCTGCCGTACGTGTTCCTCCAGCCGATGCCCTGCTGCTCGATGGGGCAGGCCTCGGGTTCCGGGCCGATGTACTCGGGATCGACCGCACCATGACACTTGCCGAACGTGTGGCCGCCGATGATGAGGGCAACCGTCTCCTCGTCATTCATCGCCATACGCCCGAACGTCTCGCGAATGTCCCTGGCGGCGGCCATCGGATCCGGGTTCCCGTTCGGCCCCTCCGGATTGACGTAGATCAGTCCCATCTGCACGGCACCGAAAGGACCGGCGAGTTCCCTCTCGCCGCCGTAGCGCTCGTCTCCGAGCCACGTGTCCTCGGGCCCCCAGAAGATTTCCTCGGGCTCCCAGATGTCCTCTCGGCCGAAGCCGAACCCGAACGTCTTGAACCCCATCGATTCCATGGCACAGTTGCCGGCGAAGACCAGAAGGTCGGCCCAGGAGATTTTCCGGCCGTACTTCTGCTTCACCGGCCAGAGCAAACGGCGTGCCTTGTCGAGGCTCGCGTTGTCCGGCCAGCTGTTGAGGGGGGCGAAGCGCTGAGCGCCGGCGCCGCCACCGCCCCGGCCATCGGCGATGCGGTACGTTCCCGCGGCATGCCAGCTCATCCGGATGAAGAGCGGCCCGTAGTGGCCGTAGTCGGCAGGCCACCAGTCCTGGGACGTCGTCATCACCTCGAAGACGTCCTGCTTCAGCGCGTCGACGTCGAGGGCCGCGAACTCTTCCGCGTAGTCGAAGTCCTCGCCCATCGGATTGGACCGGGGCGAGTGCTGGTGGAGCACCTGAAGGTCCAGCTGATTCGGCCACCAGTCCCGGTTCGTTCTGGGTCGGGTCGGCGTGGGGGTCGGGGAGGGGATTGCTGGGTTTTCGCTTTCGCTGCCGGACACGTCCGCCCTTCTTCCTGTCTCGGGGTTTCTGTTGGCGTCCGTATGGTCGCGCACCGCAGACCGCACCGCTACGCGAACACGCAGAGCACCCCCGCGTAACAAGAACTCGAAGTCCAAAGCCGTTTGGGGTCCGGCTCAACGGCTGACGAATCTCCCGGTGCCGCAATCGCCACGAGCGTGGCGCACACGCTCGCCCGCGCACCACCGAGTTCAGCGGACTCTTGTGAGGA
>NZ_JAGGOY010000071.1 GCF_018614095.1 Streptomyces sp. ISL-87 | reverse complement strand
CGGGCGGGCGGTGTGGTGGTGTTGCCGCTGGGCAGTGTTGGTGGAGTGCTGGGGGCTTCCCGTCAGTCTTACTGTCCTTCCGGTTCAGGCCGGAGGATGGACAAGCACACGGCCCCAGCAGAGATACGCGGCCATACCTCCGCCAGACCAGACACCCCCCGCCGGAGCCACCAAGCTCCGGCCAACGCCGCCAGCCCGGGGCCCCTGGCCCGAACCCGCACTAGACAGCGCCCAGATGGGCAGGGAGCCCACCCACGCCCCAGATCGCTACGCGCTCCCCCATTGCTTAATTAGCGTCCGCCGGCCGTCTGGGGCCGGTCGTGTCCTGTCCGTCACGGGGCAGATAGATCTTCGTGGCCAGCCCGCTGCGGGACGTCCTTGAGGCGGCCGGTCACGACCAGGTTGCCGTCCGGGGTGCGCCGCGCGAGGTCGCCGGTGCGGAAGTAGCCGTCGGTGGTGAAGGAGCCTGCGTTGTGGTCGGGCGCCTGGTAGTAGCCTCGCACGGTATAAGGACCGCGGGCGAGGAGTTCGCCGGGCTCCCCGTCGGGCACGTCCTTGCCGTCGGCGTCGACAATGCGGATCTCGTCGTCGGGCGAGAGCGGGCGGCCCTGCGTGGTGAGCACGGTCTCGTCCGGATCGGCGGGCCGGGTGAGAGTGAGCAGCCCCTCAGCCATGCCGAACACCTGCTGCAGGCGACAGCCCAATTCGGGGCCTATTCGTTCGGCGGTCGCCCGGTGCAAGGGGGCGCCGCCGGTCTGCACGAGACGCAGGGTGTTCAAGTCGGCCTGGACCGTGGGAAGTACGTCGAGCCAGAGCTCGGCGACGGCGGGCAGCACAGACGTGATGGTGACCCGCTCTCGTTCGATGACCGGAAGGCATTCGGCGGGTCCCGGGTTCTCGACCAGGACGACGGTGCCGCCGACGGCACAGCTGGCCGCCCAGCACCCTCAGGTCGAGGGCGAACTCCACACTCTCACCGGAGCGTTGCGGGCCGTGGATCCGCTCGTCGATGTAGCCGAGGCCGCGCAGGACCTCCCTGACGTGCTGCGGTGTCGGGTCGGGCGTGCCCTTGAGGGCGTCGGTGATGCGGCGGGCGTGGATGCCGGCATCACACTCCTCCACGGAGCTCAACTCCACGTCCTGCTTCGCGGCCTCAGGGTCTCTGGGTTCCCCCGTGGGCGGCGGCTCGTCCGGCACGGGCAGGGGCGTGGTCTGAAGCCCCGCCGGATGCGGCTCCTTCGGCGGCTCCGGGACCGGGAGATCCGCCGAGCACCGCTCGGAGAGGGACTTGAGGAGTTCCATGAACGCGAAGAGCTCGTCGTCCTTGGACCCGGCCCGAACCGGAAGGACAGTAAGACTGACGGGAAGCCCCCAGCACTCCACCAACACTGGCAGGCGGCAACACCGACAACACCACCACACCGCCCGCCCGCCGGCCCCCCACCAACGACCGACCCGCCTCGCACCCCCAGGGCCGCCGAGCCAGTACCCTCACCCGGATGACGGCACTTTCTCACCAGGGTTCCAACCACATCGAGCAGCCCGGGCGCGGCGGAGACACCGCGACCACCGAGGCCGATCCGCTTGCCATCGGGCCAGTGCAGACCTCGTACGCACCCGACCACGACGGGGATCCCGATCCCGGCGAAATCGTCTGGACCTGGGTCCCCTTCGAGGAGAACGACGGCCGTGGCAAGGACCGGCCGGTACTGGTGGTCGCCCGGGAGGGGGCCGGGCACACGCTGCTTGCCGTACAGCTGTCCAGCAAGCGGCACGACCACGACCGGGAGTGGGTGCCGATCGGCACCGGGCCGTGGGACGGCGCGGGGCGGGAGTCCTGGGTGGACGTGGACCGGGTGCTGCGGGTGCATGAGTCGGGCATGCGGCGCGAGGCATGCGCCCTGGACCGGGGGCGGTTCAACCTGGTCGTGAACCGGCTGCGCGAGCGCTACGGCTGGCGGTAGTCCGAGGCGCGGGCGGTAGTCCGAGACGGCGGTAGTGCGGTACCCCAAGCCCCTGACGGTAGTCCAATGCCCTGCCCGCACTCCAAGCCGCCACCACCCCCAACGCCCGCCCCTACCCCCCAAACACCCCCTCAAACGCCCCCCGCCGCCCCGAATCCCGGTCCAGAATGCCGAAGGTGACCCGCTCGAAAACCCCCGCGAAGCGCCCCGACAACAGCCCCCGGAAGGCTTCGGCGACCTCCGACGGGTTGTTCTGGAAGACCCCGCACCCCCACGCGCCCAGCACCAGTCGCCGGTAGCCGTGCAGCGCGGCCACCTCCAGTACGCGTTCCCCGCGGCGGGCCAGCGTCGCGGGGATCTCGTGCGCGCGGCTCGGTTCCTGGCGGCGGATGGTGCCCGCGTTCGGGGCCGGGGAGGTGAGGAAGCCCGCCCGGAACGGGGTCTCCAGCAGTTCGCCCCGGTCGTCGCGGAAGACGGGCACGCCGGGTGAGTGAATCACCCGGTCGGTGTAGAAGGTGCTGCGTCCCGCGCGGTGGATCTCGTAGTACTCGGGAGCCTCCAGCAGGGTCTCGTACAGGGCCGAGGCGCGGCACAGCGCTTCCTCCTGGGCCTTCGCCCCGCGGACGTAGCCGCCGCCCGGATTCCGGGCCGAGGCGAAGTTCAGCACGGCCACCGGGACCGGATCCGGGCCCTCCGTCGCGAGCCTACGGGCTGCGACCGTGCTGCTCTCCCCCGTGACCTCGACGACGGTCGGCCCGGCCCCCGTGGGAAGGTTTCCACCTGGAATGATCCGATTCGGGCCATATATTCTGGTTCCTGCCTTGGCTTCCGCCACGGCGACGGCGAGGGAGACACGCCGCCCCGACCGCGTCCGGTATTCGCCGGCCGCCACGATCTCTGCGTTCTCCCGCGCGATCTCACGCAATCTGCTGCTCACGCTCCCATCGTTCGCCACCACGACCCCTGGCGCCAAAGGGTTTTGTGGGACAGGGGACGGGTAGGCACGGGTGATGATCAAGGCCGACGACAGGAGATGAGGATCCCGGTCATGCCACAGAACTCACCCGCCCCGCCCGCACGCATGAGCGAAACCGAGGCCGAGGAGCTGATCCACGGCATCTGTTTCAAGACAGGCCCGCCCCGTCTCATAGGCGCGGAGCTCGAGTGGCTGGTCCTGGACGCGGAACGGCCCGGACAGCCCCTGGCACCCGAGCGGCTCACCGCAGCGCACGACGCCGCCCGCACTCTGCCTCTGCGTTCCCGGCTCACGGTCGAGCCCGGCGGCCAGCTGGAGCTCAGCTCCGAGCCCGCCGACTCCCTCACCGGGTGCGTAGAAGCCCTGCAGGCCGACTTGACAGCCGTTAGAGGCGTCCTCGAAACCCAGGGCCTGACGCTGCGGGGCCTCGGGCAGGACCCGCGCCGCCCGCACCGCCGGCTGCTGACCAGCCCGCGCTACGAGGCGATGGAGACCTACTTCGACCGCACCGGCCCGGCCGGACGCGCCATGATGCGCGCGTCGGCCGCGGTGCAGGTCTGCGTGGACGCCGGGACGGAGGAGCCCGGCCCGCTCGGCCACGGCCGCCGCTGGCGGCTCGCCCATCTGCTGGGCGCCGTGCTGGTGGCCGCGTTCGCCAACTCCCCGGGCGCCGAAGGCCCGTATGCCGGCTGGCGGTGTGCCCGACAGGGGATCTGGGAGGACATCGACACCCGGCGGGCGCTCGCCCCGCCGCTGGACGCCGAACCGCGCGCCGCATGGACCCGGCAGGCCATGGACACCGAGGTGATGTGCATACGGATGGACGACGGCGGGCCGTGGCTGGTCCCGCGCGGGATGACCTTCCGCGACTGGCTGCGCACGGGCGGCCCCCGGCCCGCCACCGCCGAGGATCTGGACTACCACCTGACCACACTGTTCCCGCCGGTCCGGCCGCGCGGCCACCTCGAACTGCGGATGATCGACGCGCAGCCCGGGGACAACGGCTGGCTGGTCCCGGTGGCCGTGGTGCACGCGCTGTTCGACGATCCGGAGGCCGCCGAGACCGCGTACCGGGTCACGAAGGTGCTGGCCGACGCCTACGGGTCGGCCGGGCGCGCGCCGCACAATCCGCTGTGGCGCTCCGCCGCCCGGCTGGGGCTCGCCGATCCGGAGCTGCGGACGGCGGCCGCCGCCTGTTTCCTGGCCGCCGTCGAGGCGCTGCCCCGGCTCGGGGCCTCCGCCCTGGTCCAGGAGACGGTCGCCGAGTTCACCGAACGCCATGTGCTGCGCGGCCGCTGCCCGGCCGATGACCAGCCCCTACGTCAGCTCACCGGGAAGGGAGCCCGCTCGTGACCACCGAATCCCACCCGGACGTGCTGCGTGAACGGGCGGTCGCGGCCCTGACCGCCGCCCGCGTACGCACGGCGGGGCTCACCGACCCGGTGAGCGACCCGGACCTGACCGCCCAGCACTCCCCCCTGATGTCGCCGCTGGTCTGGGACCTGGCGCACATCGGGAACATGGAGGAGCTCTGGCTGCTGCGTCATGTCGGCGGCCGCGACTCCATGCACCCGGAGATCGATCCGCTCTACGACGCCTTCGAGCATCCCCGCTCCGAGCGGCCCAAGCTGCCCTTGCTGAAGCCCGATGAGGCCCGCCGGTACGCGGCCGAGGTGCGCGGCCGGGTCTTCGACCTGCTGGAGCACACTCCGCTGGAGGGTACGGCGCTGCTGGCCGACGGCTATGTCTTCGGGATGATCGCCCAGCATGAACAGCAGCACGACGAAACCATGCTGATCACCCATCAGCTACGGCAGGGGGCGGCGGTCCTGACCGCCCCGGAGCCGGATCCCCCACAGGGCCCGCCGCCCGCGGCCTCCGAAGTCCTCGTACCCGGCGGCCCATTCACGATGGGCACCTCCGCCGAGCCGTGGTCACTGGACAACGAGCGCCCGGCACACACCCGGGACACAGCCGCGTTCTGGATCGACACGGTGCCGGTGACCAACGCCGACTACCAGGAGTTCATCGCGGACGGCGGCTACCGCGAGGACCGCTGGTGGGCGGCCGAGGGCTGGGACCAGATACGCCGGCACCGCATCGAGGCCCCGCTGTTCTGGCACAGGGAGGCCGGGCAGTGGCTGCGCCGCCGCTTCGGGGTGACCGAGCCGGTGCCCGGCGACGAGCCGGTCCTGCATGTCAGCTGGTACGAGGCGGACGCGTACGCCCGCTGGGCAGGGCGCCGGCTGCCCACGGAGACGGAGTGGGAGAAGGCCGCCCGGTACGACCCGGCCACCGGCCGCTCGACCCGCTATCCGTGGGGCGACGGCGACCCCACTCCCGCGCACGCCAATCTCGGCCAGCGCCACCTGCGCCCGGCCCCCGCGGGCAGCTACCCCGCCGGGGCGTCGCCGCTCGGGGTGCGCCAGCTGATCGGCGACGTGTGGGAGTGGACGTCCTCGGACTTCCTGCCCTACCCGGGGTTCCGGGCCTTCCCGTACCGCGAGTACTCGGAGGTGTTCTTCGGCCCGGAGCACAAGGTGCTGCGCGGCGGCTCCTTCGCGGTGGATCCGGTGGCCTGCCGAGGCACCTTCCGAAACTGGGACCTGCCGGTGCGCCGCCAGATCTTCTCCGGCTTCCGGACCGCGAGGGATGTCTGATGTGCCGTCATCTTGCCTATGTGGGTCCGGTGGTGGCGCTCGGACGGCTGCTGAGCGACCCGGAGCACTCCCTCGTGCGGCAGTCCTGGGAGCCCCGCAGGCAGCAGAACGGAACGATCAACGCCGACGGTTTCGGCGTCGGCTGGTACGCGGAGGGCGATCCGGTGCCGGCCCGCTACCGCCGGGCCGGGCCGATCTGGGGCGACCTGACCTTCGCCGACATCGCCCGGGTGGTGCGCAGCGGGGCCGCGCTGGCCGCCGTACGGGACGCCACCATGGCCGGGGCGGACGGGGAGGCGGCCGCGGCGCCCTTCGCCTCGGGGCCGTGGCTGTTCAGCCACAACGGCGCGGTGCGGAACTGGCCGGAGTCGGCGGCTCCGCTCGCGGCCGGGCTGCCGCCCGAGGAGCTCCTGCAACTGGCCTCGCGCACCGATTCGGCGCTGATCTGGGCGCTGGTCCTGCACCGGCTCCGCCAGGGCGACGACCTCGGCACGGCGCTCGCCGAACCGGTGCGGGAGCTGGCCGGGGCGGCGCCGGGTTCCCGGCTGAACCTGCTGCTGACCGACGGCGACGCCATCGCCGCGACCGCCTGGGGCGATTCGCTGTGGTACCTGGCCGACGTACCGGCGCAGCGAACCGTCGTGGCGTCGGAGCCGTACGACGACGACACCCGTTGGTGCGAAGTGCCCGACCGGACCCTGCTGATCGCCACCCGTACGACGGTCGATCTGATCCCCCTCAAGGAGAACACCCCGTGAGCGACTTCCAGTTGACCAGGACCCTCGACGAGGACGCCGCCGACACCGCGCTGCGTGCCGATGTGGTGCACGGGCTGACGCAGTCGCCCAAGGTGCTGCCGCCCAAATGGTTCTACGACGCGCGGGGCAGCGAACTCTTCGAGGAGATCACCCGGCTGCCCGAGTACTACCCGACGCGCGCCGAGAGGGAGATCCTGCTCGAACGGGCCGGGGAGATCGCCGCGGTGAGCGGGGCCCGCACGCTGGTGGAGCTGGGCTCCGGTTCCTCGGAGAAGACCCGGCACCTGATCGAGGCGATGCCCGCACTGGACACGTACATCCCGGTGGACGTGAGCGAGAGCGCCCTGCGGGGGGCGGCCGAAACCCTGCTGGCGCAGCATCGGGGGCTGCGGGTGCACGCACTGGTGGCCGACTTCACGAAGCCGCTGCACCTGCCGCCCACCCCCGGCCCCCGCCTGGTGGTCTTCCTCGGAGGCACGATCGGCAATCTGCTGCCGCCGGAGCGCGCCGAGTTCCTGGCTTCCATACGGGCGATGCTGTCGCCCGGGGACGCCCTGCTGATGGGCACGGACCTGGTGAAGGAAGAGGCCGTGCTGGTGGCGGCGTACGACGACGCGCAGGGGGTGACGGCCGAGTTCAACAAGAACGTACTGGCTGTCATGAACCGGGAGCTGGACGCGGATTTCCACACCGCCGACTTCGAGCACGTGGCGGTGTGGAATCGGGAGCAGGAGTGGATCGAGATGCGGTTGCGGTCCCGGTCGGAGCTGGCCGTGAAGATCCGGGCACTGGATCTGGTGGTGCCGTTCGAGGCGGGTGAGGAGATCCGGACGGAGGTGTCCGCCAAGTTCCGTCAGGAGGGTGTGCGGAAGGAACTCTCGGCCGCCGGGCTGGAGTTGGCCCAGTGGTGGACGGACGCGGCGGGCCGCTTCGCCCTGTCCTTGTCGGTCGCGGACGGCGGCGTGGGCTGAGACGGGATTCCCGGTCGTGACGGCGGAGCGGGTTCTGGGGTGACCGCCGTCTGAGCGGCGGCCGCGAGGTCCCGCCGGTCCGCGTGGCGGCCCGGCGGGATCCGCGGCAGGAGCCGCACCTCGGCCCGTACCCCGCGGGCCGAGGCGATCCGCCACAGCGAGGCGGTCAGCGGATCGTCCCCGACGAAGGCGGGAGCCCCGGCCGGGTGCCGGTCGTCCAGCCGGTACACGAGGCGCACGGGCTGTACGGGTACCCGCGCGTCCAGCGCAGACTGGAACGCGGCGCGCCGGAAGGGCCCCTGGGCGCGCCCGCACCAGGTGGAGCCCTCGGGGAAGACGGTGACCCGGTCCCCGGCCCGCAGGGCCCGGGTGACGGCGTCGACGGTGGCGGGCAGGGCGCGGATCCGGTCGCGTTCGATGAACAGGGTGCCGGCCTGCCGGGAGAGCGGGCCGAGCACCGGCCAGCCGCGGATGTCGCTCTTGGCCAGCATCCGGGAGGGCAGGACGGCGGCGACGAGAGGGATGTCCAGCCAGGAGATGTGGTTGGCGACGATCAGGCGCCCGCCGTCCGGGCCGGGGCTCCCGTGCACGGTGATCCGTATGCCGAAGGCCCGTACCAGGGCGGTCGCCCAGGCCCGTGCCAGCGCCTGCCGGGGCCGGCCGGGCAGCAGCCGGAGCGGCGGGGCGCCCAGGATCCCGATGAGGATCAGGGCCACGGCGGCGGTGAGCCGGAGCACCGCCCGCGGCACGCTCGCCGCCCGCCCCTCGTGGCCGGCGCAGGCCTCGGGGGTGCAGGGCGAGGTGGGGAGCCAGACGCTCATGCGCTCGGGACGAGCGAGCGGAAGTGGTTGAGGTAGCGCGGGTTGGTGCGGCGCAGGGAGAGCAGGACGTACAGGTCGGCGCAGCCGAACTCGGCGTCGAGGGCGGGCTCGCCGCAGACCCAGGCACCCAGGCGCAGGTAGCCGCGCAGCAGCGGGGGCAGCTCCATGCGGTCGGGGAAGGTGATGCCCTCGGGGCTCCAGGGCAGGTGCGGGGTGACCCGGTACTCCTCGGGGGCGAGGTTGCGGCCCAGGACGTTGTCCCGGGTCGCGGCGGCCAGCACCCCGCCGTCGGCGAGCGGTATCGAGCAGCAGCCGGCCAGCCAGTTGTGCCCGGAGCGTTCCATGTAGCGGGCGAGGCCGGCCCAGATCAGGGCGATGACGGCGCCGTTGCGGTGGTCGGGGTGGACGCAGGAGCGGCCGACCTCGACCAGGTCGGGGCGGATGGGCGCGAGGGCGGAGAGGTCGAATTCGCCCTCGGAGTAGAGGCGGCCGGCGACGGCGGCGCGCTCCGGGGGCAGCAGCCGGTAGGTGCCGACGACCTGCTCGGTGGCCTCCTCGACGACGAGGAGGTGGTCGCAGTACGCGTCGAAGGCGTCGGCGTCGAGGCCCGGCTCGGGTCCGTCGAGGCGGGCGCCGAGCTCACCGGCGAAGACCTGGTGGCGCAGCCGCTGGGCGGCGCGTACCTCGTCCTCGTCGCGGGCGAGGCGTACGGAGTAGTGGGGGGCGGGGGTGATCTGGACCGGCCGCGTCGGGGTCTGCGCGGGGGCGGTGACGGGTGTGGGGG
>NZ_JAGGOY010000070.1 GCF_018614095.1 Streptomyces sp. ISL-87 | reverse complement strand
GTGGGGTACGTAGGGCCGGCGGCGGATGCGGTGCTCGCGCGGTACCCGGAGACGCTGATCGGGCGGGGGCGGGTGCAGGCGGGGGTGGTAGGGGGGGGGGTGGGGGAGGGGCGGGCCGGGGAAGTCGCCGAGGTCCTTTCGGACCCGGTGCCAGTGCCGGTGCTCGTGGACGCGGACGGTTTGCGCGGGCTGGACCCGGAGGTGCTGCGTGCCCGGCCGGCGGCGACGCTGCTGACGCCGCATGCGGGGGAGGCGGCGGCGCTGCTCGGTACGTCGCGGGAGTCGGTGGAGGCGGGGCGGCTGGCGGCGGTGCGGGAGCTTGCGGGGCGGTACGGGGCGACGGTGCTGCTCAAGGGCTCTACGACGCTGGTGGCCTCCTCCTCGGGCGGGGTGGTGCGGGTCAATCCGACGGGGACGCCGTGGCTCGCCACCGCGGGGAGTGGGGACGTGCTGTCGGGGCTGGGAGGGTCGCTTCTGGCGGCGGGGCTGTCGGGGGAGGACGCGGGCGCGGTGGCGGCGTTCCTGCACGGGCTGGCGGGCCGGCTGGCCTCCGGCGGTGCCCCTGCCCCGGCCCACGAGGTGGCGGAGTCCCTCCCGGCCGCCTGGCGGGATGTCCGGTCGCCGTGACGGGGTCGGCCTGACCGCGGCCGCCTGGGCGCGGTCCGTCCTGACTGGGTCGGCCTGACGCGGTCGCCCTGACGCGGTCGCCCGGCCGTGGCGCCGTCTTCGGGGGCCGGCCCCCGGACTCTCCCCCAGACTCCGTCCGGGGGACCCCCAGCGCCTCAAACACCGGCGAGGCTGAAGTTGGTGGCGGAGCGGTGGGAGTGGGCCCGGGGGCGGGTTCTGAGAGACTGGGGGCGATGAACGAGACAGCGACGCGCGTGTACGCCGAGATCGATCTTGATGCCGTGCGGGGGAACGTGCGCGCACTGCGCCGGCGGGCGCCCCGGTCCCAGGTGATGGCCGTCGTCAAGGCGGACGCCTACGGGCACGGGGCCGTTCCGTGCGCCCGGGCCGCCCTGGAAGCCGGTGCCACCTGGCTCGGTACCGCGACCCCCGAAGAGGCGCTCGCGCTGCGCGCCGCCGGGATCGACGCGCCGGTCATGTGCTGGCTGTGGACCCCCGGCGGGCCCTGGCGGGAGGCCGTCGAGGCCGGAATCGACGTCTCCGTCAGCGGGATGTGGGCGCTGGACGAGGTACGGGCCGCCGCGCGGGCGGCAGGGTGTACCGCGCGCGTTCAGCTCAAGGCCGACACCGGGCTGGGGCGCAACGGGTGCCAGCCCGCCGACTGGGCCGAGCTGGTGGGAGCGGCCGTCGCCGCCCAGGCCGAGGGGACCGTGAGCGTCACCGGGGTGTGGTCGCACTTCGCCTGTGCCGATGAGCCCGGGCACCCCTCCATCGCGCTACAGCTCAACGCCTTCCGCGACATGCTCGCCTACGCCGAGAAGGAGGGCGTCGCGCCCGAGGTCCGGCACATCGCCAACTCGCCGGCGACCCTGACCCTGCCCGAGAGCCACTTCGACCTGGTGCGGTGCGGGCTGGCCGTCTACGGCGTGTCCCCCGCCCCCGAGCTTGGCACCTCCGAGCAGCTCGGGCTCACCCCCGCCATGACCCTCAAGGCCTCCGTGGCCCTCGTCAAGGCCGTGCCGGCCGGGCACGGGGTGAGTTACGGGCACCACCACGTGACGGCGCAGGACACCCACCTCGCCCTGATCCCCGCCGGATACGCCGACGGGATTCCGCGGCACGCCTCCGGGCGCGGGCCCGTCCTGCTCGGCGGGAAGCGGCGTACCGTCGCCGGCCGCGTCGCGATGGACCAGTTCGTCGTCGACCTCGGCGCCGACCAGGTGCGGGTGGGCGAGGAGGCTGTCATCTTCGGGACAGGAGAGCACGGCGAGCCGACTGCCGAGGACTGGGCTGAGGCCGCCGGCACCATCGCGTATGAGATCGTCACCCGTATCGGGGGGCGCGTGCCCCGGGTGTACCGCAACGGCTGAGTGAGGACGGCGTGGGCGACGGCGTGAGCGAGAACTGGCGCAAGGCCGGCTGGGCCGGCGCCGCCATCGGCGTCATCGCCGCGGGCGCGGCGGCCGGTGTCGCGGTGGAACGGCTCACCGTCGGCCGCGGCATGCGCGTGAAGGCGCGCCTCGCGCTCGATGCCGTCGGGGACTACGGATCCCTGCGCGGGACCGAGGGAACCACCCGCGCCGAGGACGCGACCGAGCTCTACTACGAGGTCGACGAGCTGCCCGACGACGGCAAGAAGCGGCGCCTGCGGAGGAACGCCGGACCCGCCGCCACCGTCGTCTTCTGTCATGGCTACTGCCTCAGCCAGGACTCCTGGCACTTCCAGCGCGCGGCCCTGCGCGGAGTGGTCCGCTCCGTGTACTGGGACCAGCGCAGCCACGGCCGCTCCGCCCGCGGCCTCGCCCAGGCCGACGGCGAGGCGGTGACCATCGAGCAGCTCGGCCGCGATCTGAAGGCCGTCATCGACGCCGCCGCCCCCGAGGGGCCGCTCGTCCTCGTCGGCCACTCCATGGGCGGCATGACCATCATGGCGCTGGCCGAGCAGTTCCCCGAGCTGGTACGGGACCGGGTGCTCGGCGTGGCCCTGGTCGGCACCTCCAGCGGGGGGCTCGGCGAGGTGACGTACGGGCTGCCGCTGCCGGCCGCCGGGCTGAGTGCCGTACGCCGGGTACTGCCGGGGGTGCTCAAGGCGCTCGGCTCGCAGGTCGAGCTGGTCGAGAAGGGCCGCCGGGCCACCGCGGACCTCTTCGCCGGGATGATCAAGCGGTACTCGTTCGGCTCCCGGGATGTGGACCCGGCCGTCGCGCGCTTCGCCGAGCGGCTCATCGAGGCCACCCCGATCGACGTGGTCGCCGAGTTCTACCCGGCCTTCCAGATCCACGACAAGTCCGCCGCGCTCCAGCGGTTCGCGGACATCCCCGTCACCGTCATCGCCGGGGACACAGACATGATCACCCCGCCCGAGCACAGCGAGGCCATCAAGGCCGTACTGCCGTCCGCGGAGCTGACGATCCTGGAGTCTGCCGGGCACCTGGTCATGCTGGAGTACCCCGAGACGGTGACGGCGCTGCTGAGCGAGCTGCTGGTGCGCGCCGGAGCCGTGGCCGCACCGACTAACGTTGGCGGGCATGGAAGAAGTACCGCTGGAAGCACCGCGCAGCCAGGCACCTGAGGCCGCTGCCCAGGCCCGTGTCACCGTCGACTCCCCGGACGCCATGCGCGAACTGGGCCGCAGGATCGCTGGTCTGCTGCGCCCCGGTGACCTCGTGCTGCTGACCGGTGAGCTCGGCGCCGGCAAGACCACCCTGACCCGGGGCCTCGGCGAGGGCCTGGGCGTGCGCGGGGCCGTGACCTCGCCGACCTTCGTGATCGCCCGCGTGCATCCCCCGCTGGGCGACGGGCCGCCGCTGGTGCACGTGGACGCGTACCGGCTCGGCGGCGGGCTGGACGAGATGGAGGACCTGGACCTCGACGTCTCGCTGCCCGACTCCGTGGTCGTCGTGGAGTGGGGCGACGGCAAGGTCGAGGAGCTCTCCGACGACCGGCTGCACGTGGTGATCGCGCGGGCGGTCGGCCACGAGGAGGTCCTGGACGACGTACGGGAGGTCTCGGTGCACGGGGTCGGGGCGCGCTGGGCCGAGGGCGCCGGGCAGTCGGCGCTCGCGGCACTGGCCGTCGCTCCGGTGGAGTAGCGGCGCGGCCCGGAACCGGGCGGGGCCGGGCGGGGGAACCGGGGCGGGAACCGGGCCGGGAACGCGAACGTACCGACAACAAGTCGGCAAGATATTGCGCAGGCCGAGTACCGCGTGATGACATGGTACCGAGCGCTGGTTAGGTGTGCCTAAGTACGGCGTCCCGTGGTCCAGGAGGCAGCCATGTCGGCAGCAGGAGCAGAGCGAGCGCACCGCGCGGACGTTCCCCGTACGTCCGGCGTGTCCATGGGGGCGCTGCTCGCCGCGGGCGTGGCCGCTACCGCCGTGTCGACGCCGCCCGCGCGGTTGCACGTACGGGACGAGGGCGCCGGGTCGGGCCCAGGCCCGGGCGAGCTGCACGCGGCTACGGAACAGGCCGCTCCGGGATCCGAAGCGGCCTGAGTCCCACGTATGGGTGAAGGTGGCCTGGGTGAAGGTGGGTCCCGTCAGGGAACGACGACGATCTTCGTGTTGATCGTCGCGAAGGACCACATCGCATCGCCGTCCGCGCGCGACATGCGGATGCCGCCGGTCTTCTTGTCCGGGTTCGGCTCCGGCATCGAGCCGTCCACGCGGGCGCTGAACCCGACCGCGACGCCCTCCGCGAGCCCGAACCGTACGACGTGCTCGATCGGCACCCCGTCCGAGCCGGTGACCGCGCCCGAGCGCGAGCCGACCACGTAGCTGCCCGGCTTCGGGTGCACCGTGCTCGGCATCACCGCGAACGACTTCGGTTCCCGTCCCGGCTCGCCCACCAGCCACACCCGCTTCATGCCCACCGAGTACACGACGCGCATCCCCTCGCCGGAACCGGCCGGCACGGGCACCGGCTTGGCCGCGTCCTGCTTGGCGGTGGCCGACTGGCTCGGGGCCGGGGCCGGGGTCTGCACGGCGGCCTTCGGCGGGTGCGCGGGCGCCGTGGCGGAGGCCTGGTAGCCGAGGAAGCCGACGGCCGCGACTGCCGCGGCGGTGAGCCCGGCCACGATTCCCGAGCTGCTGCGTGCCACCTTGCTCCACCTCTCCGCGCATACGTTGAAATACCTGCTCGATACCTCGGTTCGAAAGGTAGCAGCCAGGGTGCCCGGCGACCGTCCGCGCGGGCCCGGGGCCCCGGAGTCGTAGGCTGTTCGCGTGCTCTTGCTCGCTGTAGATACCGCCACGCCCGCCGTCACCGTCGCCCTGCACGACGGCGAGTCCGTCCTCGCCGAGTCGAACCAGGTCGACGCCCGCCGCCACGGGGAGCTTCTGCTGCCCTCCGTCGACAAGGTCCTCGCCGAGGCCGGGCTGAAGCTCGAAGCCGTCACCGGCGTCGTCGTCGGCGTCGGCCCAGGCCCCTACACCGGGCTACGGGTCGGCCTCGCCACCGCCTCCACCTTCGCCTCCGTGCTGGGCGTGCCCGTGTACGGCCTGTGCACCCTGGACGGGCTCGCGTACGCCGCCGGCGCCGCCGGAATCGAGGGCCCCTTCACGGTCGCCACCGACGCACGGCGCAAGGAGGTCTACTGGGCGCGCTACGAGGACCCGCGCACGCGCCTCGGCGAGCCGGCGGTGGACCGGCCGGCCGACATCGCCGAGCAGGTCGCGGGACTGCCCGCGGTGGGCCAGGGCGCGCGCCTGTACCCCGAGGTGTTCCCCGACGCGCGGGAGCCCGAGCACCAGTCCGCCGGAGCCCTCGCGGCCCTGGCGGCGGAACGACTGGCGGCCGGGGCGGAGTTCCTGCCTCCGACCCCGCTGTACCTGCGCCGGCCCGACGCCCAGGTACCCAAGAACTACAAGGTGGTCACCCCACAGTGACAGCGGTACTGCGCGAGATGCGCTGGTGGGACATCGAGCCCGTGCTGGAACTGGAGCACGAACTCTTCCCCGAGGACGCCTGGTCCGCCGGGATGTTCTGGTCCGAGCTCGCCCACGCCCGCGGCCCCGGGGCCACCCGCCACTACATCGTCGCCGAGACGCCGGAAGGCCGCCTGGTGGGCTACGCCGGGCTGTCCGCCGCCGGCGACCTGGGCGACGTACAGACCATCGCGGCCGCGCGCGACCAGTGGGGCACCGGGCTCGGGGCCCGGCTGCTCACCGATCTGCTGCGCGCCGCCACCGCTTTCGAGTGCGCCGAGGTCCTCCTGGAGGTACGGGTGGACAACACTCGGGCCCAGAAGCTGTACGAGCGCTTCGGCTTCGAGCCGATCGGCTTCCGGCGGGGCTACTACCAGCCCGGCAACGTCGACGCGCTGGTGATGCGCCTCTCCGACCCCGCCACCTCCGTGACCTCCGCGGCCCCCCTGAACTCCGAGAATCCCGTGAGAAGTGAGACCCATGGCTGACGAACCGCTCGTCCTCGGTATCGAGACGTCCTGCGACGAGACCGGCGTCGGCATCGTCCGTGGCACCACGCTGCTCGCGGACGCGATCGCGTCGAGCGTCGACGAGCACGCCCGCTTCGGCGGGGTCGTGCCGGAGGTGGCCTCCCGGGCGCACCTGGAGGCCATGGTCCCGACCATCGAGCGCGCCCTGAAGGAGGCCGGGGTCAGCCCCCGCGACCTCGACGGCATCGCGGTCACGGCCGGTCCGGGGCTCGCGGGGGCGCTGCTGGTGGGCGTCTCGGCGGCCAAGGCGTACGCGTACGCGCTGGGCAAGCCGCTGTACGGGGTGAACCACCTGGCCTCGCACATCTGCGTGGACCAGCTGGAGCACGGGCCGCTGCCGGAGCCGACGATGGCGCTGCTGGTGTCGGGCGGGCACTCCTCGCTGCTGCTGGCCCCGGACATCACCGCCGATGTGCGGCCGCTCGGCGCGACCATCGACGACGCGGCGGGCGAGGCCTTCGACAAGATCGCGCGCGTGCTTCAGCTGGGCTTCCCCGGCGGACCGGTCATCGACCGGCTGGCGCGCGAGGGCGACCCGAAGGCGATCAACTTTCCGCGCGGTCTGACGGGGCCGCGCGACGCGGCGTACGACTTCTCCTTCTCCGGGCTGAAGACGGCGGTCGCCCGCTGGATCGAGGCGAAGCGGAAGGCGGGCGAGGACGTGCCGGTGCGCGATGTCGCGGCGTCCTTCCAGGAAGCGGTGGTGGACGTCCTGACGCGCAAGGCGATCCGCGCGTGCAAGGACGAGGGCGTGGACCACCTGATGATCGGCGGCGGTGTGGCGGCCAACTCCCGGCTGCGGTCGCTGGCGCAGGAGCGCTGCGACGACGCGGGGATCATCCTGCGGGTGCCGCGGCCGAAGCTGTGCACGGACAACGGCGCGATGGTGGCGGCGCTGGGTGCGGAGATGGTCAAGCGGAACCGGCCGGCCTCGGACTGGGACCTGTCGGCGGACTCCTCGCTGCCGGTGACGGACCCGCACGTGCCGGGTACCGCGCACGAGCAGGAACACGGGCAGGGGCACGAGCAGGGACACGAGCAGGGGCACGCGCATGCGCACGGCCACGCGCACGACCACGACCACGTGCATGAGCTGAGCAAGGACAACCTCTACTCGTGAGCACCGTCGCGCTGATGTGGGAGGCCCGGGCCGCCGACGGCCGGGGCAACGAGCTGCTGGAGTGGGCCCGTTCGCAGGTCCTGGCCTGGGAGCCGGTGCGCCGCGAAGTGTTCCGCGCCCCGCAGGACCGGGTGCTGGTGATCACCTGGTGGGAGGCGCCCGAGGGCGTGGCGGCGGACCTGCCCGAACTGCCCGAACCCGCCCCGGACTTGATCACCCGGGCGGTGCACCGCTGGCGGTTCGAGTCGGTGGAGGTCACCGGCGGCTGAGCCTGGGCGGCCGGGGCGCTGACACGCCGCGTCGGCCCCCGGGCCCCCGGCCGGGCGGGGACACGCCGCGTCGGCCCCTGGCGAGCGGCTCAGGCGGTCCTGGACAGACTGCCGCTATCGTCGTGCGCATGCCTCGCGACCTGCCGCCTCCGCCGCCTCCCGTGCATCTGCGCGAATGGATGGACGAGACCGTCGTACGGGCCGACCGCGCCCGGTTCCTGCGCGATCTGGCGCAACGCACCGTGGGCCTCGGGCAGTTGCTGCTGCTCTGGGCGGTCTCGGCGGTCTTCGCCCTCGGCTGGTCCTTCGTCGGCATGGCCCTGATGGCCTTCGAGGAGGGCGGCGTGACGGCGGCCGTGCTCGCAGTCGTCTTCGCCGTGCTCGGTGTGGGCGTGCTGGTGCCGGCCGGGTTCTGGTTCGCCTGGGGTGCCCGGCGCGAGCGCCAGGTGCGGCAACTGCTGCGCGCGTGGGCCGAGTCGGGACGGGATCCGGACACCGACCCCCGGATGTGCCAGCCCTGGCGGAGCCTGACCTGGCTGCTGGCCT
This sequence comes from Streptomyces sp. ISL-87, assembly GCF_018614095.1. Taxonomy (GTDB): domain Bacteria; phylum Actinomycetota; class Actinomycetes; order Streptomycetales; family Streptomycetaceae; genus Streptomyces. The sequence continues at coordinate 68,836 of NZ_JAGGOY010000070.1, read as the reverse complement.
CGCTCGTGCTGGGCGCGCTCGGGCTGTGGCTGACCTTCGGCGTCGCCGTACAGGCCCGGCCGGGCGAGGAGACGTACGGCGAAGTCGCGTACTACATGGGCCTCGGCATGATCCTGTGGATCACCGGCCTGCTCGGCCTCGGCAAGGCGGGGGCCCACTACCGCTGGGCCGTCCGCGCCTTTAGGCGCCCTACGGCGCGACCGCCGGCGAGCCGATCAGCATCGACGGCGCCCCCGCCACCCGGGTCAGGAACACGGTCGCGGAGTTCGGCCCCTGTGGCTTGACCTTCTTGCGGAGCTCCTCGGGCTCGATCGCGGAGCCCCGCTTCTTCACGGTCAGGATGCCCACCTCGCGCTCGCGCAGCAGTGCCTTCAGCTTCTTCAGGCCGAAGGGCAGCACGTCGGTGATCTCGTACGCGGTCGCGTACGGCGTCGCGCGCAGCTCGTCGGCGGTGACGTAGGCGATGGTCGGGTCGATGAGCCGGCCGTCCAGCTGCTCGGCGACCTCGGCGACCAGGTGGGCGCGGATCACGGCGCCGTCGGGCTCGTAGAGGTAGCGGCCGACGGGACCGGCCTCGGGGTCCGGCAGCGGCTCGGCGGTCTCCAGGGTGCGCGGCCCGGGCAGCAGGGTGGCGCGTACGGTGCCGGGCGCGGTGCCGAACCAGAGCACGGCCTCCTTGACGTCACCGCCGTCGGAGATCCATTCGGCCTCGGCCTCCTTCGGCACCGCCTCGTGCGGGATCCCGGGGGCGATCTTGATGGCGGCGTGCCGGGCCGTACGGGCGGTCTCGACGGCCCATGACAGCGGCGGCGAGTAGCTCTCGGGGTCGAAGATCCTGCCGCGGCCGCCGCGCCGCGCCGGGTCGATGAAGACGGCGTCGTACGCGGACACGTCCACGTCCGTCACGTCCGCCTCCCGGACCTCGATCAGGTCCGCCAGCCCCAGCGCCTCGGCGTTCGCCCGGGCGACGGCGACGGTCAGCGGATCGTGGTCCACCGCCAGTACCCGGATGCCGAGCCGGGCCAGGGCCAGGGCGTCGCCGCCGATGCCGCAGCACAGGTCCGCGAGGCTTCGTACGCCGAGGGCCGCGAGCCGCTCGGCGCGGTACGAGGCGACCGACGCTCGGGTGGCCATCTCGCCGCCGCCGGGGGTGAAGTACATCCGGAACGCATCCTCGGCGCCGAACTTCGCCACCGCGCGCTGGCGCAGCCGGGCCTGCCCCAGGGCGGCGGAGACCAGGCCCACGGGGTGCTCGCGGCGCAGCCGGGTGGCTACGGCCAGCTCCTGGGCGGGGTCGTAGTCGCGGAGCGAGTCGAGGAGGGCGCGGCCCTCGGGGGTGAGGAGCGCGGCGAAGTCTTCGGGGGTCACCGATTCATTGTGGGCCAGTCGGTGGAAGGTCGGCGTCCGCTCGCGGTGTCGTCCGGGGTGTGCGAGCTTGTGGTGTAAGGATCCGCTGCTATGCAGCTAGTAGGACAAAGGGTAAATAAGACGCAACAGGGTCACCGGTCCGCGGCAGGCGCGCGCGGCCGGTTCGGGGTGGTATTGGCCGCGCTGCTGGTCGCCGGCCTGGGAACGGCCTGCGGATCCGGGCAGTCCGCGGCGCCCGACAAGGCGAAGACCGCCAAGGGTGCCGAGGCGGCGGGCGCGGCCGGCGCACTCGGGAACACCGCCGAGCGGATGAAGGCCGCCCAGCAGGCCCGGATCGCCGTCGCGAAGAAGTGGGGCCTGGCCAAGCCGGCGCTCGTCGCCCCGGCGGCGCCGAAGACGAAGCCCGCGATCACCACGCGCGAGGGCTTCGAGGTGGAGGACGGGGAGAACCTCCCGCCGGTCTTCACCACCGTCCCGACGGAGGACAAGGTCGTCTTCCTGACCATCGACGACGGCGCGGAGAAGGACCCCGAGTTCCTGAAGATGATGCAGGAGCTGAAGATCCCGTACACGGCGTTCCTCAGCGACTACCTCGTGCGGGACAACTACCCGTACTTCAAGAAGATGCAGGCCGCGGGCGTCTCCCTGAACAACCACACGCTCAACCACCGGTACATGCCCGGGCTGTCGTACGAGAAGCAGCGCGAGGAGATCTGTGGTCAGCAGGACACGATCCAGAAGCACTTCGGCAAGCGGCCCACGCTCTTCCGGCCGCCGTACGGGAACTACAACCAGGACACGCTGCTCGCGGCCAAGTCCTGCGGCATCAAGGCGGTCCCGCTGTGGAACGCGGAGGCGTTCCCGAACCGGATGGACTGGCGGGAATGGGACCGGGACCTGCACCCCGGTGACATCATCCTCACGCACTTCCGGGGCCGGGAGGACTGGAAGGGCACGATGCCTGACATGATCCGTCATGTCATGAAGACCGTCACGGACAAGGGGTATGCCGTGGCCCGCTTGGAGGACTACCTGTGATGTACGCGCGCCGGTTGGTGGCCGGAACGCTGGCGGCCGGCGCGCTCGCGCTGTCCCTGACGGGGTGTGGGGGCGGCGCGGACCCCAGCGAACGCATGGGCCGCCGGGCCTCGCCGGGGGCCCAGGGCGGCTCCCCGGCCTCGCCGCCGCCCTCGCCTTCCGCCTCTCCCTCCCTCTCCGCCTCCCCTTCCCCGGACGACGCGTACAAGCGCTGGGGTCTGTCGGCCCCGCTGCAGTTCGCGCCCAAGCCCACGCACAAGCCCGTACTCCCGGCGCCCGCGGCGGGCAAGGCGGCGGTGGTGGACCGAATACCCGTCGCGCCGGAGGACAAGGTCGTCTTCCTGACCTTCGACGACGGCGCCGAGAAGGCCCCCGAGTTCCTGAAGATGGCGGCGGACCTGAAACTGCCGATCAGCATGTTCCTGACGGACAGCGTGGCCGCGTCGGACTACGGGCACTTCGAGAAGCTCCGCGACAACGGCAGCGCCAGCACGATAAACAACCACACCCTGACGCACCCGAACCTCCGGACCCTGCCCTTCGCGGCGCAGAAGAAGGAGATATGCGGCCAGCAGGACCGCCTGGAGAAACGCTTCGGCAACCGCCCGACGCTCTTCCGGCCCCCGTACGGCAACTACAACGACGACACCCTCCGGGCCGCCTCGGACTGCGGCCTCTCGCGGGTGGTGCTGTGGCGGGTGTCGATGCAGATCAACAACTTCCAGTACGCCGAAGGCTCCGCCCTCAAACCGGGCGACATAATCCTGGCCCACTTCCGCGGCCCGGCCGAGCTCAAGGGCTCGACGGAAATCGAGATGACCACGCGAATGCTCCGCCGGATCCAGGACCAGGGCTACCGGATCGGGCGACTGGAGGACTACCTGTAGGCGGCGGGGCGGGGCGGGGAGGGGAGGGGAGGGGAGGGGCGCGAGCACCCGCTGGACGGTGACGCGCAGCGGGGCGGGGACGAAACACCGGTCGGCCGGACCAAGACGCGCAGCGCGGCGGACGCAATGCCAGCCGGCCCGGGACGTGCGGCGGACCGTAGTCCGTGCAGTCGCCGGACGGCCGCGGTGCCCAGCGGGGCGGTAACGGAACACCCGCCGGGTGGGCGGTAACGCACGGCGGGGCGGAACGCGAACACCCTGGACGGTGACGCGCAGCGGGGCGGGGACGGACGGACACCCGGGGGGCGGGTTGGCGGAGTCTGCGGTTGATGAATCCGGCATCTGACTCCCCTAACGGTCTTCCGTCACCACGAGACGGGCCGCAGACGCCCGAAAGCCGGACCGTGGCGCGAATGCGGGCGACTTACGCCCAGCCCGTGCCGGGCTGATCGCCGCCCTGCGGCCCGTCTGGGGCTGTTGCGGGAGGGCTACACCTTCCCCGACCCGCCCCCGCCCCCGGGTCGCCTTCGCCCCGCCCGGCTGTTCCCGGCCCGCCCCCGGCCGTCCCCCGCCGTCCCGTTACACCCCCACCACCGGCGTGAGCGTTGTTTCGGCTGGGCCTTGTGCGTCGGCCTGGCGTTGGCGTTCTGTGCTGTCGCTGATGCGGAGGAGGAGGGCGATCATGATCCAGTTGGCCAGGAGGGAGGAGCCGCCCTTGGCCAGGAAGGGGAGGGCTTTGCCGGTCAGGGGGATCAGGCCTGTTACGCCGCCTGCTACGACGAAGACCTGGAGGGCGAGCGCCGCCGAGAGGCCGACCGCCAGGAGTTTGCCGAAGGGGTCGCGCGCGCCGAGGGCCATGCGCAGGCCCCGCTGCACGAGGAGGGCGTAGAGGAGGAGGACCGCCATGACTCCGGCCAGGCCCAGTTCCTCGCCGACGGTGGTGAGGATGAAGTCGCTGCGGCCCGCGAACTTGATCAGCTCCGGGTGGCCCATGCCCAGGCCCGTGCCGGAGATGCCGCCCGTGCCGAAGCTGAACAGTGCCTGCGCCGACTGGTCCGAGGTGACTCCCGGCGGGCGGTCCGGCCAGTAGTACGACAGCGGTTCCAGCCAGGCGGCCACGCGCGCATTGACGTGCGGTTCCGTCGAGCCGACGACGAACGCGCCCAGTGATGCCATCAGCAGACCGCACACGATCCAGCTGGTGCGCTCGGTGGCCACGTAGAGCATCACCACGAAGACGCCGAAGAAGATCAGCGAGGTGCCCAGGTCGCGTTCGAAGACCAGGACCAGCATCGACACGATCCACACCGTGACGATGGGGCCCAGCTGGCGCATCGGGGGCAGGCGCATGCCCAGGAATTTGCGGCCGGTGAGGGCGAGGGAGTCCCGGTGGATGACCAGGTAGCCCGCGAAGAAGATGGCGATCATGATCTTCACGAACTCGCCCGGCTGGAGCGAGAACCCGAAGAGGATGATCCAGCGCTTCGCGCCGTAGGTATCGGCCCCGAAGAACGCCGGCGCGATCAGCAGCACCAGCGCGACGGCCATCGTGATGTAGATGAACCGCTGCAACAGCCGGTGATCGCGCAGCAGCGCCACCACCAGGATGCAGGCGGCGATCCCGACCACCGTCCACATCAGCTGGCCGGGAGCGTTGGCGTCCGCGTTGTAGCGCTCGATGTACCCCTGGTCCAGGCGGTGCAGCAGCACCAGCCCGAGCCCGGTCAGCAGCATGGCGAGCGGGAAGATGAGGGGATCCGCGTACGGGGCGAAGCGGCGGACGCCCAGGTGGCCGACCAGCGAGAGCAGCGCCAGGCTGATGGTGAAGTCGGTGAATTTGGGCGGGAGCTCGCCGTTCATGGCCAGGCCAGCGGCGGCGTGGCCGAAGACGGCGATGCCGATGACGAAGACGAGGAGCAGGGCTTCGGTGCGACGGCGGGCGCCCGCCGTCGTCTGCGGCCTCAGTCCACGCACGGGATGCCGCCGCCGTCCACCGCGCTCTTCTGCGAGGCGCCGGGGGAGGGTGACGGGGGAAGTGACGGTGGAAAAGACGGGGGAAGTGACGCCTCACGGGATGCCGGAGGTGAGCTCGGGCTCGCAGAGGCGTTCGGCCCGATCTGCTCGGCAATGAGGCGCTTTATCTTCATATCATCTACGACGTTGATGTCCTCCTCATGGTTCCTTCCGAGCGCTCCATGGGGCCGCGGCGCAGGGATTTGGCGCAGGGATTCGGCCAGGCGTTCTTCGGCTTCGACCGCCAGGATGCGCGTCGCGCCGTGCGTCATATCTCGGACGCCATGGGCCTCAGGCGCCGGGAGAAGGGGCCTCGGAGGGCCGGAGAAGCCCCAGGCGGAGGTAGCTGGATCTGTGCGACTCGGCGAAGCGAATTGGCACTCCGCTTGACCGAGTGCTAATCGCCGGAATAGTGTCACACCTGGCACTCACCCCCGGTGAGTGCCAACACAGCGACAGGCAGATCCGGCACCCGCGACGACGGATCGACCTGGTCGCCACCTCAGACAGTTAACCCCGGATCTCCGAAGGGGGAGGTCGGATCGTGACGACCGCCAGCTCCAAGGTTGCCATCAAGCCGCTCGAGGACCGCATTGTGGTCCAGCCGCTCGACGCCGAGCAGACCACGGCCTCCGGCCTGGTCATCCCGGACACCGCGAAGGAGAAGCCCCAGGAGGGCGTCGTCCTCGCGGTGGGCCCGGGTCGCTTCGAGGACGGCCAGCGTCTTCCGCTGGACGTCAACGTCGGCGACATCGTGCTGTACAGCAAGTACGGCGGCACCGAAGTGAAGTACAGCGGCGAGGAGTACCTCGTCCTCTCGGCTCGCGACGTGCTCGCGATCGTCGAGAAGTAATTCGCTTCTCCAGTTTTGCTTTGAGCTGCGCCCCTGGTCACCCTGCTGATGCCGGGGGGCGAGGGGCGCAGTTCGTTCTAGGCGGTCGCGGTGAGCGGCCGAGGATCGCAACGAGAGGGCTGAACCGCTCCCATGCCGAAGATTCTGAAGTTCGATGAGGACGCCCGTCGCGCCCTCGAGCGCGGCGTCAACAAGCTTGCCGACACGGTGAAGGTGACGATCGGCCCCAAGGGCCGCAACGTCGTCATCGACAAGAAGTTCGGCGCCCCCACCATCACCAACGACGGTGTCACCATCGCTCGCGAGGTCGAGCTGGACGACCCGTACGAGAACCTGGGCGCGCAGCTCGTGAAGGAGGTGGCGACCAAGACCAACGACATCGCGGGTGACGGCACCACCACCGCCACCGTGCTGGCCCAGGCGCTGGTCCGCGAGGGCCTGCGCAACGTCGCCGCCGGCGCCTCCCCGGCCGCCCTGAAGAAGGGCATCGACGCCGCGGTCAAGGCCGTGTGCGAGGAGCTCCTCGCGACCGCCCGCCCGATCGAGGACAAGTCCGACATCGCCGCCGTGGCCGCGCTCTCCGCGCAGGACCAGCAGGTCGGCGAGCTCATCGCCGAGGCGATGGACAAGGTCGGCAAGGACGGTGTCATCACCGTCGAGGAGTCCAACGCCTTCGGCCTGGAGCTGGAGTTCACCGAGGGCATGGCCTTCGACAAGGGCTACCTCTCGCCGTACATGGTCTCCGACCAGGAGCGTATGGAGGCCGTCCTCGACGACCCGTACATCCTGATCAACCAGGGCAAGATCTCCTCCATCCAGGACCTCCTGCCGCTGCTCGAGAAGGTCATCCAGGCGGGCGGCTCCCGCCCGCTGCTGATCATCGCCGAGGACGTCGAGGGCGAGGCGCTCTCCACCCTCGTCGTCAACAAGATCCGCGGCACCTTCAACGCGGTCGCCGTCAAGGCCCCCGGCTTCGGTGACCGCCGCAAGGCGATGCTCCAGGACATGGCCACCCTCACCGGTGCCACCGTCATCGCCGAGGAGGTCGGCCTCAAGCTCGACCAGGCCGGTCTGGACGTACTGGGCAGCGCGCGCCGCGTGACCATCTCCAAGGACGACACCACCATCGTCGACGGTGGCGGCAGCTCCGACGAGGTCCTCGGCCGCGTCAACCAGATCAAGGCCGAGATCGAGTCCACCGACTCGGACTGGGACCGCGAGAAGCTGCAGGAGCGCCTGGCGAAGCTCGCCGGTGGCGTCTGCGTCATCAAGGTCGGCGCCGCCACCGAGGTGGAGCTCAAGGAGAAGAAGCACCGCCTCGAGGACGCCATCTCGGCGACCCGCGCCGCGGTCGAGGAGGGCATCGTCTCCGGCGGTGGCTCCGCGCTCGTCCACGCCGTTAAGGTACTTGAGGACAACCTCGGCCTGACCGGCGACGAGGGCACCGGCGTCTCCGTCGTCCGCCGCGCCGCGGTCGAGCCGCTGCGCTGGATCGCCGAGAACGCCGGCCTCGAGGGTTACGTCATCACCTCGAAGGTCGCCGAGCTCGACAAGGGCCAGGGCTTCAACGCCGCCACCGGCGAGTACGGCGACCTGGTCAAGGCCGGCGTCATCGACCCGGTCAAGGTCACCCGTTCCGCGCTGGAGAACGCCGCTTCCATCGCCTCCCTGCTGCTCACGACCGAGACCCTGGTCGTCGAGAAGCCGGCCGAGGAAGAGGGCGACGCCGGTCACGGCCACGGTCACGGCCACAGCCACTGATCGCGCCCCGCACTGGGGAAGGCCCCGTTCCGCATCTGCGGAGCGGGGCCTTCCTGTGTGTGAGGGCCGTGTGTGGGGCTACATGGCGCGTGTGGGGCTACATGGCGCCCAGTTGGCGCATCAGGCCCATGGCGTCGTAGTGCCACCAGCCTTCCTTGATCATTCCGTCCTCACATCGGAAGACCGTCGTGCCGGTCATCGTGCAGGTCTTGCCGGTCGGGGCGATGCCCATGAACTCGCCCTTGTGCTTGCCCTTCCAGGTCCACAGCGTGGTGACGTAGTCGTCCTGCGCCATCTGGGCGTCCCGCGTGAAGGTGAAGTCGAAGCCGCCTCGCCACTGCTCCACGTCCTCGCGCATCCCCGCGTGTCCGATCTTGTCCTCGGGGTTGCTGATGTCGTGGTCGTGGTAGTCCGACGCGACGATCTCCGGGATGACGGACATGTCGCCCTTCATCACGATCTCGTCGTACATCCGGTTCACCAGCATCGTGTTGAGGTTCTCGTCCCGGACGACGTCCAGGTTGGTGAAGCTGGGCATCCCGTCGCAGAGCGCCACCATCTCCTGGAACATCTTGTCCGTCTCCGGGAGATGAGAGTTCTTCATGGCCTCTTCGTACGAGGGGAATTCGACCACGTCCACGTAGTGGTTCTCGTTCTCGCGGTCCTTGCCCACGATGCTGTGGGTGACAGTGCGCTTGCCCTGGCTCTGCGAGACGTACCGGTCGAGCAGCTGGTTGAGGTCATCCTGCCGACTGGTCTTGTAATCGATTATCTGTACGAATGTCATGGTGGTCTCCCGGGCTTGATGGGGCATATCCAGTTTAGGGAGATTTCGCCCGGTTGGCTGGTTGGCCGGTTTACCGGCGAGTACTAGGGTTACTGGGGACCGTACTTGCGGCCCGTACGCGAGGACACGCCGCCCAGCAGCCCGCGCGGAGTCAGCTTCACCACGCCCATCAGTGCCTTGTAGCGAGGGTCCGGGATCGACACCGTCTTCCCGCGCGCCAGGTCGGCCAGCGCCGCCGCCACCAGCTTGTCGGCGTCGAGCCACATCCAGCCCGGGATGTTGTCCGTGCCCATGCCGGCCCGCTCGTGGAACTCCGTACGCACGAAGCCCGGGCACAGAGCCATCAGCCGCACCCCGGACCCCGCCAGGTCCTTCGCCGCGCCCTGGGTGAACTGCACGACCCAGGCCTTGCTGGCCCCGTAGGTGCCGCGCGGTACGAAGGCGGCCACCGAGGCCACGTTGATCACACCGCCGCGGCAGCGCGAGCGCATTGACTCGGTGGCCGCCGAGGTCAGCCGGAGCACGGCCTCGATGTGCACCTTCAGCATGGTCAGCTCGTCGGCCATCGAGACTTCGAGGTAGCGGCCTTTGTTGCCGAAACCCGCGTTGTTGACCAGCAGGTCCACCGGGTGTTTACGGTCGCCGAGGCGCTTCTCGACCGTCGCGATGCCCTCCTCCGTGGAGAGGTCGGCGGTCAGTACCTCGGCCTCGATGCCGTGCCGGTCGTGCAGCTCGGTGGCCTGCTCGCCGAGCCGCTTGGTATCGCGGGCCACCAGAACGAGGTTGTGCCCCTGGGCGGCGAGCCGCCGGGCGAAGGCGGCGCCGATGCCCGCCGTGGATCCCGTAATCAACGCAGTCGTCATACGCGCAACCTAGCCGCCCCGGGTTGCCGTTCCGCGCGCCGTAGGGCCGTACGGCCGTCCGGACCCCCGCCGCCCCCGCTACGCCGTCGCCCTCGCTACGCCGTCGCCCCCGCTACGCCCGGCTCCCCGCTACGCCCGGCTCCCTGCTACGCCGGGCTCCCCTGCTTCTCCCGCGTCTCCCGCTTCTCCTGCTTCGCGACGTACGCGCGCACGGTGTCGTGCGCCGCGGGCTCCATCGCCGCACCCGCCGCCGTCGTACGCGGCAGCAGCGTGCGCTCGGTGGTGAAGGCGCGGAACCAGAAGTCCACCGTCACCTCGTGGTCCGGCCGGTGCAGGATCTCGATGGTGTCGCCGGGGGAGACGGAGCCCTCCTCGATCACCCGCAGGTACGCACCCGGGCGGGCCTCCTGGGTGAACCGCTTGACCCAGCCGGTCTCGCCCAGCGCGCCCTGGAAGGTCCGGCACGGGATACGGGCCGAGGCCACTTCGAGGACGAGGTCCGGGCCGACCCGCCAGCGCTCGCCGAGGAGCGCGCCGTTCACGTCGATGCCGGAGGTGGTGAAGTTCTCCCCGAAGATCCCCCCGGGCAGTTCGCGGCCCAGCTCGCGCTCCCACCAGTCCAGGTCCTCGCGGGCGTAGGCGTAGACGGCCTGGTGGTCGCCGCCGTGGTGGCGCAGGTCGCAGACGTCGTCGCCCTCGACGCCGCCGGCCGCGATGCCCTTGGGGCCCGGGGCGAAGACGCGGACCGGGCCGGGGACCGGACGCTTGCCTATACCGGTCACTGCGCCCTTCGCGTCGGTGTAGTCGACGACCGTCGCGCGGCCCAGGTTCACGGAGATCAGATGCATGCGGACAAAAATAGCCCAGCTTCCCCAAAGGGACGGCTGAATATTCGCACCGCGGTCAAAGTGGGGCTTATGCTCAAAGGGTGATCGAGGCACGTCATCTCCGGGTTCTGCGCGCTGTCGCCGGGACCGGGTCCTTCTCCGCCGCCGCGCGCGAGCTCGGCTGCACCCAGCCGGCCGTCTCCCAGCAGATGAAGGCGCTGGAGCAGTCGGCGGGCACCCCGCTGCTGATCCGCACCGGGCGCGAGATGCGGCTCACCCAGGCCGGTGAGGCGCTGGTGCGCCATGCTGCGAGCATCCTGGCGGGGCTGACGGCCGCCGAGGAGGAGGTCGCGGCCATCGCCGGGCTGCGCGCGGGCCGGGTCCGGCTGGTGTCCTTCCCCAGCGGGAGCTCCACCCTCGTACCGACGGCGCTCGCGGCGATGCGCGCCGAGCACCCCGGTACGCGTATCTCACTGGTCGAGGCCGAGCCGCCGCGCTCGGTGGAGATGCTGCGCGAGGGGGACTGCGACCTGGCGCTGGCGTTCCGCTACGGCGGGGACGGCAGCGGCGGTGCGCCGGGGGCCTTCGCCGAGTGGGAGGACCTCGTGGTCCGGCCGCTGCTGACCGACCGGCTCGTCGGATTGGTTCCCGAGGGCCACCGGCTGGCCGGCGCGGAGCGGGTGGGCATGGCGGAACTCGCCGACGAGCCGTGGATCGCGGGCTGTCCGCGCTGTCGCCGCCATCTGGTGGAGGTGTGCGAGGGCGCGGGCTTCACCCCGCGGATCGACTTCGCCACCGACGACTACCCCGCCGTGGTGGGCCTGGTGGGCGCCGGGCTGGGTGTCGCGGTGCTGCCCGAGCTCGCGGTGGAGTCCGTACGGGCCAAGGGCGTGAGCACCCTGATCGTGGAACCGGCCGTCGAGCGGGAGGTCGTGGCGCTGACCCTGCCCGACCTGGCCCGCGTACCGGCCGTGGCCGCGACCCTGGCCCAGCTGGAACGCGCCGGCACGCGCTGACCGTACGGCGGTACGGCCGAACGCGTGACGGCATGGCGTTCCGGGGCGCTGCGACACGCCCGTGCGTGGTGCGGATTTGGGGAAACGTTCCTTCGGACGTTTCGGGCTTCCGGATCAGTGCGGGGGGATCGGGCCGATCGCGCTCGGCGCGGGGATCAGGCGGTGCCGGGCGCGGCCCATCAGCTCTTCACGCTCGTCCTCCGTGAGGCCGCCCCACACCCCGTAGGGCTCGCGGACGGCGAGTGCGTGCGCGGCGCATTCCGAACGCACCGGGCAACGCATGCAGACCTCTTTAGCCGAGGCCTCGCGCGCGCTCCTGGCCGCGCCCCGCTCGCCTTCCGGGTGGAAGAAGAGGGAGCTGTCGACCCCCCGGCAGGCAGCCAGCAGCTGCCAGTCCCAGAGGTCGGCGTTCGGTCCGGGGAGGCGGGAGAAATCTGCCATGGGTAGTCCTCTTGGTGCCGGTACTGAGGCGGATAGGTCCATGTCTCCACATCTACTGTCGTAGTAGATGTAAATATGACTCATTGGGAATCTAGCCTCAGACATGTGCCAAACGGAAGGAAAGCCGCCAAATAGGGCATACCTCCACATGGAGGATGGTTGGCTTGTCGCTCCAGCACCGTGATCGCTTCCTCACGTAGAGTGCCGAAGGTGTCCGTCCGACCCGTAACTCTTTCGAGTGACCATCGTTGAGAGTGCGAAGGCGGTTGAACGAAGAAGTTCCCGGACAGATGTCCGAGAGCATCGACCGCACAGGTGACGATACGTACCAGCCTGGAGGCTCAAGGTGACGCGCATCAGCAGCTGCGGAGGGCGGTCATGACATCCGTCCTCGTCTGCGACGACTCCCCGCTTGCCCGAGAGGCGCTCCGTCGCGCGGTTGCCACCGTGCCCGGCGTCGAGCGTGTGACGACGGCTGCCAACGGCGAGGAAGTCCTCCGCCGCTGGGGTGCCGACCGCTCCGACCTGATTCTGATGGATGTCCGGATGCCCGGGCTCGGCGGTGTGGAGACGGTCCGCCGCCTGCTCTCGGCCGATCCGGGTGCCCGCATCATCATGCTGACGGTCGCCGAGGACCTGGACGGCGTGGCCCTCGCGGTCGCCGCAGGCGCCCGAGGCTATCTGCACAAGGACGCCTCGCGCGCCGAACTGCGGGCCACGGTCACCCAGGCGCTCGCCGACCCGACCTGGCGACTGGCCCCGCGCCGGCTCCGCTCGGCCGAGATGGGCGCCGCGCCCACGCTCACCGCGCGTGAGATCCAGGTGCTGGAGGGCATGAGCCACGGCCGGTCCAACGCGGAGATCGGGCGCGAGCTCTTCCTCTCCGAGGACACGGTCAAGACGCACGCCCGCAGGCTGTTCAAGAAGCTCGGCGCCTCGGACCGGGCGCATGCCGTCGCGCTCGGATTCCGCTGGGGCCTGGTCCGCTGACCCCCGGGTCCCGGTCCGGTCCGCCGGCCCCGGACCGACCGGAGCAGTCCCGTCCGCCACCGGCGGGCGGGGCGGCACGCCGTTCGCCGGCGGTGCCGCGTTCAGCCCTGTCCGATGCCGCCGCACTGGTCCCGCCGTACCCGGTGCGGACCCGGGGATTGGCGGGGCACAATCCGGGGGACGTGTCGCTTCGTGCGCGATGCCGCATCCTTGAGGTGTGGCCGCACTTCGACAGTGGGGCCTCGGGGACCATTCGGGCCGAGCGGAGGGGAGGGCGCAGACGATGACTTCGGGCGCACCCGCTCATAACGCTTCGATGCACAACAAGGACCATGGTGCCGCGAATGCTCCGGCGCCAAGGCACCATGGATTGATGCGCGACGACGAGGCAGTGGGGTCACCCGCGGCCGCAGGCTCCACCGGCGCCGCCAAAGGCGGTAGCGCCGGTGCTGTCAGCGCGCTCGTACGCCGTGCGGTGGAGGGTGACGAGCAGGCGACGCACGATCTGCTCGCCTTCGTGCACCCGCTCGCGATCCGCTATTGCCGCACCAGACTCTCCCGGCTTCCCGGTGATGCTCGTCACTTCGTGGAGGACCTGGCGCAGGAAGTCTGCGTCGCCGTACTGATGGCCCTGCCTCGGTACCGGGACACCGGGCGCCCCTTCGAGGCGTTCGTCTTCGCCATCGCCGCGCACAAGGTCGCCGATCTCCAGCGGGCCGCCATGCGGCACCCGGGCAGTACGGCCGTGCCGTCCGACGAGATGCCCGAGCGGCCGGACGACTCGCTGGGGCCGGAGGAGCGGGCGCTGCTCAGCAGTGACGCCGCCTGGGCCAAGAAGCTGCTGGCCAACCTGCCGGAGAACCAGCGCGAGCTCCTCGTACTGCGGGTGGCCGTCGGGCTGACCGCCGAGGAGACCGGGCAGATGCTCGGAATGTCCCCCGGGGCGGTGCGGGTAGCCCAGCACAGGGCGCTCAGTCGGCTCCGGGCACTCGCGGAACAGTAGCCATATGGCGTCTGGCCTGCCGCGAAACTTGTAGCAAGCTACGAAAATCATGGTCGATCTTGGTCGTGGAATGAGACGCGTCGGGATCCCGTTAGCATGGACATCCGCGCCGAGCAAGACCATTTGGGAAGGTGTCATGACTGCCGACGGAGTACCCGACAAATTCGCCGCGCTCGGACTTACCTACGACGACGTGCTGCTGCTGCCGGGCGCGTCGGACATGGCGCCGGACCAGATCGACACCTCCTCCCGCATCTCGCGCAATGTCCGCGTGAACGTCCCGCTGCTGTCCGCGGCCATGGACAAGGTCACCGAGGCACGTATGGCCATCGCGATGGCCCGCCAGGGCGGCGTCGGCGTGCTGCACCGCAACCTGTCGATCGTCGACCAGGCGAACCAGGTCGACCTGGTCAAGCGCTCCGAGTCCGGCATGGTCACCGACCCGATCACGGTGCACCCGGACGCGACCCTGGGCGAGGCCGACCAGCTCTGCGCGAAGTTCCGCATCTCCGGTGTCCCGGTCACCGACGCCGCAGGCAAGCTGCTCGGCATCGTCACCAACCGCGACATGGCCTTCGAGTCTGACCGCAGCCGCCAGGTGCGCGAGGTCATGACCCCGATGCCGCTGGTCACCGGCAAGGTCGGCATCTCCGGCGTGGACGCCATGGAGCTGCTGCGCCGCCACAAGATCGAGAAGCTGCCGCTGGTCGACGACGCGGGCATCCTCAAGGGCCTCATCACGGTCAAGGACTTCGTCAAGGCCGAGCAGTACCCGAACGCCGCCAAGGACAAGGAAGGCCGGCTGCTCGTCGGCGCGGCCGTCGGTGTCGCCGGTGACGCGTACGAGCGCGCCCAGGCCCTGATCGAGGCGGGCGCCGACTTCATCGTCGTCGACACCGCCCACGGCCACTCCCGGCTGGTCGGCGACATGGTCGCCAAGATCAAGTCGAACTCCACCATCGACGTCATCGGCGGCAACATCGCCACCCGCGACGGCGCCCAGGCGCTCATCGACGCCGGCTGCGACGGCATCAAGGTCGGCGTCGGCCCCGGCTCCATCTGCACCACCCGCGTGGTCGCCGGCATCGGCGTCCCGCAGGTCACCGCCATCTACGAGGCCTCCCTCGCCGCCAAGGCCGCGGGTGTCCCGGTCATCGGCGACGGCGGCCTGCAGTACTCCGGCGACATCGCCAAGGCCCTGGTCGCGGGCGCCGACACGGTGATGCTCGGCTCGCTGCTCGCGGGCTGCGAGGAGTCCCCGGGCGAACTGCTCTTCATCAACGGCAAGCAGTTCAAGTCGTACCGCGGCATGGGCTCGCTCGGCGCGATGCAGACCCGTGGCGAGCAGAAGTCCTTCTCCAAGGACCGCTACTTCCAGGAGGGCGTGGGCGGCGACGACAAGCTCATCCCCGAGGGCATCGAGGGCCAGGTCCCGTACCGCGGCCCGCTCTCCGCGGTCGTGCACCAGCTCGTCGGCGGGCTGCGCCAGTCGATGTTCTACGTCGGCGGCCGCACGGTCCCCGAGCTCCAGGACCGTGGCCGCTTCGTCCGGATCACCTCGGCGGGGCTCAAGGAGAGCCACCCGCACGACATCCAGATGACGGTCGAGGCGCCGAACTACAGCCGCAAGGGCTGAACAGCGTGATCGCGTGAAGGGGCGGGTCCGACGGGGACCCGCCCCTTCGCCGTGCGTACGCTTCCTGCGGCGGGCCCGGTGCGTCCGTACAGCGGTCACCGGAACGCGGCCCCCCGGGGTTCGGGGATACTGGACGGGCAGACCCAGAGGAAAGGCCACCACACGTGACTGAGATCGAGATCGGGCGCGGCAAGCGCGGCCGCAGGGCGTACGCGTTCGACGACATCGCCATCGTCCCGAGCCGGCGTACGCGGGACCCGAAGGAGGTCTCGATCGCCTGGCAGATCGACGCGTACCGCTTCGAGCTCCCGTTCCTGGCCGCCCCCATGGACTCGGTGGTCTCCCCGCAGACCGCCATCCGCATCGGCGAGCTCGGCGGCCTCGGAGTGCTGAACCTCGAAGGCCTGTGGACCCGGTACGAGGACCCGCAGCCGCTGCTCGACGAGATCGCGGAGCTCGACGAGGACACCGCGACCCGTCGCCTCCAGGAGATCTACTCCGCGCCGATCCAGGCGGACCTGATCCGCCGGCGCATCAAGGAGGTGCGCGACTCGGGCGTCGTCACCGCCGCCGCGCTCTCCCCGCAGCGCACCGCCGAGTTCTCCAAGGCCGTCGTGGACGCCGGTGTGGACATCTTCGTGATCCGCGGCACCACCGTGTCGGCGGAGCACGTCTCCGGCGCCGCCGAGCCGCTGAACCTCAAGCAGTTCATCTACGAGCTCGACGTCCCCGTCATCGTCGGCGGCTGCGCCACGTACACCGCGGCCCTGCACCTGATGCGCACCGGCGCCGCGGGTGTCCTGGTCGGCTTCGGCGGCGGCGCCGCGCACACCACGCGCAACGTGCTCGGCATCCAGGTCCCGATGGCGACCGCCGTCGCGGACGTGGCCGCGGCCCGCCGCGACTACATGGACGAGTCCGGCGGCCGCTACGTGCACGTCATCGCCGACGGCGGCGTGGGCTGGTCGGGCGACATCCCGAAGGCCGTCGCCTGCGGCGCCGACGCCGTGATGATGGGCTCCCCGCTGGCCCGTGCCACCGACGCGCCCGGCAAGGGCAACCACTGGGGCATGGAGGCCGTCCACGAGGACGTGCCGCGCGGCAAGAAGGTCAACCTCGGCACGGTCGGCACCACCGAGGAGATCCTCACCGGCCCGTCGCACAGCCCGGACGGCTCGATGAACATCTTCGGCGCGCTGCGCCGCTCGATGGCCACCACCGGCTACAGCGAGCTCAAGGAGTTCCAGCGGGTCGAGGTCACGGTCGCGGACTCGCAGCACAGCCGCTGATCCACATGCTGTGGGAGGGCCGGCACCCCGGAGGGGGCGCCGGCCCTTCGGCGTTTCAGCCAGTCAGTTCTTGCCCTTGATCCGGCGGTCCAGGCAGATGGCCCACGGGATGAGGAGGACGCCCGCGAGGAACAGCCATGTGAGCAGGTACTGCGCTTCGTCCTCGGGTATGTGGTCGTGTCTGTCGCCCAGGGCGAGGCCGAGCACGAGCACAGACCCGCCGATGATCAGTCCGGGGACACCGAGCACCCACAGCAGGACGGTGAACCAGACGGAGCGCTCGGCGGGCGGGGCCGCGGGTGCGGGCGCGGCCGGGCGCGGGATCCGCGACGGAGCGCGGGGTGGCATCGCGACCACCGCCGAGGGCGGGACGGCCGCGTCGACCAGGGCCAGCTCGGCCGGGGGGATCCGGTACAGGGCCGGCTCGACGGTGACGGTGAACCCGTCGTCGCCGACCAGATGGCGGGCGCCGTCCGGGTAGGCCTGCATCAGGGAGCATTCGGCGTAGCGGACGGTGACCCGCTGGTGCGGCGAGACCATGCTGACGCCGTCGTCGGCGATGTGCAGGGTGACGCCCGGGTCCGCCACCGCCGGGTAGGGGCGTCCGGTGACGAGGTCCGGGGATCCGGTGGGCGCGGCGGTCAGCCCCGCGCAGTGCACGTCCACGTCCACTTCCCGGCTGGGCAGCTGTACGAGCGCGTCGGCCCACACCGCGTGCGCCACCTCGCGCAGGGCCTCGGCGGTGACCGCCTCCAGCTCGGTCCTCGCCTCGGCGGCGGTGAGGTTGCGGCGGCCCAGCAGGAGATTCACGGCGTGATCGGGAAGCCGGGCGGAGGCGACCTCGGGGGTGTCGAGCGCGGCCAGCGCGGTGGCCCGTACGGCGTCCAGGGCGGACTGCTCGATCCGGCCGGCCCGCAGTCCCGCGAGGACGCCCAGGAAGGCGCCGACCAGGGCGTCCTGCTTCTGGGGGAGCGAGTCGGCGTACGCGACGACGGTCGCGGAGCCGGCGTCGCGCGGGTGGTATTCGGCGGTCGCGGTGGACGAGTAGCCGCCCTCCTGGCGCAGCTGGCGGAACAGCTCCTTGCGCAGGACCCCGGTGAACAGGCTCGCCGCGGCGGAGCGGGGCAGCACGGAGGTCAGGACGACACCGCCGCCGTCGCCGTGGAAGTAGGCGGGGGTGACGGGCAGTACGGGGGTGGCCCCGGGGGCCGGGTGCCGGCGGCCGGTGGGGAGGGTGAGGTCGAGGCCCTCGGGGACGGTGTCGCCGGTGATCCACAGGACGGCGTTCTCGGCGGTGAACCGGGTCCGCGCCCAGTCGCGTACGTCCTCCTCGGTGATCCCGGGCAGGCCGGCCTCCGCGTAGCCGGCGAGGCCGTAGGAGCGGGAGCCGTAGCGCCACTGGGTCGCGGCGTGGGACGGGGCGCGGCCGCGGCCGGCGGCCTCGGTGCGCAGGATCTCCTTCTCGGTCGCCAGCCGGTCCACGGGGAGGTCGCGCAGGGCGGCGCAGACACCGTTGAGGTACTCGACGACGTCGGCGGCGGTGCCGGTGACGCGGAAGTGGGTGTAGGCGGCGCCGCTGCAGTGGCGGTCGCTCAGGCCGTGGCGGTGCAGTGCGAGGTGCTCGACCAGATGGGTGATGCCGCTGGTGGCGAGCGTCTCGTCGGCTCGGCCGACCCGGAAGAGAAGCCCGGCGGTGAGAAGCCCGGAGCGGGGGGCGAGGACGGTACGGATGCCGTCCACTGTCGTGGTGACGATGCCATCGGCGTCGGTGGTCATCGTGGCGTCGGTGTTCATGCGGGTCGTCCCTCTCAGCCCTCAGTTCCGTCCTGGTGTGCCGGCCGCCGAGGGGATCTTGAGGGCCACGACGAAGGCGACCACCGCGGTGATGGTCACGGAGCCGAGTTGATATGCGCTCGTCGCTTCGAGCCAGAGCTCCTGCAGGCCACCGAGGCCGAGGGTGCCGACGACCTCACCGAGGCCGGCGCCGGTCAGGTCGCCGATGGCGAGCGCGAGGGCGAGCAGCTGGCCGAGGTAGACCGCGGCCAGGGACAGCACGGCGGCGGCCGGCGGGATCACCCGGTGGCGCCCGCCGAAGTGGCCCGCCGCGGCACCGACGAGGATGCCGATGACCAGCGCCAGGGGCCGGGCCTGCTCTTCAACCCGGTGCAGCACCCAGCCGTAGGCGGCGGCCGCGACCAAGGTGGCGAGGAGCGCGCCGGCGATGCCGCGGCCCGCACCGGTGGTGCGGGCCGGTCCGCGCTGCTGGGCGGCCACGGCCGCGGGGGTGGAGGAATCGGGGCCGGGTGGCCGGAACTGCTGGCTCATGGAGAAATCCCCCCCAGGGATTCAGGTGTACGCATGTCCGTGGTGAGGACGTATGTGCGAGATAAGTCGCCGCAGGTTAGCAGTCGTCCGCGGCGTCCCAAGGGGGATTTCGAGGCAGGTCAGAGCCGGTGTGCCGCGCCCGCCGGGCTGGCGCCGCGGGTGTCCAGGAGGAGCTGGGCCTTTACCGCCAGGCCTTGGAGGTCGTAGGTGCGGTGGTGCTGGAGGAGGATCGTCAGGTCGGCGTTGGCGGCGGCCTCGTACAGCGATTCGGCGCGGGGGACGGGCTGGTCCCGGACGCGCCAGCCGGCGATGTAGGGGTCGTGGTAGCTGATCAGCGCGCCCAGGTCGATGAGCCGGCTTGCGATCTCGCGGGCGGGGGAGCCCTCCTGGTCGGCGAGGTCGGGCTTGTACGTGACGCCCAGGAGGAGGACGCGTGCGCCGCGGGCGGATTTGCCGTGCTCGTTCAGCAGGGTGGCGGAACGCTGGATGACGTACTGCGGCATCCGGTTGTTGATCTCCTGCGCGAGGCCGACCATGCGCAGCGGGTGGCCGGGGGTGCGGGTGGTGTGGGGGAGGTAGTTGGGGTCGAGGGGGACGCCGTGTCCGCCGACGCCGGGGCCGGGGCGGAAGGCCTGGAACCCGTAGGGCTTGGTCTCGGCGCAGCGGATGACGTCCCACAGGTCGACGCCGAGGTCGTGGCAGAGCACGGCCATCTCGTTCATGAGGGCGATGTTGACGTGCCGGTAGTTGGTTTCGAGGAGCTGGACGGTCTCCGCCTCGCGCAGGCCGCGGGCCCGGACCACCTTGTCGGTGAGGCGGGCGTAGAAGGCGTGCGCCGACTCGGTGCAGGCGGGGGTGAGGCCGCCGATCACCTTGGGGGTATTGGAGATGCCGTGCGTCCGGTTGCCGGGGTCGAGGCGGCTGGGGGAGTAGGCCAGGTGGAAGTCCCGGCCGGCGCGCAGACCGGAGCCCGATTCGAGGATGGGGCGCAGGTAGTCCTCGGTGACGCCCGGGTGGGCGGCGGACTCCAGGATGACCGTGGTGTGCGGACGGAGCCGGGCGGCGAGGGTGTGGCCGGCCTCGCCGACGGCCGACAGGTCGAGCGCGCGGTCGGCGCCGAGCTGGGTGGGGGCGCAGATGACGGCGGTGCGGACCCGGCCGAGTTCGGCGGGGTTGGTGGTGACCCGGAAGCCGGCCGCCGACATGCGGCGGATCTCGGCGGCGGTGAGGGTGCTGTCCGTGGAAGGACCGCTGTCGTAACCGACGGTCTCGATTCTGGCGGCGACGGCCGCCTGGGCGAGTGGGAGGCCGAGGTGGCCGAGTCCGATGACGGCGAGATCTGCGGGCATGGGGTGCCGTCCCTTCCCTTTCCCTGACATGCATGAGGGGGCGGTGCGCGCAAATCCTGTGGACAGAGGGAGCTGGCGCTATGTCAGACTAGGCGTATATATGACAGATATGTCGCATTGCAGGATGTCGGCCACCGTTGTGTTGTCCACAGGCGGTGGCTGATGTCGGTGCGGCCGGTCAGAATCGTGTGCGGGGGATGTGAGCGGGATCACCCGCACGACGCGGGGATCCCCCGCACCAACGGGAGGCAGCCGTGAGGACAGCGACACTGGGACCGGTGCAGCGCGCCGAGGCGCTCGCCCGGATGGCCGAGCGGGAACTGGACGTGCTGGTCGTGGGCGCGGGCGTGGTGGGAGCCGGCATCGCGCTCGATGCCGTGACCAGAGGGCTGTCGACCGGCCTGGTGGAGGCACGGGACTGGGCGTCGGGCACCTCCAGCCGGTCGAGCAAGCTGATCCACGGCGGGCTGCGGTATCTGGAGATGCTCGACTTCGCCCTCGTACGGGAGGCGCTGAAGGAGCGGGGCCTGCTGCTGGGGCGGCTGGCTCCGCACCTGGTGAAGCCGGTGCCGTTCCTGTACCCGTTGCAGCACAAGGGGTGGGAGCGGTTCTACGCGGGCTCGGGCGTCGCGCTGTACGACGCGATGTCGGTGTCCAGCGGGCACGGGCGCGGGCTGCCGGTGCACCGGCACCTGTCGCGCAAGCGGGCCCTGCGGGTGGCGCCGGCGCTGCGCAAGGACGCTCTGGTGGGGGCCCTGCAGTACTACGACGCCCAGATGGACGATGCGCGCTACGTCGCCACGCTCGTCCGGACGGCCGCCGCGTACGGGGCGCACTGCGCCAACCGGGCGAGAGTGGTCGGCTTCCTGCGCGAGGGCGAGCGGGTGGTGGGCGCGCAGGTGCGGGACATGGAGGGGGGCGGGTCGTACGAGATCCGCGCGAAGCAGATCGTGAACGCGACGGGGGTGTGGACGGACGACACGCAGGCGCTGATCGGGGAGCGGGGGCAGTTCCACGTGCGGGCGTCGAAGGGCATCCACCTGGTCGTCCCGAAGGACCGGATCCACTCCTCGACGGGACTGATCCTGCGGACGGAGAAGTCGGTGCTGTTCGTCATCCCCTGGGGGCGGCACTGGATCGTGGGGACCACGGACACAGAGTGGGACCTGGACAAGGCGCATCCGGCGGCGTCGAGCGCGGACATCGACTATCTGCTGGAGCACGTGAACTCGGTACTGGCGGTGCCGCTCACGCGCGATGACGTCCAGGGGGTGTACGCGGGCCTGCGGCCGCTGCTGGCCGGTGAGTCGGACGCGACGAGCAAGCTCTCGCGGGAGCACACGGTGGCCCACCCGGTGCCGGGCCTGGTGGTGGTGGCGGGCGGCAAGTACACGACGTACCGGGTCATGGCGAAGGACGCGGTGGACGAGGCGGTGCACGGGCTGGACCAGCGGGTGGCCGAGTGTGTGACGGAGGATGTGCCGCTGGCCGGGGCGGAGGGATACCGGGCGCTGTGGAACGGGCGGGCGAGGATCGCGGCGCGGACGGGGCTTCATGTGGCGCGGGTGGAGCACCTGTTGAACCGGTACGGAGCGCTGACGGAGGAACTGCTGGAGCTGATCGCGGCGGACGCGTCGCTGGCCGAGCCGTTGTCGGGCGCCGACGACTATCTGCGGGCGGAGGTCGTGTACGCGGCCTCGCACGAGGGGGCGCGGCATCTGGACGACGTACTGACGCGGCGGACGCGGATCTCGATCGAGACGTTCGACCGGGGAACGCGGTCGGCGCGGGAGTGCGCGGAGCTGATGGCTCCGGTGCTGGGGTGGGACAAACAGCAGATCGAGAAGGAGGTGGAGCACTACGAAAAGCGGGTGCAGGCGGAGCGCGAGTCGCAGCGCCAGCCGGACGACCAGACGGCGGACGCGGCGCGGCTGGGGGCGCCCGACATCGTTCCGTTGTAACTCCGGGATGTGAAGGGGGGAACCGCGGACCCGGGGCTCCCGTCCGTTGCGGAGTGAGGAACAATGAGGGTTCTGCCGGGGCGGGTTACCGCGCGGGTTCTGCCGGGGCGGACCACCGGAAACCCCGGCGGCTGCCGGAGCAGCCGGCACGATCGCAGAGGGGACGCATGTCGAAGCCGGAGCACACCGAGTCGCCTGCCGAGTCGCCTGCGGCGACGCAGGACCGGGCCAAGCCTGTGTCGGCGGAGCCGGAGTCGTCTGGCGAGTCGCCTGCCGAGTCGCCTGCCGAGTCGCCTGCGGCGCAGCAGGGTGGGGCGCAGCCCGCTGAGGCTGCGCCTGAGGATGCGAAGCCTGCGGCCGCAGAGACGCCTGTCCAGGGTGAGGACGCCAAGCCTGCTGCGGCGAAGACGCCTGCCCAGCCTGAGAATGCCAAGCCGGTTGTGGCGAAGACGTCTGTCCAGCCTGAGGATGCCAAGCCTGCTGCGGCGAAGACGGTGCTGAGCAAGGACGCGGCTGCGACGGCGGAGGCCGAGGCTGCGCCTGAGGATGCCAAGCCTGCGGCGGCGAAGGCTGTGCTGGGCAAGGACACGTCCGCGAAGGCGGCTGCGGGGGCCGGGGATTCCGCGCCTGCTGCGGCGAAGGCGGTGCTGGGCAAGGGTGTGCCGGCCGGGGCGGAGGACGCGAAGCCCGTTAATCCGGTGACCGAGAAGGCGGACGCCATGGCCGCCGAGGTGAAGGCCAAGGCTGCGGCGGCCAAGGCGGCCGGGGACGGCCAGGACAAGGGGCGGTTGCTCGCGGGGCGGTACCGGCTCGGGTCCGTGCTCGGCAAGGGCGGCATGGGCACCGTGTGGCGGGCCCAGGACGAAACCCTCGGCCGGACGGTCGCCGTCAAGGAGCTCCGCTTCAGCACCGGGGTCGACGAGGACGAGAAGCGCCGGCTGATCACCCGTACCCTCCGCGAGGCCAAGGCCATCGCGCGTATCCGCAGCGGCGGCGCCGTCACGGTCTATGACGTCGTCGACGAAGACGGCCGCCCGTGGATCGTCATGGAGCTCATCGAAGGGCCATCGCTCGCCGAATTCGTACGGGAGCGCGGCCCGCTGACGCCCCGCCGCGCCGCCGAGGTCGGGCTCGCGGTGCTCGACGTACTCCGTGCCGCGCACGGCCAGGGCATCCTGCACCGCGATGTGAAGCCCTCCAACGTGCTCATCGCCGACAACGGCCGTGTCGTCCTCACCGACTTCGGCATCGCGCAGGTCGAGGGCGACCCCTCCGTCACCTCCACCGGCATGCTCGTCGGCGCCCCCTCGTACATCTCCCCCGAGCGCGCCCGCGGCCAGCGGCCCGGCCCGCCCGCCGACATGTGGTCGCTCGGCGGGCTGCTGTACGCCGCCGTCGAGGGTGTGCCCCCCTACGACAAGGGGTCCGCGCTCGCCACCCTCACCGCGGTGATGACCGAGCCGGTGGACCCGCCCAAGAACGCCGGTCCGCTGACCGAGGTCATCTACGGCCTGCTGGCCAAGGACCCGGCCCGGCGGCTCGACGACGCGCGGGCGCGGGCGATGCTCACCGCGGTGATCAACGCCCCCGAGGCCGTCCCGGCTCCGGAGCCGACCCCGTCCGCCGAGGAGACCCGGCAGATCTCGCTCGTCGAGGCCAAGCAGGCCGTCGAGCAGGCCGCGGAGAAGGCCGCCGCGGAGAAGGCCGCCGCGCAGGCGGAGAAGGCCGAGAAGAAGGAGCGCGAGCGGCGGGAGCGCGAGCAGCGGGAGCGGGCCCGTGCGGCGCTGAAGGCCGCCCGCAAGGCCGCGGCGGTGGCAGCGGCCTCGGCGGCCGAGGCCCCGGCCGCGTCGGCCCGGCCCGCGCCGGTCGCGGCTCCGCTGACCGATGTGATGCCGCGTCGCACCATCGCGCTCGCCATCGCCGGCGCGCTCGTGGTGCTGGCGGCGATCGGCTCGCTGGTCGTCTACGCGTTCAGCGGCGACGACGGCGGCGGCCGCAAGAACGAGGGCAAGGGCGGCCCCGGCCCGACCGTGTCCGGCAGTCCGTCCCCGGGCGGGTCCGCCAACGGATCCGCGAAGGGCGGCGCGTCCACCGGCAAGGACGGCGGCAAGGGCGGCGACACACAGCCGAGCCAGGGCCAGACGCCGAGCGGGCAGCAGAGCCAGGGGCAGGACCAGGGCCAGGGCGAGAGCCAGGGCCAGGGCGCCAGCCCGGGGAACCCGATAGCCGGACTCCCGGCCGGGTACGTCCTGGTGACGGACCCTCGGTACCACTTCTCCATGGCCATGCCCGAGGGGTTCCACCAGACCGACACCGCGGGTGAGAACTCCGGCGCGATATACAGCCGCGACGGCGGGTTCCCGCGTATACAGGTCGACTTCAACAAGAAACCGCGCGACGACGCGCGCGCCGCGTGGGCCGCGCTGGCCCCGGCGGTGGCGGGCAGCAGCAAGAGCTACCACCTGATCGGGCTCGACGTGGTGGATTACCGGGGCTACCCGACCGTCGCTGACTGGGAGTTTGAGCGGGAGCAGAAGGGCATCAAGGTCCGGGTGCTCAACCGCGGCTTCAAGGTGGACGCGAAGCACGGCTACGCCATCATGATCAGCTGCGCCGCCGACCAGTGGGACGGCGCGGAGTGCACGCAGATGCGCAAGACGGCGTTCGACACCTTCCAGCCGCTGGACTGAGCCGGTTCCCCGTATCCCCCGTACGGGCCTTGTCAGGCCCGGGACGCGGGCGGCCCGGGCGACGTATCGTGTCAGCGGGGCCATGGGGGGCCCACCGCACTCGGGGGAGGCGATGTGGAGGACTACGCGGGCCGGATCCTGGCCGACCGGTACCGTCTGCCGTTGCCTCCGTCGGACGAGTACGAGCTGACGGAGACCCGGGCCTTCGACACGCGCAGCGGGCAGGAAGTCCTGGTACGGCAGGTGCCGTTGCCGGAAGTCGTGGACGCGGAACTACTGGACGGCCCGGCCGTTCCCGCTGACCGCGGCCCGGCTGTCCGGGGCTCGGCCGGGCGCGGCTCGGCCGGGCGGCGCTCGGCGGGGGATCTGCCGGCCGTGCGCCGGGCGATCGCCGCCGCGCAGGCGGCCGCGTCCGTGCCGGACCATCCGCGGCTGGACCAGGTCTTCGACGTGTTCGCGGAGGGCGGGTCGCTGTGGATAGTGAGCGAACTGGTCCCGGCCAGGCCGCTGGCCGCGCTGATCGCCGATGAGCCGCTGAGCCCTTACCGCGCGGCGGAGGTGGCGGCGGATGTGCTGACCGCGCTGCGTGTGTTGCATGCGCATGGCTGGACGCACCGGAACATCACCGTCCGGACGGTGTTGATATGCGATGACGGTCGGGTGGTCCTGACAGGCCTGGCGGCAGGCGCCGCGGAAGAGGCCTTGTGCGGCTACGACCCGGTCCCGGATCCCATCGGCTCCACCGCTGCGGGGGAATGGGGCACGCCGGGCATCTCCGCGGGTGGCTCCGCGGGTTCGGGGCTGGCTGTACGGGGGCCCGCCGGGTCTGCTGACGCGGGGTCCGGCTCAGGGGCGGCCGCGGGCTGGACCGGCACGAACCCCGCTGCGGGGATGAACGGGCCGGGCCTGGACGCCCGTGGCGGATACGACCAGGGGCTTGGCCGGGACACCGGTGCGGGTGGCTCCGCCGGTTCGGGGCTGGCTGTACGAGGGGCCGTGGGGCCGGGCTCGGCCGGTGCGGAGGTCGCGGGCGCGGAGGGCGGCTGGGGCGGTCCCCACGCGTCCGAGGCGGTGGCCGGCGGCCACGGGGCCGCGCTGGGTTATGACCAGGGGCCTGACTGGGACTCCAGCGTGGATGGCGACTATGACGCCGGGCTGGGTTACGGCCAGGGGCCTGGTCGGGAATCCGGTGCTGGGCAGGGTGCCGGTGCCGGTGGCAGCGCCGGGGCGGGGTCGGCCGTCAGGGAGACCGGGGCGGGCAGTTATGCGCCGTTGGTGGCGCCGGGGTACGACACCGGGCCGCGGTACTCGGACCACATCACCCCCGGGCGTCCGGAGGAGCAGCCCGACCTCAAGGCCGCCGCGCGCGCCGGAGCCATCGCCGCGTACCGGGCCGGGGCGCAGGCTGCCGCCGCCCGGGTCACCGAGCAGCGCAAGGCCGGGGACGTTCCCGCGCCGGAACCGCGGCCCGAGGGGTCGAACCTCCCCGAGGGCTACTCGTACCCGTATGGCGGACCCGATGCCCGGTCCGCCCCCGCCGCGGCCTGGCACGGTGTCACACCACGCCGTCAGGCGTTGCCGGGGCCGGAGTCGGAGCCGGGGCCGGAGTCGGAGCCGGGGCCGGGGCCGGAGTCGGAGTTGGAGCCGGAGCCGTCCGAGGCGGCGCCCGCGTCGCCGCCGGCCCGCCCGGCCCTGCCCGCGCAACTCGCCCTGCCCCAGGGCTACCACCAGGCCGAAGCCCCGGACCCGGCGCAGTACGTCGACCCCGTCCATCCCGGGGCCCCCGACACGGCCGGGTATCTCCGTCCCGGCCAGGCGCAGCCGCAGGGCCAGCCCGAACTCCGTTCCGGCCGACCGCAGTCCGACGGTACGTTCCAGTCGGGGCTGGGCCAGGCGCAGCCGCGAGGGCAGGCCAGCCCTCGTCCTGGGCAGCCGCAGGCTGAGGGCACGTTCCAGTCGAGGCAGGCGCAGGCGCAGGGGGGCGAGGCCCCCGACGCGGCCGGGTTTCTCCGTCCTGGCCAGGCGCAGCCGCAGGG
This sequence comes from Streptomyces sp. ISL-87, assembly GCF_018614095.1. Taxonomy (GTDB): domain Bacteria; phylum Actinomycetota; class Actinomycetes; order Streptomycetales; family Streptomycetaceae; genus Streptomyces. The sequence continues at coordinate 41,703 of NZ_JAGGOY010000070.1, read as the reverse complement.
GCAGCCGCAGGGCCAGGTGGACTTCCGTTCCGGCGGGCCGCAGGCGTCGGGTGGGGGGCCGCGGAGTGGGTTGGATGCCGAGCGGGCGCGGCAGACGCGGATGGCGGTCGTCGGGGCCGTGACCGAGCGGTGGGCGCCCGAGCAGGCCGGGCCCGTGCACGGGCATTGGCAGTTGGCGGCGCCCGTCGGGCCCTCCACCGACCTCTGGGCGCTCGGCGCGCTGCTGTACCGCGCCGTGCAGGGGCACGCCCCGTACCCCGAGGACAGTGTCACCGAGCTCGTCGAGATGGTGTGCGCCGAGCCCCCCGCCTTTGCCGAGGAGTGCGGTCCGCTGCGCCCCGTCGTGGAGTCGCTGCTGCGCCAGGACCCCACCGAGCGCCCCGACTTCGAGGAACTCCGCGGCTGGCTGCGGTCCCTCGTGCGGTCCGCTCCCGAGCCGGACGCCGGTTTCGGCGTGCTCCCGATGGCGGAGCCGGATCCCGCGCGGCTGCCCGTCGTACGGCGGCGCGGCGATCTGCACGGGCGGCACCGCAACCCCGCCCCCGCCCGCGCCCCCCGTAGCCTCGGGCGGACCCTGCTCGTCGGGGTGCTGGTCCTGCTCGCCGGGGTGGTGGCGTACGCGATGCTCTTCATGCCCCGGTCCGGGGAGTCCCAGGAGCAGAACACCGCCAGGCCGGAGCCGAAGCAGTCACAGGCGCCCGCCCCGAAGAGTCCCGCTCCCAGTGCCGAAACGCCCAGCGGGACACCGCAGTCCAAGCCCGCCTCGCAGCCGGCCCCGCAGACCGCCCCGCCCGGCTACACCATCCAGCAGGACCCGGAGCACTTCGAGGTCGCCGCCCCGAGCGGCTGGGAGCGCCACGGCGTCAACGAGGCCGGCCAGGTGCGGTACACCGACGGGGCGTTCACCCTGACCGTCGTTCCCGGCCGGGACAAGGTGGACGGCAACCCGGACCCGCTGACGTACCAGAAGGACAAGGAGCCGGAGTTGAACGCCTATCGCAACTCCACCTGGACCACCAGCGGGGACATCAAGTCCACCACGGTCGGCCAGCAACTCCGCGTCACCGGCAGGTACACCTGGCACGATGCCAACGGCCGCAGCGTCTTCGCCCGCAACTTCGTCGTCGCGCTCGGGAACAGCTACCACGTCGTCATGGTCACGGGCCCGGAGGACGAGCAGGACAAGGTCACCGAGGTCTTCGAACAGGCCACGGGGAGTTACAAGTCGGGGGGATGAACAGGGCCTGACGGGCGGTCAGTACGGCAATTGCGTCACAGTGCGGTCTCACCGACCCCGCACGGTGCCGGCGACGCCCGCAGGCTCCGTAATCTGGCGGGAAGTGCACAGAGCGGCGGGGAATCGTGGAACAGCAGACAGGCGCGGGCGCGGTGCTCGCGAGCCGGTACAGGCTCGTCGAGCCCATCGGCAGCGGCGGCATGGGCAAGGTGTGGCGCGCGCATGACGAATTGCTGCACAGGACCGTCGCGGTCAAGGAACTGACGGCGGGTCTGTACGTCGCCCAGGCCGACCGGGACGTGCTGCACGCCCGCACCCAGAAGGAGGCCCGGGCCGCCGCCCGGATCCAGCACCCCGCGGTCGTCACCGTCCACGACGTGCTGGAGCACGACGACCGGCCTTGGATCGTGATGGAGTACATCGACGGTCCCTCCCTCGCGGACGCGGCCAAGGCCGCCGGCCGGATCGAGCCCCGCGAGGCGGCCCGGATCGGGCTGCACGTGCTGGGCGCACTGCGCGCCGCGCACGCCGTAGGCGTACTGCACCGGGACGTGAAGCCGGGCAACGTACTGCTCGCCAAGGACGGGCGGGTGCTGCTCACGGACTTCGGGATCGCCGCGATCGAGGGCGACTCCTCCATCACGCGCACCGGCGAGATCGTCGGCTCCATCGACTACCTGGCCCCGGAGCGCGTCACCGGCGGCACCCCGGGCACGGCCTCCGACCTGTGGTCGCTGGGCGCCACCCTGTACACGGCCGTCGAGGCCCGCTCGCCCTTCCGGCGTACGTCTCCCATCTCCAGCCTCCAGGCCGTGGTCAACGACGAGCCGCCGCCCCTGCGCCAGTCCGGGGCGCTGGGCGCGGTCATCACCGCCCTGCTGCGCAAGGATCCGGCGGAGCGCCCGTCGGCCCAGGAGACCGAGCGGATGCTGCTGGAGGCGATGGAGGGCCGGGCGCCCAGGGCGGCGCAGGCGTACGTGCCCACGCGTGCGGTGACGTCGGAGGAACTGGTCTCCGCGCAGGAGCCCGAGCCCGCCCGCACCCCCGCCCCGGCGGCCGCGCCCGATCAGGTGCGGACCGCCGCCCTCCCCGAACAGCCCGCGCAGGCGCCCGCGAACCCCGCCCCGGGCCGTATCAAGCGGGCGGCCGTCGTCGCCCTGGTGGCCGCGCTGCTCGGCGGCGGTGGTGTCTTCGGGGTGCTGAAGTACACCGCGGACGCGGACGGCGAGAAGGGCGGCAGCTCCGACAAGAACGCGAGCGCCCCTGACGGCGAGCAGGACGACGAGGCCGCCGGCCCGCCGGCCGGCTGGACCGAGGTCACCGACCCGGCGGGCTTCACGCTGTTCGTCCCGGACGGCTGGAAGCGCCAGATGGACGGCAACCAGATCGACTACACCCCGGACAACGGGAAGCACCGCATCCGGGTCGCCATCGACAAGACCCCGGACTACGACAACCCGCTGAGCCACCTGACCAGCCTGGAGAAGGAGGTGAAGCCCCGGCTGCCGGAGTACACGCGCAAGTCGCTTCACCAGAACACCTTCGAGGACAGCACCCGCGCCGCGCTGTGGGAGTTCACCTGGACGGAGAAGGTGAACTTCGCGGGCCCGCGGCGGGCCATCGAGCAGATGTACGTGGCCGTGGACGGCGCCGAGTACGCGGTGTACATGTCGGGCCCGACCGCCGACTGGGACACCACCCGCGCCCAGTTCGACACCGTACTCAGCGGCTGGCAGCCGCCTGCCTAGACCTGCCTAGACCGCCCGCCGGCGCGCTCTGCCCAAGCCGGCTGGACCGCCGGCCCACGTGGTCCGCCCAAGCCGCCTGGACCGCCGGCGCGGTCTGCTCAAGTCGGCTGGACCAACCCGCGCCGCTCGCCCAACCCGGTTGATCAGGCCATTCCCGCCCTTCCCGGCCGATCCTGCCAGCGATCGCTGGCGGAAATGGCAAAATCCGGTTACCCACGGGTACCCAAAGGCCTCCGAGCGGAATACGCTCACCGCCATGACGGACTCGCAGGCCCCGGCCGCCCCCCTCCGCTCCGCACCGGAACCCACCAACCCGGTCGCCTCCGCCCCGGCCGGCGCGCGTACCGCCGCCGACGTGGTGACCCCCGGGCTGGTCACCCGGCTGACCCGCGGAGTGATCGGCTCCGGCCGCACCGCCAACCACACCCCGTTCACCGGGGCCAAGCTGGCGGACCTCCCCGAGGCCACCCCCGAGGACGTCGCCACCGCCTTCGAGAAGGCCCGCGCCGCCCAGCCCGCCTGGGCCGCCCTGCCCGCACGCCGGCGGGCCGCGGTCCTGCTCCGCTTCCACGACCTGGTGCTCGACCGCCAGGCCGAGGTCCTCGACCTCATACAGCTGGAGACCGGCAAGGCCCGGCTGCACGCCCACGAAGAGGTCCAGGCCGTCGCCGTCGCCGCCCGCCACTACGGCAGGAAAGCCCCCTCGTACCTGCGCCCCAAGGGCCACACCGGCGCCATGCCGACCCTCACCAAGGTCACCGAGCTGCGCCAGCCGCGCGGGGTCGTCGGCCAGATCGCCCCCTGGAACTACCCGCTGGAGCTGTCCGTCGGCGACGCCCTGCCGGCCTTCGTGGCCGGCAACGCCGTCGTCATGAAGCCCGACACCGAGACCGCGCTCACCGCCCTGTGGGCCCGTGACCTGCTGATCGAGGCCGGGCTGCCCGCCGAGGTGTTCCAGATCGTGCTCGGCGAGGGCCCCGTCGTCGGCCCCGAGGTGGTCCGGCACGCCGACTACGTCTCCTTCACCGGCTCCACCCGTACCGGCCGCGAGGTCGCCCAGGGCGCCGCCGCACGCCTGGTCGGGGTCACCCTCGAACTCGGCGGCAAGAACGCCATGCTCGTGCTGCACGACGCCGACATCGAGAAGGCCGCCGCGGGCGCCGTCCGCGCCTGCTTCTCCTCCGCCGGCCAGCTCTGCATCTCCATCGAGCGGCTGTACGTCCACTCCTCGATCGCCGACGCGTTCATCGAGCGCTTCGCCGCCCGGACGAAGGCCATGCGGCTCGGCAACTCCCTCGCGTACGGCGCGGACATGGGCTCGCTGGTGGGCGAGCGCCAGCTGGAGACCGTACAGCGGCACGTCGACGAGGCCGTCGCCAAGGGCGCCACACTCGTCGCGGGCGGCGTGGCCCGCCCCGACATCGGCCCGCTCTTCTACGAGCCGACCATCCTCGACGGCGTCGACTCGCCGATGGCGGTCTGCGGCGAGGAGACCTTCGGCCCCGTCGTGTCCATCTACCGCTTCACCGACGAGGACGAGGCCGTCGAGCAGGCCAACGCCACCGCCTACGGCCTCAACTCCAGCGTGTGGACCAAGGACGCCCGCCGCGGCCACGCCGTCGCCGCCCGCCTGCGCACCGGCACCGTCAACATCAACGAGGGCTACGCCCCCGCCTACGGCAGCGCCCAGGCACCCATGGGCGGCATGAAGGACTCCGGCCTCGGCCGCCGCCACGGCTCCGAGGGCATCCTCAAGTACACCGAGGCCCAGACCGTCGCCCACCAGCGGCTGCTCCCGATGGCGCCCTCGCTGGGCATGGACGACGAGAAGTACGCGGCGTTCATGACCCGCAGCCTCAAGGTCATGAAGGCCCTCCGACTCCGCTAGGCACGAACGCCCGGGAGGCACAGCAGTGTCGTACGACCGCGATTACGACTACGACGTCATCGTCATCGGATCGGGCTTCGGAGGGTCGGTCTCGGCACTGCGGCTCACCGAGAAGGGCTACCGGGTCGGCGTCCTGGAGGCAGGGCGCCGCTTCACCCGCGAGAGCCTGCCCCGCAACAGCTGGGACCTGCGGAACTACCTGTGGGCCCCGGCCCTCGGGCTGTACGGGATCCAGCGGATCCACCTGCTCGGCAATGTGATGGTGCTCGCGGGCGCCGGCGTGGGCGGCGGCTCGCTGAACTACGCCAACACCCTCTACGTGCCGCCCGCCGCCTTCTTCGAGGACCGGCAGTGGTCGTCCATCACCGACTGGCGCGAGGAACTCGCCCCGTACTACGACCAGGCCAAGCGGATGCTGGGCGTACGCCTCAACCCGACGATGACCCCGTCCGACGTCCACCTCAAGGCCGCCGCCGAGAAGATGGGCGTCGCGGACTCCTTCCACATGGCCCCGGTCGGCGTCTTCTTCGGTGACGGTGAGGACGGTAGGGACGGTGAGGAAGGCGCGGGCCGGGCCAGGGTCCGGGCCGGCGAGGAGGTCGCCGACCCCTACTTCGGCGGGGCCGGACCCGCCCGCAGGGCCTGCACCGAGTGCGGCGAGTGCATGACGGGCTGCCGGCACGGCGCGAAGAACACCCTCAACGAGAACTACCTGCACCTCGCCGAGCGCGCCGGCGCCGTGATCCACCCGATGACCACCGTCACCGCCCTCGCCGAGCACCCCGACGGCGGCTACCGCGTCCGCACCGTCCCCACCGACCACCGCCGCAGCGGCCGGGCCAAGGTGCTGCGCGCCCGGTACGTGGTCGTCGCGGCGGGCACGTACGGCACGCAGACCCTGCTGCACACCATGAAGGACCGCGGCGAGCTGCCGCGCGTCTCGGACCGGCTCGGGGACCTGACCCGCACCAACTCGGAGGGCCTGGTCGGCGCCCAGACCGACGACCGCCGCTACCGCAAGCGGCACGGCATGGGCAGCCGGGCCGACTTCACCAAGGGCGTGGCGATCACTTCGTCCGTGCACCCCAACGCCGACACCCACATCGAGCCCGTCCGCTACGGCAAGGGCTCCAACGCCATGGGGTTCATGACCATCCTCCAGGTGCCGTACGCCAAGCACCGGGTCCGGGCCTGGTTCGCCCGCACCGCCAGGCACCCCGTGCAGCTGGCGCGTTCGCTCTCCAACCGGCGCTGGTCGGAGCGGACCATCATCGGCCTGGTCATGCAGTCGCTGGACAACTCCCTGACGACCTACCGCAAGCCCGGCGGCATCGGCAAAGGCCTGCTCACCGCCCGCCAGGGCCACGGAGCCCCCAACCCGGTGCAGATCCAGGAGGCCACCCGGGCGGCGACCCTGCTGGCCGAGGAGATCAACGGCTTCCCCGGCAGCAACGTCGGCGAGCTGATGGGCACCCCGCTGACCGCGCACTTCCTCGGCGGCTGCCCGATCGGCGCCACCCCGCAGGAAGGCGTGGTGGACCCGTACCACCGGCTCTACGGGCACCCGGGCATCTCGGTGGTCGACGGTTCGGCGGTCTCCGCGAACCTCGGCGTGAACCCGTCGCTGACGATCACGGCGCAGGCGGAGCGGGCCATGTCGTACTGGCCGAACAAGGGCGAACAGGACCCGCGGCCGGAGCAGGGCGAGGCCTACGCCCGCCTCGCAGCGGTGGAACCGGCCACTCCGGCGGTCCCGAAGGAGGCGTTCGGCGCGCTGCGGCTGCCGTTCCTGGCGATTCCGGAGCTTCCTCCGCGCAAACCGGAATCCCAGAGCTGACCGCGCTGTCACCGGTGATGTGACAGCGGCGGGTACCGCGCTCCCCCTCCGAGCGCGGTACCCGCCGCGGTACTGGTGTGACAGGCGGTCAGGCTGGAAGGTTGTACCGGAACCAGCCGGCCGGTGCTGTGGTGTCCGTCACACAGGGAACTGTGCAACTGCGACGCGCGTTCGACGGTCAACGGGTGCATGAGAAAGCGCATCTCCATGCTGGCCGCTTGTGGCCTCGTGGCCGTGGGTCTGGCCACCACCCCCGCGCACGCCGCGGGGCCCGTCTTCACCCTCAGTGGTCCGACCGAGGTCGGCCTGCGTCCGTACCCCGCTCAGGGCGGCGAGGCGCAGAAGACCACCGTCGAGTTCCGGATCGACAACACCACGGGCGAGGTGTTCGACAAGCGGACCACGTTCACGATCGACCTGAGCGCTTTCAAGGGCGTCGCCGACGTCGCGCTCGACAAGGACCAGAGCCACGGCTGCACGCAGTCCGCCGCTTCCGTGACGTGCACGCGGGGGTCCCTCTGGACGCACGAGAGCCGGCTGGTGGCCCTGGAGCTCAGCGCCGCCAAGGACAGCAAGCTCGGCGCGAGCGCCGACCTGACGGTGACCGGCAAGGCGGACGGCGCCACCTTCAAGTCCGCCACCACCAAGGTCAAGGTCGGCGGCCCCGACCTCGTGCTGGAGGAGGCCGGGCTCAAGGCGGACGTGAAGCCGGGCGAGGGGCAGAACCTGCCGATCGTCTTCGCCAACAAGGGCACCGAGTCCGTCAACGGCGTGGCGCTGGAGATCAACACCACGCACGGCATCGAGCTCGTCGAGAAGTACGACAACTGCTCCTTCAGCCAGGACGTCGACCCCAAGCAGCCGTGGAACGCGGGCTGGGGCGTCACGGTGTGTCTCCTCGACGGGGAGTTCGCGCCCGACACGGTTTACGAGGTGGACGGCCCGCTGACCCTCAAGGCCACCCCGCACGCCTTCATCGACGGCCTGACCTACGCGGTGTACGCGGCCGGCGACCAGCCGAAGCGCGCGCAGCAGCTCGCCAAGACCAGCACCGGCAAGAAGCTGGCCCTCAAGCAGCGGGCGGCCGCCAAGACCTCCGGCCTGCGCCGCTCCGTGGACCTCGACCCGTGGAACAACTACCACGAGTTCGACTTCGCGGTGAAGAACACCGCCGACCTCGTGGCCGGAGCCGTGTCCCTCAAGGGCAAGGCCGGCGAGACGGTGAAGGCCGACTTCGGATTCGAGAACAAGGGCCCGGCCTGGGTCGCCTACCTGCGCTCCGGTGAGGCGGTCGCCAGCGTCGACATCGTGATCCCGCAGGGCGCGACGGTCACCAAGGTCCCGGACGCGTGCCAGGCCGTCGAGGCCGACGGCAAGTACCGCGAGAAGAGCCTGGGCGCCCCGCGCTACTTCTGCTCGACCGGATACATCGTGGGCGAGACGGAGAAGGTCTCCTACCCGTTCGAGCTGAAGATCGAGAAGGCCGTGCCGGACGCCAAGGGCTCCATCGCGGTGGGCGGCTGGACGCCGGAGGGCAACGAGCCGCAGAGCTGGGACCCGAACCACGCCAACAACAAGGCCGCCTTCGTGATCAACGCCAGCGGCCCCACGCCGACCGCGGGCCCCACCGGCACCCCGTCGCCGAGCGCTTCCGTGACCCCGTCGGCCAAGCCGAGCAGCACCGTCAGCCCCAGCCCCAGCGCGAGCACCGGCACGGGCGCCAAGCCCAACGGCGGCCTGGCCTCGACCGGCAGCTCCGCCGGCCCGGTCGCCCTCGGCGCGGCCGTGCTCGTCGCCGCCGGCGGTCTGCTGTTCGTGGTGTTCCGCCGCCGGACCACCGGTCGCGCGTGACGACGTAGCCGCTTGTGACGACGTAGCCGCGCGTCACGAAGCAGCCGCGCGTCACGAAGCAGCCGCGCGTCACGACGTAGCGGCACAGGAACGTGAGAACGGCCGGCCCGGGGCGTCCCCTGGGCCGGCCGTCCTTATGGGGTGACCGGGCTGCTGTCCCCTGCCGTCCGGTCACGCGAAGGAGCGAGGTCCCACGACGCATGCCCGCGGGGCGTGCGTCTCATCGCTCCAGCGGAGCCACGCCTGGTGTTGCGGACCGCGCCTGGCTGGCGCGGACATCCGCTTCAACGAAGCGGCTCCGGGGCCGGTCACGGTCCGGACGAGTGACGAACGGCCGAACGGCGGGGGCGTCACACGCGGCCGCGGCACAGCTCCAGCAGGGTCATCGCGACGGCGGTGCCGGGCTTTCCGAGAGCATCGCTCCAATGCGAGAGCACCTCCATCTCGCGGGACAAGTGCACCCGGCGGCCGCCCGATCCGATCCGGGCCTCCTGGATGACCGTGGAGACGGCCATCCGCTCCTGGATCAGGCCGATGATCCGGTCGTCGATGGAGTCGATGCGCTCGCGGGAGTCGGCGATCAGCTGCTCGGGGGTAGTGGTGATCGTGTTCATGGTCGGTCTGTCTCCTGTCGGGTGGGGGCCCACAGGTCCGGAGAACGCCAGAGCGCCCCGGTCCTGTCGGACCGGGGCGCTCTGGGAAGTCAGTGGCTCAAGCGAGCATCACGAGGACCCATGGCGACCGGACCGGCCGGTGCCATAGGTAAAGAGGAAGCTCAGCTGCTTGCGCATGGAACGGATTTTGACATCCTCCCTGCCCGAAGGCAATGGCGTTCCGGGGCATCCCCGCGCGCTGCCGCATCGGCAGATGGGCCTTGACGTCCTTCACGGCCTTCGCGTGCGCCTTGGTGAAGTCCCGGCTGATCTGCTGCTGGGGCACACTGCCACCCTGACGCAGCCACTCATGCCTGCTACGCCAGCCGGTCAGCATCTTGGCCAGCGGTCCTCTATTCAGCGCGCGTGACGCGCGCATGGTCGGTGTACACGCGGCGGAACAGTTCGTGGCCGGTCCGCCCCGTATGCCGCAGCGCCCAGTCCTGCGCTGCCTCTTGGTCGTCCTGCGGCCCGGACTCGGCCCCGCAGCGGTACGCCGTGCAGAACGCCTCGTAGATGACGCCGCCCTCCGGCGCGTGCCGGATGGTGTGTGCCACGTACTGGAACAGAGCGCGTGGGCTCAGCACCGGCTGCGCCCACGGTGAGCGACGATCTCCACGTTGCAGTCCGAAACCGCCGAGTGGTCGCCCCGCCGGTGAGCCTCCGAGCGCTGCTGAGCCAGCGCCGCGCACACGTCACAGCCTGCGGCTGGTCTCGGAGCCTCGCCAGGCAGTGACAGGTGGACTGCTGGGCTCATGGTGGTCTGCGAGGTCATGAACAGCACGCTAAGGACCGCCATTTGAGGCAGCGAGAGACTATTCTCGATTATTCTCGTGCGGTGCTTGGTCATGCATCGACATGCGTGCGTGGCGGCCGACATCCTGTGAGACCAGGGCTCTCCCGCAACGAAGGGGCAGGACCAATGGCACGCAGGTTGCGCTTCAACGGCACAGGCAGTGGTGAAGGTGGCTGCCCCGCCGTGCATGAGGATCTGGACAGCGGAGAAATCATCGTTCACGGAACACCGCTCACCGATCCCGATGACGTCGCCCAGCTTCGGCACCTCTCGCCAGGCGAGGTGGCGATCGTGGTTCCGCGTGAACTGCTTGTCGACTTCGGCCCCAAGGAGGCCATCCGCGTGCCCCGCATCATTGACCTGGATGCCTTTGGGAAGCTGTTCGAGAACTTCGAGCACACCGCGTGGCGACTGGAAACCCGGCGCCGGTACGCTTCTGACGAAGCTACCGACACGTACGCCCAGTTCCTGCGGGGTGAGAGCCCGTCATGGGACATGGGAACAGCGTGGAGTACGGCCATCCGCGAGAAGACGGCCGGCGGGGCGACTGTTGGTCGCGTACGCGTTGTCGACAGTCCCGCGACCTTCGGGCAGCGCTACCTCATGGCGCACACCGAGAAGAACGCCGCTCTCGGCGAGAGCATTCGCAACCTGTGGCGTGACGACGCCGAGCGGCTTCGGCTCCCCGCCGAGGATTTTTGGATCTTCGATTCCCGGCTCGTTGCTGTGCTCAACTTCGATGACGGCGACAACCTGCTCGATGTTGAGCTGATCACCGAACCAGCCGAGGTCAACCGTTATGCCCAGGTGCGGGACGCGGCCTGGCATTACGCCGTTCCGTACGAGACGTTCGTCGCACGCCTGGCAGCGGCCGAGTAGCAGTGAGTGTGTGCAACCGGTGAGTACGGACTACCAGCAGGCGAGAGCGGCCCTCGGCGCAAGACTGCGGGAGCTGCGTGAATCCTGCCCTGGCAGCCAGCTCACCGGTACGGCGCTGGCGGCGCGACTTGGCTGGACGCAATCGAAGGTCAGCAAGCTGGAGACGGGGCGGCAGACAGCCACAGCCGAAGACCTGAGGGCGTGGGCGGCGGGAGTTGAGCAACCGGAGTCGACGGAGGAGCTGCTGTCTCGGCTTCGCGGGCTGGAGTCCCGCATCCGCTCATGGCGCCGCCAGCTGGCCGCGGGACTTCGGCCCGTGCAGGATGTGCACAACGAAGCACAGGCCGGTGCGACAGTGCTCCGCGCATGGGAATCGTCTTGGATCGTCGGCGTGCTTCAGACGCCGGATTACGCTCGTGCGATCTTGAGCCGCTTCGCCGAACTGCATCGGACGCCCAGGGACATAGAAGAAGCCGTGCGTTCCCGCATGAAGCGGCAGGAAGGACTGTACGACTCGGGCAAGCGTTACCGAATCCTGCTCTGGGAAGCGGTCCTCCATGCCCGCATCTGCCCACCCTCCGTGCTTGCCGCTCAGCTCGACCGCCTACAGGGCGTGATTGGCCTTGACACTGTGGAACTGGGGATCGTGCCCCTTGAAGCAGCGCTGAAGATCCCGCCAGGTCTCGGATTCTGGATCTACGACGACCGGCAGGTGATCGTGGAAACCTGGCACGCAGAGCTCTGGCTGGATGACACCGACAGCGTCGCCACGCACCTCCGGGTCTGGAAGACGCTTCGCGAATCCGCCGCCTTCGGGGCGGATGCGCAGCGCTTGATCAGCCGGGCCCGCCGGGCTGTGGGTGCCTGAGCCTGCTTGGTCGGAGCACTGCCGTGGCATCGGACTCGGATGGTGAGACGAAGCCGCCCACCCTTCCCCCGTTAGAATCGACAAACAGCCCGAGTAAAACAGCCCCTCTTCCGCCGGAAGGCCTGCCCCGTGCCAGAAGCACCCTCCGCCGCCCACGACAGCGCCCCGGACACGGTTCTCGTCGTCGACTTCGGCGCCCAGTACGCCCAGCTCATCGCCCGTCGCGTCCGCGAGGCACGGGTCTACAGCGAGATCGTGCCCAGCACGATGCCCGTGGCCGAGATGCTGGCCAAGGACCCCAAGGCGATCATCCTCTCCGGCGGCCCGTCCTCCGTCTACGAGGAGGGTGCCCCGCGCCTGGACGACGCCCTCGGCCTCTTCGAGTCCGGCGTCCCCGTCTTCGGCATGTGCTACGGCTTCCAGCTGATGGCGACCACCCTCGGCGGCCAGGTCGACAACACCGGCGCCCGCGAGTACGGCCGCACCCCGCTCGCCGTCTCCAAGGCCGGCTCCACCCTCTTCGAGGGCACCCCCGAGAACCAGTCGGTGTGGATGTCCCACGGCGACGCCTGCTCCGCCGCCCCCGAGGGCTTCTCCGTCACCGCGTCGACGAACGTCGTCCCGGTCGCGGCCTTCGAGAACGACGAGAAGAAGCTGTACGGGGTTCAGTACCACCCCGAGGTCATGCACTCCACGCACGGCCAGCAGATCATGGAGCACTTCCTCTACCGCGGTGCCGGCCTGGCCCCCACCTGGACCACCGGCAACATCGTCGAGGAGCAGATCGCGGCCATCCGCGAGCAGGTCGGCGACAAGCGCGCCATCTGCGGCCTCTCCGGCGGCGTGGACTCCGCGGTCGCCGCGGCCCTCGTCCAGAAGGCCATCGGATCGCAGCTGACCTGCGTGTACGTCGACCACGGCCTGATGCGCAAGGGTGAGACCGAGCAGGTCGAGAAGGACTTCGTCGCGGCCACCGGCATCCAGCTGAAGGTCGTCGACGCCCAGGAGCGCTTCCTGACCGCGCTGGCCGGCGTCTCCGACCCGGAGACCAAGCGCAAGATCATCGGCCGCGAGTTCATCCGCGTCTTCGAGCAGGCCCAGTCCGAGATCATCGCCGAGGAATCGACGTCGATGGGACCCGTGGCCTTCCTGGTGCAGGGCACCCTGTACCCGGACGTCGTCGAGTCCGGCGGCGGCACCGGCACCGCGAACATCAAGTCCCACCACAACGTGGGCGGCCTCCCCGAGGACATCGAGTTCGAGCTCGTCGAGCCGCTGCGCCAGCTGTTCAAGGACGAGGTCCGGATGGTCGGCCAGGAGCTCGGCCTGCCGGAGGAGATCGTCCAGCGCCAGCCCTTCCCGGGCCCGGGCCTGGGCATCCGCATCGTCGGCGAGGTCACCAAGGAGCGCCTGGACCTGCTGCGCGAGGCCGACGCCATCGCCCGCCACGAGCTCACCGCGGCCGGCCTGGACCGCGAGATCTGGCAGTGCCCGGTCGTGCTGCTGGCGGACGTCCGCAGCGTGGGCGTGCAGGGCGACGGCCGCACCTACGGCCACCCGATCGTGCTGCGGCCCGTCTCGTCCGAGGACGCGATGACCGCCGACTGGACGCGCATGCCGTACGAGGTGCTCGCGCGGATCTCGACCCGCATCACCAACGAGGTGCCGGACGTGAACCGCGTGGTCCTGGACTGCACGAGCAAGCCCCCGGGCACCATCGAGTGGGAGTAGTCCCGCCCGCCCGCCGTGCCTGACGAAGCCGCCGTTCCCCTCGGGGAGCGGCGGCTTCGCCGTTGGTATGGCCAGTTGTGGGACCCGCCGGTACCTTGCGCCGCGAGCCGAGCCGTCGAAGGAGCGCCCATGGCCGAGCAGCCCGTACCCGTACCCGTGGACCGGTTGCGGTTCGAGATGCCGCCCGTGCACGAGGACCCGGCCGAGGAGCGCGCGTACCGCAGGGAACGGCTCACCGGGGCGCTGCGGCTGTTCGCGCGGCTCGGGTACGAGGACGGGGTGGCCGGGCATGTCACCGCCCGGGACCCCGAGTTCGAGGACTGCTACTGGGTGAACCCCTTCGGGCGGGCCTTCGCCGGGCTCACCGCCGACGACCTGCTGCTGGTCGACGGGGACGGCCGGGTGGTCCAGGGGGAGCGGCGCGTCAACCAGCTGGCCTTCGCCGTGCACGCGGCCGTCCACCGGGCGCGGCCCGAGGTGGTGGCCGTGGTCCGCACGCAGGCCCCGTACGGCCGCGCGCTCGCGGCGCTCGGCGAACTGCTGGCCCCGGTCAGCCACGAGGCCTGCGCCTTCTATGAGGACCACGCGCTGCTCGACGAGTACGCCGGGACCGAGGACGGGGAGCGGATCGGGCGCGCGCTGGGCCCGTACAAGGCGCTGATCCTGCGCAACCAGGGGCTGCTGACGGTCGGGGACTCGGTGGACGCGGCGGCCTGGTGGTTCATCGCGGCGGAGCGGGCGGCGCAGGTGCAGCTGATCGCCCGCGCGGCCGGGAAGCCGGTACCCATAGACCACCGGCGCGCGGCGCTGACGCGGGAGCGGTTCGGGTCGGATCTGGCCGCCTGGGTGAGCTACCAGCCGCTGTGGCAGACGGTCGCCCCGGAGGTGGCGTCAACATCATGAACGGTTAATCACCTGCTCTGACATCGTGCGCAATCCGGAGCACTGCCGCAGTGGTGCACAATTCGCTGGCATTGCACCGAAGTTCAGAGAGGCGGCACGCACGTGGCTGTCCAAGAGATCCCCCGAAGTACCCACGGCGGCGGCTGCACCTGCGACGACTGCCCGCACGGCGCGCGTGAGGGGCACCGCCGCGCGGTCGCCGCGTTCCTGGAGAAGCGGGACGAGTTCGCCGCCGGGCAGGGGCTGCCCGCCGCGGTGGCCCGGTCGGCCGGGGCCTCCCGCCAGTGGGTCTCCGACGAGCTGACCCTGTCGGCCCGTACGGTCGCCGACCGGGGCCGGGAGGCCGGGAACTCGTGGCTGTACCTGTTCTCCCGCCGGGCCGTGCTCGCCGTGTGGATCGCCGCCGGGGTACTGCTGGTAGTGCAGGTCGGCACGGCGCTGGGCACCGGCTGGTCCACGGCGCGCACCGCCGGGCTGCTGGCGGCGCTGGCGCTGGCCGGGTTGCTCACCCTCGCGGCCCGGGCGCAGCCGCTGTGCGGCGGGCTGCTGGCCCCGCTGGTCGGCGAGGACAACCGGCTGTCCACCTCGAAGGCGGTGCCGAGCGCCTGGCTGGTGCTCACGGCGTTCGCCGCGCTGCTGCCCGCGCTGCGGCTGGCCGCCTCCTCACCGGGGCCGGAGCGGCAGGCCCTGTACGCGGGGCTGGCGCTCGGGCGGGCGCTGCCGCTGCTGTCGGTGCTCGCGCTGACCTCGGCGGTGGCGGTACTGGTGCGCCGGGTGGTCTCCGTACGGATCATGGGCCAGCGGCTCCAGAAGCTGCCCGCCGACCGGCCGACCGGGGCGGACCTGCTGACCGACGACGCGGGGCGCGGGAGCTTCCCGGACGCGCAGTACGTGCTGGTCTCCACGGTGGTGCTGGCCTACGCGGTGGTGTCGCTGGCCCGGTTCCCGGACCGGCTGCCCCAGCTGCCGTGGGCGCTGGCGATGCTGGTGGCGCTGTCGGCCGTGGTGTACCTGGCGGCGAAGTACGCGGAGGGGAGCCGTCCGCTGGTGCTGTCCGTGGTGCGCAGACGGGAGCCCGGGGATCTGGACGCGGCCGTCCGTCCCGGAGACGACATCGAGATCCGGGGCGTGGGCTTCGTGCCGCCCGGGGCGCAGACGCCGGAGATGCTGGCGCGGCTGGTGGTGCGGGTCGGGGCGGTGCACGTGCACGTGCCGCTGGTCCCGGTGGCTGGCGGGTTCACCAACCCCTCGGACGCGGTGCTGACCGTACCGGTACCGGCGGAAGTGGAACCCGGCCGCATCGAGATCCAGGTGGTCACGGCCGCCGGAGTGGAATCCAATCGCTGCACGATCGACGTGGCCGAGTGAACGGGGTACACATGACCCCGTGACCCGAACTGACGTACTTTCCGGCCTGCGCGAACAAGCCGCCCGGCACGCGCTCTTGCCACTGCGGATCTTCCTCGGCGTGACCTTCGTCTACGCGGGTCTGGACAAGCTGACCGACTCCGCGTTCCTGTCCGCCTCGGGAGCCGGCTCCATCGGCGAGCAGATGCACGGGGTGCGCGACACCTCCGCGATCCCCGCCCTGGTGGACTGGGCCCTGCTGTCGCCCGTCGGCTTCGCGGTGATCCTGGCCATCGGGGAGATCCTGGTGGGCCTCGGCACGCTGGCCGGGCTGCTGAGCCGGATCGCGGCCGCCGGCGGAGCGCTGATCTCGCTCAGCCTGTGGCTCACGGTCTCCTGGGCGGTGAGCCCGTACTACTACGGCAACGACCTGATCTACCTGATGGCCTGGCTCCCCCTGATCCTGGCCGGGGCGCCCTACTTCTCGCTGGACGCGCTGATCTGGTCGCGCCGGTCCCGGCGTACCGCGTAGGTCACCAGCCCCACCAGGGCGGCCAGCGCGAGCCCGCCCATGGCCATCGGGATGACCGCGAACCACGCCAGGTCGGTCTCGCCGGCGGCGTCGAGCAGGTAGAGCACGCCCGCCGCGACGAGGACCAGTCCCGCGATCAGCCGTCCCGGCTGGAACTCATGACGCCGCACGGGCCACCTCCACCTGTCCCACACCCGCGCTCAGGTGCAGCTCGATCGTCCCGCCGGCCTGGGTGCCGGCGACGGGGGGCAGGGTCACCTGCCGGGTTTCGCCCTCGTGCTTGATGCGTACGTCCTGGCCGGTGTCCCCGGGCAGCTGGATGTCGCCGAGGCGGATCCCGATGTCGGTCCGCGCGGTGACCTCCCGGGGCACGATCACCTTCAGCCGGCCCGCCTCGATGGAGGCGCGGACCGTCAGGGTGGTGCCCTTCGGCACGTCCAGGCGGCTCAGGTCCAAGGTGGCCAGCCCGGTGCCCGACCCGTACGCCGGCCGCACATCGGCCAGCGCGGCCGGGCGCCATGTGACGTCCCGGAAGTCGGTGGAGATCTCGCGGGGCAACGCGGCCGCGCCCGCCAGCAGGACGGCGGTGACGACCGCCAGCAGGACGGTGCCGAAGCCGGTGCGCCCCTTGACCGAGCTGACCACGAGGCCCAGGCCGAACACGACGAGCGCGGCGGCCAGGCCGATCTGGAGGGCGTGGCCGAGCGTGCTGCCGTGCCACACCGAGGCGGCGGAGATGCCCCCGGCCAGCAGAGCGAGGACGAAGACCCGGCCGCCGATACCGCCGCGCGGGACTGCCGGGGCGGCCGCAGGGGCGCCGGCCGCCGCCGGGGCGTCCGGGGCCACCGCGTCCTCGTCCGGCCCCCACAGGTAGCCGGTGGACCCTACCGGCCCGGTGGTGCCGTCCTTGACCAGGGGGTCCCGCCACCACGACGGGCTGCCCGGGGTGGGCGGCGCCTGGGTCTCTGGCGGGGCCGGCCGGTGCGCCGCGGTGGCGGCCTCCGCCTCCGGAGGCGGGGTGTGCCGGCGGCGCTGCGACCAGTACGAGGCCGCGCCGAGCGCCAGGACGACCAGGACGGAGAAGACCGCCATCACACCGTTGTCCAGCATCGACAGGAACAGCGCGCAGCCGACCAGGGCCGCGAACACCGCCGCCAGGGTGGCGCCCTCGACCCGGCCGGTCAGCAGCTTCTTCGCCTCGCTGTCCTCCTCGCCCTCCTGGGGGAGCAGCAGCCACGCGAAGCCGTAGAAGATCAGGCCCACGCCGCCGGTGACGGCGAGGACACCGAGCACGATCCGGAACACCACCGGGTCCAGGTCGAAATACCGGCCGAGGCCTCCGCACACGCCCGCGAGGACCTTGTCGCGCCTGCTCCGGCGCAGGGGCGGGCGCCCCTCGGGTGTCGGAGGGGCCCCGGGGTCCGGCCGGCCCGCCGAGGGGGAGTCGTGCACTTCGGTCATGCGTCCATGGTGACGGGCCGCCGGACCCCGCGGCATCGGGCCCTACCCTGGTGCAACCCTGATATCCCCCGGGCCGAAGTGGGGGGCTGCCCTGATGCCCCGCGCCCCTCGCGCGTGTGACCATCAGTGACATGCCCGTAGCCGCCGCTCCCCGTATCCCGCACGCATCGGAGCCCCCGCCGGGCTCCGAAGCGCCGCCGCGCAAGCTCTACCGCAGCGCTGACGGCCGGATGCTCGGCGGAGTCGCGCGCGGCCTCGCCGGACACCTCGGGCTGCCGGTGATCTGGGTCCGGCTCGCGTTCCTCGGCCTGTTCATGTGGGGCGACGGGCTGGGCGTGCTGCTGTATGCCGCGTTCTGGGTCTTCGTACCGCTCGGCGTGGGCGGCGGCACCGGACACCGCTCCTTCTTCGAAACCCTCGCCGACGGCAGCCGGCGCCTGCGCAAACCCGACAAGGGGCAGATCGCCGCGCTGATCGCGCTGTGCGTCGGCGCCGGGATCTTCATCTCCCAGGTCCAGGTCGGCGGTACGTCCGGCCGGTACGTGTGGCCGACGCTGCTGGTCGGCGCCGGTGTGGTGCTCGTATGGCGGCAGGCCGACAACGCCCGGCGGGCCCACTGGGGCGCGGCCGCCGGGAGTCACGGGCGGCTGCTCCAGGTCGCCCGGGGGTTCGCGGGGGTCGCGCTGGTCGGCGTGGGCCTCACGGTGTTCATCGTCGTACGGGGCTCCGCGGCCCAGCTGGGCAACGTACTCACCGCCACCCTCGCCGTCCTCGTCGGCGTGGCCCTGCTCGCCGGCCCCTGGCTGATCCGGATGACCCAGGACCTCTCCGAGGAACGCCTGATGCGCATCCGCGCCCAGGAGCGCGCCGAGGTCGCCGCCCACGTGCACGACTCGGTGCTGCACACCCTCACCCTGATCCAGCGCAACGCGGAGGACGCGGGCGAGGTACGCCGCCTCGCGCGTGCCCAGGAGCGGGAGCTGCGGAACTGGCTCTACAAGCCGGAGGGCACCGGCAAGGACGAGGCCGAGGCGCCGGCCACGCTGGCCGAGGCCGTCAAGAAGACCGCCGCCGAGGTGGAGGACCACCACGGCGTTCCGATCGAGGTCGTCATCGTCGGCGACTGCCCGCTGGACGAGAAGCTGGGGGCGCAGATCCAGGCCGCGCGCGAGGCGATGGTCAACGCCGCGAAGTACGGTGGCGAGGGCGGGCCGGTGCAGGTGTACGCCGAGGTGGAGGGGCGGATGGTGTTCGTGTCCGTACGGGACCGGGGACCGGGCTTCGACATCGACGCGGTACCGGACGACCGGATGGGCGTACGAGAATCGATCATCGGCCGGATGCAGCGCAACGGCGGGACCGCACGGCTGCGGTCCGCGCCCGACGGCGGCACGGAAGTCGAGCTGGAGATGGAGAGGGCGGCGAACGCAGCATGACCGAGGAGAACGCAGTGGCCGAGGCGGGCAGGCGGGTCCGGGTGGTGCTCGTCGACGACCACCGGATGTTCCGCACCGGAGTGCAGGCCGAGATCGGCGAGACCGCCCGGACCGGCGTCGAGGTCGTCGGCGAGGCGGCCGACGTGGACCAGGCCGTCACCGTCATCACCGCCACCCGCCCCGAGGTGGTGCTCCTCGACGTGCACCTGCCGGGCGGCGGCGGGGTCGAGGTGCTGCGGCGCTGCGCCCCGCTGATGGCGGCGGCCGAGAACCCGGTGCGGTTCCTGGCGCTGTCGGTGTCGGACGCGGCCGAGGACGTCATCGGGGTCATCCGGGGCGGCGCGCGCGGCTACGTCACCAAGACCATCACCGGTAGCGACCTGGTGGACTCGGTCTTCCGGGTCCAGGACGGGGACGCGGTGTTCTCGCCGCGGCTGGCGGGCTTCGTGCTCGACGCCTTCGCCTCGACGGACGCGCCGCCGGTGGACGAGGACCTGGACCGGCTCACGCAGCGCGAGCGCGAGGTACTGCGGCTCATCGCGCGCGGGTACGCGTACAAGGAGATCGCCAAGCAGCTCTTCATCTCCGTCAAGACGGTTGAGTCGCACGTCTCGGCGGTCCTGCGCAAGCTCCAGCTGTCGAACCGGCACGAGCTGACGCGGTGGGCCACGGCGCGACGCCTGGTGTGACGCCTGGTGTGACGCCTGGTGTGACGACCGCCTGCTCGGTTACGCGGGGCGGGCGGTCTACGCGGGGCGGGCGGCGCGGGGCGGTCTACGCGGGGCGGGCGGCGCCGGCCAAGGGCATGGAGTCGATCGGGGCCACCCGGACCGTGGAGCCGGGGCGCGGGGCGTGGATCATCTGGCCGTTGCCGATGTAGATGCCGACGTGCGTCACCCCGGAGTAGAAGAACACCAGGTCGCCGGGGGCCAGCTGGTCGCGGGAGACCCGCTGTCCGGCGTTGATCTGCGTGTAGGTGGTGCGCGGCAGGGAGACACCGGCCGAGCGCCAGGCCGCCTGGGCCAGGCCTGAGCAGTCGAACGAGCCCGGCCCCGTCGCGCCCCAGACGTACGGCTTGCCGATCGCCCCGTACGCGAAGGACACGGCGCGGGCGGCGCGGGAGCCGTCGGAGGGGGGCAGGTTCGGGGCGCCGGTCCCGGTGCGGGTGGTGGGGGCGGCGGTGCGGGCGTGGCCGCCGGCGGAGGGGGCGGCGGGGGTCTCGCCGCCGGCCTGGGCCTCGTAGGCGGCCCGCTGTTCAGCGGTGAGGCGGGCCAGCAGCCGCTTGGCGGTGCTGAGTTTTCCCTCGATGACGGCCTTGTGCTCGGCGAGTTCGCTCTGCCGGGCGCGGAGCTCGGCGAGCTGCCCGGCGGCCTTGTCGCGGAGCTGCTGGACCTCGTCGAGCTGGTGGCGTACCGAGCTGATCTCGGCGGCGTTGCGGTCCCCGGCGCGGGTGATGAAGGAGGACCGGTCCAGGTACTCCTGGGGGTTGTCCGCCATGGCCAGCTGGACCGCGGTGCCGAGGCTTCCGGTGCGGTACTGGGTGGCCGCCAGTGAACCGAGCGCGCTGCGGGCGGTGTTGATCCGGTCGGTCTTGCGGGCGGTCTCGTCGCGGAGGGTGGTCAGCGCGCGCTGGGCCTCTTCGGCCTTCTCCTTCGCCCCGTTGTACTGCTCGGTCGCCTCCTCGGCCTCCTCGTAGAGCCGGTCCACCTCTGCCTTGACCTGGGCGGGGGTGAGCTGCGGGTCGGCCTGGGAGGTGCCTTCGAAGGCGGTGGCGGTGGCAGCGCCCGCAAGGGCGAGGGTGGCGGCGGTCCGTACCGTGCCCCCGGAGAGCGGGCGCTGCCTGGGCTTTCGATGACTGGCCACGCGGGCCTCACGTCCTTCCTCTGTCGGTGCTTGGAGGAGGACGCTAGACCTAAAGGTAACGGGTGGATGACGTGATGATCCGAAGTGACCGGATGCGGTTGGATCCGGCCGCATCCGGCCGGATGGCACCGTGATCCGACCGGTCCGGGTCAGCGCCAGAGAACGGCGATGAAGATGTTGACCACGGTCAGGCCGCCGACCGCGCCGAACAGTGCCTTCTCCACCCGCTCCTCGTCCCGCTTGACGTATACGAGGGCGAGGATGACGAAGAGGATCGCCAGCTTCACGCCGATCTTGATGTTGTTGACGGAGCCGCCGTCCATCTCGCGGAAGCCGACGAGGAGTACGCCGGTGACGAGCATGGTCAGCGCGCCGTGCAGCATCGCCGGCACGAAGCGGGCGGTGCCGGCGCTCATCGCCTTCATCTGGGTCAGGAAGCCGCCCAGCAGCGAGGCGATTCCGATGATGTGCAGGCCGATGAAGACATTGATGAGTACGTCCATGCGGTCGAGCGTACGGGGTGCCTGTCAGCGGATTTCGAGCAGGAGTGCGGGTGGGAGTGCGGGCGGTCAGGCGGGCGGTCGGGCGGTCAGGCGGGCGGTCGGGCGGTCAGCCCAGGAAGCGGAGCAGCTCCTCCAGGACGATCTCCGGCCGCTCCTCCGGGAAGTAGTGGCCGCTGCCGTCCACGCGGACGACCCGGGTGTCGGTGCCGAGCTTCGGGACGGCGGTCGTCAGCTGCGCGTAGTTGGCGTACTCGCCGCCGAGCGCGAGCAGCGGGGTGCTGACCGGGGTGTACGTCGCGAGGTCGGCGATGTCCTGGACGAAGGCGCGGTACCAGCCGTTGGACGCCCGGATCGCGTCGGGGGAGTTGTACGCCTCGGCGTAGACCGCGCGGGAGTGGGCGTCGATGGCGGTGGGGTCGGCGGAGGCGTTGGCGAACAGCCAGTCCAGGAGGTGGTGGTACCGGTCGGCGAGCAGCTGCTCGGGGAGGCCCTGCACCTGGTTGAAGGCGAACCACCACTTGTGCCGGGCCCCCTGCTCGGGGAGCAGCGTCAGCCGGGCCCATTCCGGGTCGGGGTGCGCGACGTCGAGGAGGACGACCCGGCTGGTGGACTCGGGGTGGTTGGCGGCATGGGCGTAGGCGACCATCGCGCCGATGTCGTGGCCGACCACGTGTGCGGACTCGATGCCGAGGTGGGTGAGGAGGGCGTTGATGTCCGCGGCCATCGTCCTCTTGTCGTAGCCGCCCTCGGGCTTGGCGGAGCCGCCCATGCCGCGCAGGTCCACGGCGATCACCCGGAACCGGCGGGCGAGGGCCGGCATCACCTTGTGCCACTGCCACCAGGTCTGCGGCCAGCCGCCGAGCAGGACGAGCGTCTCGCGGTCGCGGTCGCGGTCGCGGTCGCGGCCGCGGCCGCGGCCGCTGTCGCTGTCGCTGTCGCCACTGTCCACGAAGTGCAGGCGGGTGCCGTTGACCTCGGCGTGCCGGCTGGTGAAGCCGCCGTCGAGGGAGGCGGCGAGGGTGGCGTCGTCGAAGCGGGAGGTGTCGGGCACGGGGTGTCCTCACGTAGGCGGGTGGGCATGCATGCGGATGCGGCCGGAGCTTCATTCGAAGATCTCGTATGGTTGGACTGTACGAGATCTTCGAACAATCTGGCAATGGCCGTCCGAGCCAGTACGAGTCCGTACGAGATCTGCGTACAGTGATGGCATGGCCGCCGCTGCTGATCTGACCCACCCCGACGCCGACCGGATCGAACTCGTCGAGGTCCTCGCGGCGCTCGGGCACCCCGCCCGGCTGGAGATCGTCCGCAAGCTCGCCTCCGGCGAGGCGGCGTTCTGCGGTGAGGTCGTGCCGGACCTGCCCAGGTCGAGCGTCACCCACCACCTGAAGACGCTGCGCGAGAGCGGTGTGATCTGCCAGCAGCCCCAAGGCCGCCGGCTCTACCTGGTCCTGCGCAGGGACGATCTGGAACGGCGCTTCCCCGGCCTGCTGGAGCTCGTACTCACGGGCAGCCAGGGGCCCGGGGACGGCAATTTTCCGGCGCCGGGACCGGCTGTCGGTCCCGCCCCCTAGACTCGGAATGCGATGAGCAGCCTCTTTGACGACAGTTTCCTGGCGGACCTCACCCCCTCCGACGAGGTCCCCCCGCCCCCCGAGGACCACGCCGCCCCGGAAGCGGGCGCGGACGACCTGTTCGGGGGCCGGTTCGACGTACCCATGAGCGGGGACGCGTACTACCGCAACGGCGCCCCCAAGCCCGTCATCGACCCGGCGGCGCTCCTGGACGGGCTGAACGCGGAGCAGCGCGCGGCCGTGGTGCACGCCGGCTCCCCGCTGCTGATCGTGGCCGGCGCCGGCTCCGGCAAGACCAGGGTGCTGACCCACCGCATCGGCCACCTGCTGGCCGCGCGCGGCGTCCACCCCGGGCAGATCCTGGCGATCACCTTCACCAACAAGGCCGCCGGTGAGATGAAGGAGCGCGTCGAAGGCCTGGTCGGTCCGCGCGCCAACGCGATGTGGGTGTCGACCTTCCACAGCGCGTGCGTCCGCATCTTGCGCCGCGAGTCCAAGCGGCTCGGTTTCACCTCGTCCTTCTCGATCTACGACGCGGCCGACTCGAAGCGCCTGATGGCGCTCGTCTGCCGCGACCTCGACCTGGACCCGAAGCGCTTCCCGCCCAAGTCCTTCAGCGCCAAGATCTCCAACCTGAAGAACGAGCTGATAGACGACGAGGCCTTCGCGGACCAGGCCGTCGACGGCTTCGAGAAGACCGTGGCGCAGGCGTACGCGATGTACCAGGCGCGGCTGCGCGAGGCCAACGCCCTCGACTTCGACGACATCATCATGACCACGGTCCACCTGCTCCAGGCGTTCCCGGATGTCGCCGAGCACTACCGGCGCCGCTTCCGGCACGTGCTGGTGGACGAGTACCAGGACACCAACCACGCGCAGTACACGCTCGTGCGCGAGCTGGTCGGGACCGGGTATCCGGACCTGCCGCCCGCCGAGCTGTGCGTGGTGGGTGACGCCGACCAGTCGATCTACGCCTTCCGCGGCGCGACGATCCGCAACATCCTCCAGTTCGAGGAGGACTACGCGGACGCGACGACGATCCTGCTGGAGCAGAACTACCGCTCCACGCAGACGATCCTCTCCGCGGCCAACGCCGTCATCGAGCGCAACGAGAACCGCCGCGCCAAGAACCTGTGGACCGAGGCCGGCACCGGCGCCGTCATCACCGGCTATGTCGCGGACACCGAGCACGACGAGGCGCAGTTCGTCGCCGACGAGATCGACCGGCTGACGGACGCCGGCGACGCCAAGGCGGCCGATGTCGCGATCTTCTACCGGACCAACGCGCAGTCGCGTGTGTTCGAGGAGATCTTCATCCGCGTCGGACTCCCCTACAAGGTCGTCGGCGGCGTCCGCTTCTACGAGCGCAAGGAGGTCCGGGACGTCCTCGCCTACCTGCGCGTGCTGGCGAATCCGGAGGACAACGTCCCGCTCCGCCGGATCCTGAACGTGCCCAAGCGCGGCATCGGCGAGCGCGCGGAAGCGATGATCGACGCGCTCGCGATGCGCGAGAAGATCACTTTCCCGCAGGCGCTGCGGCGGGTGGACGAGGCGTTCGGCATGGCCGCGCGGTCGACCAACGCCGTGAAGCGGTTCAACGTACTGATGCAGGAGCTCCGCACGATCGTCGAGTCGGGCGCCGGCCCGGCGGTGGTGCTAGAGGCGGTGCTGGAGCGCACGGGCTACCTCGCCGAGCTCCAGGCGTCGACCGACCCGCAGGACGAGACGCGGATCGAGAACCTTCAGGAACTGGCGGCGGTGGCACTGGAGTTCGAGCAGGCGCGGGCGGCCGCGGCCGCCGAGGCACCGGCGGACGGTACCGCTCCGGTCGTCGGGCCGGGAACCCTGTCCGAGTTCCTGGAACAGGTCGCCCTCGTGGCCGACTCCGACCAGATCCCGGACGAGGACACCGACGGCAGCGGCGTCATCACGTTGATGACCCTGCACACCGCGAAGGGCCTGGAGTTCCCGGTGGTCTTCCTGACCGGCATGGAGGACGGGGTGTTCCCGCACATGCGCGCGCTGGGCCAGACCAAGGAGCTGGAGGAGGAGCGCCGCCTCGCCTACGTGGGCATCACGCGTGCGCGGGAGCGGCTGTATCTGACCCGGTCCTCGATGCGCAGTGCGTGGGGGACGCCCTCGTACAACCCGCCGTCGCGGTTCCTGGAGGAGATCCCGGCCGAGTACCTGCAGTGGAAGCGGACGGGGGCCTCGCAGAAGCCGGCCGGTCCGATGCGCGGCTCGGGCTCGGGGTACGGGTCGTCGTCCGGAGGCGGTGGCGGCAAGGCGTCGTTCGGCACCTCGCCCGAGGCCTTCCTGTCCTCGTCGCGTACGAAGTCGGGCCCGTCCGGGTTCGCGACGCGCCGGGCCTCCGACAAGCCGGTCATCACGCTGCTGGTCGGAGACCGGGTCACGCACGACCAGTTCGGCCTCGGGACCGTCATGGCGGTCGCGGGAGCGGGCGCGGACGCGCTGGCCACGATCGACTTCGGGGACGACAAGCCGAAGCGGCTGCTGCTGCGCTACGCGCCGGTGCAGAAGCTGTAGCCGCTCTCAGCTGCAGCCGCTCTCAGCTGTAATCGCTCTTACTAGCGGCCAACTCGCTCTTACTTGCCTTAGCGCGGGTCCAGGCCGTGGCTGCGGAGCCAGGGCAGGGGGTCGATCGCGGATCCGCCGCTGGGCCGTACCTCGAAGTGGAGGTGCGGTCCGGTGGAGTTGCCGGAGTTGCCGGAGTACGCGATGACGTCGCCGGCCTTGACCTTGCCGGACCGGATCTTGGTGCTGCTGAGGTGGCAGTACCAGGTCTCGGTGCCGTCGGCCGAGGTCACTATGGCCATGTTGCCGTAGGCGCTGTTCCACTGGGTGCGCACGGTGCCGTCGGTGGCGGCCATGACCGGGGTTCCGTAGGAGACCGGGAAGTCGATGCCTGTGTGCACGGACATCCACATGCCGCCGGCCTGCCCGAAGCTGGCGCTGAGGCCGTGCTGCTCGACGGGGATCGCGAACTTGGGGCGGGCGGCCTCCTTGGCCGCAGCCTCCTCGGCTTTTTTCTTCTTGTCGTCCTCTTGACGCTGGCGCAGGTCGATGCGCTCCTGGGTGCGGCTCGCGCGGTCCGCGAAGTCCCCCGCGTCGGCGCTGAGCGCGGCCAGCTGGGTGTCGAGCTTGCTGTTCGCCGCGACCGGCTTCACCGAGGCCGGGTCGGGCGCGGCCAGGGTGGTGACGTCCTCACCGGGCTTCTGGCCGGTGTCGGCGAGCCCGCCCACGGAAGCGGCGGCGACACCCGCGACGCCCATCACGCAGACGGAGGGCACTGCCACGGTCAGCAGGGCGGAACGCTTCGCCGGGATCCGGCGACGGCTGTTCCCCTTGGCGCCGGCCCGGCGCGCGGCGCGCGGCTCGGGGACGGGGGCGGTGTGCGGGGTGACCGGCACGGCCTGGGTGGGGAAATCGTGCACGTCGGCCGCGGGCACGGCTTCGAAGACCGAGGTGTCGCTGTACGACTCGTCCTCGGGCTCGGCGGCTTCGGGCTCGGCCTCGGGCTCGGGCTCGGCCTGGGCGGCGGGAGCCGCGTAGGTGTAGCCGGCGGTGTCCGCGGATTCGTACTCGTACGCGTACTGCTGCGCGGGCTGCTGCTGGTGGTGCTGGTGCTGGTGCTGCTGCTCGGGCTGGTATTCGTACGTGTACGCCGTCTCGGGCTGGAGCTGCTGCGGGAGCTGCTCGGGCGCGACGGTGTTCCACGCGGTGGCGTCGTAGGCCCCGGTCTCGGTGCCGGTGGTGCCGTAGCCGGGCATCGCCCAGTGCCCGGTCTGCTCGCCGGACGTGTCATAGCCGAAGCCGGTCTGCTGGTACTGCGTGCTCGGCGTGGTCCAGGCGCTCGCGTCCCACTGGCCGGTGGTGTCCTGCGGGACGCCCTGGCTGGGGATAGTCGACAGGTAACTGTCCTGCTGGGCCCACGCGGTGGTGTCGTACGCGCCGGTCTCATAGGAGTTGTACGCGTAGTTGTACCCCTGGCCCTGCGTCTCGTAGGAAACGTAGGCCGCGTCACCATCGAAAGTGGTGGTGGTAAGGCCGTCGTACCCGAGATCGGGGTACTGGCCCGACGATGGGCGGTCGTTCACCAACTTCTCTTTCGCCTCGGCGGTGGGGGGCCTGGGTGGCCGGGGAACGTGACGTTCCACGGAGGAGAGCAGTGGCGTGACTGTACCCGCCGGTTACAGCCAACGACAATCTTCGGCGGGTTTCGTCCTCGCGGGAACCGGGCATTCGGCCGCCTTTCGGTCGCCGAAAGACCCACCCTTGGCCTTGAGTTCGAAATCTGTTCGACTCTCGTCCGCTTTCGGGGGCCGCCCGGCCGTGGACCGCTGCCCTCGGTGGCCCTTATGCGGAGCTCATACGCGGAGTCTTATGCGGACTCAGATGTCCAAGTCCGCTGATTCCGTTGATTCCGTTCCGTCGCCTTGCTCGGCGGGCCGTCGAGGGCGCGCCGGACCGCGGCGATCACGGTGGGGTGGGCGGCGAGGGCAAGGTGTCCGATGCCGGTGACCTGTACGTTCTGCGCGTTCAGGTCCGGGTGCTCGATGCGGGCCGTCCCGACGGGCGTCATCAGCGCGTCGAACTCGCTCCAGAAAGCCACAAATCGGGTCCGGCAGCCGGGCGCGGGCGCGCGAAGTTCGGCCATCACCGCTGAATCCGGCCGAATCTGGCGGATCAGCGGATGTGCGTCCATGAACGGGGCGACCCGGGTGCCGGAATGCGGGGTTCCGAGGGTGACCAGCGTGCGGACGCGGGCGTCACCGCCGAGCCGCTGGACGTAGTACCGGCCGACCAGTCCACCCATGCTGTGTCCGACCAGGTCCACCCGGTCCTGCCCGGTGCGCTCGCACAGCTCCTCGACGCGGCGGGCGAGATGGCGGGCGGTGACGCGCAGGTCGCTGGTGAAGGGCGAGTAGTTGTACGTCTCCACCCTGCGCCGGCCGTCGGCGCCGAGCGCGCGGCGCAGCAGGACGAAGATGGAGCGGTTGTCGGTGAACCCGTGCAAGAGGAGGACGGGCGGCCGGGGCCCGGCCGGCCCGGAAGGCGGCCGCTCGTCGAGCACTCCGGTGGGGTAGAGGAGCAGGTGCCCGGCGAGGACGAACGCCTCCAGCACGGCGGCCCGCAGCGCGGCCCCGGACGGAGGTCCGGCGGCCGAAACGGATAAAGGACCAGAAAACGGAACGTGCAGTGGCGTGATCGACAGCCCCATCGACGGCCTCCCCTGAGCCTCTTGGGTACGCGCCTGCCGATCAATCCGCTGCCGCCGCGCTCCCGATGTGGCCCCGCCGCCGTGCCGGGCGGCTGTCGGCACGGTGGCGGGGCGCATCGGTGCGGCTCCCCTTGTCATTCAATCGCGGTGAATCAATGGCGTCCCACGTGTGATTTCCCCCTCGTGATGGACCGCGAAACGGCAGCGTGCGCGATGCTGTACTTAACGTTCGTTCACTCGGGAGGCAGTGCGATGGGTGTGACCGGTCCGATCCGTGTGGTGGTGGCCAAGCCGGGTCTCGACGGCCACGACCGCGGTGCCAAGGTGATCGCGCGCGCCCTGCGGGACGCGGGCATGGAGGTCATTTACACCGGCCTCCACCAGACCCCGGAACAGATCGTGGACACCGCGATCCAGGAGGACGCCGACGCGATCGGCCTGTCGATCCTCTCGGGCGCGCACAACACCCTGTTCGTGCGGGTGCTGGAACTGCTCAAGGAGCGCGACGCGGAGGACATCCAGGTCTTCGGCGGCGGCATCATCCCGGAGGACGACATCGCCCCCCTCAAGGCGAAGGGCGTCGCCGAGATCTTCACCCCGGGCGCCACGACCACCGCGATCGTGGAGTGGGTCCGCGCCCACGTCCGCCAGGCCTAGCCCCGGCCAGCCGGGAGGCGGCAACCCGCTCCGCCCGACACTCCGGCCGGGGCGGGGCGACCCGCTCCGCCCGACACTCCGGCCGGGGCGGGGCGACCCGCTTCGCCGGAGGCCCCGGCCGGGGCGGGGCGACCCGCTTCGCCGGAGGCCCCGGCAGGGCCCGGGCAACCCGTTTCGCCGGAGGCCCCGGGCGGGGACGACCCGCTTCGCTCGAGCCCCCGGGCCGGGCCTGGGGCAACTCCGCCCTGAGCCCGCGTTCCGGCCTGCCGCGTTCCGGTCTGCTGCCTGCGCCTGCTATTTACGCCGAGCACCCCGAGGCGGGCCGGGCTCTGGCCCGATCCCCGGCCATTCCGATCTGCCGGGTTCTGCCTGGGGGCGACGGCCGGGCCGCCGCACCGCCTGACCGCCGCGGCCGCTTGACTGCCGGTCTACGCCCCCGGCCGCCGGACCCGTCACCCCGCCGCGCCGCCCGACCGCCGGTCTCCGCAGGCCCGGCCTGCACACCCGCCACCCCGCCGTACCTCCGGGCCGTCGCGGACCCGTCCGGGGCGGCCTCCGGCTCGCGTCGCGCGAGGTCAGGGGGATGGGGTTAGTTCCGAGAGCATTGTCGCGCGGAGGCGGAGGGTGGCTACCAGGCGTTGGAAGGCTTCCGCCCAGTACGCCGCTGCGCCGGGGGAGGCGTCCGGGGGGTCCTCCGAGGTTGCCGTCAGGGCTTCCAGGCGGTTGGCCTCCGCAGGGTCCAGGCAGCGCTCCGCCAGGCCCATCACCCCGCTGAAGCTCCACGGGTAGCTGCCCGCCTCCCGGGCCATGTCCAGCGCGTCCACGACCGCCCGGCCCAGCGCCCCCGCCCACGGCACCACGCACACGCCGAGCAGCTGGAACGCCTCCGAGAGGCCGTGGGACCGTATGAACTCCGCGACCCACTCCGCCCGTTCCCCGTCCGGCAGGATCGACAGCAGCTTCGCCCGCTCCGCTATCGACGCCGTGCCCGGGCCCGCCGCAGGTGGCGCGGAAGGCGCGCCGAGCAGGGCCTTGGACCACTCCGGGTCGCGTTGGCGCACGGCCGCCCGGCACCACGCCGCATGCAGCTCCTCCGCCCAGCCCTCCGCCACCGGTATCGCGAGTATCTCCGCCGGGCCGAGCCCGCCGAAACGCTCCCGCCAGCAGGACAGCGGCGCCGCCTCCACCAGCTGGCCCAGCCACCAGGCCCGCTCCCCGCGGCCGGCCGGCGGGCGCTTGACCACCCCGTCCCGCAGCATCCCCGCATCGCACTCCGCGGGCGGCGTCACTCCCTCCGGGCCCACGCAGGCCAGTGCCCGCTCCGCCATCCGCCCCGCCAGCGCCGAACCCGGCAGCGCGGACAGCAGTTCCGCGGCCGTCGCCCGGACATTGCGGCTCCGGTCTCCCAACGCCGCCTCCAGGAACGGCTCGTCCCCCTCCGACAGCCCCACCCTCAGCGAATCGAGGAACATCAGCCGGTCCTCGGCCCGTTCCGTGGCCCAGGTGGTCGCCAGCAGCCGTGGCGCGGCCGCCGCGTCCTGGGCGCGTACCGCGCCGAGCAGTGCCACCCGCTCCGCGAACAGGCCTTCCTGCCAAAGCCGTTCCACTCCCGCCCCGTCTGTGACGTCCGGCAGTTCCCCCGCGCCGCCCACCCCGCCGCGCAGTGCGAACCGCCAGTCCGGATTCAGCCGGGCCAGCCACAGCCCCCGCACCCCGGCCAGGGCCAGCGCCTGCGGCCGCAGGTCCGTACGCGCCCGGGCCGCGTCCAGCAGGGCGGGTACCAGCGCCGCCGGTGCCCGGTAGCCGTGCCGCCCGGCGGCGGCCAGCCACTGCGGCAGCAGCTCCGTCAGATCCGGGGCGGTCCCGCGCCGCCCGCCCCCGCTGCCGGCGGCCGTGCGGCCCGCCAGCAGCTGGGCGAGCCGCCTCCGGGCCGCCGCCGGTGGTGCCGGGCGTGGATCCCGGGGCGCGGGGTCCGGCCTCGGACCCGCCTCGGCCGGCCGGAGTCCGGCCCGCCGCCGTACGGTCTGCACGGCCGCCGCGCCGAGCAGCGCCTCCGGACTGCCCTGCCGTCGCTCGGTGCCCAGCAGTGCGGCGCCGACCAGGTCCTCCCAGTCCCCGTAACCCGTGTCTGTAGTCGTGGCAGCCATCGGACCCCTCCCTCTTCCCACTTGGTGTGCCGTGCTCCGGTCCCGCCCCCTCCGCGGGACCGGAGCAGTCCATTCCCCGTCTGCCCTGTGCGTTAGCTGGCGTGGTTGTCGTTCATCAAAGCCCCCCGGCTTTCTCGGTCATGCACGACGGCGCCCCCGCGCCGCCGTTCCCTCCCCGGCGCCGACGCTCCATCGCGCCGGTCGACCCTTTCGGTTCCCCTTTCGTTTCCTCTGCCGGTCCGCAGGCCCCCCGGCCCGTCAGACCAGGGCGACCGGCTCGCCCGAATCGAGCTGCCAGGCCGTCAGGGGCGTGAACCCGCGGTGGCCGACTTCGCCGAACACCGTCACCGGGCCCCCGCCCGACAACGCGGCGAGCTGCCACAGGCCCGACCGGAACCCCTTCCCGGCCCCGGCCAGGGGCACCGGCAGAGCGGACGTCCCCTCCGCGTCTGCCAACTGCCAGCCCAGCTCTCCCGGTATCGGGATCACCGGCCCTAGCACCACGGGCCAGGACTCCAGCCACGGGTCCTCACACAGAGCCGCCCCGTATGCCTCCAGAGCCGCCCCCGTACTCACCCCGGACGGGGCCTGCGCGCACGGCGCCGCCGGGGCGAACCGCTCCCCGAGGTCCGCCCGCAGCCCCGCCGACCCGGGCCGGAAGCGAGCCTCCGCTTCCAGCACCAGCCCCACCGGCAGTGCCAGCCCCGGCGGCCGCCCGGGCGGACCGAAGTCCAGCACCAGCGCCGGGCGCCCGCTCCCCAGCCCGCGCAGCCATATCCGGCGGGTGGTGAGCCGGCCGTCCGGAGACACCGAGTCGTACTGAGCCAGGACCAGCCAGCGGTCCCGTACGGCCTCCCCCTCCGCCGAGGACGCCAGCCCGACGCGTGTCCGGACCGTCGCCGCCAACGGTTCCGGCAGCCCGGCCACCCCCAGCCAGGCCCGGTCCAGCAGGTGCAGCAGCGCCGCCTCCTCCAGCATCCGGGCGGGCCAGCCGGGGCCGCAACTGGGTATCGTCCCCAACTCCCGGACCCGCGCTGCCAGTCCGGGCGCCTGGGCGTCGACCATCCGGGCGGCGGTCTCCTCCCATGCCGCGTATCCCGTCTGCTCCTGGCCGGCCAGGCCGCCCCGCAGCAGATCGGCGAGCCGCTGCTCGAGCTCGGTGACGCCCGCGCCTACGCGGGACGCCCGCCGCTCGGCCCGGCGCCGGGCGGCTTCCTCGTCCGCCGGTTTGGTGCTTCCGGCAGCCGGCCGCGCGGCCTTCTCCGCCCGCTCGGTCAGCCATTGCGAGGCCCAGTCCGGCGCCTCGCCCGGCTCGCCCAGCCCCTCCGCCGCCCAGAGCAGCAGCAGCCCCAGCGCGTGCTTGCACGGGAACTTCCGGCTCGGACACGAGCACTTGTACGCCGGGCCCGCGAGATCCACGACCGTGCGGTACGGCGTACTGCCGCTGCCCTTGCACAACCCCCACACCGAACCGGAAGCGGAATCTCCGGTCTGCGACCACGGACCCGCTCCACCCAGCTTGACCCCCGCCTTGCGTGATGCTTCGTCAGGAGCCAGAGCCAGTACTTGTTCCGCCGTCCAGCGGACCCCCTGCTCAGTCATGAGAACAACCGTAGAGACCCCCACTGACAATCGCTCTGACCTGCAACGACGCCTCGAACAAGGCCCGTTGTCAGTGGCGTGGTGCACCTTGGTTGCAGCAGTCGGAAGCGGCTGCCGAGCATTGGAGGGGGACCATGACCATGCCCGAGAACAGCACCGGCACCGAAGTGCTGCGACCGCACGCCGAAGACGCCTTCGCAGAAGAACTGAAAGCCCTGGCGGCCGCCGACGACCGGCCCCGCCCGACCCGCTGGAAGCTCTCCCCGTGGGCCGTGGCGACGTACCTGCTCGGCGGCACGCTCGACGACGGCACGGTCATCACGCCCAAGTACGTGGGACCGCGCCGCATCGTCGAGGTCGCCGTCACCACCCTGGCCACCGACCGGGCCCTGCTCCTGCTCGGCGTCCCGGGCACCGCCAAGACCTGGGTGTCCGAACACCTCGCCGCCGCAATCAGCGGGGACTCCACCCTCCTCGTCCAGGGCACCGCCGGCACCCCCGAGGAAGCCATCCGGTACGGCTGGAACTACGCCCGCCTGCTCGCCCACGGCCCCAGCCGCGAAGCGCTCGTACCCAGCCCCGTCATGCGGGCCATGGCCGACGGCATGACCGCCCGCGTCGAGGAGCTCACCCGCATCCCCGCCGACGTCCAGGACACCCTCATCACCGTCCTGTCCGAGAAGACGCTCCCCATACCGGAGCTCGGCCAGGAGGTGCAGGCCGTGCGCGGCTTCAACCTCATCGCCACCGCCAACGACCGCGACCGCGGGGTCAACGAGCTCTCCAGCGCGCTGCGCCGCCGCTTCAACACCGTGGTGCTGCCGCTGCCCGCCACCGCCGACGCCGAGGTCGACATCGTCGCCCGCCGCGTCGACCAGATGGGCCGCGCCCTCGACCTGCCGGCCGCGCCCGAGGGCCTCGACGAGATCCGCCGCGTCGTCACCGTCTTCCGCGAGCTGCGCGACGGGGTCACCGGCGACGGCCGCACGAAGGTGAAGTCCCCCAGCGGCACCCTGTCCCCAGCCGAGGCCATCTCGGTCGTCACCAACGGCCTCGCCCTGGCCGCCCACTTCGGGGACGGAGTACTGCGCCCCTCGGACGTGGCCGCCGGGATCCTCGGCGCCGTCGTCCGCGATCCGGCCGCCGACAAGGTCGTCTGGCAGGAGTACCTGGAGGCCGTGGTCCGCGAGCGGGACGGCTGGAAGGACTTCTACCGTGCCTGCCGGGAGGTGACGGCATGAGCCGGGGCCCCCTGCTCCTGGGTGTGCGGCACCACGGGCCCGGCTCGGCCCGCGCGGTACGGGCCGCCCTGGAGGCGGCCCGGCCGGCGGCCGTGCTGATCGAGGGGCCGCCGGAGGGGGACGCGCTGCTGCCGCTGGCCGCCGATCCGGGGATGCGGCCGCCCGTGGCGCTGCTCGCGCACGCCGCCGACGACCCCGGCAAGGCCGCCTTCTGGCCGCTGGCCGGGTTCTCCCCGGAGTGGGTCGCCATCCGCTGGGCGCAGGAGCAGGACGTACCGGTTCCGGTGCGGTTCATCGACCTCCCGGCCGCGCACTCGCTGGCGGGGGCCGCGGAGGAGGAGCAGGAGCAGGACGCCACCGATTCCGTACGGCTGGACCCTCTCGCCGTGCTCGCCGAGACCGCCGGATACGACGACCCCGAGCGCTGGTGGGAGGACGTGGTCGAGCACCGGGGCGCCGCACCCGGCGACCCGCTCGCGGCGTTCGAGGCGCTCGGGGAGGCCATGGGCGCCCTGCGCGAGGCGTACGGCGACGGCGGCCACGCCCGGGACCTGGTCCGCGAGGCGTACATGCGTCAGCGGATGCGGGCCGCGCGCCGGGAGTTCGGAGACGCGTACGCGGTGGTGTGCGGGGCCTGGCATGTCCCGGCGCTGCGGGCCAAGACCACCGCCGCCGCCGACAAGGCGCTGCTCACCGGGCTGCCCAAGCTCAAGGTGGAGACCACCTGGGTGCCCTGGACCCACCGCCGGCTCGCCCGGGCCGGCGGGTACGGGGCGGGCATCACCTCACCGGGCTGGTACGCACACCTCTTCGCGGCCGGCGACCGCCCCATTGAGCGCTGGCTGACCAAGGTCGCCGGGCTGCTGCGGGACGAGGACCGGCAGGTCTCCTCGGCCCACGTCATCGAGGCGGTCCGGCTGGCCGAGACCCTGGCCGCGGTGCGGGGGCGGCCGCTGCCCGGGCTCACCGAGACCCTGGAGGCGGTCCGGGCGGTGATGTGCGACGGCTCCGACATACCGCTCGCGCTCATCGAGGACCGGCTGGTCGTGGGCGATGTGCTCGGCGAAGTCCCCGACGCGGCGCCCGTCGTACCGCTCCAGCGGGACCTCACCCGGCAGCAGCGCTCGCTGCGGCTCAAAGCCGAGGCGCAGGAGCGCGAGCTGGAGCTCGATCTGCGCAAAGAAACGGACGCGGCCAAGTCCCTGCTGCTGCACCGGCTGCGGCTGCTCGGGATCGAGTGGGGCAGACCCACCGCCTCCCGGGGCAGCACCGGCACCTTCCGGGAGACCTGGCGGCTGCGGTGGGAGCCGGAGCTGTCGGTACGGGTCGCCGAGGCCGGTATATGGGGCACCACTGTCCTCGCCGCGGCCACTGCCAAGGCCGAAGGGGATGCCTCGGCCGCCGAGGAGCTCGGGGAGGTGACCGCGCTGGCCGAGCGGTGCCTGCTGGCCGGGCTGTCCGAGGCCCTGCCGGCGGTGCTGCGGGCGCTCGCCGACCGGGCCGCGCTGGACACCGATGTGGCGCGGCTGGCCAAGGCGCTGCCGGCGCTGGCCCGTTCGCTGCGGTACGGGGACGTGCGGGGCACCGACGGGGCGGCGCTGGGCACGGTCGCGGCCGGGCTCGCCGAGCGGATCTGCGTCGCGCTGCCGCCCGCCTGCGCCGCCGGGCTGGACGCCGACGCGGCGGCGGAGCTGCGGGGCCATGTGGACGGGGTGCACCGGGCGGTGGGGCTCCTGGCGGACGCCGATGAGGCGGACGGCCTGCGGGAGCGCTGGTCGGCGGTGCTGCGGACGCTGGCTGGGCGGGACACCGTGCCCGGGCTGATACGCGGCCGGGCGGCGCGGCTGCTGCTCGACGACGGGCGGCTGCCAGCGGAGGAGACGGCACGGCTGATGGGGCTCGCCCTGTCCCCGGCGTCCTCTCCGGCCGATGCGGCGGGCTGGATCGAGGGGTTCGCCGGCGGCAGCGCGGGCGGGGGGACGCTGCTGGTCCACGACGACCGGCTGCTGGGCCTGATCGACACGTGGCTGATGTCGGTGCCGGAGGGTGCGTTCATCGGCGTACTGCCGCTGCTGCGCCGGACGTTCGGGGCATACGAGTCGGGGGTCAAGCGGACCCTGGGGGAACTGGTCCGGCGAGGGGCCGGCGGCCCGTCCGCGGCCTCCGCCTCTGCCTCCGGCCAGGCCCCAGCGGGCTTCGCCCCCGAGCTGGATCCGGAGCGGGCGGAGGCGGTGGTGGACCTGGTCCGAATGCTGCTCGCCGGGCCGGCGGAGATACCGGTGGGGGCGGCCTGACCGGCCCGTGCCGGCCCGTGCCCGGCCGTCGACAGCGCCCCCGCTGCGCAAGCGCCCCCGGCTCCGCCGGGCCCCCTGGGGCTCCGCCCCAGACCCCGCGCCTCAAGCGCCGGCGAGGCTGGGTTTTGTCGGCGGAGGCTGGGTTTTGTCGGCGGAGGCTGGGTTCTGTTGGCGGGGCTGGACGGGTGCTGCGGCATCGGGTCTACGGCGCCCCCGGCTCCGCCGGGCCCCCTGGGGCTCCGCCCCAGACCCCGCGCCTCAAGCGCCGGCGAGGCTGGGTTTGTCGGCGGAGGCTGGGTTCTGTTGGCGGGGCTGGATGGATGCTGCGGCGTCGGGTCTACGGCGCCGATCGGACTCCGCCCGGCCCCGCACCCGAAGGCCGGGGTGGGGAGCAAGCGACGGGCGGCGGCAAGCGGGCTCAGGTGGCCCGGGGGACAGGTGGGTGCGGCGGGGCAGGCTCAGGCCGGGAAAAGGCCCAGGTCGGAGATCAGGAGACGCGCCGGCGGCGAGGGCCGGGGCCATGACAAGCGTAGGGGGATGGGTAGATGACCAGCACGGGGACCAGCGAGGCGGAGCGGCTGCGGCGGTGGCGGATGGTGCTTGGGGGTGGGGAGGCCGATGGGACCGGGTGCGCGCTGACGGGGCGGGATGCGGCGATGGATGCCGCGCTCGGCGCGCTGTACGGCGGGGGCGGCGGCAGTGGGGGGCGGAAGGCGGCCGGGGAGCGGTCGGCGGGGCTTGGCGGGTCCGCGCCCAATGTGGCGCGGTGGCTCGGGGACATCCGTACGTATTTCCCCAGCTCCGTGGTCCAGGTGATGCAGCGGGACGCCATCGAGCGGCTCGGGCTCTCCGCGCTGCTGCTGGAGCCGGAGATGCTGGAGGCCGTCGAGCCGGACGTGCATCTGGTCGGCACCCTGCTGTCGCTCAACAAGGCGATGCCGGAGACGACTAAGGAGACGGCGCGGGCCGTGGTCCGCAAGGTGGTCGAGCAGTTGGAGAAGCGGCTCGCGACACGGACCCGGGCCACCCTCACCGGCGCCCTCGACCGTTCCGCCCGGATCAGCCGGCCCCGCCACCGCGACATCGACTGGGACCGCACGATCCGCGCCAACCTCAAGAATTACCTGCCCGAGTACCGCACCGTCGTCCCCGAACGGCTGATCGGATACGGCCGAGCGGCGCAGTCGGTGAAGAAGGAGGTGATCCTCTGCATCGACCAGTCCGGGTCGATGGCGGCGTCCGTCGTGTATGCCTCCGTCTTCGGGGCGGTGCTCGCGTCGATGCGTTCGATCGCGACCCGGCTGGTCGTGTTCGACACCGCCATCGTCGACCTGACCGACCAGCTCGACGACCCCGTCGACGTCCTCTTCGGCACCCAGCTCGGCGGCGGCACCGACATCAACCGCGCCCTCGCCTACTGCCAGTCGAAGATCACCCGGCCCGCCGACACGGTCGTCGTGCTGATCAGTGACCTGTACGAGGGCGGCATACGCAACGAGATGCTCAAGCGGGTCGCGGCGATGAAGGGGGCCGGGGTCGAGTTCGTGACCCTGCTCGCGCTGTCCGACGAGGGCGCCCCCGCCTACGACCGGGAGCACGCCGCCGCCCTCGCCGCGCTGGGCGCCCCCGCCTTCGCCTGCACGCCCGACCTGTTCCCGGACGTAATGGCCGCGGCACTGGAGAAGCGGCCCCTGCCCGTACCCCCGGCGACCGCCTGAGGCACCCGACCCACGCTGCCGCAAATCGGCAGATCACACGAAGATGCAGTTCAGCTGTGAGGCGATCTGTGACAGGTATCACCGCTCAGGTGTGATCTGTGATTTAGGGACCTACGGCCCACGGGGATAACCTGCGGGACGGACATGCCGCGTCCACGGTCACCGTGTGCGCCTTCCTTGTGACAGCGCCGTCACGTTGCCCTCCGCGGCACGCCCACGCAGATAGCAGACAACCGCGAATCACTGCGAATCTTTAAAAAGACAAGGGACGGACGCGCGTGGACCTGTTCGAGTACCAGGCGAGGGACCTCTTCGCCAAGCACGGTGTACCGGTGCTGGCCGGTGAAGTCATCGACACGCCTGAGGCGGCTCGCGAGGCCACCGAGCGGCTGGGCGGCAAGTCGGTCGTCAAGGCGCAGGTGAAGGTCGGCGGCCGCGGCAAGGCCGGCGGCGTGAAGCTGGCCGCCACCCCGGACGAGGCAGTCGCCCGGGCGACGGACATTCTCGGCATGGACATCAAGGGCCACACGGTCCACAAGGTGATGATCGCCGAGACCGCTCCCGAGATCCTCGAGGAGTACTACGTCTCGTACCTGCTCGACCGCACCAACCGCACCTTCCTGGCCATGGCCTCGGTCGCGGGTGGCATGGACATCGAGCAGGTCGCCGAGGAGACCCCCGAGAAGCTCGCCAAGGTCCCGGTGAACGCCAACGAAGGCGTGACCATCGAGAAGGCCCGCGAGATCGTCGCCCTGGCGCAGTTCCCCGCCGAGGTCGCCGAGAAGGTCGCCGAGGTCCTCGTGACCCTGTGGGCGACCTTCATCGCCGAGGACGCGCTCCTCGTCGAGGTCAACCCGCTCGCGAAGGTCGCCAACGGCGACGTCATCGCGCTCGACGGCAAGGTCTCGCTCGACGAGAACGCCGAGTTCCGCCAGCCGGGCCACGAGGAGTTCGTGGACCACGCTGCCGCGAACCCGCTCGAGGCCGCCGCCAAGGCGAAGAACCTCAACTACGTCAAGCTCGACGGCGAGGTCGGCATCATCGGCAACGGCGCGGGTCTCGTCATGAGCACCCTCGACGTCGTCGCGTACGCCGGCGAGGCGTACAAGTCGGTGAATGGCGGCGGCGTCAAGCCCGCCAACTTCCTGGACATCGGCGGTGGCGCCTCCGCCGCCGTCATGGCCAACGGTCTCGAGATCATCCTCGGCGACCCGGACGTC
Organism: Streptomyces sp. ISL-87; assembly: GCF_018614095.1. Classification (GTDB taxonomy): domain Bacteria; phylum Actinomycetota; class Actinomycetes; order Streptomycetales; family Streptomycetaceae; genus Streptomyces. The sequence goes on along the minus strand of NZ_JAGGOY010000070.1, from coordinate 2,475 downwards.
AAGTCCGTCTTCGTCAACGTCTTCGGTGGCATCACCGCGTGCGACGAGGTCGCCAACGGCATCGTCCAGGCGCTGGCCCTGCTGGAGGAGAAGGGCGAGGCGGTCACCAAGCCGCTCGTCGTCCGTCTCGACGGCAACAACGCCGAGCTGGGTCGCAAGATCCTCTCGGACGCCAACCACCCGCTGGTCCAGCGCGTGGACACCATGGACGGCGCGGCCGACAAGGCCGCCGAGCTCGCGGCTGCGAAGTAAGGGCAGAGGTCACAGACTCACATGGCTATCTTCCTCAACAAGGACAGCAAGGTCATCGTCCAGGGCATGACCGGTGCCACGGGCATGAAGCACACCAAGCTGATGCTGGCTGACGGCACCAACATCGTCGGCGGCGTGAACCCGCGCAAGGCCGGCACCACCGTCGACTTCGACGGCACCGAGGTCCCGGTCTTCGGCTCGGTCGCCGAGGCGATGGAGAAGACGGGCGCCAACGTCTCCGTCCTCTTCGTCCCGCCGGCCTTCGCCAAGGCCGCCGTCGTCGAGGCCATCGACGCCGAGATCCCGCTGGCCGTCGTCATCACCGAGGGCATCGCGGTGCACGACTCCGCCGCCTTCTGGGCGTACGCGACCGCCAAGGGCAACAAGACCCGGATCATCGGCCCGAACTGCCCGGGTCTGATCACCCCCGGCCAGTCCAACGCCGGCATCATCCCGGGCGACATCACCAAGCCCGGCCGCATCGGTCTCGTGTCCAAGTCCGGCACGCTGACCTACCAGATGATGTACGAGCTCCGTGACATCGGCTTCTCCTCCGCCGTCGGCATCGGTGGCGACCCGGTCATCGGCACCACGCACATCGACGCCCTCGCGGCGTTCGAGGCGGACCCCGAGACCGACCTCATCGTCATGATCGGCGAGATCGGCGGCGACGCCGAGGAGCGTGCGGCGGACTTCATCGCGAAGAACGTCACCAAGCCGGTCGTCGGCTACGTCGCGGGCTTCACCGCCCCCGAGGGCAAGACCATGGGCCACGCGGGCGCCATCGTCTCCGGCTCTTCTGGCACCGCACAGGCCAAGAAGGAGGCCCTCGAGGCCGCCGGCGTCAAGGTCGGCAAGACGCCGACCGAGACGGCCAAGCTCGCGCGCGAGATCCTGAACGCCGCGCAGTAACAGCCTCCGGCTCCGGCTCTGGCTCCAGCTCTGGCTTTACGTGTGAACGGGCGTGGCCCGCACCCTTCGAGGGTGCGGGCCACGCCCGTTTGGCTTACGGGCTACTCCACTTTCGGGGCAAGTCGCGCGGGACCGGCCTCCGGGGCGTCGCGCAGTTTCTGCTGGAGCTCCCTGCCGTGCTCGGTGAGCTGTTGCGGGCCGCTGAGCGGGGGCACGCCCGAGACGCTGGCGCCCGGGGCCTGTGGGGGCTCGTACTTGTTGGGGGCGGTCGTGGCTGTGTAGGCGGTCGCCACCGCGATGACCGCGGTCAGGCCGAGCACGGCCCGGCTCCACCGCCGGCCGCGGTGCTCCCCGCAAGCCCGTACGACGGCGGGCGGGCGCGGCTCCAGCGGTACGGCCGGCCGCAGCGTGCCGAGCCGGTGGCGCAGCAGCGCGGACTGCTTTTCGGGCGGTACGCAGGCCAGTTCGGGAATCCGGTCGGCGAGGTCGGCGTGGGCCTGGAGCAGGCGGTGGCCGGCGGTGGGGGTGCTGGCCTCGGTCTCGGCGGCGGCGTCGGGGAGGTCGAGCCCGACGCCGTCGTAGAGCAGCACGGTGCGGCGGTGGGCCGGGGGCAGCGCCAGCATGGCGTCCATGAGGATCAGGTCGGCGGGCTCGGCCGGGGCCTTGTCGGGGTGGAGGTGCGCGCGGCGGAAATGGTGCCAGGGGGAGAGGGCGCGCTCGTGCGCGGCCGCGCGCACCCAGCCGACGGGATCGGGATCGGTGGCCACCTCGGGCCAGCGTTCCCATGCCTGCTGGAACGCCCGCTCCACGGCGTCCTGAGCGAGGGCGCACCGGCCGGTGAGGAGGTAGACCTGCCGGACGAGGGCGGGGGCGGCGCGGGCGTAGAGGGCGTCAAAGGCCTGCGCCGGTCCCTGCGGGGCGGGGGCGGGTTCTGGGGGCGTGCACTGCGGGGCCGTGCCGTGTGGGGCCGTGCCCCGTGGGACGGGGGCGGTTCGGGCGGGCACCTCGGAGGGGCCCTGTGGGGCGGGGGCCGTGCCGCGCGGGGGCATGCCGTGCGGGGCCGTGCCGTGTGGGGCGGGGGCGGTGCGGGCGTGTACCTCGGCGGGGCCCTGGGGGGTGGGAGCTGCAGAGGGTCCGGGCTCTGGGGCCGTGCCCAGCGGGGCGGCGGAGGCTGGGATTCCGGGTTGCCCGGCTGCGGGAGCGGCGACGGCGAACACCTCGGCTGGGGCCTGGACGGTAGGGGCTGCCGGGGATCCGTGTACTGGGGCCGGGCCCTGCGGGGTGGGGGCGGTGTGCGTGTACGCGTCGGCG
>NZ_JAGGOY010000069.1 GCF_018614095.1 Streptomyces sp. ISL-87 | reverse complement strand
ATCCCCGGATCCCCGGATCCCGCCGCCCGGGGATTCCGCCCTTCTCCCGGGGCTCCCCGAGGGGCGTTCCGCCCGGGCCGGAGACGCGAGAGGGCCCCCGGGTGCCTGGGATGGCACCGGGGGCCCTCACATGTGTGCGAGTGCCTCAGGAGGCGTTACGGCATCTGCGCGGCCCGCGCCTCACGGCGGTTGTGCCGGAACGTGTTCGCCCGACGGGTCGTCGCGAACAGCGGGATCGTCGCCGCCATGGCGATCTGCAGCGCGCAGCCGGTCTGGAGCAGCAGCTGACCGCCCGGGGCGTCGAACGCCCAGGCCGCCAGCAGCCCCATCGCACCGACGATCCAGCTGAGCATCGCCACCGCGAGGACACCCCGCGGCTTGGGGTACTCGACCCGGCTCACCATCAGCCAGGCCACCCCGATGATCGCCAGCAGCGTCGGGATGAACCGCAGCTCCAGCAGCACGATCGAGACGACCGTCAGCGCACCGAAGGGGCTCGGCATGCCCTGGAACGTGCCGTCCTTCAGCGTCACGCAGCTGAATCTCGCGAGTCGCAGGACAACGGCCAGCAGGACGACGATCGCGGCCAGCGCCGACATCTTCTGGTGCGCGTCGTCGGCGACCATGCCGTAGACGAGCACGAAGTACGCGGGCGCCAGACCGAAGCTGATCAGGTCGGACAGGTTGTCCAGCTCCGCACCCATCGGGGAGCTGCGCAGCTTGCGGGCCACGATGCCGTCGAAGAGGTCGAAGACCGCCGCGAGCAGCATCAGTATCACCGCGGTCGCCGCGCTGTGCCGGGCCATGCCCGACTCGCCGCTGCCGGTGAGGTGCGGGATGAGGATCCCGGTGGTGGTGAAGTACACCGCCATGAATCCACAGGTCGCGTTACCGAGAGTGAGGGTGTCCGCTATCGACAGCCGCAGCGAGAGCGGCATGTCGTCCTCGGCGGACTCCTCCTCCGAAGCGGCCTCGGGCGCCCAGCCCGCCGCAGGGGTCTCAGGGTCAGTCACGGTCAATTCGGGTCACCCCCGCGGTGGTGGCCTGGCCGACCTCGACCGCGACCTCGACACCCTCGGGGAGGTAGATGTCGACGCGCGAGCCGAAGCGGATCAGACCGATGCGTTCGCCCTGTTCCACCTTGGTGCCGGCCGGCAGGTAGGGGACGATGCGTCGCGCGACGGCGCCGGCGATCTGCACCATCTCGATGTCACCGAGCTCGGTGTCGAAGTGCCAGACAACGCGCTCGTTGTTCTCGCTCTCCTTGTTGAACGCCGGGACGAACCCGCCGGGGATGTGCTCCACGGACGTCACCGTGCCCGCCAGGGGCGCGCGGTTGACGTGGACGTTCAGCGGGCTCATGAAGATCGCGACGCGGGTGCGCCCGTCCTTCCACGGCATGATGCTCTGCACCACACCGTCGGCGGGCGAGATGACACGGCCCTGAGTGATCTCACGCTCGGGGTCGCGGAAGAACCACAGCATGCCCGCCGCGAGAGCGGTGGCGGGCACGGCCACTGCCGCCCAGCGCCCGGACTTGCGAGCCCGGGTGAGGCTGACGGCGGCGGTGGCGACGGTCGGCAGAAGCCACGGCGATGCTCCGCGCGCGAGGCGTCCACCGAGGAGGCCGACGCGAGGTGCAGAGGTTTGGCTGTGGGGCATGGATGACCTTCGTAGCGGGTGATGCCGCGCCGCAAACTGGGGGACGGGACGGCGGCTTTACTGGAATGCTATCGGTTGCACGCAACAACTGGGCAAGCCAGAAGCCGAGTCGATGACCGTCGGCCAGTGACTGTTTGTGACTCTTTTGCGACGAACTTTGGGAAGATTCGTCGCAAAAGGGACTTTCAGCCCTGGAGTCGGTACTCCTCGAGCAGGCGTCGCCCGATGATCATTTTCTGGATCTCGGCGGTACCTTCACCGATCAGCAGCATCGGAGCCTCCCGGTAGAGGCGCTCGATCTCGTACTCCTTCGAGAAGCCGTAGCCGCCGTGAATACGGAAGGCGTCCTCCACCACCTCCTTGCAGTACTCGGAGGCGAGGTACTTCGCCATCCCTGCTTCGAGGTCGTTTCGTTCCCCGGAGTCCTTTTTGCGTGCTGCGTTCACCATCATCGCATGGGCGGCTTCGACCTTGGTAGCCATCTCGGCCAGCTTGAACTGGATGGCCTGGTGCTCGGCGATCGCCTTGCCGAAAGTGTGACGTTGCTGGGCATAGGAGACGCCGAGCTCGAATGCACGCTGAGCGACGCCACAGCCACGCGCCGCCACGTTGACGCGGCCGACCTCGACCCCGTCCATCATTTGGTAAAACCCTCGGCCGGTCTGCCCGCCGAGCACCCGATTGGCCGGAATGCGCAGTCCGTCCATGATGAGCTCGGTCGTGTCGACGCCCTTGTAGCCCATCTTGTCGATCTTGCCGGGGATGGTCAGGCCCGGACGGACCTCACCGAAGCCCGGCTCCTTCTCGATCAAGAAGGTCGTCATCGACTTGTGGGGCGCGGTGCCCTCCGGGTGTCCTTCGTCACTTCGGACGAGGACGGCCACGAGAGTGGAGCTGCCGCCGTTCGTCAGCCACATCTTCTGGCCGTTCAGGACGTACTCGTCGCCGTCCTTCACCGCCTTGGACGTGATGGCGGACACATCCGAGCCCAGCCCGGGCTCGGACATCGAGAACGCGCCGCGCACCTCGCCCAGCGCCATCCGCGGGAGGAAGTAGTCCTTCTGCTCCTGCGTGCCGTGCTGCTTGAGCATGTACGCCACGATGAAGTGGGTGTTGATGATGCCCGAGACGGACATCCAGCCACGCGCTATCTCCTCGACGCACAGCGCGTAGGTGAGCAGCGACTCACCCAGGCCGCCGTACTCCTCCGGGATCATCAGCCCGAACAGGCCAAGTTCCTTGAGGCCGTCGACGATCTGCTGCGGGTACTCGTCGCGGTGCTCCAGCTCGGTCGCGACCGGGATGATCTCCTTGTCGACGAACTCCCGGACGGTCTTGAGGATCTCCCGCTGGACGTCGTTCAGCCCGGCGGTCTGGGCGAGTCGGGCCATGGCTACTTCCCCTGTTCCTTCAGCTGCGGGCGGCCGGGCTGCTCGCCGCCGCGCTCCTTGATGTACGTCTCGGTCGGGACCATCACCTTGCGCCGGAAGACGCAGACGAGGGTGCCGTCCTGCTTGTAGCCCTTGGTCTCGACGTAGACGATCCCGCGGTCGTTCTTGGACTTCGACGGGGTCTTGTCGAGGACCGTGGTCTCGCCGTAGATGGTGTCGCCGTGGAAGGTCGGCGCCACGTGCCGCAGGGACTCGATCTCCAGGTTGGCGATGGCCTTCCCGGAGACGTCCGGCACCGACATGCCCAGCAGCAGCGAGTAGATGTAGTTGCCCACGACCACGTTCTTGCCGAAGTCGGTCGTGTTCTCGGCGTAGTTGCTGTCCATGTGGAGCGGGTGGTGGTTCATGGTCAGCAGACAGAAGAGATGGTCGTCGTACTCCGTGACCGTCTTTCCGGGCCAGTGCTTGTAGACCGCCCCGACCTCGAACTCTTCGTAGGTGCGTCCGAACTGCATGGTGCTCAGGGCTCCTCTAGCTGACGGGGATCTCGAACTTGGTGGTGCGCTGCATACCGGCGGCGCGGCCCTTGCCGGAGATGACCAGGGCCATCTTGCGGCTGGCCTCGTCGATCATCTCGTCGCCGAGCATGGCCGAGCCCTTCTTGCCGCCGGCCTCGGAGGTGCACCAGTCGTACGCGTCGAGGATGAGCTCGGCGTGGTCGTAGTCCTCCTGGGAGGGGGAGAAGACCTCGTTGGCCGCGTCGACCTGGCCGGGGTGCAGCACCCACTTGCCGTCGAAGCCCAGAGCCGCGGCCCGGCCCGCCACCTCACGGTAGCCGTCCACGTTCTTGATCTGCAGGAAGGGGCCGTCGATCGCCTGGAGGTCGTGCATGCGGGCCGCCATCAGGATCCGCATCAGGATGTAGTGGTAGGCGTCCGCGCCGTAGCCGGGCGGCTGCATGCCCACGACCAGGGACTTCATGTTGATGGAGGCCATGAAGTCGGCCGGGCCGAAGATGATGGTCTCCAGCCGCGAGGAGGCGCCGGCGATCTCGTCGACGTTCACCAGGCCCTTGGCGTTCTCGATCTGCGCCTCGATGCCGATCTTGCCGACCTCGAAGCCCATGGTCTTCTCGATCTGCGTCAGCAGGAGGTCGAGGGCGACGACCTGCTGGGCGTCCTGGACCTTCGGCAGCATGATGCAGTCGAGGTTCTGGCCGGCGCCCTCGACGACCGTGATGACATCGCGGTACGTCCAGTGGGTGGTCCAGTCGTTGACGCGCACGACCCGGGTCTTGCCGGTCCAGTCGCCGTTGTTCAGCGCGTCCACGATCGTGTGGCGCGCGCCCTCCTTGGCGAGCGGGGCGCAGGCGTCCTCCAGGTCCAGGAAGACCTGGTCGGCCGGCAGGCCCTGGGCCTTCTCCAGGAAGCGCGGGTTCGAACCCGGGACCGCGAGGCAGGAGCGGCGCGGACGAAGCCGGTTCACGGGGCTGGCGGGCGTGGTCATGCGGGGACCTCCAGAGGGTCGAGCTTGTTCGCTTTCCGGATCTCGTCGACGATACGGCCGATGATCTCCGTGATACCGAAGTCTTTGGGGGTGAAGACGGCGGCGACTCCGGCCGCCTTGAGTGCCACGGCATCGGCTTGGGGAATGATGCCGCCGAGGACGACGGGTATGTCACCCGCCCCCGCCGTGCGCAGGCGTTCCAGCACGTCCGGGACGAGTGCGCTGTGCGAGCCGGACAGGATGGACAGTCCCACGCAGTGGACGTCCTCGGCCAGCGCCGCCGAGGAGATCTCCTCGGGTGTCAGCCGGATGCCCTGGTAGACCACCTCGAAGCCCGCGTCGCGGGCCCGGACGGCGATCTGCTCGGCGCCGTTGGAGTGCCCGTCCAGGCCGGGCTTGCCGACCAGCAGGCGCAGCCGGCCGGAGCCGAGGTCCTCGGCGGTACGGGAGACCTTGGCGCGGACGAGAGCCATCGGGGTGCCCTCCTCCGCGGTGACGGCCACCGGGGCCGACGAGACCCCGGTCGGGGCGCGGAACTCGCCGAACACCTCGCGCAGGGCGTTCGCCCATTCGCCGGTGGTGACACCGGCCCGGGCGCACTCCAGGGTGGCCTCCATCAGGTTCTCGGTCCCGGCCGCGGCCTGCTTCAGCCGGTCCAGGGCCTGCCCGACGGTGGGGAAGACGAACGGGTCGCCGCCGCCCTGCCGGTCCGAGGACTCCTGCCGTTCGGCGCGCCAGCGGCCGATGCGCTCGACGATCTGCGCCTCCACCGCCCCGTCCACCGTCATGATCGCGCCGTCCAGGTCGGCGGTGAGCGGGTTCTCCTCGGTCTGCTGGAAGCAGTTGACGCCGACGATCTTGTCCTCGCCGGCCTCGATCCGGGCGCGCCGCTCGGCGTGCGAGGAGACCAGCTGGGACTTCAGGTAGCCGGACTCGACGGCGGCCATCGCGCCGCCCATCTCCTGGATCCGGTCGATCTCGGCCAGGCACTCGGCCACCAGGGACTCGACCTTGGCCTCGATGACGTGCGAGCCCGCGAAGATGTCCTCGTACTCCAGCAGGTCGCTCTCGTGCGCCAGGACCTGCTGGATGCGCAGCGACCACTGCTGGTCCCAGGGCCGGGGCAGGCCCAGCGCCTCGTTCCAGGCGGGCAGCTGCACCGCGCGGGCGCGCGCGTCCTTGGAGAGGGTGACCGCGAGCATCTCCAGCACGATGCGCTGGACGTTGTTCTCCGGCTGCGCCTCGGTCAGGCCCAGGGAGTTGACCTGGACGCCGTACCGGAAGCGGCGCTGCTTGGGGTTCTCGATGCCGTACCGCTCACGGGTGACCTGGTCCCAGATGCGGCCGAAGGCGCGCATCTTGCACATCTCCTCGATGAAGCGGACGCCCGCGTTCACGAAGAACGAGATACGGGCGACCACCTCGCCGAAACGATCCTCCGGGACCTGGCCCGAGTCGCGCACCGAGTCCAGCACGGCGATCGCGGTGGACATCGCGTACGAGATCTCCTGGACCGGGGTCGCCCCGGCCTCCTGGAGGTGGTACGAGCAGATGTTGATCGGGTTCCACTTCGGGATGTGGTTGACCGTGTACGCGATCATGTCCGTCGTCAGGCGGAGGGACGGCCCGGGCGGGAAGACGTGCGTCCCGCGCGAGAGGTACTCCTTGACGATGTCGTTCTGGGTGGTGCCCTGGAGCTGGGAGATGTCCGCTCCCTGCTCCTCGGCGGCCACCTGGTAGAGCGCCAGCAGCCACATGGCGGTGGCGTTGATCGTCATCGAGGTGTTCATCTGCTCCAGGGGGATGTCCTGGAACAGCCGCCGCATGTCGCCCAGATGGGAGACCGGGACCCCGACCCGGCCCACCTCGCCGCGGGCGAGGATGTGGTCGGGGTCGTAGCCGGTCTGCGTCGGCAGGTCGAACGCGACCGACAGGCCGGTCTGGCCCTTGGCGAGGTTGCGGCGGTACAGCTCGTTGGACGCCTCGGCCGTGGAGTGGCCGGCGTACGTCCGCATGAGCCACGGACGGTCTTTCTGGCGCTCTGTCATCTCAGGCTGTCCCTTTGGCCCTTGAACGATCTGACGAATCAGATGAATCAGACGTTGCGGAAGCGGTTGATCGCATCGAGGTGCGTCGCGCGCATCTCGTGGTCGCGCACGCCCAGGCCCTCCTCGGGGGCCAGCGCGAGGACGCCGACCTTGCCCTGGTGGAGGTTGCGGTGGACGTCGTAGGCGGCCTGGCCGGTCTCCTCCAGGGAGTAGACCTTCGACAGGGTGGGGTGGATCTTGCCCTTGGCCACCAGGCGGTTGGCCTCCCACGCCTCGCGGTAGTTCGCGAAGTGCGAGCCCACGATCTTCTTCAGGGACATCCACAGGTAGCGGTTGTCGTACTCGTGGTTGTAGCCCGAGGTCGAGGCGCAGGTGACGATCGTGCCGCCCTTGCGGGTGACGTACACGGAGGCGCCGAAGGTCTCGCGGCCCGGGTGCTCGAAGACGATGTCCACGTCCTCGCCGCCGGTCAGCTCGCGGATGCGCTTGCCGAAGCGCTTCCACTCCTTGGGGTCCTGGGTGTGCTCGTCCTTCCAGAACTTGTAGCCCTCGGCGCTGCGGTCGATGATCGCGGTCGCGCCCATCGCGCGGCAGATGTCCGCCTTCTGGTCGCTGGAGACGACGCAGATCGGGTTGGCGCCGCCGGCCAGCGCGAACTGGGTGGCGTACGAGCCGAGCCCGCCGCTGGCGCCCCAGATCAGGACGTTGTCGCCCTGCTTCATGCCGGCGCCGTTGCGCGAGACCAGCTGGCGGTACGCGGTGGAGTTGACCAGACCGGGGGAGGCGGCCTCCTCCCAGCTCAGGTGGTCGGGCTTCGGCATGAGCTGGTTGGACTTGACGAGTGCGATCTCCGCCAGGCCGCCGAAGTTGGTCTCGAAGCCCCAGATGCGCTGCTCGGGGTCGAGCATCGTGTCGTTGTGGCCGTCGGAGGACTCCAGCTCGACCGACAGGCAGTGCGCGACGACCTCGTCGCCGGGCTTCCAGGCGTTGACTCCGGGGCCCGTGCGCAGCACGACGCCCGCGAGGTCGGAGCCGATGATGTGGTACGGGAGGTCGTGGCGCTTGGTGAGCTCCGACAGGCGCCCGTAGCGCTCCAGGAAGCTGAAGGTGGACACCGGCTCGAAGATCGAGGTCCACACGGAGTTGTAGTTGACCGAGGAGGCCATGACGGCCACCAAAGCCTCGCCCGGGCCGAGCTCCGGCACCGGAACCTGGTCCAGGTGCAGGGACTTGCGCGGGTCCTTCTCGCGGGTCGTGAGCCCTGCGAACATCTCCGTCTCGTCCTTGTGCACGGTGATCGCGCGGTACGAGTCGGGGAGCGGCAGGGCCGCGAAGTCGGCGGCCGTTGCGGCCTGCGACTGGATCGCGTCCAGGATGTCCTTCACGGTGTTGCCTCCGGCTAAGCGCTGCGCTGATGAGGGTGCGCTGAGGGGGTACGCGGCTGCGTGGTGCGGGTGGTGTGTTTTGCCGTCGGTTCGGCGGAGCTGTGGTGCTGGCGACGCCTGTGGTGCGGCGTGCTGGTGCCTGGTGACGCAGGCATCCGGGGCGCGGTTCGTGCCGAGTGGGCGTGCACCGCGGGGACGTCCGGACGAGATTCAACGTATGGCACCCCGTGTCACCCGGCAAGGCACCGCGTGCCAAAACTTTCTCTCATTTGCCTTTTGACCTGCGCAGATGAGCGATGATCGATCAGAGTTACCCGTGAGTAGGGGCAACTCGGACAAACGAAAGTGGCCGCCCCCGTAACGGGAGCGGCCACTGTGACGTGTGCGACGTGCGCGACTACTGCTTCGGCCAGTACGTCGGCTAGTGCTTCTTTCTGAGCGCCTCTTCGATGGTCCGCATGACCTCGTCCAGCGGGGCGTCCGTACGGGCCACGGCGACCAGCACCTCGCCCTCCGTGCGCACGGCCGCCGGCTCGGCGGCGGCCGGCTGCGCCGTCCCCAGCGTGCGGCCCGCGCCGATCCCCGTGCCGAAGGTCTTCCGCACGATCGAGAAGGCGTGGTCCAGCTGCGCCTCCACGTCCCCCTGACCGCCCGCCCGCAGCCAGCGCCGCAGCACGTGGTTGTGGGCGGTGACCACCGCCGACGCGGCCACCTCGGCCAGCAGCGGGTCGTCATTGCCGTCGTGGTGGTCGTGCTCGTCGAAGTGGGCCAGCAGATAGCGCGTGAACAGCCGCTCGTACCGGGCCACCGAGGCGATCTCCCGCTCCCGCAGCGCGGGCACCTCGCGGGTGAGCCGGTAGCGCTCCACCGACACCGCCGGCGAGGCGGCGTACATCTTCATGACTTCCTTGATCCCGCGGCACACCGTGTCCAGCGGGTGCTCGTGCGCCGGGGCCACGTCCAGCACCGCCTCGGCGCGGGTCAGGGTGTCGTCGTGATCCGGGAAGATCGCCTCTTCCTTGGAGCGGAAGTGCCGGAAGAAGGTCCGGCGCGCCACTCCGGCGGTCGCGGCGATCTCGTCGACCGTCGTCGCCTCGTACCCCTTGGTCGCGAACAGCTCCATCGCGGCCGCGGCGAGCTCGCGGCGCATCTTGAGACGCTGTGCGGCCGCCTTGGTGCCGGCCGGGTTCTCCGAGGCGTCGGAGGCCGTGGTGGCGCGGGGTGAGGTCTTGGCGGGCTGGGGCATAGAGCGAACGTACTTCATTTGCCCGGGAGAGCGCGCCTGAGGGGGGTGGGGCAGGGGTGGATGCGGGGGAGAGCCCGCACTGGGCTCGGAAGGTATGGCCTGCCGTGAGGGAGCGGCAGACCCGAGCAGCCCTCCCCACGCATCCGGCTCTTGGGGCCCTTGGCCAGGGCGCTGCTTACCGGCGGGCGTACTCACGGAATCCGCGGCCGGTCTTCCGGCCCAGGCAGCCCGCCGCCACCAGGTGCTCCAGCAGCGGGGACGGGGCCAGACCGGGGTCGCGGAACTCCTTGTGGAGGACCTTCTCGATGGCCAGCGAGACATCCAGGCCGACCACGTCGAGGAGTTCGAAGGGACCCATCGGGTACCCGCCGCCCAGCTTCATCGCGGCGTCGATGTCATCGAGGGTCGCGTAGTGCTGCTCGACCATCTTGATGGCGTTGTTCAAGTACGGGAACAGCAGCGCGTTCACGATGAAGCCGGCCCGGTCCCCGCAGTCCACCGGGTGCTTGCGCACCTTCGTGCAGATCTCGCGGACCGTGGCGTGCACATCGTCGGCGGTCAGGACCGTACGCACCACCTCGACCAGCTTCATGGCCGGCGCCGGGTTGAAGAAGTGCATGCCGATCACGTCCTGCGGACGCGAGGTCGCGCGGGCGATGGCGATCACCGGCAGCGAGGAGGTGGTGGTGGCCAGCACCGCGCCCGGCTTGCAGACCTTGTCCAGGCCCGCGAACAGCTCCTGCTTGACCGCGAGGTTCTCGGCGACGGCCTCCACGGCCAGGTCCACGTCCGCGAAGGCGTCCAGCGAACCGGCCGGGGTGATCAGCTCCATGGTCTGCGCGGCGGCCGCCTCGGTCAGCCGGCCCTTGGACACCGCACGGCCCAAGGACTTGCCGATCGCGGCCTTGGCGGCCTCCGCCTTCTCCTGGCTGCGGGCGGCCAGCACCACGGTGAAGCCGGCCTGCGCGAAGACCTGCGCGATACCGCTCGCCATGGTGCCCGAACCGGCCACGCCGACCGAGGACACGTGGCGGCCCGCGCCGAGCAGGGCCCCGTCCAGCGGCGTCTGGAGGTCGCGGACGATCACCGGGCTGCCCGCGGCCTCGTACGTGTAGAAGCCGCGTCCGGACTTCTGCCCGGTCAGGCCCGCCTCGGCGAGGTGGCCCAGGATCGGGGCCGGGGCGTGCAGGCGGTCGCCGGAGGAGGCGTACATGGCCTCCAGGACGGTGCGGGCGGTGTCCACACCGATCAGATCGAGCAGGGCCAGCGGGCCCATGGGGAGGCCGCAGCCCAGCCGCATCGCCGCGTCGATGTCCTCGCGGGAGGCGTACTTCGACTCGAACATGGCGGCGGCCTGGTTGAGGTAGCCGAAGAGCAGGCCGTCCGCGACGAAACCGGGGCGGTCGCCGACCGAGACGGGCTCCTTGCCGAGCTCGCGCGCCAGCGCGGTCACGGCCTCGACGGCCGTCGGGGCCGTGAGCACACAGGAGACGACCTCGACCAGCTTCATCGCCGGGGCGGGGTTGAAGAAGTGCAGACCCAGGACGCGCTCCGGACGCTGGGACTCGGCTGCCATGCGGGTCACCGAGAGGGCGTTGGTGCCGGTGGCCAGAATCGTGTCGGGCCGGACGATCGCGTCGAGCTCGCGGAAGAGCTGCTGCTTGAGCTCGTAGCTCTCCGGGACGACCTCGATGACCAGATCGGCGTCGGCGGCGGCGGTCAGCTCGGTGAACGTACGGAATCGGGCGAGGACACCGTCCCGCTCCTCCTCCGTGATCCGCTCCTTGGCCACGGAGCGGGCGGTGGTGGCCGCGAGGGCGGCCGTGGCCCGGCGGGTGGCGGTGTCGCTGATGTCGATGCCGATGACCTCGCGGCCGGCCCGGGCGAGGACCTCGGCGATGCCGGTGCCCATCGTGCCGAGGCCGACGACGGCGATGGTCTGGAGGGAGGACTGACTGGACGGACGGTCCATCGCGGGACTCCAGTGAAAGAGGGTGACGACTGAGGGTGGGCGCGCGGAACGGCTCGTCGAAGAAACGACGAAACGAAGAGACGACGAAACGAGGGGCCTTGAGGGGCGCGCTGGTGCCGTACGGGATGCCCGTGGGGCGGAAACGAGATGCCCGCAGGGCGAAAACGAGATGCCCGAAGGGCGGAAAGCGGCGGACCCTGTCCCGGGGCCACACCGGCTGTACATGGCGAAGCATGCGGTACATGCGACAGCCGTACTGGAAACACGCGAACCGACTACACGGGGCGGCTGCGTCACCAGGCTGCCCCGTACGTGTTGAAGCGAGATTAACCCGTCGGTAACTGCTTGGCCAGAGCACGGGAGATGCCGGGTCATGTGATGTACGCCGCCCCGCCGCGTGCGCGCCCCTAAGGTGGACGGGTGAATGTGCTGGAGCGCCTGCGGGCGGAGGCGGAGCAGTCACCCGCGTACGAGGTGCTGCTCGCGGCGGAACCGGAGGCCCTGGCCGCCTCCCTGACCTCGGCCGGGCTGCCGCTATGGGCCCGCGAGCTGGCCGCGTACCGGCTGGGGCTGGCGGGCGACCGCCGCGCCTTCGAGCCGCTCGTACTGCTGCTGAACCACCGGGACCCGCCGCGCTGCGCGGCCGCCGCCGAGGCGCTGGCCGTCCTGGCCGACCCGCGCACCGCCCGCGCGGCGGCGGCCCTCGCGACCAACGAACTCCGCACGGCCTACGCCCTGTACCCGGTCCGGCTGCTCACGTCGCTGCGGGCCCCGGAGTCGGCCCCGACGCTGATCCGCACGCTGTCCCGGCTGCTCGCGCCGAACGACCCGTACTGGAGGGTCGCCCTCGCGTGCGTCGAAGGCCTGGGCACGCTGGGCGATCCGGGCGCCCGCGAGGTCCTGACCCGGGCCCAGTCGCACCCCCGGCTGGCGGTGGCGGCGACCGGGGCCCTGCGCGGTCTCGCTCTCGGCTGAGACCGCCCCGGGGATCTCAGCCGGCAGGTCATGGACATGATCCTGTCCGGTGGAGATCAGCCGCGGAAGCCCGGCAGGCGATCAGCCGGGCAGTCGGCAGCGGTCAGCCGCGGAAGCCCAGCAGGCCGTGCAGGGCCGCGCCGCCCGCCGAGGGCGGGACCGCGCGGGTCAGCGGGGCCGGCTTCGGGGCGGGCTGGGCGGGGCAGGTGGCGTCCGTGGCCCGGCCCGTCTTCAGGTACGCCGACACCTTCTCGTCCAGGCACTTGTTGCCGCTCAGCGAGATCCCGTGGTTGCCGCCGCCCTCCTCGACCACCAGGGCCGAGCCCGCCAGCTTCTCCCGCATGCTCAGCGCGCCCTCGAACGGCGTCGCCGCGTCCTCCGTCGCCTGGAGCAGGAGCGCCTGCGGCAGGCCGGTGTTGGTGACGTCCGGCGCCTGGAGCGGCTCCGTCCGCCAGAACGCGCACGGGGCGTTGTACCAGGCGTTGTTCCAAGTCATGAAGGGCGCCTTGGCATGCGTACGCCACATGTCGGCGCGCCACTGGTTCCAGTCCTTCGGCCAGGCCGAGTCCCGGCACTGCACCGCCGAGTACACGCTGTAGCTGTTGCCCGCCGAGGGCTCCACCGCGCCGAACCGCTCGTACGCCGCCACCAGCGGCTTCGGGTCCTCGGTCACGGCGTACGCCGAGAAGGCCTCCGCGAGGTTCGGCCAGTAGCCGTTGTAGTAGCCGCCCGGCAGGAAGGTGTCCTCCAGCTCGGCCGGGCCCACCTTGCCGCCGGCGGGGGTCTCGCGCACGGCGTCGCGCATCGCGTACCAGCGCTCCTCCACCTCCGCCGGGTCGGTGCCGAGCCGGTACGTGGCGTCGTACTGGGCCACCCAGGCCAGGAAGGCCTTGTGGCGGGCGTCGAAGGCCTGGTCCTGGGCGAGGTTGTCCTCGTACCAGACCCCGCTCGGGTCCACCACGGAGTCCAGGACCAGGCGGTGCACCCGGGCCGGGTGGAGCTTGGCGTACACCGCGCCCAGGTAGGTCCCGTACGAGTAGCCGAAGTAGCTGACCTTCTCCGCGCCCAGGGCGGTGCGCAGCACCTCGATGTCGCGGGCGGCCGAGACCGTGCCGATGTACGGGAGCACGTCCGCGTGCTTGGTCTGGCAGGACTCGGCGAAGGACCGGACCCGCTCCAGGTTGGCCTGCTCGGTGTTCTCGTCGCGCGGGACGGAGTCCGGCCGGACGGGCGTGAAGTGACCGGCGCCGCAGTCCAGGGCCGGCTCGCTCTTGCCCACACCGCGGGGGTCGAACCCGATCACGTCGTACTGGGCGGCCACGTCCTTCGGCAGCGCGGAGGCGATGTACCCGGCCAGCCCGCGTCCGCTTCCGCCCGGGCCGCCGGGGTTGACCAACAGCGGGCCCTGGGATTTCGCGGCGGTGTGCGGGACCCGGGTCAGGGCGAGGGTGATCTGCCGCCC
Source organism: Streptomyces sp. ISL-87 (assembly GCF_018614095.1). GTDB lineage: Bacteria > Actinomycetota > Actinomycetes > Streptomycetales > Streptomycetaceae > Streptomyces. The sequence continues at coordinate 36,108 of NZ_JAGGOY010000069.1, read as the reverse complement.
GGTGGGCCGGTCGTGGTCGAGCGGGACCTTGAGGGAGGCGCACTGGAGGGTCGGGTAGCGGGTGGTCGCGCAGCCGGTCCAGGTGAGCGCGGCGGCCTTCGGTGCGGCCGGGGCGGCGGGCGCGGCCGTGACCGGGCTCGCCAGGGTCGCGGCGACGGTGGCGATGGACAGCGAGAGCAGGACGGCGGCGCGCTTCTTGAAGGGGCGGATCGAGGGGCGGATCATGGGGCCTCCCAGCCGAGGGTTCTGGGCGGAATCGTCCCGGAACCGACGGCTGGAAGGCGGGATTGCGGTGCCTATTGGCCCGATGTGATGACCTTTCAGCGGCCGTACGAGGTCAGCGGAGGGTCAGCCGGGCGCACCGGGGGCTGGTCAGGTTCACCCACCGCGGACCCCCGGGCCGGTTTTGCCCCAACCACACGAGGCGCACCCGGCTGTGCCCGGGCGGGAGATACCCGGGGCCGATTTGGGCGGCCGAGCCGGAGGTGGTTGGCTTGCGGCAACGAGCGGACACAACTGCTGGAGGAACAGCTATGGCGCAGGTCGAGGCCACCACGGAGCGGATCATCGCGGCCGACGCGGAGACCGTGTTCGACGCGCTGGCGGACTACACCGGTACCCGGGGCAAGCTGCTGCCCGAGCACTTCAGCGAGTACGAGGTGCGCGAGGGCGGCGACGGCGAGGGCACCCTCGTCCACTGGAAGCTCCAGGCCACCAGCAAGCGCGTCCGTGACTGCCTGCTGGAGGTCAGCGAGCCCACCGACGGCCAGCTGGTGGAGAAGGACCGTAACTCCTCCATGGTCACCACCTGGGTCGTCACCCCGGCCGGCGAGGGCAAGTCCAAGGCCGTGGTCACCACGGTGTGGGCCGGCGCGGGCGGGATCGGCGGCTTCTTCGAGCGCACCTTCGCGCCCAAGGGCCTCGGCCGGATCTACGACACCGTGCTGGAGAACCTGGCCGCCGAAGTCGAGGGCTGAGCACCGCCGTTGCCGGTGAGGCCCCCATGCGGCCTCACCGGAACGAGTGAACTGCCCGACCCGGCGGCCGGCCGTCGCCGCCGCCGGGCGTGGTCCCGCGGCGGAACGGGGGCCGGCGGCTAGGGTGGGGCCCAGCGTGGGCGGCACCCGTCCGGGTCGCCCGCGCCGCGCGCAGCCGACCGCCTGGGGGCCCGATGAAGATCCTCATCTCCGCCGACATGGAAGGCGCCACCGGCGTCACCTGGCCCGCGGACGTGCTGCCCGGGACGCCGCAGTGGGAGCGCTGCCGCGCGATGTTCACCTCCGACGTGAACGCCGCCGTACTCGGCTTCTTCGACGGCGGCGCCGATGAGGTCCTCGTCAACGAGGCCCATTGGACCATGCGGAACCTGCTCCTGGAGGGCCTCGACGCCCGGGTCGAGATGCTCACAGGACGCCACAAGTCCCTCTCCATGGTCGAGGGCGTCCAGCACGGCGACATCGACGGCATCGCCTTCGTCGGCTACCACACCGGCGCCGGCTCAGAAGGCGTCCTCGCCCACACCTACCTCGCGAACTCCATCACCGGCGTCTGGCTCAACGGAACCCGGGCGAGCGAGGGCCTGCTCAACGCCCACGTCGTCGCCGAGTGCGGTGTCCCGGTCATCCTGGTCACCGGCGACGACCTGACCTGCGTCGATGCCGCCGGCTACGCCCCCGGCGCGGTGACGGTCGCGGTCAAGGACCACGTCTCGCGCTACGCCGCGGTGTGCCGCACGCCGGCCCGCACCGCCGCCGACATCCGGGCCGCAGCCAAGCAGGCCACCGCGCTCGCGGTCCGCCACGAACCCGTGCGTGGCGGCCCCTTCACGGTGGAGCTGGAATTCGACGCCGAGCACCTGGCGCTGGCCGCCACCGTGGTCCCGGGCGCCGAACGCTCCGGAGAACGCAGAGTCGCGTACACCAGCGAGACGATGTACGAGGGGATCCGGACCTTCAAGGCGGTCACGACGGTCGTCTCGGCGGCCGTGGAGGAGCAATATGGCTGACATGCACGCAACGGATGGCTCCGCTGACGGCACCGCCGACGACTCCGCCGCACTGGACGCGGCGGCCTTCGACGAGGTGGTCGAGTTCACCTCCGGGCTGATCCGCATCGACACCACCAACCGGGGCGGCGGCGACTGCCGGGAGCGCCCCGCCGCCGAGTACGTCGCCGAGCGCCTCGCCGCCGCGGGGCTGGAGCCGGTGCTGCTGGAGCGCACCCCGGGCCGCACCAATGTGGTGGCCCGGATCGAGGGCACCGACCCCTCCGCCGATGCCCTCCTCGTCCACGGCCACCTGGACGTGGTGCCCGCCGAGGCCGCCGACTGGAGCGTGGACCCCTTCTCGGGCGAGGTCCGGGACGGGGTGGTCTGGGGCCGCGGGGCCGTCGACATGAAGAACATGGACGCGATGGTGCTGGCCGTCGTACGGGCCTGGGCGCGGGCAGCCGAACGGGGACAGGACTGCTGGCCGCGCCGGGACATCGTGATCGCCTACACCGCCGACGAGGAGGACCGCGCCGTCGACGGGTCGGGGTTCCTCGCCGACGATCACCCGCACCTCTTCGAGGGCTGTACGGAAGGCCTCAGCGAATCTGGTGCCTTCACCCTGCACACCGGTCCCGGCCGGGCCCTCTACCCGATCGCGGCCGGTGAACGCGGCACCGCCTGGCTGAAGTTGACTGCGCACGGCGCCGCCGGCCACGGCTCCAAGCCCAACGGGGCCAACGCGGTGAGCCGGCTCGCCGCCGCCGTGGCCCGGATCGGCGAGTACGAGTGGCCGGTCCGGCTCACCGGCACCGTCACCGCCTGCATCACCGAACTTGCCGCCCTGCAAGGCCTGTCGGTGAACCCGCACGGCCGCGGCTTCGACCTCGACGAGCTCCTCGCCAAGCTCGGCCCGGCCGCCGCCCTGGTCGAGGCGACCGTACGCAACAGCGCCAACCCGACGATGCTCAACGCCGGTTACAAGCTCAACGTGATCCCCGGGCACGCCACCGCCTACATCGACGGCCGGATGCTGCCCGGCGGCGAGGCCGAGTTCATCGCCACCCTGGACGAACTCACCGGCCCCGACGTGCGGTGGGAGTTCCACCACCGGGAGGTGGCCCTCGAAGCCCCGGTGGACGGGCGGACGTACGCAATCCTGCGCGAGTCGGTCGAACGGTTCGACCCCACCGCACACGTAGTGCCGTTCTGCATGGCGGGCGGCACCGATGCCAAACAGTTCTCCCGGCTCGGCATCACCGGCTACGGCTTCTCCCCGCTCAAGCTGCCGCCCGGCTTCGACTACTGGTCCCTCTTCCACGGAGTGGACGAGCGGGTCCCGGTCGACGCCCTGCACTTCGGCGTCCGCGTCCTCGACCACGCGCTGCGGACCCTGTGATGGCCGTGCCGGCTGGGCCCTACGGCAGCTGGCCCTCGCCCATCGACGCCGCTCTCGCCGCCTCGCTCGACGGGCGCCCCGAGTACGTGGGCACCGTCGGCCCCGAGGTGTGGTGGACCGAGCCCCGCCCGGCGGAGGGCGGCCGCCGCACCCTGGTTCGCCGGCCCGCCGACGGCGGCCCGCAGGGCTCGGTGCTGCCCGCGCCGTGGGATGTGCGCAGCCGGTTCACCGAGTACGGGGGCATGCCCTGGGCCGGCACCGAACGGGCCGAAGGGGGCCCGCTGGTGGTCTTCGTACACTTCGCCGACCAGCGCCTCTACGCCTACGAGCCCGACGCGCCCGGCAGCCCCGCGCCGAGGCCGCTCACCCCGGTCTCCGCCGTCGGCGGCGGGCTGCGCTGGGTCGACCCGGTGCTGCGCGGCGGTGAAGTCTGGTGCGTGCTGGAGGAGTTCACCGGGCCGACGCCCACCGACGTACGCAGGGTGCCGGCCGCCGTGCCGCTGGACGGGTCCGCCGCCGAAGCGCGCTCCAGCGTAAGGGAGTTGACGGACGACCGGCACCGGTTCGCCACCGGCCCCCGGCTGTCCCCGGACGGGCGGCGCGCGGCCTGGCTGGTGTGGGACCACCCCCGGATGCCCTGGGACGGCACGGAGCTGAAGCTGGCGGAGATCACCCCGGACGGGACGCTCGGCGCGGCCCGTACCGTACTCGGCGGACCGGACGAGGCCGTGGCCCAGGTGGAGTGGGCGGCCGACGGAACCCTCCTGGCGGTGAGCGACCGGGGCGGCTGGTGGAACCCGTACCGGGTGGACCCGGCGAGCGGCAAGGCCGTCAACCTGTGCCCCCGCGAGGAGGAGTTCGGCGGCCCACTGTGGAAGCCGGGGCTGCGCTGGATCGCCGCGCTTGCGGAAGGGCTCATCGCGGTCCTGCACGGCCAGGGCTCGTCGGTGCTCGGCGTACTCGACCCCGAGAGCGGCGACCTCGTGGACGGGGCCGGGCCGTGGACCGCCTGGCAGCCGACGGTGGCCGTTAGCGGAACCCGGGTGTACGGCGTCGCGGCGAGCCCGCGCAGCGCGTACGAGGTGGTGGAACTCGACACCGCGACCGGGCACGCCCGCGTGGTGGGGGCCAAGAGCGCGGACCGGATGGGCCCGGCGTACGCGGACCCGGCGTACGCGGACCCGTCGTCCGCACTTCCGTCGTCCGCCAGGCCGTCCTACGCGGTGCCGTCCTACCCGGTTCCGTCCTACCCGGTGCCTTCTTACGCGGTGCCTTCTTACTACCCGGAGCCTCAGACCCGGACCTTCCTCGACCAGGCCGGCCGGGAGATCCACGCCCACGTCTACCCGCCGCACCACCCCGCCCGCCGGGCCCCGGCCGACGAGCTGCCCCCGTACGTGGTGTGGGCGCACGGCGGCCCCACCGACCACGTGCCGCCCGTACTGGACCTGCACATCGCGTACTTCACCTCGCGGGGCATCGGCGTGGTCGAGGTGAACTACGGCGGCTCCACCGGCTACGGGCGCGCCTACCGGGAGCGGCTGCGCGAGCAGTGGGGCGTCGTGGACGTGGAGGACTGTGCGGCGGTGGCCCGGGCGCTGGCCGCCGAGGGCACCGCCGACCCGGAGCGCCTCGCCATCCGGGGCGGCAGCGCGGGCGGCTGGACGGCGGCGGCCTCGCTGGCCGCCACCGACCTGTACGCCTGCGCGGCGATCAGCTACCCGGTACTGGACCTGCTGGGCTTCGCCGAGGAGACCCACGACCTGGAGTCCCGCTACGTCGACGGCCTGGCCGGGCCGCCGCAGACCCTGGCCGTCCGGTGCCGCGAGCGCTCGCCGGTGGCCCGCGCGGACCGGATCACCGCACCCTTCGTACTGCTCCAGGGCCTCGACGACCAGGTCTGCCCGCCGGCCCAGGCCGAGCGATTCCTGGCCGCCATGCGGGGCCGCCGGGTGCCGCACGCGTACCTCACCTTCGAAGGCGAGGGCCACGGCTTCCGCCGCGCGGACACCATGATCCGGGCGCTGGAGGCGGAACTGTCGCTGTACGCCCAGGTGTTCGGGTTCGAGCGGCCGGACGTCCCCCGGCTGCCGCTGGAGCCCTGACGGGCGTCCCGCTCAGCGGGTGCGCGCCAGGGTGGAGTACCGGACCCGGACAGGATCAGGCGGTGTGCAGCCAGACCCGCAGCGGGCCGAGCGGGGCGAAGCCGTGGCGGACGGCGGTGTCGAGGTCGTCGCCGGACTCGTAGCCGACGACGGGCAGGCCGGGCCAGAGGTCCGCGACCGCGGTGAGGGCGCCGCTCCAGGCCTCGTCCTGCGGGGTGCCGTCCGCGGTGAACACGTTGGACAGGCCCACGACGCGACGCGGGCCCTCGCTGACGTTCGCCACGGCCCCGGCGACGATCCGCCCGTCGGCGGACCGCCCGGCCAGGAAGGCCGTGTTCTCGGCGTGCTCCGTCAGCAGGGCCGGGTGGAACAGGCCGGTGCTCTCCTCGCCGTCCCAGGCGGCCTCCCAGGCGTCCAGCTCCTCGGGGGTGCCGACGCGGGCCCAGCCGAGCGCGGACCCGGCCGCGGGGGCGCCGGCCGGGCGGTGGATCCACTGGGCCTCGAACAGGACCTTGAAGCCCGCGGGGGCCAGGTCCAGCGCGGCGAAGCTGTCCTTGACCGAGCAGCCGGGGGTGTCCGTGTCGATCCTGGCGAGCAGGACCAGCTCCGGGGTGTCCCTGGTCAGGGTCACGGCATCCGGGTAGTACGGCGGGGTGCGCCGCGCGCTGGTCCACGCGCTCACGGCGAATTCGCCGCCCCGGGAGACCGCGGCGCACCACTCGGCGTTGTTGTGTGCCGCCGAGAGCAGGAGTTCTTCGGTGTTCGGGGTGATGATCACAACGGGATCCTGCCATACGCCATAGCCTGGGCCGATGTCATATTTCACGTACCTCATGGAGGGCGAACGGGTGGGGATCCGCTCCTTCCGGCTCGCCGACGGCCCCGAGTTCGCCGCCCGCGTGCGCGAGAGCCGTGACCTGCACCGGCCGTGGCTGTTCCCGCCCGCCACCGTCGAGGAGTACGAGCCGTACGCGACCCGGCTGATCGATGGCGACGGCCAGGCCGGTTTCCTCGTCTGCGAGCTCGCCACCGGGGCCATCGCCGGCTTCGTCAACGTCAACAACATCGTGCACGGGGCCTTCCAGTGCGGCGCCCTCGGGTACGGGGCCTTCGCGCACGCGGCGGGGCGCGGACTGTTCCGCGAGGCGCTCGGCCTGGTGGTCGCGTACGCCTTCGCACCGTCGGGGCGGGGCCTCGGGCTGCACCGGCTGGAGGCCAACATCCAGCCCGGCAACAAGGCCTCGATCGCGCTCGTCCGCGGCCGGGGCTTCCGGCTGGAGGGGCTCTCCCCGGACTTCCTCTACGTCGACGGGGCCTGGCGGGACCACGAGCGCTGAGCCGTCACCGCCGAGATGACCGAGGGCTTTGCGTAATCCTGACCGGTGGTGATCCGCGGAACCCCTGTGCACCGGCCGGTGTGGCGTGTTCCATTCCTTTATGGCCACCACCGTCCGCCGCGCCGTACTGACCCTTCCCGCAGCCCCGTTGGGCCCCGAGAACCCGCTGCCCGCCCTGCGCGCGCCCGACGGGGTGCACGCTTTGGACGAGCGCGCGCGCGAAGGGCTGCCGCGCGACATGGCGCGGCAGATCGGGTACGAGCCGCTGCGCTCACTGCTGCCCGTCCGCGTCCAGGACGGCTACCAACGGCAGCGGGATGAGCGGGACTTCGAGTCGATCGTCATCGAGAACGCACACCTGCGGGTCACCGTGCTGCCCGGGCTGGGCGGACGTGTCCACTCGCTCGTGCACATCCCGACCGGGCGCGAACTGCTGTACCGCAACCCGGTGTTCCAGCCCGCCAACTTCGCCCTCCACGGGGCCTGGTTCTCCGGCGGCATCGAATGGAACATCGGTGCCACCGGGCACACCACTCTGTCCTGCGCCCCGCTGCACGCCGCGCTCGTCCCGGCGCCCGACGGGGGCGTGATGGTGCGGCTCTGGGAATGGGAGCGGCTGCGCGACCTGCCGTTCCAGGTCGACCTGTGGCTGCCGGAGGACTCGGAGTTCCTCTACGTCGGCGTCCGCGTGCGCAACCCGCACGAGCGGCCCGCGCCCGTGTACTGGTGGTCCAACATCGCCGTCCCGGAGGAGGCGGGCACCCGGGTGCTCGCCCCGGCGGACGAGGCCTGGCACTTCGGCTACGAGCGCTCCCTGCGGCGCATCCCCGTACCGGAGTGGGACGGCGCGGACCGCACGTACCCGCTGCGCAACGAGTACCCGGCCGACTTCTTCTACGAGCTCCGGGACGGGGCCCGGCCCTGGATCGCCTCGCTGGACGCGGAGGGCCGGGGACTGGTGCAGACCTCGACGGCCCGGCTGCGCGGTCGCAAGCTCTTCGTGTGGGGCTCGGGTGAGGGCGGCCGGCGCTGGCAGGAGTGGCTGACCGAGCCGGGGAGGGGCGGCTACGCGGAGATCCAGGCCGGGCTGGCCCGTACCCAGCTGGAGCACGTACGGCTGGAGGGCGGGGCGGAGTTCAGCTGGCTGGAGGCGTACGGGCCGCTGTCGGCGGATCCCCCGCAGGTGCACGGGAGCGACTGGGCGGCCGCCCGCGCCTGCGCCGAGCAGGCCCTGTCGGCGGCCCTTCCCCCGGAGCGGGTGGAGGCCGCGTACAAGGCGTGGCGCGGCTGCGCCGACACCGAGCCGGGGGAGCGGCTGGCGGCCGGCTCGGGGTGGGGTGCGCTGGAGGTGCTGTGCGGGCGGTACAAGCTGCCCGGCACACCGTTCGAGGAGGAACGGCTGGGCGAGGAGCAGGCCCCGTGGCTGGAGCTGTGGCGCACGGGCGTCTTCCCCGCACCGAGGCGGGTGGTCCCGCCGGGCCCGAGCCTGGTCGCCGCGCACTGGCGGGACATGCTGGAGACGGCCCCGGCGGATCCGCTGACGGAGTACCACCTGGGCGTGGCCCAGTGGCATGCCGGGGATGTCGCCCAGGCGGTACGCAGCTGGGAGCGCGGGCTGCCCCTGGCGCCCTCGCGGTGGCCGCTGCTGCGGTGCCTGGCGATGGCGGACGCGCTGGCGGGGGACCCGGCGCGGGCGGCCGACGGGTATGCGGGGGCCTTCGCGGACCTGGCCGAGGAGAGCCGTGGGGGCGACACCTGGACGGCTGCCGAGTCCGCGCTCGGCCGCGAGGCGATGTCGGCCCTGCTGGAGGCCGGCCGGCCGGCGGAAGCCCGGGCGGTGTGGGAGCGGCTCCGGCCCGCCCTGCGGGAGCAGGGCCGGTTCCGCCTGCTCGCCGCGCGGCTGCTGGCGGCGGAGGGGCATGTGGGCGCGGCCCGGCGGGTGTTCGAGGAGGGCCTCGACCTCCCCGACCTCCGGGAGGGCGAGGAGATCCTGTCCGAGGTCTGGTCACAGCTCACCGACCGGCCGCTCCCGGCGACGTACAACTTCCGCATGCGGCCGCCCGGCTAGCCACCGCTGCGACCCGCTCCGGCCCGGCGCGGCACCGTTGCCGGGGGCCCGGGCCCCCGGGCCCCCGGAACCCCGGACCTCCGCGCCTCATACGCCGGCGGGGCTGGATTGCGCCCCGGGCAGACGGCGCCCGGCGGCGCTCACACCCGGCACAGGATTTCGCCGTTCAGGACCGAGAACCAGGCGTCGCGCCGGGTACCCCAGCCGCGCCAGGACTCGGCGATGCCCTCCAGCTCCGACGCAGTGGTGTGACCGCCCTCGACGGCGATCGCGGCGTACCCGGAGGCCGTCGTCCGGTCCGCCCACAGCGCGGACCACCACGCGATCTCCTCCGGGGTGGCGTAACACCAGGCCGTCGCCGAGCACCGGATTTCCGTGTAGCCCGCCGCCTGCGCCCAGGACCGCAGGCGGCGCCCCGCATCCGGCTCACCCCCGTTGGCCCGCGCCACCCGCCGGTACAGGTCCAGCCACTCGTCCAGCCCCGGCGCCGCCGGGAACCAGGTCATCGCCGCGTAGTCCGCGTCGCGCGCGGCCACGATCCCGCCGGGCCTGCACACCCGCCGCATCTCGCGCAGCGCCTGCACCGGGTCACCGACGTGCTGGAGCACCTGGTGGGCGTGGACCACGTCGAAGGAGTCGTCCGGGAAGTCCAGAGCGTGGACGTCCGCCGTGGCGAACTCCACCTCGGTCAGGCCGCGCTCCGCCGCGTGGGCGCGGGCCTGTTCGACAACATCCCGCGACGCGTCGACCGCGGTGACCCGGCCACCCGGAGCCACCAGCTTCGCCAGGTCCGCCGTGATCGTGCCCGGGCCGCAGCCCACGTCCAGCACCGACATGCCCGGGCGCAGTTCGCCGATCAGGTACGCGGCCGAGTTCTCGGCGGTACGCCAGCGGTGCGAGCGCAGTACCGACTCGTGGTGGCCGTGGGTGTAGACGGCCGTCTCGTGACTGGGGTCCATGGCGTTCACGGCGTGACTCCTTCTCGTCGAAAGCGGTGCCGAAGCATGTTGATCACGGTAGTGGATCAGCCCGCGATCTGAGATATGCGTTTTGAAATGTGGACACAAGCCTTGTGGTGCAAGGGAATTGCCCGGGCCGGTGGCAGGCCAAAGCAACTGCGAGGACAGTGGGCCCCAGGGGAAACCACGCCCATGCCCCCTCCATGACCCCCGCACGACCACCCGCACCAACCCCCTGGCAGAGGACGGTGAGACCCATGCCGGACACGCTGCTCGAACAGCACGCCGCGGCGCTGCGGCTCTTCGGCGAACGCGTGCGCGTCATCGGGGACACGCAGTGGGATGCGCCGACCCCGTGCACGGATTGGAACGTGCGGGATCTGGTCAACCACGTCACCTCCGAGCAGCTCTGGATCCCACCGCTGGTGTCCGAGGGCCGCACCGTCGAGGAGATCGGCGACGCGTTCTCCGGCGACGTGCTCGGCACGGATCCGGTCGCCGCCTGGGACCGGGCCGCGAACGCCGCGCACGCCGCGTTCGCCGCGCCCGGGGCGCTGGAACGGACCGTCCGGCTCTCGTACGGGCCCGCGCTCGGATCGGCGTACTGCTCGGAGCTGACCGCCGACTGCGTCGTCCACAGCTGGGACCTGTCGCGGGCCATCGACGCCGACGACCGGCTGCCCGACGGGCTGGTGGAGTTCTCCATCAAGGAGGTCATGCCGTACGCGGACGGGCTCGCGGCCGGCGGGATGTACGCCGCGCCGGTGGAAGTGCCGGCGGGTGCGAACGCCCAGACACGGCTGCTGGGGCTGCTGGGCAGGAAGGGCTGAGGCCTGATAACGGGCATTCAGCCGCAAAAAATCGTATAAAGGGCGGCAGGATTGTCGGAGCGCCGCGTGACGCGTTACGAGTGACTAGACGCGTGACGCGTGACACGTGACGCGTGCGGAATGCGGAAGGGCAGGAGAACGGTGGAGGGGATGCAGCGCACGGTGACGGAGGGGCGCGGGCCGGTCCGCTTCGGCCCGCCCGCCCCCGAGCCCGGCCTGCCCGTGCTGCCCGAACTCACCGCCGTCCTCGGCGCGGCCGCGAGCCGGTCCGCCCCCGAGCCCCCGGGCGGCGGGGAACCCGTACGGGAGGCCGCGTGCCGGCACTGGGCGCGGCGCGGGCTCCTCACCGAAGCGGAGAACGTGGCCGCCGGCCCCGGGGCGCCCGCCCTCCTGCTCGCCCTGCTCGGCGCTTACGGCGGCGATGTGATGCTGCCCCGGCCGTGTCCCGCCTGGTGGACACCGCAAGTCCGACTGCTGGGACGCCGGGCCTACCACGTGCCGACGCCCGCCGAGTGCGGCGGCGTACCGGATCCGTACGCCTTGCTGGAGACCGTACGCCGGGTGCGCGCGGAGGGCGGCGACCCGCGCGTGCTGCTGCTGTCGGTCGCGGACGACCCCACCGCGACGGTGCCGCCGCCCGAGCTGCTGCTGGAGGCCTGCGAAGCGGCGGCGACCGCCGGGCTGTTCGTGGTCAGCGACGAGAGCTGGCGCGACACCGTGCACCGTCCGCACGACACCCTCGTTCTGAGCCCCGCCGAAATGCTCCCCGACCAGACGGCCGTACTCGTCGACCTGTCCGGCGCGCTGCTGCCCGCCGGCTGGCCCGCGGCCGTGGTCCGCTTCCCCGGCACCCCGCACGGCACGTGGCTGCGGGCGCGCACCCTCGACGTCCTCACCGCCACCGGCGCGCTGGTGGCCGGCCCCGTCGCCGGAGCCGCCGCGCACGCCCTCGACGAGCCCGACGCGGTGGCGGGGCGCGTCCGCGCGGCCGCGACCCTGCACGGCGTGGTGGCCGCCGCCGCCCACCGGGAACTGCTGGCTGTCGGCGCGCTCGCCCGTCCCCCGCAGGCAGGCCGCCACGTCTACGCCGACCTGACCCCGCTGCGTGAAGGGCTGGCCCGGCAGGGGGTGGGCGACGCGATGGAGCTGGAGGACTGGCTCGGCCGGCGGCTGGGCGCGCCCACCCCCGGCGGCCAGCGCTTCGCGGACGAACTGGGCGCGCTGCGCGTCCGCTTGTCGACCGGCCCGATGCTCGGCGCCACCCCGGAGGAACGGCTGGCCGCACTCACCGCGCGCGACCCGCTGGGGCTGCCGCACGTACGGCGCTCGCTGGAACTCCTCGGATCGGTCCTGGCGGGGCTGGCCGGCTGAACCTTCGCCAAGGGGCGTGACGTTGCACGATGTGCGTGCGGTGAACGGAGAGTTCGTTGATGAGGGACCAGCCAGACCCCCCGGCCTCCGACCCCGCGCCCGGCACCGGCCCGCCCCCGCCGGCCCGGCCTGCCGGCGCGGGTCGTTCCGGGGCGGGGTCCGGGGCGCGGTCCGTGGCGCAGCCTGAGGGTCGGCCTGAGGGCCGGTCTGAAGTGCGGTCGGAGTCCCGACCTGACGCGAGCCCGGGGTCCGAGGTTCGGCTCGCGGTGGGGCTTGAGGAGCAGCCCGACGGCCCTTCTGAGGCGGGGCATGAAGGGCGGCCTGGGGCTTGGCCTGAGACGCGGTCCGAGGCGATGCCTGACGGGCGGCTTGACGTGCGGCCGGAGCCAGGGCCCGGGGCTCCGTCTGAACCGGGGCTCGACCGGCCGGAGGCGGGGCAGGAGGCACGGGGTGGTGTGCGGGCAGCCGCAGGGTTGGCCGGGGAGCTGGGTACCGCGCGGGGGGTGGCTCTGCGGCCGCTTGGGGAGCATCGGGTGTGGCCGCGTTCTTTCGTGGACCGGCTCACCACGCCGCTGCCCGGCGTCCGGGCCTTCGCACGGCTAGCCCGGGAGGGTGCCTTTCGGCCTGGCCCCGAGGGGCTGCGCGGGATCCCCGACCTGCCCTACGCACCGGCCGCGCTGCCCGCCGCGGCACCCGGCACGGTGTGCGCCACCTGGGCAGGGCACGCCAGCTGGGTGCTCCGTGTCGGCGGGCTGACCGTACTGACCGACCCCGTCTGGTCCCGGCGGATCCTCGGGACCCCGGCGCGGATGACTCCCGTCGGGGTGCGTTGGGAGGATCTGCCGCCAGTGGACGCCGTGGTGATCAGCCACAACCACTACGACCACCTCGACGCCCCCACCCTCAAGCGGCTGCCCCGGCACACCGCGCTCTTGGTCCCCGCCGGGCTCGGCCGCTGGTGCCGCAGGCGTGGCTTCACCCGGGTGACCGAGCTCGACTGGTGGGAAGCCGTCGAACTGGATGGCGTGCGGTTCGACTTCGTGCCGGCGCACCACTGGTCGAAGCGGTCCCTGATCGATACGTGCCGGACCCTGTGGGGTGGATGGATCCTCACCGATACCCGGGCGGGGAAGCGGGTCTACTTCGCGGGCGACACCGGTTACGGGCGCTGGTTCGGCGAGATCGGCGCTCGCCATCGCGGCATCGAGCTCGCTCTGCTCCCGATCGGGGCCTACGCTCCGCGGTGGTGGCTCAGCGATGTGCACGCCGATCCGGAGGAGGCGGTCCAGGCCTGTCTCGACCTTGGGGCGCGGCGGATGGCGCCTATGCACTGGGGCACCTTCGTGTTGTCGGCCGAGCCGGTGATGGAGCCTTTGCATCGGGTGCGGGCTGCGTGGGCGCGGGCTGGGCTGGGGCGTGAGCATCTGTGGGACCTGCCGATTGGCGCGTCCCGGGCGTTCTGACTCCGTCGGGCCGCTGCGCGGGGCCTCTCTCCCCGCCCCGCCCTTTCTCCGTCTCCCGGGACTCCGCCCCGGCCCCCCGCCCGCCTCAAACGCCGGCGGGGCTGAAAAGACCTGGGGCTCCGCCCCAGACCCCGCGCCTCAAACGCCGGCGAGGCTGGATGGGACTCCGGCGACGTTGGGTTGACCAGACGGGCTGGGATGGCCGGCGGGGCTGGGTTGGCCAGGGCTGGGATGGCCGGCGAGGCTGGGTGCGCTCCGCGCCATCCACCGGCAGGTGAACCCGGCACCGCCGGCAAAACTCAGCCCCGCCGGCGTTTGAGGCGCGGGGGTTCGGGGGCGGAGCCCCCGGGGGCGGGGCTGCCCCCGACTCGGTCACCCCCCGGGGGCGGGGCTGCCCCCGACTCGGTCACCCCCCGGGGGCGGGGCTGCCCCCGACTCGGTCACCCCCCGGGGGCGGGGCTGCCCCCGACTCGGTCACCCCCCGGGGGCGGGGCTGCCCCCGACTCGGTCACCCCCCGGGGGCGGGGCTGCCCCCGACCCGGTCACCCCCCGGGGGCGGGGCTGCCCCCGACCCGGTCACCCCCGGGGGCGGAGGTGGCGCCATGTCCAAGGGGCCGTGCTGATCAGGAGGGTGAGGGCTACCGCCAGGGCCACGCCCTTCCACGGCTCCGAGAAGAGGGAGCCGCCCAGGATCCCGATCAGGCCGTACGTCGCCGCCCAGGCCAGGCACGCCGGGCCGTCGCCCCGCGCGAAGCGGCGGAGCGGGAGCTGGGCCAGGAGGCAGGCCAGCATCACCGGGATCCGGCCCGCCGGGAGCAGCCGGGACAGCACGAGGACCAGCACTCCGTGTTCGTCCAGCCTCACCTGCGCCCGCTCCAGCCGCTCCGGCGTGACCCGCCCCCGCAGCGACTCCAGCCGGCGCGAGCCGCCCCGCGACCGCACGCCGCGCTGCCCGAGCCAGTACAGGGCGATGTCCCCGGTGAACGCCGCCAGCGCCGAGACGGCGAACACCAGCAACAGTCCCAGGGTGGGGGAGTGGTGATGGAAGGCCACCACCGCAGCCGAGCTGACCAGCGCGCCCGTCGGAATCACCGGCACCAGCGCGCCCAGCGCCACCAGCACGAACAATGCCGGGTACCCGACCGCCTGCTGGGTCGTCTCCGGCGGGACCCGGCCGGCGGCCTCTCCCGCGGCGTTCCACAGCGTCACGGCAGTCACGGCAGTCACGGCAGTCATGGCCGTCACGGCAGCCGCACGCGTTCGCCGTGATCCGGGACCCGTACCGCCACCTTCGGCGCGAGCTGCCGCGCGAACCGGGCGAACTCCTCGCCCGGTGCGTGGAATTCGTGCGGCCGCACCGCGTCCAGCCCGACCGGCCAGTACGTCCCGTAGTGCACCGGCACGGCCGCCGCCGGCGCCAGCGCGGCCAGCGCCTGCGCCGCGCGGCCCGCGTCCAGGTGCCCGGGCCCCAGAAAGGGGCCCCAGCCGCCCACCGGCAGCAGCGCCACATCCACCGGGCCGACCTCCTCGGCCATCGTGTCGAACAGCCCTGTGTCACCGGCGAAGTACGTACGCGCCGAGCCCTGGACCACGTACCCGAGTGCCGGCGCCAGATGCGGCCCGAACGGCAGCCGCCGCCCGTCGTGCCGCGCGCTGACCGCCCGTACCCGCACACCCTCCGAGAGCGTCACCTCCTCGCCCGGGGCCACCTCCGTGACCGTCAGCCCGCCCACCCCCGCGAGCCGGGCCAGCCCCGGCATGGCCCGGCGCGCCCCGCGCGGCACCAGCAGCCGGGTACCCGGCGTCAGCCGGGCCAGCGACGGCAGATGCAGATGGTCGGCGTGCAGATGCGACACCAGCACCACATCCGCCTCGGCCGCCTCGGGCGGGGGCACCGCACCGCGCCGCCGCCGCAGATGCGCGAACCGCCCGGCGAACAGCGGGTCCGTCAGCAGCCGCACCCCGGAGTCCTCCACCGTGCACGTGGCATGCCCCCACCAGGTGATCTCCACCGCCACGCGGCTCTCCCGCCCTCGCACGTCCCCGGACTCCCCGAGGGTAAAGGCTGCCCGGTGCATGCGCCCGGAATCGGAAGCCGGCGGCCCTCTCCTCCCCGGCCGCGGATCGGAGTAGGGTCGGGCGGCATGGATGAGCTGCGGGTGGCCGCGATCGCCAGCCTGACCCCGCTTGAGGACCTGGACGAGGACCCCTTCGCCGTCGACAGCCGGAGCCAGCACGCCATGTGCGCCCGTTGGGCAGCCGACCGGGGTTACGTAGTGGCCAGGGAGCTGGTCTTCTACGGACTGCGCGCCGACCACTGCGGGCTCTGGTCCGACGTCGACGCCGGCCGGGTCGACCTGTTCGTCGCTGCCAACCAGCGCGTGCTGGCCCGCGCCCTGCGCTCGGTCGAGGCGTTCACCGCCGAGTGCGAGCGGCGCGGCGTACGGCTGGAGACGGCCGGGCTCGACGAGCCGCGGTACACCTCCGCGATGAAGGCCGAGGTGCACCGCCGACTGTCCATGCCGACCGCGGGCTACGACGGCACGTAGGTGCGTAGGCACGTAGGCACGTAGGCGCGTAGTCACGTAAGGCCGGAGAGGTCCTGGGCCGTGACGGCGCGTAACCCCAGCAGCCACTGACCGGCACGTTCCGTACGTCCGTGCGCCTCCCATGACACCCGGCCGGGCCCGGCGCCCTGTGCGACGCTGGCAAGGGGACCGCGAGCGGGGAGCGGCCCGGGACGTGAGGCGGGTGCGGCGTGTTGCGCGGACGGTGGCGGACCACGGGCAGCGCCCTGGTGCGGGTGATCCTCGTATGGGCGGTGTCCACCCTCACCATGCTCGCCCTGGCCGGGATCCTGCCGGACTTCCGGCTCCAGTCCGACGACGGCGACAGCATCACCCGGATCGGGCTGACCGCGGCCTGGGGAGCCGGGGCCTTCGGTCTGCTCAGCGCCCTGGTGTGGCCCGTGCTGGTACGGGCCCTGCTGCTGGTGCCCGCCCTGGTGCTCGGGCTGCTCGTCTTCTTCCTCAACGGCTCGCTGCTGCTGATCGCGCTCAGCCTGATCCCGGCCGGGCGCGGCGAGGTGGCGCCCGAGACCGCGGTGGTCGTCGCCGCGGTGATGTCGGCGGTGGCATCGGCGACTTCGACCGCGCTCGCCGTACGGGACGACGAGGCCTACCGCCGCAGGCTGTACCGGCTCGCCGACCGCAGGCGGCGCCGCCAGCGCCGGGCGGGCGCACCCGGCGCGGGCGAGGGCGCGCCCGGGCTGGTCTTCCTCCAGCTCGACGGGGTCGGGTACGAGGTGCTGCGGAGCGCCGCGGGCAGGGGAGTGATGCCGACCGTCGCCGACTGGCTGGACCGCAGCCACCGGGTGATTTCCTGGCGCACCGACTGGTCCAGCCAGACCGGCGCCAGCCAGCTCGGCATCCTGCACGGCTCCAACTTCGACGTCCCCGCGTTCCGCTGGTACGAGAAGGACACCGGCGAGGTGATGGTCTGCAACCGGCCCACCAGCGCCGCCGAACTCCAGCGGCGGGCCGTCGCGCGCACCCGGAACGCCGGGCTGCTCGCCCTCGACGGTGCCAGCCGCGGCAACCTCTTCAGCGGCGGCGCCGACCAGCTGGCGCTGGTGCTTTCGGTGTCGGCCCGGCGGGGCCGGGGGAACCGCTCCCGCGCGGGCTACTTCGCGTACTTCTCCGACCCGGCCAACGCCGTCCGCACCGCCCTGTCCTTCGTCGCCGACGCGGGCCGGGAGATCGGCCAGTCGGTACGGGCCCGGCTGCGCGGGGACGAGCCGCGGGTGGCGCGCGGCGGCCTGTACCCGCTGATCAGAGCCTTCGCGACCGTCGTGGAGCGCGATGTCGTCGTGGCGGCGGTGATCGGAGACATGCTCGCGGGACGCGCCGCGGTCTACGCCGACCTGGTCGCCTACGACGAGGTCGCCCACCACTCGGGGCCGCACGGCCGGGACACCGACCAGGTGCTGGCCCGCCTGGACCGCAGCCTCGCGCTGATCGCCCGGGTCGCCGAGCACGCGCCGCGGGAGTACCGGATCGTGCTGCTCTCGGACCACGGCCAGACCCCGGGCGAAACCTTCCTCGCGAAGTACGGGCTGACCCTGAAGGACCTGGTCAGGGCGGGCTGCGGGCTGCCGGTGTCCCGGCGCGCCGGGCGTACGCATAGCGGGGCCGAGGCCCGCGCGGCCGTCCTGGCCGCCCTGCACCGGCCGGTGGAGGAGGGCGAGGAGGCCCGCCCCGGACCGGGGACGGACCCGGTGGTGCTGGTGTCCGGGAACCTCGGGCTGATCTCCTTCCCCGACGTGCCGGGCCGGGCCACCCGGGAGCGGATCGAGCGCGCGCACCCGGCCCTGCTGGCGACCCTGGCCAACCACCCCGGGGTCGGGTTCCTGCTGGTGGACGGGATGGTGCTGGGCCCGGACAGGGCCGCCGCGCGGCTGGTGGTGCCGGGGGAGGCGGAGGAACTGCTGGCCCGCTTCGGGCCGGGCGCGGCGGACGTGGTGCGCCGGGCGGACACCTTCCCGCATGTGGCCGACATCATGGTGAACTCGGCGTACGACCCGGAGACGGGCGCCGTGCACGCCTTCGAGGAGCAGATCGGCTCGCACGGCGGCCTGGGCGGGGAGCAGGGGCGCCCCTTCCTGATGTGGCCGACGGTGCTGTCGGAACCGGTCCGGGCACGGGTTCCGGAACGCGTCCCGGAGCCCGCCCTGCCGCCAGGAGCCGCCCCGGCTGCGCAAAGCCCGGCTGCGCAAAGCCCGGCTGCGCAAAGCCCGGCTGCGCAAAGCCCGGCTGCGCAAAGCCCGGCTGCGCAAAGCCCGGCTGCGCAAACGCCGGCTGCGCAGAGCCCGGCCGCGGAGGCCCCGGAGCTGGTGGGTGCGGAAGCGGTGCACGCCGTACTGCGGCGCTGGCTGCGGGAGGCCGACGGCCCGCAGGTGCCGCTGGAGGATCACCGGCCGGAGGGCGCCGCCATCGGAATCCTTCCTTCCGTAGGGGTGCCCGTGCAGGACGAAAGCCGTTGATTTGGTGCGGCCTGGGCCGTACCCGACCATGTGTCGACCTGTCCAGCATGTGAAACACCCGAGGCGTAACCCGCGTGAGCACCACCCAGCAAGCCCCTGTCACCACCGCCCCGCCCGCCCCGGCCGAAGCCGACCGCGAGGCGAACCCGCACGCCCGCCGCTTCGGCCTCCCGATCGCGACCTGCCTGGTCATGGGCAACATCATCGGCGGTGGGATCTTCCTGCTTCCCGCCTCGGTCGCGCCCTTCGGCACGATCAGCCTGGTCGCCTTCGGGGTGCTCACCGTCGGCGCGATCGCCCTCGCCCTGGTCTTCGGCCGGCTCGCCGAGCGCAACCCGCAGACCGGCGGCCCGTACGTCTACGCCCGCGCCGCCTTCGGGGACTTCGCGGGCTTCCTCGCGGCCTGGAGCTACTGGATCACCACCTGGGTGTCGAACGCGGCCCTCGCGGTGGCGGCGGTCGGCTACCTCTCGGTGCTCTTCCCGCCGGTCGGGGAGCACAAGTGGTCGATGTGCCTGGGCGCGCTCGCCGTGCAGTGGCTCCCGGCCCTCGCCAACCTGGCGGGCACCCGGTACGTGGGCGCCGTGCAACTGGTCGCCACCGTGCTGAAGTTCGCCCCGCTGCTCCTGGTGGCGGTGGGCGGGCTGTTCTTCTTCGACCCGGCGAACCTCGGCCCCTTCCAGGCCACCGGCCAGTCCGCGGTCGGCGCGGTCTCCGCGTCGGCGGCGATCCTGCTCTTCAGCTACCTCGGCGTCGAGTCCGCCGCCGTCAGCGCGGGCGAGGTCCGCGACCCGGAGCGCAATGTCGGCCGGGCGACGATCCTGGGCACGGTCGGCGCGGCCACCGTCTACCTGCTGGGCACCCTCGCCGTCTTCGGCCTGGTCGCCCACGACAAGCTGGTCTCCTCCTCGGCGCCCTTCACCGACGCCGTCAACGCCATGTTCGGCGGCACCTGGGGCGGCACCGTCGTCGCCTGCGCGGCGCTGATCTCGATGGTCGGCGCACTCAACGGATGGACCCTGCTCAGCGCGCAGACCCCGTACGCCGCGGCCAAGGACGGGCTCTTCCCGAAGGCCTTCGAGATCAAGAAACGCGGTGTCCCGGTCGTCGGCGTCGTGGTCACGGTCATCCTGGCCTCCGCCCTCACCCTGTACAACTACACCGCCGGCTCGGAGGGCGTCTTCGAGGTCCTCGTCCTGGTCACCACCTTCACAGCGACCGTTCCGTACCTGCTCTCCGCCGCCGCACAGCTCTACTTCCTGCTCTCGGGCCAGGCCGAGCGCGTCCACCGGGGCCGGCTGGTCCGCGACGCCACCCTCGCCTGCCTGGCCTTCGCCTTCTCGATGTGGCTGGTGGCGGGCTGCGGCTACGCCGCCGTCTACCAGGGCGTTCTGTTCCTCTTCGCGGGCGTGCCGGTCTATGCCGTGATGTCCGCACGGATGTCCGCACGCAAGCGCCGCGCGGCTGCCTGACCTGCGGGGTAGCGTGGAAGAGAGACACCCAGGGGGCAGTAAGGGGTCGCCATGTCCGCGATCAGAGAGAGCATCGAGATTTCCCGCAGTCCCGCAGAGGTCTACTCCTACGTGACGGACCCGACGCACCTGCCGGAGTGGCAGGACAGCGCCGTATCGGCCCGCCCGCTGGATGACGCACCCCTCCACGTCGGGTCGAGGGTCTCCGTCACCCGGCGGATGGGCAAGCGGGAGTTCCCCATGACGATGGAGGTCATGGAGCTTGACCCGCCGCGGAGTTGGCACATCCACGGCGTCGACGGACCGGTACGGGGCGATGTGCGGGGCACCATTGAGCCGCTCGACGACGGCACGCGGTCGCGCGTGACGCTGGCGCTCGACTTCGAGGGCCACGGCATCGGCAGGGCCCTCGTCCCGCTCATGGTCAAGCCGTACGTCCGCAAGGAGATGCCCAAGAGCGAGGAGAAGCTGAAGCACCTGCTGGAGCACTCCGCGGCCTGACGACAGCAGACCTCCAGGGTGCCGGGCGAAGCCCGTGCACCCCGGGAGGCCTGACCGGCTTTTTAGTCGAGGTAGTCGCGCAGCACCTGCGAACGCGACGGGTGGCGCAGCTTCGACATGGTCTTGGACTCGATCTGGCGGATGCGCTCACGGGTGACCCCGTACACGCGGCCGATCTCGTCCAGGGTCTTCGGCTGGCCGTCGTTCAGGCCGTAGCGCATGGAGACCACGCCCGCCTCACGCTCGGAGAGCGTGCCCAGGATCGACTGCAGCTGCTCCTGGAGGAAGGTGAAGGACACCGCGTCCGCGGGCACGACGGCCTCGGAGTCCTCGATGAGGTCACCGAACTCGCTGTCGCCCTCCTCGCCCAGGGGGGTGTGCAGGGAGATCGGCTCGCGGCCGTACTTCTGGACCTCGATGACCTTCTCAGGGGTCATGTCGAGCTCCTTGCCCAGCTCCTCCGGCGTGGGCTCCCGGCCGAGGTCCTGGAGCATCTGGCGCTGCACGCGGGCGAGCTTGTTGATGATCTCGACCATGTGGACGGGGATGCGGATGGTGCGCGACTGGTCGGCCATGGCGCGCGTGATCGCCTGCCGGATCCACCAGGTCGCATACGTGGAGAACTTGAAGCCCTTGGTGTAGTCGAACTTCTCCACGGCGCGGATCAGGCCGACGTTGCCCTCCTGGATCAGGTCCAGGAAGAGCATGCCGCGGCCGGTGTAGCGCTTGGCGAGGGAGACCACGAGGCGGAGGTTGGCCTCCAGCAGGTGGTTCTTCGCGCGGCGGCCGTCCTCGACCAGGATCTCCAGCTCGCGCTTGAAGGCGGGCTTGTGGTCCTCCTCCTCTTCGAGCTTGTACTCGGAGAAGAGACCCGCCTCGATGCGCTTGGCGAGCTCGACCTCCTGCTCGGCGTTGAGGAGCGGCACCTTGCCGATGAGCTTGAGGTAGTCCTTGACGGGGTCGGCGGTGGCGCCGGCCACCATGACCGTCTGCGCCGGGGCGTCGTCCTCGTCGTCGTCGGAGAGCACGAAGCCCTGGGTGCCGCCGGCCTTGGGGGCCTCTTCCTCGGCCTCGTCGGCCAGGTCCTCGGCTGCCCAGTCCTCGCCGACGACGGGGGTCTCGCCCTCGTCGGCGTCCTTGGCGGAGGTCTTCTTGGCCGCGGTGGTCTTCTTGACGGCGGTCTTCTTCGCGGCGGCCTTCTTGACCACGCGCTTCTTGGGGGCGGCGGCCTCCGTGTCCTCGGACACATCGGCACCGACGGAGTCGGCAGATATCGCCGCCGCGGCAGCGACGGGCGCGGCCGCGGCCGCGGTCTTGCGCGCGCCGATGAGGCGCGGCGCGGCGGCCGCCTTCTTGGTCACGGTGCGGGCCGGGGCCGCTGCCGCCTTGCGGGGCTTCTTCGCGGCAGCCTTCGTGGCGGGGGCCGCGCTGACGTGCAGGGCGACACCCTCCTCGTCCAGGACCTGGTTCAGGCTGCGCAGGACCCGCTTCCACTGGTCCACCGGGATGCGGCCGGCCTCGAAGGCCTGGCGCACGTCGTCACCGTTGATGTGACCCTGCTCGCGGCCGCGCTCGACAAGCGCGACAAGGGCCTCGGATTCGGCGATCTCCGGAGGGAACGTACGGGACGGGCTGAGCGACACAAGGAGCCTCTCGTTGCGAACAGATAAGGGTGGGCGGGACATCATCGCGCGAACTCGGGAAACAGACCCGAGGGGGCTCTGTATTCCGGGCCGCGCGAGGACGCCTGTCGGTTCATCGCATGCCCGAGTCGATTCGTTACGCGCTGAATTGAGTGACCTGCGCCACGCTGTGGCCGCGCAACCTTTCCGGCGTTGATCCGTCCGCCTCCCCGTCAGTCCGTTTTGCGGGCCTCGATGAGGAAGCGGGCGGTGTGCGCGACGAACGGGCCTTCGCGTTCGATCTGTTCGTGCAGCTCGCGCAACCGGTCCCGGTACTGCCCGACCGTGAAGCCGGGCACCATCCAGATCACCTTCCTGAGAAAGTAGATCACGGCTCCGATGTCGTTGAACTCCGTGCGCAGTCGCTCGGAGCGCAGACCGACCACTTCGAGCCCGGCCTTGGAGGCGTCGGCGACCGCGTCTCCCCCAGCTACCGCTGGGAGGTGCCCCCAGGTGCCGGCCGCGCCGCACCTCCTCCGGCTGCGGGCCGAGGAAGTATTCCACGAGCTCGAAAACGCTCGCCGGCCCGACCTGCTGCGACAGGTAGGTGCCGCCGGGCTTCAGCACCCGCGCGATCTCGTCCCACTAGATGGTCACCGGATGCCGGCTGGTGACCAGGTCGAAGGCCTCGTCGCCGAAGGGCAGCGGGGGCTCGTCGGCGTCCGCCACCACCACCGCGCCGAGCGGGTGCAGCAGCCGGGTCGCCTTCTCGATGTTCGGCGGCCAGGACTCGGTGGCCGCCATCAACGGCGGCAGGGGCCCGGCCCCGGCGAGCACCTCGCCGCCGCCCGTCTGGATGTCGAGGGCGGACCGGACCCGGGCGAGACGCTCGCTCATCAGCTTCTGGTAGCCCCAGGAGGGCCGCTGCTCGGTGGCACGGCCGTCCAGCCAGGAGAAGTCCCAGCCGTCGACGGAGACGGACTCGGCTTCGGCGACGAGATGATCGAAAGTACGCGTCATGTCTAAATCGTCCCAGGCTGGGGCCCTGTCATCCACCGGATAAGCGACCCCGTTCCTCCCGTCGACTACAGTGGGCGGCGGGCCGTGACTGGCGTTCGGGTGGATCACCACCGGGGAGCGGCCCGGCGTACTCCGGTACGTCGACTGCCGCGCGCCTGGGCGAACCGCGATTCCGCAGCGACGCTCAGGAGACCCCATGACGACTGCCCAGTCCGTTCAGCCGGCGCAGACCGCCCAGCTCATGGACGGCACCGCCCTCGCCCGCCGCATCTCGGAGCAGACCGCCGCCTACGCGGCGAAGATCACCGAGCGCACCGGCACCGCGCCGTGTCTCGCGACCGTACTGGTCGGCGAGGACCCCGCGTCCGTCACCTACGTGCGCATGAAGCAGAACCGTTGCGCCAAGGCCGGGATCACCTCCCGCCACGTGGAGCTCCCCGCGGAGACCACCACCGAGGAGCTGGTGGCCACCCTCACCGCGCTCTCCGAGGACCCGGAGATCAGCGGCATCCTGCTCCAGCACCCCGTCCCGCACCACATCGACGAGCGCGCCGCCTTCGAGGCCATCGCCCCGGGCAAGGACGTCGACGGCGTCACCATGCACTCCTTCGCCGCCATGGGCTTCGGGCTGCCGGGCTTCGTCTCCTGCACCCCCGGCGGCATCATGCGCCTGCTCGCCGCCTATGACGTGGACCTGACCGGCAAGCACGCCGTCGTCGTCGGCCGCAGCGCGATCCTGGGCAAGCCGGCCGGGATGCTGCTGCTGGAGCAGAACGCCACCGTCACCTACTGCCACTCCCGCACCCAGGACCTGCCCTCGATCGTGCGCCAGGCGGACGTGCTGGTCGCCGCGGTCGGCAAGGCCGAGTTCATCCGGGGTGAGGACATCAAGCCGGGCGCCGTGGTGCTGGACGCCGGCTACAACGAGGGCAACGTCGGCGATGTCCACTTCGAGTCGGCGGCCGCCCGCGCCTCGCTGATCACCCCGGTGCCGGGTGGCGTCGGCCCGATGACCATCGCCGTGCTGCTGGAGCAGACCGTGCAGGCGGCCGCGGCGCAGGCCGGGCTGGCGCTCGCGGACCTCTGACCCGCGCCGCGCTGACCCGCGCCGCACATCCCCGCGCCGCACTGACCTTCGACGCACACTGACCTACGACGCCCCGGGCCGATCGGCCCGGGGTGTTTCGTGTCAGCGGGCCCGGCCGGCGGGGTCGAGGCCCGCGGCGGCGCGCTCGGCCGCCGTCAGGGGCGCGGCCCTGAGCGCGCCCCGGTCCGAGGCCCGCAGCACGTGCCAGACCACGGACGGGCGGAACCAGTGCGTGGGCGCACCGTTCATGGTCATGACCTGGAGAAGGGCGGCGGTGAGAGCCTTCCGGGTGGTGGCCCCGGTGATCAGCCGGTTGACGTACGCCTCGACCGCGCCGGCTCCCGGCCCCGGCCGCATCCCGGTGGCGCCCGGCACCCGCCTGCGGGGCGGGCAGGGGCGGCGGCCAGCGGCGGGGCGGGGGCGGCGGGCAGCGGCGGGGCAGGGGCGGCGGGCAGCGGCCTGCGGCGGGCGGCGACGGTCATGACCTCGGGGGTAATCGACCCGCCCGCGGCCCGGCGGCACAGTGGGGTCATCGGGTTCCGGCGCCGCGCACTCGGCTCCGGGATCCGGTACCCGACCCCCGCATGACCCATTCGCCCCTCGACGGAGGCTGATCCGCCATGTCCGCAACCCTGCTCGGCAGCATCGCCCGCACCACCGCCCCGCAGACCGCCCTGCGCCGGTTCCTCGCGCTCGACGCCGTCGTCACCACCGGCAACGGGCTCGCCTACCTCGCGTTCTCCGCGCCGCTGGGACGGCTCCTCGGAATCGGGCAGGGCCTGCTCCTGGAGCTCGGGATCTTCCTCGTGCTCTACGGCGCCGGGGTCGCCTGGCTGGCCTCGCGCCGGCAGCCCCCGGTCCTCCCCGTGAAGGTCGTGATCGAGGGCAACTACGCCTGGGCCGCCCTGAGCCTCGCGGCGGTCGCCTTCTGGCTCTCGCCGACCGTGGCCGGCGCCGCATGGGTCCCGATGCAGGCGGTCACCGTGGCCTCCTTCGCCCTCCTCCAGCAGCTGGCGCTGCGCGCCGTCGCCTCAAGGGGACAGTGAACGCAGGTACTTCACCGTCGCCGGGTCCGCCGGGAGGAAGGTCTCGATGGCCAGCTCGGCGACGGTCACGTCCATCGGCGTGTTGAAGGTGGCGATGGACGACACGAAGGAGAGCAGGTGGCCGTCGTGCTCGATGAGCAGGGGCAGCGCGATGTACGGGACGGGCTCGTCCGGTTCGGCGTCGCCCGGGCGGCCGGCGACCGGATGGGCCGCCACCTCGTCGTACAGCGCGCGCAGCGGCGCCGAGCGGGCCAGCGCGATCTGCCGCTCCATCTGGGCCAGCAGATGCCCGCGCCACTGCTTGAGGTTGCGGATCCTCGGGGCCAGGCCCTCGGGATGAAGGGTGATCCGCATGGCGTTCAGCGGCGGCGTCAGCAGGTGCTCGGGCAGGCCGTCCAGCAGCATGGCGATGCCCCGGTTGGCGGCGACGACGTTGTACGTGGCGTCCACGACCAGCGCCGGGTACGGCTCGTAGCCGGTCAGCAGCCGCTCCAGGCCCTCGCGCAGCGTCCCCATCGAGGGGTCGTCCAGCGGGGTCTGCGCGTAGTGCGGGGCGTAACCTGCCGCGAGCAGCAGCGAGTTGCGCTCGCGGACCGGTACGTCGAGACGGTCCGCGAGACGCAGCACCATCTCCTCGCTCGGCCGGGACCGGCCGGTCTCGATGAAGCTGATGTGACGGGAGGACGAGTCGGCGCGGCCCGCCAGCTCCAGCTGGCTGATGCCGCGCCGCTGCCGCCAGGTGCGGAGCAGGTCTCCGACAGACGTCGTGGTGGTCATGCTCACGACGTTAACTCAGGCCGGTCACCCCAGGTCGAAGACGTTCCGCAGGCCGAGACGGTAGCGCCACAGGTCGTGCCGCTTCGCGGACTCCACCTCCGGGGCCCGGTACATCGGCTGCACCGTGCACCGCGGCGCCTGCGAACCCTCCCGGTCCAGCAGGGAGTTGACGGCCGCGCGGGCCGAGGCATTGGCCCCCTCCATCGTCGCCAGGTCGATGTCCACCGCCACGTAGTCCCCGCTGAGGAAGAAGTTGGGGATGCGGGTGCCCGCCGTCGGCCGGTTGTGGAAGGTGCCGGTCGGGTGGATAAGCAGCTGGTCCTGGTTCGTCGGGTTCGGGGTCCCGAGCCCGTCCACACCCGGGTCCAGGAACCAGGAGTGCAGCGCGCCGTCGCTCAGCAGGGTCTTCCCGGTGTCGTTGAGGGAGGCCTTCAGCTGCGCCCACACCTCGCGTGCGACCTCCTCACGCGTGCACTGCTTGGCGGTCTTCCCGTACAGGATCCCGGGCTTGTCCCACTCCGAGATGTCCACCGAAAGGCAGTCCACCGCCACCCCGTCGCCGTAGTCGGCGGGGAAGTCCCTGGCCGGCCAGTGCTCGGCCTGCTGAATGGCCGTCAGTGACCAGGGCGAGTCGATGCAGTTGAGGTGTCCGTATACCAGCGGCGCCCGCTCGGTGAGATAGAACTGGATACCGGTCATCCAGTCGGTCTCCAGCTTGTCGCAGCGGCCCAGCATCGGGTCGGCGGCCCGCAGTGCCGCACTCCAGGTACGGCGGGCGTGCTCGACGGGCAGGGCGCTGACGTAGTGGTCGGCGGTGACGGTCGCGCGGGCGCCGGCGGGGTCCTCGACCACGACCCCGCTCACGCGGCCGCTGCCGTACTGCACCTCCCGTACCGTCCAGCCGATCCTGAACTCCACGCCGAGGGTGCGCAGATGGGCCTCCCAGGGGTCGATCCAGGCTTCGTTGGTCGGCAGGTTGAGGATCCGGTCCGGCGGGCCGTCGGCGCCGCGCCCCAGCGCGTTGAAGACGAACGCCTCGCCGAGGGTGCCGACCGTACGCGTGGAGGCCTCCTCCGCCTTGGTCGCGACGATGTTGCGGGTGATGCCGACGGCCAGGATGCGCTGGTACTCGCCCGACATCTGCTCCGCGCGCACGAAATCCCACCAAGGGGTGTGCTCCCAGACCTCGTTGCGCCGCTCGTCGCAACTGGTGAGGAAGACGAGCGCGCGGTCCACGAAGTACGCCGTCTCATGCGGGGGCAGCCTGACCAGGGACTGGAGGATGCCGGTCAGGGCGCGGCGGAGCTCGTCGGGCGTCAGCTCGGCGGGGGAGTGGTCGGGCCACGGGATGGGCGCGCGCAGGTCCTCGCGCCCGGCCGCCCGGGCGAACATCATCTCGCGCGGGGCGACCAGGTTGTCCCAGACGCCGTTGGCGTTGCCGGGGAACGGGATGCGTCGCATCGTGTCGGGCAGGTTGTGGTAGATGCCGGGTATGAAGCGGAAACCGTGCTCGGCCGGCAGCGGGCGGCGGCCGCCGCGGGCGCTGCCGGGGACGTCCATGCTGCGGGCCTTGCCGCCGAGCGCCCGGCGCTCGTACACCGTGACGGCGTAGCCGCGCTCGGCGAGCTCGTGGGCCGCCGTAAGTCCGGCCACCCCGCCGCCGAGGACGGCGACCCGGCGGCCGTTGGCGGGCGCTGCGGATGCCGCGAGGGCCCCGGCTTGGGCCCCGGCTTGGGCGGCCGCCGGGGCGGCGAGGGCCCCGGAGGCTCCCAGCGCGCCGGCGGTGGCCGCCGCGCCCGCGATGAACGTACGCCTGGAATTGCCCGTGCGCGCCATGTGGTGTCCCCTTGGTGTGCGCTTGACCGGCGCCCTATTACCGGCGGTAACAGTCACGTCCGGCGCAGGAGCATAAGGGCGGCGCCGTGGGCACGGAAGGCGCGGAAGTACCCGCACGCACTATGGCGTGAATGCTTCCCTGCGCCGTGTGCTGTGGGAACCTTGACACCACGTCAGTGCGACCACGGGGAAGGAGCGAGCGGATGTCGGACGAGCCGCTTTCGCAGAAGGAGATCGAGGACCGGCTGAAAGAACTCCCGGGCTGGGCCTACGAGGACGACCGGATCTCCCGCACGTACCGGCTGGGCAGCCACTTCGCGGCGAGCGCACTCGTCGCCCATATCGCCGCTGTGCAGGACGAGTTGAACCACCACTCCGATCTCACCCTCGGTTACAACACCGTCCGGCTGTCGGTGAACACCCACAGCGCCGGCGACGCGGTGACCGCCGCGGACTTCGAGCTCGCCGAACGGGTCGAGGGCCTGGCCCCCACCCACGGAGCGAGCTGATGCCGACACCGATGACCCCAATGACCCCGCTGACACCGATACGGATACCGAAGCCGCTGCTCGACTACGACGCGGAGGCCGAGGCCTACGACGCCACCCGCGGCGGAACACCCCGCGCCGAGGCCGCCGCCGCGGCGGTCCTCGGCCTCCTCCCGCCCGGCGCTCGCACCCTGCTCGACCTCGGCTGCGGCACGGGAATCGTCACTGCCCGGCTGGCCCGCCACGGGCTGCGGGTGCTGGGCGCGGACACCTCGTACGGGATGGCCTCGATGGCCGCTCACCGCGGGGTCCCGGTGGTGCTGGCCTCCGGGACCCGGCTGCCGGTGCGGGCGGGCTCACTGGACGCGGTGAGCGCCGTGTGGCTGCTGCACCTGCTGCGGGACCCCGGCCTGGTGCCCGCCGTCGTCTCCGAAGCGGGACGGGTGCTGCGGCCCGGCGGGGTGTTCGTCACCACCGTGGACAAGGACGCCGCGCACGATGTGGGCAGCGACATCGACGACGTGCTCGCCCCGCATCTGACGGCCGCGCCGGCGGACGCGTCCGCACACGTGACGGCGTATGCCGCCGAGGCGGGCCTGCGGCCGTACGGGGAAGCCCTGTTCGCGGGCCGCGGCCAGGGACGCACCCCGCGCGGGGCGGCCGAGGCGCTGCTGGCCGGGCAGTACGCCTCCCGGGTCAGCCCGCGCGGAATCACCCCGGAGGAGCTGGCGGCCCGGCTGGGGCTGCTGCCCGGCCAGGACATCCCGCGCGCGGAGCCGACGTACCGCCTTCAGGGCTTCGTACGCGACTGACGGACCGCGCGCGGGCCGTCCGGCCGACCCGGGGCACGGACACACGGGTTCCGCCGTCCACCGACGCGTTCGCGACATCGAGCCACTCGACGTACTCCAGGGGCCCCCGCTGCGCTCAGATGTCGAACCGGGCCGGGTCCGGCCCGATCCGCCGGCCCGCGGGCCCGGCCCCCAGGGCGTCCAGCGCGGCGATGTCCGCGGCGTCCAGCTCGAAGTCGAAAACGTCCAGGTTCTCCCGGATCCGCGCCGGCGTCACCGACTTCGGGATCACCACGTTGCCCTGCTGGAGGTGCCAGCGCAGCACCACCTGGGCGGCCGAGCGGCCGTGCTTGGCGGCGATCTCGGCGACGGCCGGAAGAGTGAGCAGCTCCTGGCCCTGGCCCAGCGGGGACCAGGCCTCGGTGGTGATGCCGAGACGGGCGTGCAGGGCGCGCAGCTCGGTCTGCGGGAAGAGCGGGTGCAGTTCGATCTGGTTGACGGCCGGGACCAGTGCGCTCACGGCGCCGATCCGCTCCAGGTCCACCGGACGGAAGTTCGACACGCCGACCGCCTTGGCCCGGCCGCTCGCGGCGATCTCCTCGAAGGTCTTCCAGATGGTGAGGAAGTCGTCGCGCATCGGGCGGGGCCAGTGGATCAGGTACAGGTCGAGGTGGTCCAGGCCCAGCTGGGAGAGGGAGGTGTCGAGGGCGCGCAGCACGCGGTCCCGGTCCCAGGCGTGCGTCTTGACGTTCCACAGCTTGGTGGTGACGAACAGCTCCTCGCGCGGCAGCCCGGAGGCGGCGATGGCACGGCCGGTACCCGTCTCGTTGCCGTAGACCGAGGCGGTGTCGATGCTGCGGTATCCGGCCTCCAGCGCCGTCCCCACCACCTGCTCCGCCTCGTCGTCCGGGACCTGCCAGACGCCGAAGCCGAGCTGGGGCATGAGCGTGCCGTTGTTGAGCTTGATGGTGGGGACCTGGTTCACGTCTGGTCGCTTCCTCGCCTCGGTGCGGTCGTACCCGGCTGATGCGGGATCCTGCGACCGGCGACAACCGGCCGCCCGGACCCGGTATTCCCGCCAACCGGGTGGTCCTCACGAGGCCCCCAGATACGCCTCCCGTACCGACGGATTCGCCCGCACCTCGGCGGCCGTCCCCTCGGCCAGCACCCTCCCGAGGTCGAGTACGACCACCCGTGCGCAGAGGTCCATCACGAAGGCCACGTTGTGCTCGGCCAGCAGCACCGCGCAGCCCTCCTCCTCCGCCAGCCGCCGCACCACGGCCGCCAGCTGCTCCCGCTCGGGGGCCGACATGCCGGACGCGGGCTCGTCCAGCAGCAGCACCCGCGGCGGATCGGCCACGGCGCGCGCCAGCTCCACCATCCGGGCCCGGCCCACGGGCAGCCCGCCGGCGTACGAGGTCCCGAGCGCGCCGATCCCGCAGTCGGCCAGCACCCGCGCACCCCGCTCGCGGCGCTCCCGCTCGCGACGGCGCCGGGTCGGCGACGCGAGGAGGTCAGCGGCAAGGCCGCCCCCGCCGCCCCGCCACTCCTGCGCGACGAGCACGTTGTCGGCCACGCTGAGCTGCCCGAACAGCTGCTGCCGCTGAAACGTACGGCGCATCCCGTGCCGGGCCCGCCAGACGGGGGAGCGGCGGGTGATGTCCGCCCCGCCGAGCAGCATCCGCCCATGGTCGGGCCGCCGGATCCCGGACAGCACATCGAACAGCGTCGTCTTCCCGGCCCCGTTGGGCCCGATGAGCCCGCACACCTCGCCGGCCCGGACCCCGAGATCCACTCTTCCCCGCCCCATTGGGCCCGAGCACGGCGAGTATCTCCCCCCGCCGCCACCACCACCGCCAGCCACACCAACCCCGTCATCGCCGTGAAGTCCGTAGCCGTGATCCGGGTGTTGTACGACGCGTACATCACACCCCCGAACCCCGCCAGCCCCGCCGACAACGTGAACAGCAGCAGCTTGGTCCGCAGTACGGACACCCCGGAGGCCATCGCCGCCGCCGGCGCCGACCGCACCGCCAGCATCGCCCGCCCCGAAGGCGAATTCCGCAGCGCACTCAATCCACCGGCGACCAGCGCCACCAGCACCACCAGCGCCACCCCGAACGCCCGGTCATCGGACATATCCACCGGCCCGAACACGGGCCGCGGAATCGACCACCCGGAATCCCCGTTCCGCAGCCACCCCACCTGGAACAGCACCTGGTCCGCCAGAAACGCCAGCGCCAGCGTCGCCAGCGCCAACGACCTCCCACCCAGCCGCAACGCCGGCAAGGCGACCAACGCCCCCAGCGCCGCGGCCACGCACGTCCCCACCGCCAGCGCCGCCGCGAACGGCCAGCCCCGGCTCATCAGCAGCCCGGCCACCAGCGCGGCCCCGGTCACGAACGTGGCCTGCGCCAGCGACACCATCGCGCCCAGGCCCGTCACCACGGTGAAGGACATGAACACCAGCCCCACGGCCAGCCCCTGCGCCAGCAGCCCACTCCAAAACGGCGTGGTCACGGTGTAGAAGGCCGCAGCCAGCAACCCCGCGAGCACCGCCCACACCCCCCACCGCCGTCCCCACCCCGCCCCGGCCAGGTGATCCACCGGCGCCACATCCACCGCCGCGGTCCCCGCGGCCCGCGCCCGCCGGGCCAGTACGAGCAGCCCCCCGAACAGGATCAGGAACGGCACGGCCGTGCGGAACCCGGTGATCCCCTCGGCGAAGGACGCGTATCCGGCGACCAGGTTCTGCAGCACTCCCAGCCCCAGCCCGCCCGCGAACGCGAGCGGCACGGACGCGAACCGCCCGATGACCGCGGCCGTGGCCGATACGAACAGGAACAGGGTGAAATCATGGGCGGACAGCCCCAGCAACGGCGTCGCCAGCACCCCGGCAAGCCCCGCCAGCCCGGACGCGATCATCCACGCCATCGACGACAGCCGGTCGGCGCTGATTCCGCGCAGCTCGGTCAGCGAGCGGTTGTCGACGGCGGCCCGCAGCCGCAGCCCCAGCCGGGTGTGCCGCATCAGCACCCACAGCGCCACCGCCACCACCGCCGTCACCACCCAGGTGATCAGCTGGTCGGAGTCGACGCCGACGCCGTCCGCGAGCTGCCAGGACTTCGCGGGGCTCGGTCCCACCCCCGGCAGCCCGAACTGGTTCTCCGCCGGCTTGACCGGAGCCCCCGCATCGCCCAGCAGTTCCACCACCCACAGGCCGCTGGCGGGCAGCGCCACGAGCAGCCCGATCGTGGCCACGATCTGCGCCGTCTCCCCGACCCGCGCCAGCCGCCGGAACATCAGCCGGTCCAGCCCCCACCCGAGCCCCGGGGCCAGTACGAACACCACCAGCAGCGCCGCCGGAACGGCCGGCCACCCCAGCCCGGAGTGCAACTCGTAGAAGGTGAGCGCACACAGGTAGGCGGTGGCCCCGTGCGCGAAGTTGAACAGCCCGGACGCCGAGTACGACAGCACCAGCCCGGTGGCGAGCAGTGCGTACAGGGCGCCGGAGACCAGCCCACTCAGCACGAATACGAGCAGATCGTCCATGCCGCTCCCGTCCCTCCCCTCGCGCGGACTACTTGAAGGGGATGGGCTCGTAGCACTTGAACGGTACGGAGACCTCGTACGCCCCGTTCTTCAG
Source organism: Streptomyces sp. ISL-87 (assembly GCF_018614095.1). Taxonomy (GTDB): domain Bacteria; phylum Actinomycetota; class Actinomycetes; order Streptomycetales; family Streptomycetaceae; genus Streptomyces. Next base: position 3,262 of record NZ_JAGGOY010000069.1, on the reverse strand, counting down.
CTGGACGAGCGCCCCACAGCCGAAGCTCTCCTTCTGGCCCTTCGGCTCCGCCCGGTCGCCGACGAGCGTGCCGGTGTCGGAGAAGCCCTGCGCAGCGCTCTGGAAGGACTCGACGGTAAGGTCCCGGCCCGCCTTCTGCGCGAGGGACACGAACAGGTCGGCCGACATGTACCCGGTCAGCATGTGCATGCTCAGCGGCACGTCCTGCCCGCCGGCGGCCGCCTTGATGTCGGCCTTGAACTGCGCCATCTTCGGGTCCGTCGACTCGAACGGCTGGAACTGCAGCAGCACGTGGACCCCGTCGAGGGCCTGCTTGGTGGCGTCCTTCGCGAGCAGACCGGGGTCGTAGTCGGTCGGGTCGGAAAGCAGCCCCTTGTAGCCGCCGCGCTTGAGGGCGGTGAACAGCCCGATGTTGTTGGGGGTCTGCATGACGGACACGACGGCGTCCGGCGCCTTGCCGTCGTCACTGCCGAGGATCTCCTTCACGTACGCCGACCAGTCGCTCGGCACGGCGGTGGCGGGCACCGAGGCCTTGGCGTAGGAGACCTTGAACCCGGCGCTGGTGAAGCCCTGTTGGAAGGTCCGGATGCCGAACTTCCCGGCGTCGCTGTCATTGGCGATGATCGCGACCGACTTGCCCTGCGCCCCGCCGAGGATCTGGCCCATGCCCTCGGGCCAGGTCTGGTTGAGGGTGCCGCCGGGGGAGGGGACCAGGCAGCCGTTGAATCCGTAGATGTGCTTGGGGCCGCAGAACGACGGCAGCGTGCCCCAGCCGAAGGTGGGGACCTTCTCCTGCTCGAGGAAGTCGGCGCCGGAGAAGGTGACCGAGCTCATGGGGGAGACCGCGAAGACCTTGTCCTGCTGAACGAGCTTGCGGGCGGCGGCCAGGTTCTTGGCCGGGTCCTGGCCGTCGTCCTCCGCGCCGATGTAGTCGATCTCGCGGCCGTTCACCCCGCCCTCGGCGTTGGCTCTCATGTACCGGGCCCTGGCCCCGAGGTCGGTGTCCTTCTTGCTGTAGCCGCTGGCGCTGGTCATGGAGACGATCCCGCCGACCTTGATCGAGTCGGCGGTCACCCCACGGGCGTTCCCGGCGGCCGCGCCGGGCTTGCCCGGGCCGGTGGTGCTGTCGGAGGCGGAGTTGCAGGCGGAAACGAGCGCGAGTGCGGCCGCCGCGGCGGCCAGGGTGCGGATCGGTCGCAGCATGGGTGGGATCCCCCTCCGGTCGGAATCCCCGCATTCTGTGCGTCACCTGACGCACCGTCAATATCCATGACAAGGTAAAATGACGCATCGTCAGATAAGGAATTTCAGGATTTCATGGCCGGTAGAGGGCGTCGACCTCATGCGCGTACGCCTTCTCGATCGCTCCGCGCTTCAGCTTCAACGAGGGGGTCAGTAAGCCCCGTTCCTCGCTGAACTGCTCGGCCAGCACCCGGAAGGTGCGGATCGCCTCGGCTTGCGAGACAAGAGTGTTGGCGGCCACCACGGCCCGTCGGACCTCCGCCGTCAGATCCGGGTCGTGCACCAGGTCCGCCGCCGTCAGCTGCGGGAGGCCGCGCATCGACAGCCAGTGCGCCACCCCCTCCATGTCCAGGGTCAGCAGCGCGGCGATGTACGGCCGGTCGTTGCCCACCAGTACGCACTGCGACACCAGCGGATGCGAACGCACCCGCTCCTCCAGGGCGGCCGGCGCGACGCTCTTGCCGTTGGAGGTCACCAGGATCTCCTTCTTGCGCCCGGTGATCGTGAGGTAGCCGTCCTCGTCCAGCCGCCCCAGATCCCCGGTCGCCAGCCAGCCGCCGCGCAGCACCGCCTCCGTGGAGGGGGGGTCGTTGAGGTACCCGGAGAAGATGTGCCCGCCGTGCAGCCAGATCTCCCCGTCGTCGGCGATGTGCACGGTAGTGCCCGGGATCGGCTGGCCCACCGTGCCGTACTTGGTCGCCCCGGGCGGGTTCGCGGTGGCCGCCGCGCACGACTCCGTCAGCCCGTACCCCTCGAACACCTGGATCCCGGCGCCGTCGAAGAACAGCCCGAGCCGCCGCGACATCGCGGACCCGCCCGACATGGCGTGCCGGACCCGGCCGCCCATCGCCTCGCGGACCTTCCCGTACACCAGCTTCTCGAACACCTGGTGCTCCATCCGCAGCCCGGCGGAGGGGCCGGGCCCGGTACCGAACGCCTTCTGCTCGCGCGCCTCGGCGTACCGTACGGCCGCCTCCACCGCCCGGTCGAAGGGCCCCGTACGCCCCTCCGCCTCCGCCTTGCGGCGGGCCGCCGCGAACACCTTCTCGAAGACGTACGGGACCCCGAGCACGAACGTCGGCCGGAAGGCGGCGAGATCCGGCAGCAACTCGGCTGCCGCCAGCACCGGTTGGTGCCCGAGCTTGACGCGGGAGCGGATGGCCGCCACCTCCACCATCCGGCCGAAGACATGCGCCAGGGGGAGGAACAGCAGGGTGGACGGCTGCTCGCCGGGACGGGTCTGGAAGACCGACTCCCAACGGCTCACCAGTGTGTCGGCCTCGAACATGAAGTTCCCGTGCGACAGCACGCACCCCTTGGGGCGGCCGGTGGTGCCCGAGGTGTAGATGACGGTGGCCACCGAGTCGGGCGTCACCGCGCTGCGATGCCGGTGCACGACGTCCTCCGCGACTGCGCGCCCGCCGTCGACCAGGTCGGAGACCGCCCCGGCGTCGAGCTGCCAGAGGCTGCGCAGATGGGGGAGACGCTCGACGACCGAGCCGACGGTCATGGCCTGGTCCTCGTTCTCGACCACGCACCCGGTACAGGAGGAATCGGACAGGATCCAGTGCACCTGCTCCGCGGAGGAGGTCGGGTAGACGGGGACGGGCTGGGCACCGATCGCCCACAGGGCGAAGTCGAAGAGGGTCCACTCGTACCGGGTACGGGACATGACGGCGACCCGGTCCCCGAAGCGGATGCCTTGGGCCAGCAGGCCCTTGGCGAGCGCGACCACCTCCGCGGCGAACTCGCCGGAGCTCACGTCCTGCCAGGCCCCGTCCGCCTTCCGGCCGAGGACCACCCGGTCGGGGTCCTGCCGGGCATGCTGGAACACGATGTCGGCCAGGCCCCCGACGGGCGCGGCTGTGATCACGGGTGGGACGGTGAATTCGCGCAACACCCCGCTCCTCTCCGACGGCGCCGCGACGCTACCCCACCGACCGCGGCCGCCGGTGCCTCTCGGCAAACCTCCACAAGATCCCCCCGGTCGACCGGGCCCTGCCCTTGCCCTGGCCGGGCG
>NZ_JAGGOY010000006.1 GCF_018614095.1 Streptomyces sp. ISL-87 | reverse complement strand
CCCTCACCGGGGGCTGGGACTTCACCCAGACCATCGCCGGCGACTTCAACGGAGACCGGCAGGCCGACATCATGGCCCGCGACGGCAACGGCACCCTCAAGCTGTGGATCCACAACTCCGGCGGCACCTTCAACGGCGCGGTCGACGTGACCAGCGGATGGAATTTCACCCAGACCACCACGGGTGACTTCACCAAGGACGGCCGCGCCGACCTCATCGCCCGCGACACCGCCGGAACCCTCAAGATGTGGCCCGGCAACGCCAACGGCACCTTCGGCGCCGCCCAGACCCTCACCGCCGGCTGGTGATGGCCGGCCCGCGGACGGTCTTGTTCTTGAGGGCATCGACCTGGATGCAAAGCCGGTGGGCCGGAGCCAGAGGGAGGGGATCCGCCGCGGCAGGCAAGGCCGCACGCGGACTGCTCCCGCTGGCTCTCCTGACCGGGCTGATACCCGCGGCACCTGCCGTCGCCCTCGATCCGGTACCTCCGCCGGCTGCCGCAGCGCGTCTGTGCTGTGGGTGAGGTATTGCGCCTCTTGGCCGGCGATGGCGATGTAGCTGTTCCCGTCCCCGTCCACCCCGATCCGGCAGCGGGAGTGTCCTTCGCCGCAGTACGGCTCTTCTCAGGCGATGTCGGCCATCAGTGTCCCTTCGGAATTCGCGAGCCAGGTGGTGAATGAAGTTCCCTGATGGGGCGGGCGCCAGGCCGAGCCGCTCCATCCAGTCCAAACGGTGCGGATCCTGGGCACCTGTGAGCTGGGCGGCAATGCCGGTCGCGTGGCCCTAGTCGGCCAGGAGGTGGTCGGCCTTGCCGGCCTTGATGTCCCGGATCAGCTGCCGTAGGGCTTCGCCGGTGTCGGTGAGGTATTGCGCCTCTTGGCCGGCGATGGCGATGTAGCTGTTGCCGTCCCCGTCCACCCCTAGCCGGTAGCAGGAGTTTCCTTCGCCGCAGAACGGCTCTTCCCAGATCACGGTCGGCATAGCGTCCCCTCTCACAGCTGGCTTGCGATGGTTCGGATGAAGTCCCGGGAGGCCGCTGGGGGCAGCGCTAGTTTCTCCATCAGGTCGAAGTGGGCTCGGTACTTGGCGAGTTGCGTCTCGGCGTGGATGAAGTCGGGGCCGTGCGAATTGTCGACCTGTACGGTGTCGAGCTGTGCTGTCGGACCTTCCGCGTAGAGCACGGTCTGGCCCGCGCCCGGGAAGCCTCCCGCATCGAACGGAATGACGAGCACAGTCACATTGTCCTGCTCGGACCGGTTCAGCAAGTGGTCCAGCTGTGCGCGCAGCACGGTACGGCCGCCGAACTGCATGCGCAGAGCAGCTTCGTGCACGATGGCGACGAACTCGTGGGCGTTCTCCCCATCCAGGACTTGTTGGCGCTCGACGCGCAGCGCCAGCCGCAGCGCGACCTCGTGTTCCGGCAAGGCTGGGATGACCATCCGGAACACGGCGAGTGCATGGTCCGAGGTCTGGAGGAGCCCGGGCATGTGAACGGAGTAGGCAGCGCGCATGCGGATGCTGCGATCCTCCAGCTCCGCGATGTCCAGGAAGCTTTGGGGTAGTTGACCTCGGTAGCGATCCCACCACCGTCGCCCGGCGGGCTGGGCCATCTCTGTCAGTCCGGAGATGTACAGCTCGTCGGTCACCTCGCAGTTGCAGGCCAGCGTGCGCAGTCGCTCGATCGAGATGGCGCGTGCCCCTGACTCCATGGCGGAGATGGCGCCCCGGTCCACACCCAGCAGCCCGGCTGCGTACTCGGCGGAGACCCCAGCTGCCGTACGCATCCTGCGCAGCTCGTACCCCAACCTCTTCTGGCGTTCTGTGGTGGCTGTCCTCGCGGTCATGGCGTGAAGTCTTGCGCGTCCAGAGCCCCTCTGGCCATGAGCGGCTGACTTTTCCCGCTGGGCGGGCCAAATTTGTCCGACATGACGCTACATTGGGTAACGCACCGCTCACGCAACGGGAGTTGAAGTGCATCCCTGGGCCATGCCTACGGCCCGGGGGCAAGCCACACCCCGCCCCGCGTCAGCCACGCGCCGAACTCACCGCAGTCGCACGTCATCCGCGTAACGATAGGGAGTCCGCGATGTTCAGCCCCTTCATTCCGCCCGCCCCCGGAAGCTTTGCCGTCTGTCCCACGGCCCCACCCGTGTCTGACGAGGGGGCGCCCCCCTCACCTGACGCGCTGACGTGCAGTCTCACCGTGCCCGGGGAGGCCTACAGCGCCCAGATCGCCCGGAGCACCGTGCGGGCCGTCCTGCACGCCCACCGGCTCGACCCGCTCGCGTCGGCCGCCGTGCAGGTGACCGGTGAACTGGTCGCTGCCTCCCGGCGATTGGACCCGGGGCGGAGTTTGTACCTCTCCGTCCGCTATCGAGACGACTCGCTCCGGCTGACCGTCTATGACGGCCACACCCCCCACACACAGCCCCGATTGGCCGCCCACTGTGAGGCCCGGCGGCGGGCGGCGCTGCGGCTCATGGCGGCGGTGGTGCGGGAGTGTGGCGGGGCGTGGGGTTTCGGGGAGTCCCGCGAGCCGGGCGGCGGGACCCGCACCTGGGCGACGCTTCCCCGGTCGGGTGCCCTCCGCTACCTCTCCGCGTGAGCGCGGCCCTCACCGTGTGGTCCCCCTCCGGTCCAGGATGAGTGCGGTTGGTGCTCGTCATCTTGGACATGTCAGCCTGCCTTCCGGGCGGTGTGGGTGTCGTCAGCTTCTGGGCGCCCCCAGTTCGATGAGGGCCTGGGTGACCAGTTCGGCCTTGTGGGTGGTGCCGCGGAGGTTGGGGTGGATGACGGTGCAGGCCTCGCCGTTGGAGGGGATCGAGCGGCACAGGTCGGACGGCGGGTCGCTCTGGGTCCCGCTGCCGGTCAGGCTGTCCTTATTCCGTAGATCCAGCGCTCCCCGCCGTTCGCGCATACCCCGTGGCCGGTGCTGGAGCTGTACGTGTCGACGTAGACGGCGCCGGCCTTACGGGCTTGGTCGCTCAGGGCGGTGTTCAGCCGCCGCTCCAGGGTGTCGAGCCAGGGCATGTCGCCCTTGGTGACGGTGCCGAGCTGGTGCCATGTGCCCCAGGAGCAGCCGGTGTTGTCGTCGACGACGGCCGGGTAGCCGACGACGGCCACCTTGGCGCGCGGTGCGCGGGTTCTGATGGCGTTGAGGGTGGCGGTGAAGTCGGCCTCCAGGGAGGCGAATCCCCGGTCGAGGGCGGGGGCGCCGCGGGCGCGGGTGTAGTACGTCGAGCAGGGGCTGCCGAGGCCGAAGGCGGCGATGCCTTGCTCGACGCAGTTCGTGACGATTACGGGACAGCCCTTTGCCGCCCGCCGCCCCGAACTGTTCCGTACTCTCACCGCCCACGAGCCGCCGCTCATGGGCATCGTGGCCGACAACCCCGAGCTCCAGCCGCTGATGCAGGCCACGCAGCGCAATATCGATGCCGTTCTCGTGGCCCTGCGCGCGGGCCAGGACCGGGCCGGAGCCGAACGGTTCGTCGAAGACGTTGCGTTCGGGCCGGGAGTGTGGGCGCAGCTGCCCGAGCCGGTCCGTGAGACGTTCGTCGCCAACGCCCCCACATTCGCGGACGAACAGGCCGACCCGGACTGGGGGACGGTCGATCTCACCCGGCTCTCCCGCTACACGGGCCCCACGCTGCTGACCAGGGGCACCGAGAGTCCGCCGTGGTTTCCCGTGATCATCGACAAACTCGCGGGTGCGCTGCGGCAGGCGGAGCTGCGGACCCTGGAGGGTGCCGGGCACGTCCCTCACCTCACCCACCCGGACCATTACGTCGATAACCTCATGGAGTTCATCGGCGGCTGAGGCCGGTCAGAATGCGGCGGTGTCGATCTTGCAGTCGAACGGCGCGGGGACGGCCAGGGGCGCCCCGAATGACACGGTCTTACGGGCCCGGTACCCGTGCGACGACGGGTCCGCGAAACAGGTGATCTCCCGGCCCTCCATGTCCACGACGAGGTAAACGGGGACTGTCCGCCCGTAGACATCGAGCTTCTCATCCCAGTCCGCGTCCCTTGTGGAGACCGAGGTGAATTCCGCTACCAGCGACAGGGCCTCCCCGTCCGCGTGCCTGCCGTCGGCGTCGAAGGCGGATTCGTCGGCGACGTAAAGATCGGGCCCGTAGGCGCGCTCCACCGCAGGGAAGCGGAAGAGGAAGGGTGAGGTCTCGACGATGTGGCCGGCCGGGGCGTGATCCTCCAGTTGTCGGCGCAGGGATCGCATGGGCCGCAGGAAACGAAGCTTCGACCACGGTGACACGACGATCTTCCCCCGGATGAGCTCGGCCTTGAAGCCGGCTGGTGTGTCCAATTCCTCGACCGTGCGCAGCAGGTCATCGAAGCCCTGAGCCCCCGCTTCCGCGCCTATGGGTTCAGTGGGCGCAGGCTTCTCGGTCATGGTGGTCACCGTGGTCCTCCGGGCGGCTGCGGTGTGTTCACTACTGCCTCACTTCAGGCTAGCGCCGAGGTCGTGCTTCCGCCGTCACGCTAAGGGGATGGCAGCCACACGGATCGCCGAAAGCGGCTCCCCCACCCAAACGGGTGTACGTCCGCCGAGCCTGAGAGGGGATGCTGAACGGTAAATCGAGCCTCAGCTGGGCAGGCGGCAGCATCCGTTCTGCGGAGCGGAACGGATGTCGGCTCAGGGCGGCGGGCGGGGTCAGGCTGTGGGGGCGAGGGTGACCTGGTGGCCGAGGGCTTGGAGCTGGCGGACGAGGTCGCGGGTCTTGCGGGCGGGGTTGAGGTGGCGTTGGTGCCAGTCGGAGCCAAGGTCCTGGTAGCGGGCGTCGGGGTCGTTGATCAGGTGCCAGGCGATGACGAGGATCGAGCGGGCGACGGCGACGATGGCTTTGGCGTGGCCTCGGCGTTTGCCGATGCGCCGGTAGCGGGCGCCGAGGAAGGTGTCGGTGCGGGCGGCGGCGTTGGCGGCTTCGCCGAGGGCGCCCTTGAGCCAGGGATTCCCCTGGCGGTGTTCAGCCGCCGCTCCAGGGTGTCGAGCCAGGGCATGTCGCCCTTGGTGACGGTGCCGAGCTGGTGCCATGTGCCCCAGGAGCAGCCGGTGTTGTCGTCGACGACGGCCCGGTAGCCGACGACGGCCACCTTGGCGCGCGGTGCGCGGGTTCTGATGGCGTTGAGGGTGGCGGTGAAGTCGGCCTCCAGGGAGGCGAATCCCCGGTCGAGGGCGGGGGCGCCGCGGGCGCGGGTGTAGTACGTCGAGCAGGGGCTGCCGAGGCCGAAGGCGGCGATGCCTTGCTCGACGCAGTTCGTGACGATGTCGGTGAAGCCGATGGAATTGCCGCCGATGCCGATGGTGACGAGGTCGGTGGTGGCGGAAACGGCCTGTATCTGGGGCGGCCTTGGGGCCCAGCGCGCCACGGGCTGCGCTGCGCGCGCGACGGGCCACGCGTCACGGGTCGCACGCCACGGGCCGCGCTGCGCGCGTCACGGGCCACGGCGCGCTGCGCGGGCCGCGCGCCGGCGGTGGGGGCCGTGGCCCAGGAGGGGGGTGGCGTGGCTCGCCGGGTGGGTTCGGGGTGGGGCTACTGCTGGTGCGCCCGGGTGATGAGGTCCGTCGCGACTTCGAGGGCTGCCTTGCGGGTTTCCTCCGGGTCGCCCTCCACGTGCTGGAGGAAGACCATCCCCGCGTGCAGGGTGAACAGCGCGCTGGCGCACCGGACCTGGTCCGTCAGCGGGGCGTCCTCCCTGCGCAGCAGGTCGACCAGGGTGAACAGGCGCCGCTTCACCGTCTCGCCGATGGTCAGCTCCCGCATGGTCGCCTGGTTCTCCTGCATGAAGCGGAACAGCGGCGCGCCCGCCGCGATCGCCTCGCTGTAGCGGCGCAGTACCTCCCGCTTCATCTCCAGCGTGCGCGGCTGCCCCTGCGCCCACTCGATCAGCTCGTCGATCGGCCGCGTCAGGTCGTCGAAGAGGCTGATGATGATGTCTTCCTTGGTCTTGAAGTGGTAGTACAGCGCCGCCTTCGTAACCTCCAGTCGCTCCGCGATCTCGCGCAGCGACGTCTTCTCGTACCCCTGCTCGGCGAAGAGCTCGAGTGCGACGTCCTGGATCCGCTGGCGCGTGTTCCCCCTGCGCGGCTGCGGACTGCTACTGCTGGACATGGCACTCTCCCCTTAACTTACTTGACGACCGGCTAGTGACGGGTCTACTTTCCCCAGTGTAGTGAACTAGCCGGGCGGCAAGTAAGCCTCGGGTGCCAGGGGGAGTGGACATGGTTGAGAAAACGAACACGGCGGAGACCTCGGAGGGGGTGAAGCCGCGCAGCGTGCGCGTCGTACTCACGGCGCTCCTGATCGCGATGTTGCTGGCAATGCTGGACAACATGATCATCGGCACCGCCATGCCCACGATCGTCGGCGAACTCGGCGGTCTGGAGCACCTGTCGTGGGTGGTCACCGCCTACACCCTCGCCACTGCCGCCTCCACCCCCATCTGGGGCAAGGTCGGCGACATGTACGGGCGGAAGGGCTCCTTCCTTACCTCGATCGTGATCTTCCTGATCGGCTCCGCGCTCAGCGGCATGGCCCAGGACATGGGCCAGCTGATCGGCTTCCGCGCGATCCAGGGCCTCGGCGCCGGCGGTCTGATGGTCGGCGTCATGGCGATCATCGGCGACCTGATCCCGCCCCGCGAGCGCGGCAAGTACCAGGGCCTGATCGCCGGCGTGATGGCCCTCGCCATGATCGGCGGCCCGCTGGTCGGCGGCACCATCACCGACCACATGGGCTGGCGCTGGTCCTTCTACATCAACCTGCCGCTCGGCGCCGTGGCGCTGGCCATGATCACCGCTGTCCTCCAGCTCCCCAAGAAGAAGTCCGTGGGGAAGATCGACTACCTGGGCGCGGCGCTCCTGACCATCGCCATCACGTCCACCGTGCTCGTCACGACCTGGGGCGGCACCGAGTACGCGTGGGCGTCTGCCGAGATCGCCGGTCTGATCATCCTGGGCATCGTGTCGCTCGTCGCGTTCCTCTACGTCGAGACCAAGGCCGCCGAGCCCGTCATGCCGCTGCACATCTTCCGCAGCCGCAACTTCACGCTGATGTGCGCGATCGGCTTCCTCGTCGGCTTCGCGATGTTCGGCGGCGTGCTCTACCTGCCGCTGTTCCAGCAGGCCGTGCAGGGCGCCTCCGCCACCAACTCGGGCCTGCTGCTCCTGCCCATGCTGCTCTCGATGATGGTCGTCTCGATGGTCGCCGGCCGCATCACCACCAGCAGCGGCAAGTACAAGATCTTCCCGATCATCGGCGGCGCCCTCATGGTCGTCGGGATGTTCCTGCTCTCGCAGATGGACACCGACACGAGCCGCCTGGTCTCCGGCCTGTACATGGCCGTGCTCGGCGCCGGGCTCGGCTTCCTGATGCAGATCACCATGCTGGTCGCGCAGAACAGCGTGGACATGAAGGACATGGGCGTCGCGTCCTCCTCGGCCACCCTCTTCCGTACGCTCGGCGGCTCCTTCGGTGTGGCCCTGATGGGCTCCCTGTTCACCACCCAGGTCACGAACACCATGTCCGACCGTCTCGGCCCGAAGGCCGCCGCCGCCGCGAGTTCGGCCCAGCTGGACGCGGCGAGCCTGGCGAAGCTGCCGGAGACGGTGCGCGACGCCTACCAGCACGCGGTGGCCTCCGGTACGCACTCGGCCTTCCTGCTGGGCGCGGTCATCGCCGTACTGGGCTTCGTGGCCGCCTGGTTCGTCAAGGAGGTACCGCTGAAGGGCGGCGCTCCCGCCTCCGACGGTGACGGTGGTGGTGCCGCTGGTGGCGACGGCGACGGTGGCGCGGACGCGGACGCGAAGGTGGCGCCGGCTCCGCAGTCTCTCGCGCACTGATCGACGTACAAGCAGTAGGAAGAAAGCAGTAGGAAGAAAGCAGTAGGAAGAAAGCAGTAAGAGGAAAGCAGTAAGAGGAAAGCAGTAAGAGGAAAGCAGTAAGAAAGCGGCCCGGCTGCCGGTGGATGGACGGATCCACCCGGGAGCCGGGCCTTCTGCGTACACGGGCGGAATCGCCGGGAACCCCCTCCGTGTCGGCCGACGTCCTGACCCACAGAGCGGTCGCAACGGCGCATGGGGAGGGGACGGTTCATGCTGTTCATGGCACGCACACGCAGGCAGGGCACACGGGCCCGGATAGCCATCGCGGCAGCGGCCGCAGCCGTGGCGGCGACAGTGGGGGGAGTGGCGTTCCTCGTCGCGCCGGACCACCACACCCCGCACGAGAACGCCTTGCGGCAGACGGACATACCGGCGGGCGAGAACGGCAAGAACGGCAAGGGCGGTACGGACGCCCCCGCGAGCGGCGGGCCCCGCGTCCCCGAGGGCATCGCCCACGCGTCGGAGAGCGGCGGGAACGCCGTCAACATCACCATCGACGACGGCCCCGACCCCCGCTGGACCCCGCAAGTCCTCGACGTCCTGAAGAGGCACGACGTGAAGGCCACCTTCTGTATGGTCGGCCCGCAGGCCAAGGCCCACCCCGACCTGGTCAGGAAGGTCGTCGCGGACGGCCACCGGCTCTGCGACCACACCATGGACCACGACACCACCATGGACAAGAAGCCCGTCGGGTACCAGGAGAAGCAGATCCTGGACGCGAAGAAGCTGATCGAAGAGGCCGCGGGCGGCGGCGCGAAGGTCGAGTACTACCGGGCTCCCGGCGGGGCGTTCACCCCCGACAGCCGGCGGATCGCCGCCGCGAACGGCATGCGCCCCCTGGGCTGGAATGTCGACACCAAGGACTTCCACAAGCCCGGCGTGGCCGCCATCGTCAACGCGGTGAAGCGCGAGATCGGCAACGGCCCGACGGTCCTCTTCCACGACGGCGGCGGCAACCGCACGCAGACCGTCGAGGCCCTCGACCAGGTGCTGTCCTGGCTCAAGGAGCAGGGCCGCCCGACCGGTTTCCCGGTCCGGACGGCTCCCGACGCCTCCGAGACCCCGGCCGCCCCCTCCAACCCGTCGAATCCGACGAATCCGACGAACCCCTCCTGACACGCCGTCCGGCTGCGAACGGGTGAGGGTGGCCGTCCCGGAGCCACCCACGGTGTTTCCTGGTCGCGCGCACACCTTCCCGTACGCAGCCCCGTACGCACTCCCGTACGGGACTCCGTGCGCAGTCCCGTACCCCCGACCCAGGAGGACCGCCCCGTGCTCGCTCCCGAAAAGCTGACCGTCCCCGCCGTGAGGGCCTTCGTCGTCGCCGTCAACGCGGGTGACCGGGACGCCTTCAGCGCACTCCTCACCCCGAACGCGACCATGTCCGACGACGGCTCGGACCGCGACCTCGGCCAGTGGGCCGACAAGGAGATCTTCTCCTCCGGCGGACACATGGACGTCCAGACCGAGTCCGACGGCGGCCACGCCCTGGTCGTCGACTACCGGAACGAGACGTGGGGCGAGATGCGCACCGCCTGGCGGTTCGACGTCACCGCCGACGGGCGCATCAGCCGCTTCGAGACCGGCCAGGCCTGAGCCGCCCCGGCCGGCCGCACAAGCCGCTACAGCGCCCGCGCCACCTTCAGTACCGCCGCCGTCAGGCGCGCGTTCTCCGCCGCCGTGCCGCCCGGGAAGGCGAAACGGCGGCGCGTGTATGCGTACGCGATCCCCGTCACCGGGTCGGCGAAGGCCTGCCCGCCCGACGCGCCGCTGTGCCCGAAGGCCTCCGGGCCCACCGCCGGCTGCTGCTCGAAGCCCAGCCCGAAGTGGTCCGCCTCCTGCGTGACCCGGTCCGGGCCCGGCGTGTGCAGCCGTGCGAACTCGGCCGCCGTCTCCGGCTTCAGCAGCGGAGCCCGGCCGTCCAGCTCGCTGATCGCCGCCGCGTACATTCCCGCGACGCCGCGCGCCGTACCGATGCCGCCGGCCGAAGCCGGGCCCTGGGAGCGCACCTTCGGGTGGTTGGCGTACGCGACCAGGTCCATCGGCGGCTCCCGGTGCGCGTTGAAGGCGACGGGCAGCAGCTCCGACAGCGCCGGTCCGTCCGCCGCCGCCTGCGCCGACAACTGCTCCGGCGTCGGCCGCATCTCCAGCACCGGCTTCCAGCGGTCCGCTGCCCCGGCCGGCAGCCCCATGTACAGGTCCAGCCCGTACGGCGCGCGGATGCGCTCCTCGTAGACCTCCTGGAGGGACTTGCCCGTCGCCCGCCGCACGACCTCGCCGGTCAGCGCGCCGATCACGAACGCGTGGTAGCCGTAGGCCTTTCCGGGCTCCCAGAACGGCTTCTGCCCCGCGAGGCGCGCCGCGATCAGGGAGTCGTCCGCGATCTCCTCGTACGAGAATCCCTCGTCCACATTGATCAGCCCGGACCGGTGCGAAACCAGCTCGCGGACGGTCAGCAGCTCCTTGCCGTCACCCGTGAACTCCGGCCAGTACGCCGACACCGGACGGTCCAGCTCCAGTACGCCGTCCTGCACGAGCAGTGCCAGCACCAGGTGGGCCGCGCCCTTGGTGATGGAGAAGACCCCGGTCAGGGTGTCAGCGGCGGTGTCCCCGCCGGCCAGGTCGACCACACGCCGGCCGTGGTGATGCACCACCAGCTGGGCCTCGGGCGAGTGCGGTTCGGCCGCGGCGAAAGCCGCGAACTCCTCCCGCACCGACTCCCAGCCCGCCGCCACCGTGCCGTTCACACTCACACTCACGCTCACACCCGCACTCGCACTCATGGGATCCCCCGTAGATCGTTTCTGACGTTCTCGCTCGGCCAACGGGCGGTCATCTGCTGATATTCCTGGCGTGCGGGACTATGTCAATTCCGATGCCGGCAGCCGCTTTCCTACGGGTGAACGCGCGCCCGGCGTCGTTCCGGCCGGCCGGAAGGCTCGGTTGGACCGGGCATGAAGCGCACCCGCATCGCCGCTCTCGTCCTCGTCACCGCCGCGGCGGCTCTCGCCCCCCTCCTCGGCCAGGGGGCCACCGCCGCCGAGGGGACCTACCTCCAGGACCCGGGCGGCGGCGAGAAGAACATGAAGTCGATGTGGACCAAGGACGAGATGCACAAGGTGGAAGGGCAGTTCCGCCTTTACCCCGGGGTCCAGTACAAGACGGTGACCCGCCCCGGCCCCTCCGGCGCCCCGGACTACGAGCGGCAGGTCCCCGACCCCAAGTCCCTGGCGTGGCAGCCGTCGTTTGAGTTCGCGTGGGCGGTGTCGGACTCGACGGTCGTGAAGAAGGCGGTGACGACCAAGGAGGGCAAGCACCCGATCGTCGTGCACGCCATCCTGCGCGCCCCCGACCGGACCAAGGCCGCCGAAGTGCGGCGCGAGCTCGACGGGCGTCCTGCCACCGGGCGGGAACGGGTCCCGGGCGGGAAGCGGATCGCGTGTGACACCGGCGAATACACGGTGGAGTGGTCGGTCACCCGTTCCGGGTACGGAACGCTGACGGGCACCCTGCGCTGGGACTCCAGCTGCGAGCAGTACCGGACCGCGTTCTCGTCCGGCAACGGGGAGCAGCCGTAGGGCGCCAGGGCTGAGGCGGGTGGTGGCCGGCCGCCCCGCGCACCTTGTGGGTGCTCGACGGGCGGCTGGGCCGCGGCCTTGGATCAAGAGCCGTAGCAGCCATGATGCCGCAAGGGGTGGGGTGCGGCAGGGGCGAAGGTCCCGGATGAGGGGGCCGTTCAGGTCGTTCAGGTCGTTCAGTGCTGCTTTCTGGCCTCGTTCGCCTTGCTGGCGATGTCTTCGAGGACCGCCTTGGCGTCGCCGCTCGGTTCAACGGCGCGGCCGATGTTCCGCTTGATGGTGTCGCTGACCGTCACCCAGGACGGGTCGTTCACCGGGTAGAGCTGAGCGCCGCGCAGGGCGGTCAGGAAGTACTCGTCGTTCTTGTCCAGGCCGCCCCCGGCCGGGGTGCGCGCGGCGGAGACGGTCGAGGGCAGCAGGTGGTAGCGGCCCGCGAAGTCCGACAGGTTCTTGTCCTGGTAGATGAACTCCAGGAACTTGCCGATCTGCTCCCGCTTGCCGTTCTGCTTGAACGCCATCATCCAGTCGGCCACGCCCACGGTCGGCGGGGTCTCCCCGGAGCCGAGCGTGTCCGAGACCGGCATGGTCACGGTGCGGACGTCGATGCCCTTGGCGCGCGCCTCGTGCGCCAACGACGGGTAGCCGTTGAGCATGCCCACCTCACCGCGTACGAAGGCGGCGAAGGCGTCGGCGCGGTTGAGCTGGGACGGCGGGACGGGGCCGGTCAGACCGGTGCTGACCAGGTTGTCCTTGATCCAGCGGAAGGTCTGGATGTTCTGGTCGGAGGCCAGGTTGTAGTTGCCGCTGCTGTCGGCGTAGCCGCCGCCGTTGCTCAGCTCCCAGATCATCGCCTCGGCGTGCGCCTCCTCGGGGCCCAGGGGCAGCGCGAAGGGGATCTTCACGCCCTTGTCCTTGAGCGCCTTGGCGGCGGACTTCAGGTCGGACCAGGTCTTGGGGGCGTCGACCCCGGCCTTGGAGAGGAGGGCCTGGTTGTAGAAGAGGAGGCGGCTGCTCGCCACGAAGGGCAGGCCGTAGAGGGTGTTGCCGACGGAGCCGGCCTCGGCCAGCGGCTGGAGAAAGTTCGCCTCGGCGCTGACCGAGAGAAGCTCGTCCGCGGAATAGAGCCTGCCCTGGGCCGCGAAGTCCGAGTAGGCGCCCATCAGTGCCATGTCCGGCGCCTTGCCGGCCTTGACCATACGGGAGACCTCGCGGTCGATGTCGGCCCACGGCAGGAGCCGGACCTCGACCTTGATGTCGGGGTTGGCGGCGGTGAAATCTCCCGTCACCTTGTCCCAGAAAGCCTTGGAGCTGGTGGCCGGAGTATCGCCGTATTCGGCGGCGACCAGACGGAGCACACCGCTGCCACCTGCGTCGTCTCCGGAACTGCCGCAGCCGGCAAGAGGTATCAGCAGACCAAGCACAACCGCGCTCGCGGCCGTACCGAAGATTCTTCGTCGCACGGGTGGATTCCCCTGAATTTCTTTTGAGTCCCGTTACTGCTTATGAGTTGCTCCGGGCTGGGGTGTCCGTCCGTGGCCCGTTGGCCGGAATTCTCTCCTGGCTGAGGGCGGTTGATTCCATTGGGGGCGCACTTGTGGTCATTGCTCCAAGTGCGGCTTTTCCGGATGGTGTTTTCCGATATGTGATCAACAATTCCGACGCGCGTAGACATGCCGAAACGCCCGTTTCCGGCCATGGAACGGGCTTGGGGCGGGGCTTGGGGTGGGGCTTGGGGTGGGCTGGGATGGCTGGGACGGCTGGGACGGTCTGAACGGCTTTCGGTGGGTCAGTCCGCGAACTCGCCCGCGTAGGGGTCGGGCTCGCCCGTCTCGGGGTTGCGGCCCTCCTGCCAGCGGCGCTGGGCCTTGCGCCAGTGGACGAAGCTCAGGTGGCCACCGTCCCAGAAGGTGATGCTGACGGGGCTCATGTCGAACTCGTCGGAGCACAGCCGGTAGAGGAATTCGGCCATTCCGTACGGATACACCGCGAAGGAGTCGGCGGTGTGGCGGCCGACCACCAGTACGGGCCAGCGGTCCGGGTCGGGGTCGGTGGCGAGCCAGCACAGGATGTCGGATCCACCGGTGACCCCCCAGGCGATGATCGACTCCGGGTCCACGTCGAAGGCGGCCCGGCCGCCCTCCGCCTCCCAGACCTGCCGGGCGTTGTCCGTCTCCTCGGCCATCTCGGCCGGATCCCACTGGAGTCCGGGCTTGGGCAGGGGGAGCAGGATGCTGGCCTCGCCGTTGATGGAGCCCGCGCCGAAGCGGCCCATGAAGGCGACGAAATCGGCCGGGAACCGGATGGCCCAAGCCGCCTCGGCGGCCCGCCAGTCGATGTCCTCGTCGGCGCCGTGCGTCGCCGGCATGATCTGCTCCAGCGCCTTGATCCGCGCGTTCTCCGTCATGCCGCTCCCCTGACACCCCAGCTCAACCGCCCCAACCTACCGCCGGGGCGGGGTCACGCCTAGCCGGAGTTGAGACGGCCCGTGGGGTGCACGTCCAGTTGGGTCCCGACGCGCAGACCCCATCCGGCCATGGCGCCCGCCGCCGCCTCCAGGACGTGGCGGGAGCGGAGCCGGGGGAGGCCGAGGCGGCCCGGGGGCATGGTGGTCAGGGAGATGACGCGGAGATTCCGGTCGAGGTGGGCCACGTCGATGGGGAACCGCATCCGGAAGGTGTGCACGGAGGCCGCCGGGGTGAGCAGGAGCGCCCCGGTGATGCCGTCGCGGCCGAGCAGGCCGCGGGTGCGGGCCCGGTAGGAGGCGGCGATCTCCAGGGGGATCGGCGCCGGGTCCGTGCCGACGGTGAGGGCGGCCTCGCCGTCGTGCCAGTGCCGCTGGCGCTGCTGGTGTCGGTGGTGTTGCCGCATGCTGTGCGTCCCCCTTGGCCGGTGCGTGCGGCGTCAGCCTAGGCCCGGCCTGATCCGGTGAGCGGGACTTGGGGGTGAATGGGCCCCCGGGCCCATGCCCCTGGGGGTGGCGGGGCCTACGGTCGGCGGATGGGCGTGGTCGTGATCATCCTTGCCGCCGGATACGGCGTGGCCGCCGGGCTGCTGGTGCCGCGCGCGGTGTACCGCCTGTCGGTCGAACCGGGGGAGCCCTGGCGCGACCGCTGCCCCGAGGGGCATCCGGTGCCGGGCTGGCTCGGGCGCGCCCGCTGCCGGGTCCCTGCGGGGCTGGAGCCGTCCTCGGGTGCCGCGCCGCCGCCGCCGCGCAAGCCGCCCCGGGCTGCGCCCGGGCTTCTGGGGCTCCGCCCCAGGCCCCGCGCCTCAAACGCCGGCGAGGCTGGATTGGGCCCCGGCGAGGCTGGGTCGGGCGCCGCGCAGCGGCGCCCGCATGCGGGCGGCCGACGCGCCGCCCGGGCTGGGGGCGTGCACCGGTACGGGCCTCGGGCCGCCCGGACCGCCGGGCTGACCGGCGTGGTCTGCGGGGTGCTCGCGGCGGGGGGCGGGGGGCGGCCCGAGGTGGGGGTGTACGTCGGGCTGGTGCCGTTGCTCGTGCTGCTCGCGCTCGTCGATCTGGCCGTCCACCGGCTGCCCGACGTGCTGACGCTGCCCCTCGCCGCCCTCACGGCCGCCGCGCTCGGGGCCGCCGCCCTGCTGCCCGGCGCCGCAGGGTCCTGGCGGCTCGCCCTGCTGGGCGGGGCCGCGCTCGGGGGCGCGTACCTGGTGCTCTTCCTGATCAACCCGGCCGGCCTCGGCTTCGGCGACGTCAAGCTGGCGCTCGCGCTCGGGGTCGCTCTTGGGTGGTACGGGTGGGGGGTATGGGCCGTAGGGGCCTTCCTGGGCTTCGCCTACGGGGCCATGTACGGCCTCGGCCTCGTGCTGCGGGGCCCCGGGGGGCACAAGCAGGCGTTCCCGTTCGGCCCCTTCATGGCCGCCGGGGCCCTCACCGGAGTGCTGCTGGGCGGATTCGGAGCGTAATCATTCAGCGCCAATGCACGCATTACGCTTTACGAAGGGTTATGGTGGAACCCCCCCCTCGGGCCGGTCCGTATCCCCCCCACGGACCGGCCCGTTTTTTCTTCCCCCCGCCCCTCACGCAAAAGCGCAGGTCACCCGCGCTGTGCCCAGAGGTTCGTGTCCGCGGGGATGACGGCGAAGGTGTCGATCTCCTTCAGCTCCTCCTCGGACAGCGGGGCTCCGGCCAGGGCCCCCACGTTCTCCTCCAGCTGCGCCACGCTCGACGCGCCGATCAGCGCCGACGTCATCCGCTCGTCGCGCAGCACCCACGAGAGCGCCATCTGCGCCAGCGTCTGACCGCGGCGGGCGGCGATGTCGTTCAGCCCGTTCAGGCGGCGCATGACCTCGTCCGAGTGCAGCCAGTCCAGGTTGAGGGACTTGCCCTGGGTGGCCCGCGAGCCCTCCGGGATGCCCTTGAGGTACCGGCCGGTCAGCAGCCCCTGCGCGAGCGGCACGAAGGAGATGCAGCCCATGCCGGCCTCCTCCAGCGTGTCCAGCAGGCCGTCGTCCTCCGTCCAGCGGTTGATCATGGAGTACGACGGCTGGTGGATCAGCGGACGCACCCCCATCTCGCGCAGGATCCGCGCCGCCTCCGCCGTCTGCTCCGCGGTGTACGAGGAGACGCCGACGTAGAGCGCCTTGCCCTGCTGGACCGCGGACGCGAGGGCGCCCATGGTCTCCTCCAGCGGGGTGTCCGGGTCGAAGCGGTGCGAGTAGAAGACGTCCACGTAGTCGACGCCCATCCGCTTCAGCGAGGCGTCGAGCGAGCTCATCAGGTACTTGCGGCTGCCCCACTCGCCGTACGGCCCCTCGTGCATGAAGTAGCCGGCCTTGGTGGAGAGGATCAGCTCGTCGCGGTAGGGCGCGAAGTCCTGGGCGAAGATCTTTCCGAAGTTGAGCTCGGCCGAACCGGCGGGCGGACCGTAGTTGTTCGCCAGGTCGAAGTGGGTCACACCGAGGTCGAAGGCGCGGCGCAGGATGGTCCGCTGGGACTCCAGGGACTTGTCGTCGCCGAAGTTGTGCCAGAGGCCGAGCGAGATCGCCGGGAGCTTGAGACCGCTGCGCCCCGTGCGGCGGTAGTGCATGGAGTCATAGCGGGTAGCGTCTGCCCGGTACAGATTGGTATCAGTCACGTTGTCCTCCCTATCACGGACTTCTGACAGGCCGAGGTGGGCCGGGCCTCCCCGCTCGCAGTAATGTGGCGCCCTCGGGGGAGACCACAATCCGCACGGGGGCATTGCACGGAGGGGCTCGAAGATCGTGAAGTTGCGCGACCTGGTGTACAGGCTCTACGCACGCCGGGTGGAAGGCCGCCTCGACCATGACGCGGCGCCCAAGCACATCGGCGTCATCCTGGACGGGAACAGGCGCTGGGCGAAGGCGTCCGGTGGTACGACGGAGCAGGGCCACCAGGCCGGCGCCGACAAGATCTCCGAGATGCTGGGCTGGTGCACCGAGACGGACGTCGAGGTCGTCACCCTGTGGATGCTGTCCACGGACAACCTGGACCGGCCCGAGGTCGAGCTCCGCCCGCTGCTCAACATCATCGAGAACACCGTGCGGGGCCTTGCCGCGGACGGCCGTTGGCGCGTGCACCACGTGGGCAACCTCGACATCCTGCCCGCGGGCACCCAGTCCGTGCTCAAGGAGGCCGAGGCGGCCACCCGCGACGTCGGGGGGATACTCGTCAACGTCGCCGTCGGGTACGGCGGCCGCCAGGAGATCGCCGACGCGGTCCGCTCCCTGCTGCTGGAGCACGCCGAGAAGGGCACCTCCTTCGAGGAGCTCGCCGAGATCCTGGACATCGACCACATCGCGGAGCACCTCTACACGCGCGGCCAGCCCGACCCGGACCTCGTGATCCGCACCAGCGGCGAGCAGCGCCTGTCCGGATTCATGCTCTGGCAGAGCGCGCACTCCGAGTACTACTTCTGCGAGGTCTTCTGGCCGGCCTTCCGGAAGGTCGACTTCCTGCGGGCGCTGCGCGACTATGCGGCCCGCCACCGGCGGTACGGGACCTGATCCCCGGGGATCACGCCACGAGCTGACGCCCCCTCGGGCCCCTCGGGCGCCCCCCCCTCTGCCCCGTCTGCCCCCCTCGCGAGGCCTTCACCAGGGATTCACCGAGCGTCCGTCATATGCCATGGCATGGCCGGGCCTGTTCGGGGAATATCCCTTTCAGGTCGATGCCCGATCCACGGGTGTCGAGTCTCAGCGGACGGCATGGGGTCGTCCGCCCGGGAGGCCCTTTGCACCAGGACGCACGTGCGGTTCGCACGGACGGAGTGGGAGGGCCGGAAATCGGCCCTGGCATGGGTGCCGATGACCGGTCCGGTCTTCATGGCCCGACCTCTTCCGAGGGGGTACGTCCTTCCGTGGTGACCAGCACAAAGCGCCGCCTGCCCGACAGGCGGACTTACGTCCTCGACACCAGCGTCCTGCTGGCAGACCCCAACGCGATCTCCCGCTTCGACGAGCACGAGGTCGTGCTCCCGATCGTGGTGATCACCGAGCTGGAGGCAAAGAGGCACCATCCCGAGCTCGGCTACTTCGCCCGTCAGGCCCTGCGCCTGCTCGACGACTTCCGGGTTCGCTACGGTCGCCTCGACGCCCCCATCCCGCTGGGCGATCTGGGCGGCACCCTGCGTGTCGAGCTCAACCACTCCGACCCCGGTGTCCTGCCGGCAGGCTTCCGACTGGGGGACAACGACTCGAGGATCCTCGCGGTCGCCCGCAATCTCCAGGCCGAGGGCTACGACGTCACGGTCGTCTCGAAGGATCTCCCACTGCGCATCAAAGCCTCCTCCGTGGGGCTGCTTGCCGAGGAGTACCGGGCGGAGCTCGCGATCACCGACGCCGGCTGGACCGGCATGAGCGAGATCTCCCTCTCCGGGGAGCAGGTGGACCTCCTCTACTCCGAGGAGCGGCTGTACGTACCCGAGGCCGCCGAACTGCCCGTGCACACCGGACTGGTCCTCCAGTCCGAGCGCGGCAAGGCGCTGGGCCGGGTCACGGCGGACGGCAATGTGAAGCTCGTACGGGGCGACCGCGAGGCCTTCGGGCTGCACGGCCGCAGTGCCGAGCAGCGCATCGCGCTGGACCTGCTGCTCGACCCGGAGATCGGGATCCTCTCGATGGGCGGCCGGGCCGGCACCGGAAAGTCGGCGCTGGCGCTCTGCGCGGGCCTGGAGGCCGTACTGGAGCGGAGGCAGCATCAGAAGGTGATGGTCTTCCGGCCGCTGTACGCCGTGGGCGGGCAGGAGCTGGGTTACCTGCCCGGCGACCAGTCCGAGAAGATGAGCCCCTGGGCGCAGGCGGTCTTCGACACCCTCTCGTCCGTGGCCGGGCGCGAGGTCATCGAAGAGGTACTGAACCGCGGGATGCTGGAGGTCCTGCCCCTCACGCACATCCGGGGGCGCTCGCTGCACGACGCCTTCGTGATCGTGGACGAGGCGCAGTCGCTGGAGCGCAATGTCCTGCTGACCGTTCTGTCCCGAATCGGGGCGAATTCGCGGGTCGTTCTGACCCATGATGTCGCCCAGCGGGACAACCTGCGGGTCGGCCGGTACGACGGAGTGGTGGCCGTCGTTGAGAAGCTGAAGGGGCATCCGCTCTTCGCCCACGTCACGCTGACGCGTTCCGAGCGCTCCCCGATCGCCGCGCTGGTCACCGAGATGCTCGAATCGCTGTAATCGCGAAGGGGGTAAATCCACCATAGCGGAAAAGTGAGTTGGCGCCGCCCGGCAAAGGCCCGAGAGCCTAGCCGGGCGGCGTCGTCCTGCACAGGCCTTTGTCCAAAACAGCGACGACATGCCAGGTGTGACCTTTCACACGCAACACAGAATTGCCTTGCGGTGTCGGGGTCCGGCAGAGTCTGTTTTCCGTCAGGCCCCGCATACGGCACACCTGTATCCCCTGTGGATACGCGCAGCACCAATAACTCCAGAGTCGACCGCCGTATGCCGCCCGAGCTTCACGCGGCGCTCCCCGCAAGGGAGTTGCCCACGGGCCCGCGCCTCCAGTGACCGCACCACCACGGAGGCCAGTGTCAAGGGGCACTATTGCGCCCGCGCGGTCACTGCGGACGCTGCTGGAAGGACACCGTGTGAGCCGGATCTCGGTCCGGGGATTCGCCGTGGCTTCGGCCACTGCGGTCACCACCGTCGGCGCAGTCGTGGGCGTTGCCACTGGCGACCCCGCCTCGAACGACCTCGAGACGACCGCGTCCGGCGCGACTCTCCTCACTGACATCCCGGTCGGCGAGCAGGCGATGGTCCAGAGCGCGTCCCTGACGCAGCAGGCCGACGCCATCGCCCACGCCGCCGACGCCGACGCCAAGCGCTCGGCGGAGGAGGCAGCCCGCATCCAGGCCGCCGAGGACGCCAAGTCCAAGAAGGCGGAGGCGCAGAAGGCCGCGGACGAGAAGGCCGCTCAGGAGAAGAAGGAGCGCGAGGAGAAGGAGCAGGCTGCCAGCCGCTCCGCCGCCCGCGACGCCGGCGACTTCGAGGTCCAGAGCTCCTACACGGTCGCCCAGGTCAAGGCCATCGCCCAGCAGATGGTCCCGTCCGGGCAGTTCCAGTGCTTCTCCAACATCATCAACCAGGAATCCACCTGGAACTACAAGGCCGTGAACTCGTCTTCGGGCGCGTACGGTCTGGTTCAGGCGCTGCCCGGTTCGAAGATGGCCTCGGCCGGCTCCGACTGGCGCACCAACCCCGCCACGCAGATCAAGTGGGGCCTGGGCTACATGAACGACCGCTACGGCAGCCCGTGCGGCGCCTGGAACTTCCACCAGGCCAACGGCTGGTACTAGGCAGGCCGGCCTCGCGCCGCCCGCCCGCTCAACCTCGGGGAGCCCCGCACCGTCATACGGTGCGGGGCTCCTCACGTGTACGGTCGTGCGAGGTGCCACCGAGCAGCGGGCCGGGCGGGGGGAAGGGAACGACATGACGAAGAGGGCAGGCTGGCTGGGCCGGCTCGGGAGCCGGCTGAACCGGATGGAGGCGCTGCTCAACGAGCGGCGCGCCGAAGTCGAGGCCGAGACCGCCGGTGTGCCCCGAACCCCCGTCGCGGTCCCCGTAGTCCCCCCAGTCCCCGAGGTCCCGGCAGCCCCCACGGTCGCCGCGCCCCCGGCCCACGTCGACGGGGTCCCCGTCGACGGCGGCCCGCGCGAGCGCCCCGACCCGGCCAGCGCCGTCCCGTGGGGCCTTCGCGTAGCCGCCGAGGCCAGCTGGCGGCTCCTGCTGCTCGCCGGGATGCTCTGGGTGCTGATGAAGGTGATCAGCGAAGTCCGCCTGGTCGTCCTCGCCTTCGCCGCCGCGATGCTCGTCACCGCGCTGCTCCAGCCGTTCGTGGTCCGGCTGCGCAGACTGGGCCTGCCGCGCGGGCTCGCCACCGCCGTCACCGCGATCCTCGGCTTCGTCGTCATCGGGCTGGTCGGCTGGTTCGTGGTCTGGCAGGTCATGGAGAACCTCGACGACCTCTCCGACCGGGTCCGCGACGGCATCAACGAACTCAAACTCTGGGCGCTGGACAGTCCGTTCCACGTGACCGAGAAGCAGATCAACGACATCGCGAAGAACCTCAGCGAGACCATCGGCACCAACACCGAGCAGATCACCTCCGCCGGCCTGCAAGGCGTGACGGTCCTCGTCGAGGTGCTGACGGGCATCCTGCTCGCGATGTTCTCGACGCTCTTCCTGCTCTACGACGGCCAGCGCATCTGGACCTGGGTGCTGGGCCTCGTCCCGGCGCCGGCCCGGCCGGGTGTCGCGGGCGCCGGGCCGCGCGCCTGGCGCACCCTGACCGCGTACGTCCGCGGCACGGTCCTCGTCGCGCTCATCGACGCCATCTTCATCGGCCTCGGCCTGTACTTCCTCGACGTGACGATGGCGGTGCCGCTCGCCGTCTTCATCTTCCTGTTCGCCTTCATCCCGCTCGTCGGGGCCGTGGTCTCCGGCGCCCTCGCCGTGGTCGTGGCACTGGTGACGCAGGGCCCGTTCATCGCGCTGATGGTGCTGCTCGTGGTGCTGGCCGTGCAGCAGATCGAGGGGCACGTGCTCCAGCCCTTCATCCTGGGCAGGGCGGTACGGGTCCACCCGCTCGCGGTGGTGCTCTCGGTGGCCGCCGGCGGGATGATCGCCGGGATCGGTGGAGCGGTGGTCGCCGTTCCGCTGGTCGCCGTCACCAACACGGTGGTGGGCTACCTGAAGGCGTACTCACGCGACCAGCAGCCGAACGGCGCGGCCCCGCACGGCTCGACGGCCCTTGAAACGGCGGCCCGGGAGGCCACGGGGGATCAGCGGGCCTGAGCTCAACCGGTCTCGTCGGGCGTGTCGCCTCGGCCGCTGCCGGCTAGGAGCACGGCGGCGGCGTCGAGGGTGACCTTGGCGCCGATGGAGTCGGGCAGCGTGACCTGCTGGCCGGGCGCGTAGAGGCTGTGGCTCGCATAGTCGCCGTCGGCAGGGTCGGTCAGGACGTGCAGCCGGTTGCTCTTGCGGTCGACGATGACATAGACGGGGATGGCGGCCTCCGCGTAAGCGCGGACCTTGTTCCGGAGGTCGTTGTTGAAGTTGCTGCTGGTGACTTCCAGGACCAGACGGAAGCATGCGGGGTCGTAGCAGTTGTTGCTGATGAGATGGTCTTCGATATCGGCGTCGACCAGGACGAAGTCCGGGATGGCATAGTCTTGCGGACCGCCAGGGAGCCAGACACCGACGCCCTGCGCGATCATCGTCTCTCCTCCGTGCAATCCGGCTGCATAGAAAGGGATCATGAGATCGGTGAGGGCGCATGCGTGCTTGAAGTCCGGGGGTGGGGCCACGGTGATGACTCCTCCGATGATCTCGACGCGATGACCGGGGAGCTTCTCCATGAGCCGGTTGGCCGTTTCGAGCAGGTTCTCCGGTGGTTCGTCGGCAAAGGGGTGCTCGACTGCTGCGGCAGACATGGCGCCTCCTGGTGGCTGGTGTCGAGACCATTATCGTAGGGCGATCCCGGCCATCCCGTCCGTTATGACGGCATCCACGCGAACGAGTGAAGGGGCCCCGCGACCGAAGTCGCAGGGCCCCTTCACGGGCGTACGGGGTGTTACTCGGCGGCGAGGGCAGCCTCGGCGTCGAGGGTGACCGCGACGGCCTGGATCACCGAGGCGATCTTGAAGGCCTCCTGGATCGTCTCGCGGTCGACGCCGGCCTTGCGCAGGACCTGCTCGTGCGAGTCGAGGCACTGGCCGCAGCCGTTGATCGCGGAGACCGCGAGCGACCACAGCTCGAAGTCGACCTTCTCCACGCCCGGGTTGCCGATGACGTTCATCCGCAGGCCGGCCCGCAGGGTGCCGTACTCCGGGTCGGAAAGCAGGTGGCGGGTGCGGTAGAAGACGTTGTTCATCGCCATGACCGCGGCGGCGGACTTGGCGGCGGTGTACGCCTCCGGCGACAGGGCCGCCTTCGCCTCCGGCTCCAGCTCACGCAGGACCCGCGGGGAGCGCGCGGCGATCGCGCAGGACAGGACCGTGCCCCACAGCTGCTGCTGCGGGAGGTCGCTGTTGCCGATGACCGAGCCGAGGTTCAGCTTCAGGTCCTTGGCGAAGTCCGGTATGGCGGACTTGAGGGAGTCGAGGGACATCCGTCACTCACCGGCCAGCAGCGCGCCGGCGTCCAGGGTGCCCTCGCCCTTGTTCCAGTTGCAGGGGCACAGCTCGTCGGTCTGCAGGGCGTCGAGGACCCGCAGGACCTCCTTGGGGTTACGGCCCACGGAACCGGCGGTCACCATCGTGAACTGGATCTCGTTGTTCTGGTCGACGATGAAGACGGCGCGCTGCGCGAAGCCGTCCTCGCCCTGCACGCCACAGGCCTGCATGAGCTCGTGCTTGGAGTCGGCCAGCATCGGGAAGGGCAGGTCACGCAGGTCGGCGTGGTCCTTGCGCCAGGCGTGGTGCACGAACTCGGAGTCGCCGGAGACGCCGAGGATCTGGGCGTCACGGTCGAGGAACTCGTCGTTCAGCTTGCCGAAGGCAGCGATCTCGGTCGGGCAGACGAAGGTGAAGTCCTTCGGCCAGAAGAACACCACACGCCACTTGCCCTCGTAGGTCTTGTGGTCGATCTGCGCGAACTCGCTGCCGGCCTCGAGCGAGACGCAAGCGGTCAGGTCGTAGGTGGGGAACTTGTCACCGACAGTGAGCACGTGCTCTCCTTGCAGACGGGAAAGTGAACCCTTTTGGGGGCTTTCCAGGGGGTTGGACGTATCTCACATGCTGACACAGCTGCATTGATTGCGGAAATAGCTAGTCTTGTGGCGGGTGATCGGAGGTTCCTATCAGTGGCTGTCGGTAATAGGGGAGCGAAGCAGGCGACGCTCGCGCAGTTGCGTGCCTTCGCGGCTGTCGCCGAACATCTGCACTTCCGGGACGCGGCCGCCGCGATCGGGATGAGCCAGCCCGCGCTCTCCGGGGCGGTCTCCGCGCTGGAGGAGGCGCTCGGGGTGCAACTGCTGGAGCGGACCACGCGGAAAGTACTGCTGTCGCCGGCCGGGGAGCGGATCGGGGTGCGGGCGCGGGCGGTGCTCGATGCCATGGGCGGGCTGCTGGAGGAGGCCGAGGCGGTACGGGCGCCCTTCACCGGGGTCCTGCGGCTCGGGGTGATCCCCACCGTGGCCCCCTACCTGCTGCCGACCGTGCTCGGGCTGTTCCACCGGCGCTACCCCGGGATGGACCTCCAGGTGCACGAGGAGCAGACGGCCTCGCTGCTGGAGGGGCTGGCCGGGGGGCGGCTCGATCTGCTGCTGCTCGCCGTGCCGCTGGGGGTGCCCGGAGTCACCGAACTGCCCCTCTTCGACGAGGACTTCGTACTCCTCGCGCCCCGGGAGCACCCGCTCGCCGGGCGGCGGGACGTTCCGCTGGAGGAACTGCGGGGCCTGCAACTGCTGTTGCTGGACGAGGGGCACTGCCTGCGCGACCAGGCCCTGGACATCTGCCGCGAGGCGGGGCGCAGCACCGGGGCGGACGTCACCACGACCGCCGCCGGGCTGTCCACCCTCGTACAACTGGTCGCCGGGGGACTGGGGGTGACGCTGTTGCCGCGTACCGCGCTGCGGCTGGAGACGGCCCGCAACGAGTACCTGGCCACCGGGTACTTCGCCGAGCCCGCGCCCTCGCGTCGGATCGCGCTGGCGATGCGTACGGGGACGGCCCGGCAGGAGGAGTTCCGGGCGATCGCGGCGGCGCTCCGGGAAGCGGTACGCCCGCTCCCGGTATGGCCCACCGATTAGGGGGACGGCGGGCTTCCGGGAACGGGCGTACGTGACGGGGCGCGGGCGGGTGCGGGTGATGCGGGTGATGCGGGCGATGCGGGCGGGTGCCGGCGGTGCGGACAGGCGCGGGCGGGCTACTCCGTCCGCAGGCCGTCCGGGCGCATCAGACGCAGCAGCGGCGGCACGCTGAGCAGGGTCACCAGGACGACCACGCCCGCGCCGGTCCCGGTCATCGCCAGGACCGAACTCCAGTCGATCCGTACGGGGACGGCCGTCATCCGCATCAGCACCGACCCCAGGGCGAGGCCCACCGCGGTGGCCAGCACCATGCCCAGGGTGATCGGCAGCGCCGTCTGCCACAGCACCGACAGGCTGAGCGTGGAGCGCTTGGTGCCGAAGGCGACCAGGGCCGAGAGCAGCTTCTTGCGCTCGCGCAGCTGCTCCAGCTGCGAGACCAGCAGACTCGCGCCGATCAGCACCAGCACCCCGGCGGCGCCGAAGAACAGGCCGGTCCGGATCGAGGAGAACCGGGGGGCGGGCTGCTGGGACGTGAGGGTCATGGCGGTGGCCATCGGGGCTGCCTTGAAGGCCGCGGTCCGCGCCCGGTCCAGGGCGTCCGGGACGGAGTCGTCGAGCTGGATGAAGACCTGGGCGAACGCCTCGAAGGGGTCGATCCCCTTGGGCGCCACCGACGGCGTCACGAGCAGGCCGGTGCGCAGCTGGCCGGTCGGGTCCTTCCGGCTGGGCACCGTACGGGCGTTCGCGGGCACGGTCCACGGGACGGCCTTCTTGAAGTGCTCCAGCCCCATCACATTGCCCGCGAAGATCTGCTGGCCGGGTGCGGCCGTCGCGCCGTACGGGCCGGAGACCCCGGGGTCGGCTCCGGTCAGGATGAAGGCGTCGCCCTCATTGCAGGAGTCGAGTACCGCCACCTCGCGCAGGGAGTCGCAGGTGCCGATCGTGATCTCGATCCTGCGATCCATCTCGGGCACCTTGGCCGCGCCGTTGACCTCGGTCAGCGGCACCGCCCGGGTGATCCCACGGGTCTGGCCGAGCTTCTTGCCGAGGGAATCGATGTCCACGGGGCCCGAGCCGGAGTGGGTCATCACCGAAAGCGAGGCGCGGGAGGGGTCCTGGCCGGTGTCCTGCGTGTAGGTGTCCTCGGTGCCCGCGAAGAGCATCTGGAGGGCGATGGCCCCGGCCACGGCGACGGCGATGCCGTTGACCAGCCGGGCGGCCGTACCGCTGCTGATCTGGAGCCGGCGCACGGCGAGTTGCCAGGACACCGGTCCGCCGGAGATCCCTCCGACGAGGCGCTCCAGCAGCCAGGGCAACAGGGCCGTGATACCGACCAGGAGCAGCACCACGCCGCCGCTGACCTGCCACTGGTTGAACGCGCCCTGGTCGTTGCCGCGGCCCATCAGCGGGGCGAGCAGGCCGAGTCCGGCGAGCGGCATCAGCAGCCGCCACCAGATGCGTCGCCGCCGCTGCTTGGCGGTGCGTACGACGCCGAGCGGTTCGATGACCACGCCGCGCAGGGCGAGCAGGGTCACGGCGACGGCCGCCGCGGGCACGGCGACCGCGACGAGCGCGGCCAGCCACGGCGCCGGGTCGAGGTCGGCCGGGAAGACGCTGCGCTGCTGGAGGGACACCTGGCCGACGAGCTGCCGGGAGACCGCGAAGAAGCCCGCGCCGAGCACGAGGCCGATGACCGATCCGGCCAGCGCCTCGCCCGCGGCGATCCTGCGGACCATCCGGCTGTCGGCGCCGATCAGGCGCAGCGCGGCCAGCCGTCGGTCGCGGCGCTCCCCGCCGAAGCGGACGGCGGCCGCGATGAACACGGCGACGGGCATGAGCAGGGCGACGAACGTCAGGACGACCAGCAGCATGAGGTCCGGGCGCAGCGGCTCGGCCTCGAAGGTGTTGGCGAAGCCGGTGATGCGCTGGACGCGCGAGTACTCGTCGACGTCGGCCTTGTGGAGCCAGTCGGTGCCCGCGTAGAAGTAGAGCTCGCCGGGGCCGACCAGGCCGGCGTCACCGATGGTCTGGGTGATCTTCCCGTCGAGGCGTTCGCGCAGCAGCTTGCCGTCGGCGGACTTCAGCAGCGTGTGCAGGGCGGGCGAGACCGCCAGTTCGCCGGGGCCGGGGATCTCCTTCAGGCCGGGCGGAACGGGGGCGTCCGGGCCCTCGGCCCTGACGAAGATCCCGTCCACGTCCGTGGCGTGGTACGTCTGGGAGGCCCTCGCGATGAGCAGGGTGTCGCGCCCGGCCGCATCGGCGGTCGGCGCGCTCACGGTGCTGCGGGCGTCGCCGCGCGCGTCGCGGGCGGCCAGGGCGCTCGGCAGTGCGGTGCTGACCAGCAGCAGTGCGACGCCGAGGCCTACGCCTATGCCGGTGAGCAGGGTGCGGGTCCAGCCCTCGCGGCCGCCGGCGAAGGCGAACCGGGTGCCCATGGCGAGGTCGCGGGCCCATACCTGGAGCTTGCTCATACGATGCGCTCCATGTCGCGGGACTTGCCGTCGCGTACGACGATCTCGCGGTCGGAGTACGCGGCCACGCGGGTCTCGTGCGTGACGAGGACGACGGCCGCGTTGGCGGACCGGGCGGCCTCGGTGAGCAGCTGCATCACCAGCTCGCCGTTGAGGGAGTCGAGGGCGCCGGTCGGCTCGTCGGCGAAGATCACGCGGGGTCCGGTGACCAGGGCGCGGGAGACGGCCACGCGCTGGCCCTGGCCGCCGCTGACCTCGCCGGGGCGCTTGGCGCCGAGGTCGTCGACCTGGAGCCGCTCCATCCACTGCAGGGCGGTCCGTTCGGCCTCCTTGCGCTTCACGCCGTTCAGGCGGAGCGGGAGGGCGACGTTCTCCACGCAGGTCAGCTCCGGGACGAGCTGGCCGAACTGGAAGACGAAGCCGAAATCGCTGCGGCGCAGGGCGCTGCGCTCGGCGTTGTTCATGGCGGACAGCTCGCGGCCGGCGTAGGTGATGGTGCCGGAGTCGGGCGTGACGATCCCGGCGAGGCAGTGCAGGAGGGTCGACTTGCCGGAGCCGGAGGGCCCCATGACGGCGACGACCTCGCCCGGGTGGATGGAGAACTCGGCGCCGTCGAGGGCGTTGGTGGGCCCGTACGCCTTACGGAGAGCCGTGGCGCTGAGCAGGGTTCCGGCCGGGATCATCGGCGTACCTCCTGGGCGAGCTGATCGAGGCGGGCGGCCGTGAGTTCGAGCCACCGGAGGTCCGCTTCGAGGTGGAACAGGGCGTGGTCGCAGACGAGCTGGTCGGAGAGGTCACCCTTGCGCTTGCGCTGGGTCAGGATGCGCATGAGCCGCAGGTGTTCGGCGCGCTGGGTGTCCAGCAGCCCGGTGGCGCTGCGGCCGGTGAGCAGGGCGAGGACGACCTTCGTGTACAGGGTCGAGTGGAGGTACGGCTCGGGCTTCTCGGGCTGCGAGAGCCAGGCCTCGACATCGGTGATGCCGGCGTCGGTGATGGCGTACCGCTTGCGCTCGGGACCGCCGCCGCTCTCGATGCCGTCGACCTCGACGAGGCCGTT
Organism: Streptomyces sp. ISL-87; assembly: GCF_018614095.1. Lineage (GTDB taxonomy): Bacteria > Actinomycetota > Actinomycetes > Streptomycetales > Streptomycetaceae > Streptomyces. Next base: position 15,476 of record NZ_JAGGOY010000006.1, on the reverse strand, counting down.
CCTCAGGAGGCGGGACATGGTCGAGTAGACCTGTCCGTAGGCGAGGGGGCGGTCGTGCCCGAACTTCTCGTCGAAGGCGCGCTTGAGGTCGTAACCGTGGCGCGGGCCGGCCTCCAGGAGGCCGAGCAAGGTGTGACCGATGGACATGCCCAGGACTCTACATGCGGTGTATACCCTCGCTGTATACGCACCGTGTATAGCTGCCTCGAGTGCTGATGTCTGTGCAGGTCAGGCCCGATTGTCACGATTCCGCACGCGCTCGGCCGGAGCGGCGCGACGCGGATCGCCTGGCGCGAGGCCCGCGCGGCCGTGGCGCGGACCTCACCCCGCTCCTGACCGACCCCGGCCCGGGCCGCCGAGGAGGCCGCGGGGACTGAGCCCTGCCCTGCCCTCAGCCCTGGTCCGGTGACTTCGGCGGGCGGCCGCGGCGGGGGATGGGGCCCGGGGCCGAGGGGAGGCGGCCCGCCTCGGCCAGGGCGCGGCGGAGCAGGAACTCGATCTGCGCGTTGGCGCTGCGGAGTTCCTCGCCGGCCCAGCGCGCGAGCGCGTCGTACACCTGCGGGTCGAGCCGCAGCAGTACCTGCTTGCGTGACTGCCGCCCCGCCCGCGCGCCCGGCTCCCGCTCGCGGTCGGGGCTCACTGGTAGAGGGTGCCCGTGTTCACGACCGGCTGGGCGGCGCGGTCGCCGCACAGGACCACCATCAGGTTCGAGACCATCGCGGCCTTGCGCTCCGGGTCCAGGTCCACGATCTCATCCTCCGCCAGGCGGTTCAGGGCCAGTTCGACCATGCCCACCGCCCCTTCGACGATCTGCTTGCGCGCCGCCACGACCGCGCCCGCCTGCTGGCGCTGGAGCATCGCGGAGGCGATCTCCGGAGCGTACGCGAGATGCGTGAAGCGGGATTCGATGATGTGGACGCCCGCCGCCTCGACCCGGGCGTGGAGTTCGGCCGCCAGCTTCTCGGTGATCTCCTCGGCGTTGCCGCGCAGCGACAGGCCGCCCTCGTCGTGCGCGTCGTAGGGGTACTCGATCGCGATGTGGCGGACCGCTGCCTCGGTCTGCGTCTCCACGAACTCGGTGAAGTCCTCCACCTCGAACACCGCCCGCGCCGTGTCCTCGACCCGCCACACCACGACCGCCGCCAGCTCGATCGGGTTGCCGTACGCGTCGTTGACCTTCAGGACGGCCGTCTCGTGGTTGCGGACCCGGGTGGAGATCTTCTCGCGCGACGTCAGCGGGTTCACCCAGCGCAGTCCGTCCGCCCGGATCGTGCCCCGGTAGCGGCCGAACAGCTGGACCACGCGCGCCTCGCCCGGCGCGACCGTGTTGAGCCCGCTCGTCGCGATGAGGGCGGCGAGGCACAGCAGCACGCCGGCCACGACGAGGGTCACCTTCACACCGGCGACGGCAGAGCCCGCGCCAAAGGCTATGAGGCCCGCCCCGGCCACCACACCCGCCACGCCGAGCAGCAGGGCCAGCCCGCCGCCGACGCTGCGCGCCGTGAACTCCCGTACCTCGCACGCCGTTCCGGTACCTGATGCGTTTGTCATCGACTGCCCCCGTTTGTTTGGTCGTGGTCGGTCAGACCCTCTAGCAAAGTGATATCACTTTATCTGGCCACCGCAACCCTTGGGCCCTGCCGCGCGTCGGTTCCCATGGTGTGGGTGCTGATTCTCACGTCCGATATGACCGGTATTGATCAGGGTTAGTCAACCTTTGTCACAGCCTGCGGTGTTAGTTTTCTGAGCTGACGTCGGGGGGGTAAACGAGCGGAGCGGGAGCGATGGGCCGAGCAGAAGCACGACGGGCGCAGCAGCAGCGCGGTGCCCGGCGGGCACCGAGCGGGCGCGCCAAGGGCGGTAAGGAGCGCGCGGGCAAACCGTCCGGCATACGCCGCTTCTTCACCTGGAAGAAGATCCTCGGGACGTTCTTCGGGATGATCCTGCTCGGCATGGCCACGCTGGTCGTCCTCTACTACTCCGTGGACGAGCCGAACCCGAACAAGAACGCCATGCTCCAGAGCAACGTCTACAAGTACTCGGACGGCTCGCTCATGGCCCGCACCGGTGAGCTCAACCGGGAGATCCTGCCGATCGACAAGATCCCGGAGGACGTCCGGACGGCCTTCATCGCGATCGAGAACAAGTCCTTCTACAAGGACCAGGGCATCGACCTGATGGGCGTGGGCCGGGGCCTGTTCAACACGGTCACGGGCAAGGGCAAGGCCGGTGGTTCGACGATCACCCAGCAGTACGTCAAGAACTACTACCTGACCCAGGACCAGTCGGCGACGCGCAAGATCCGGGAGCTCATCATCTCCCTCAAGGTCGACCAGCGCATGGAGAAGAACGACATCCTCGCCGGCTACCTGAACACCAACTTCTACGGGCGCAACGCGTACGGGATCCAGGCCGCCGCCCAGGCCTACTACGGCGTGGACGCCGAGAAGCTCACCCTGGAGCAGGCCGCCTACCTCGCCGCCGTCATCCAGGCCCCCAGCCAGTACGACTGGGCGACCGCCGGCCCGAACGGCAAGCGGCTCGTCATGATCCGCTTCAACGCCGTCCTCGACAACATGGTCGAGATGGGCAAGCTGCCCGCGGAGAAGCGCAAGGAACTCAAGTTCCAGGAGCCGGTCCAGCCCAAGGCTCCCCCCGGCATGGAGGGCCAGAAGGGCTACCTGGTCCAGGCCGCGACGGCGGAGCTCACCAGGCAGGGGATCCCCGAGTCGGAGATCACGGCCGGCGGCTGGACGATCACGCTCAACATCGACAAGAAGAAGCAGCAGGCGATGGAGAAGGCGGTCCAGGACGAGCTGGAGGCCAAGCTCGACCGCAAGGACACCAAGAACCGGCCCGTCGACCAGAGCGTGCAGGCCGGCGCCACCTCCGTGGACCCGAAGACCGGCGCCATCGTCGCCATGTACGGCGGCCTGGGCCGGGCCCAGCAGTGGAACAGCAACGCCCTGCGGACCGACTACCAGCCGGGATCGACCTTCAAGCCGATCGTGCTCGCCTCCGCCCTGGAGACCAAGGCGACCACGCAGGACAACAAGCAGATCACCCCGAACACCCTGTACGACGGCACCAGCAAGCGCCCGGTCGTCGGCAGCGATGTCGCGTTCGCCCCGCAGAACCAGGACGACAAGGACTACGGCGACCCGATGATCACGGTGCAGGACGCCACCAACTCATCGGTGAACTCCGTCTACGCCCAGATGATCGTCGACGTGAAGCCGAAGAACGTGAAGAAGACGGCCCTCCAGCTCGGCATGCAGGACCGTGACGGCTGGCCCGAGGACAAGCCGGCCATGTCGCTCGGCACCATGAGCGCCAACACGGTGGAGATGGCCGGCGTCTACGCGACCTTCGACGCCCACGGCAAGAAGGTCACCCCGACCATCGTGAAGTCCGCCGAGCACAAGGACCGGGACTTCAAGCCGGTCCAGGCGGTGGGCAGCCAGGCCATCACCCGCGAGACCGCCGACACCGTCACCAAGGTGCTCACCGGGGTCGTCAACAACGGTTCCGGCCGGGTCGTCAAGAGCTCCGCCTACGAGGCCGCGGCGAAGACGGGTACGACCGAGAGGAACGTGGCCGGCTGGTTCACCGCGTACACCCCGGAGCTCGTCACCGTCGTCGCGATCTTCGGTGAGGAGCCCGGCACCCACAAGCAGGTCACCCTGACGGGTACCGCCGACGGCGGCCGGGCGGGCGGCGGTACCTTCCCCGCCGAGATCTGGAAGGCGTACACGCTCGCCGCGCTCAAGGGTGTGGACACGGGCGAGTTCAAGCTGCCCGACGCGGACATGGGCCCCACGCAGGCGCCGACCCGCAGCACCTCCCCGTCGAACACGTCGAGCCAGTCCGCGAGCACCAGCACCCCGCCGCCCAGCAGCAGGCCGCCGGTGAGCCCGAACCCGAGCCAGAGCTCACCGAAGCCGGACCCGAGCAAGAGCTCACCGAAGCCGGACCCGAGCAAGAGCTCCCCGAAGCCGGACCCGAGCAAGAGCCTGCCGAAGCCGCCGGAACCGCCGCTGTTCCCGGAGACGTAGCAGGCACGACCGCCGCCCCGCAGCACGCATGCTGCGGGGCGGCGGTGTTTTCCGTAGGCCTTTTCGGTAGGTCTTTTCCGTGGGCCTCAGCTGCCCGTGACCGCCGCCGCGATCCGGTCGCCCGTGGTCTTGTCGATGTTGCGCCAGTACTGGAAGGCGCGCTCCCGGACCGGGCCGCTGACCCCGGCCAACAGGTGCCCGCTGACATTCGAGACGAGGCGGTCGCGGGCCGCGTCGTCCAGCACCTGCCGGACCATGGTGCCCGGCTGGCCCCAGTCGTCGTCCTCGCGGTGCAGGGTGTACGCCGCGTGGACCATCTCGCCCGCGGTCGCCCAGCCGGCCGGCTCGCCGAAACGGCCGGTGTCCGCGGCCGGGCCGCCGTACGAGTTGGGCGCGTACGGGCGGGCCGCGTTCGACGCCTCGAAGCGCATCGCGCCGTCCTTCGCGTACGAGGAGACCAGCGAGCGGGACCGGTTCGGCGGGAGCTGCGCGTAGTTCGCCCCGATCCGGTACCGGTGCGTGTCCGGGTACGAGAACAGCCGGCCCAGCAGCATCTTGTCCGGCGACGGGCCGATGCCCGGCACCAGGTTGGAGGGCTCGAAGGCGGCCTGCTCGATGTGGATGAAGTAGTCGTCCGGATTCTTGTCCAGGGTCATCCGGCCGACGTCGATCAGCGGGTAGTCGCCGTGCGGCCACACCTTGGTCAGGTCGAACGGGTTGAACCGGTAGTCCGGCGCGTCCTCGAACGGCATGACCTGCACCTTCATCGTCCAGCTCGGCGGCTCGCCGCCCGCGATCGAGTCGAAGAGGTCGCGCCGGTGGTAGTCGGCGTCCTCGCCCGCGATGCGGTCGGCCTCGTCCTGGGTGAGGAACTCGATGCCCTGGTCCGTCTTGATGTGGTACTTGACCCAGAACCTCTCGCCGCCCGCGTTGACCCACATATAGGTGTGCGAGCTGTAGCCGTTCATGTGCCTGTATGACCTCGGGACGCCCCGGTCGCCCATCAGCCACGTCACCATGTGCGCGGACTCGGGGGACAGCGTCCAGAAGTCCCACTGCATGTCGTTGTCGCGCAGCCCGTTGTCCGGGCGGCGCTTCTGCGAGCGGATGAAGTCCTGGAACTTCATCGGGTCCCGTACGAAGAAGACCGGGGTGTTGTTGCCGACCAGGTCGTAGTTGCCGTGTTCGGTGTAGAACTTCAGGGCGAAGCCGCGCGGGTCCCGCCAGGTGTCGGGGGAGCCCTGCTCTCCCGCGACCGTCGAGAACCGGGCCAGCATCTCGGTCCTGCGGCCCGGCTGGAACACGTCGGCCTTCGTGAACTGGCTGACGTCATTGGTTACCTGGAAGACGCCGTACGCGCCCGCGCCCTTGGCGTGGACCACCCGCTCAGGGACCCGTTCACGGTTGAACTGGGCCATCTTCTCGATCAGGTAGTGGTCCTGGAGCAGGATCGGGCCGTCGGGGCTCACGGTGAGCGAGTGTTCGTCGCTCTCCACCGGGACCCCGGCGTTGTTGGTCGTGTACGGAATCTTCTGTGCGTCCTGGGTCACGAGCGTCCTCCCCTGGGGGTCGGTTGGGTCGCTCCGCTCTTCTGCCCAGTCAACGCCGGTCATGCGCCCCCGGCAACGGGAGCTCGAACCAGACCACCTTCCCGCTGCTCAGCCGGGTGGCGCCCCAGCGGCGGGCCATCCGGTTCACCAGGAACAGGCCGCGGCCGCCCTCGTCGGTGTCCCGGGCCCGGCGCTGGCGGGGCAGCTGCGGGGAGTCGTCGCCGACCTCGCAGCGCAGTACGTCCGTACGCAGCAGGCGCAGGGTCACGGGCCGCTCGGCGTACCGCACGGCGTTCGTGACCACCTCGCTGACCAGCAGTTCCAGGGAGTCCTGGAGCTCCTCCAGGCCCCATCGGGTCAGCGCGCGGCGGGCGAGCCGGCGGGCCCGGCCCGGAGCGGTCTCCTCCGGGTCCAGGAACCAGTACGCGACGTCACTGGGCGCGATCCCGTCGAAGCGGGCCGCGAGCAGCGCGATGTCGTCGTCCCGGTCGCCCGGGCCGAGCATGTCCAGGACGTCGTCGCACAGGGCCTCCAGCGGCGGCGGGTGGTCCAGGCCGGTCAGCCGGGCGGTGGTGGCCAGGCGCTCGCGGAGCTGCTCGATGCCGGTCCAGACGTCCCGCAGGCGCGACTCCACCAGGCCGTCGGTGTACAGCAGCAGGGTGGCCCCGGCCGGGGCGTCCAGCTCCACGGCCTCGAAGTCCACGCCGCCGACCCCGATCGGGGCGCCGGGGGGTACGCGGAGCACCTCGGCGCGGCCGCCCAGGTGCAGGAGCACCGGCGGCGGGTGGCCGGCGTTGGCGATGGTGATCCGGTGCGAGACGGGGTCGTACACCGCGTACAGGCAGGTGGCCATGCGGTCGGAGCCCAGGCGCTGCGCCTGCTCGTCCAAGTGGTGCAGGACCTCGGCCGGCGGGAGGTCGAGCTGCGCGAGGGTCTGGGCCGTCGTACGCAGCTGTCCCATGATCGCGGCGGAGGTCATGGAGTGGCCCATGACATCGCCGACGACCAGCGCGACCCGGCTGCCGGGCAGCGGAATGGCGTCGTACCAGTCGCCGCCGACCCGCGCGGTCTCGGCGGCAGGCAGGTAGCGGGAGGCCAGGCGGACGCCGGTGGGCTGGGGCAGGCTGTCCGGGAGCATGGTGCGCTGGAGCTCGTCGGCGATGTACGCCTCGCGGCCGTACAGAACGGCCTTGTCGATGCCGAGCGCGGTGTGGGTGGCCAGCTGGGCCGCGACCAGGAGGTCGTTCGTCTCGAAGGCGGGCCGGTCCGGGGTACGCAGGAACACGGCCGCGCCGATCACCCGTCGGCGGCCCCGCAGCGGCGCCAGGATGGCCCGCTGGCCGCGCGGTACGGGGTGCTCCGCGCCCAGCAGCTCCGGCAGGGCGGCCCTGGCGGCGGCGGAGGACCCGAAGACGGGCCGTACGCCGCGCAGCACCTCGGCGAGGGCCCCGCCGGGGCGGATCTCGCACAGCTCGGCGGCGGGCAGGTCACCCTGCGGGCCGACCAGCTGCAACTGGCTGAAGTCGAGCTCGCCGGCGGCCCCCGCGGCCCCGGCGCCCTCCGCTCCGGTCAGGTCGTCGATCGGCCGGAGCCGGTCGGTGCGCCGCAGCCTTAAAACGACCGGGCCGACGGGGCGCTCGTCGCCCACGGGAAGGGGGTCGCGGAGGTAGACGAGGATGGCGTCCGAGAAGGTCGGTACGGTGGCCCGGCACAGGCCGAGCACGATCTCGTCGAGGTCGATACCGCGGGCGATCCGACGGGTGGCGGCGCCGACGAAGCGCAACCGGTCGCCTTCCCGGCGCGCCGCGCTGACCTCCGGTATCCCGTCGCCGCCGTGGCGGCCGGTGCCGCCTGCTCCGCTGTCGGTGCCGACAGAGGTGACGGCGTTGACGACGCTCTGACCCGGCGCCTGGGCGGTGTCTCCGGACAGGCCGGCGCCGACCGCCGCGCCGACGGCGCCGCTGACTGCTCCGCCGGCCCGGCCTCCGACCGTGCCTTCGCGGGGCCGGGCGGGATCGGTGGGCCCGCCGTGCCCGGTGCCGCCGCCCGCCGCGTTCCGGGCGGCCGCGCCGTCCCGGGTACGGGCGTTGCCCTCGCCCTGGCCGGGCTCCCCGGCGGACGGGGCCCCGGCCGACGGGGCTGCCGCGCCGCGGGGCCTGGGAACGTCGGAGCCCGGGCCTTGCGCATGCGTGCGTACGGCCTCGGCGGCCGCGATGGGGGCCTTACCGTGGCCGGGCTCGTCCGTACCTCCGCCGGAGGCAGCGGGCTGCGGGCCCTCCTGGGAGGTGGGGTACTCCGTCACGCGTGGAATTCCGTCCGTTTGCGCTCGATGTGCGCTGCACTCAACTCGGTCAGTCGCGGTATACCCGCTCAGCGGCGGGGGCACCACCACCCCGCGGTTCCGCGTCCGGCTCGTTACCTCTCGCTCTGCGTTGATCTCCGGTCAAGTCCCGTGTACGGCACGTTATTTACGGATGTCCAGCTTCCAGCAACGCCGCAGACGAACCGGCGGGCGACCCCAGCGGAGGACGATCCTACGTTTGTACCCCGGGGGCGCATCAAGGGTCTCATGACGTCATATGAGCCGGGGTGCGGTCCCAGTCCTCGGGCAGAACCGGAACACCCCAGCCCGGATCCGGCCGCCAGTCCTGCCAGCCGTCGGAGAACGGCGGCCCCCAGGCCCGGATCACGTCCACGGCCGCGTGACCGGCCTCCCGTACCCGCCGCGCCTGCTCCCGGTCCATCAGCCCGCTGCGCTGCGCCTCGGCGAACTCGTCCTCGTCCAGCCACTTCCAGCTGCGGTCCGGGTGGACGGCGATGTCCAGGAAGTGGTCCTCGGAGTCCACCCCGCCGGCCCACCGGGAGCGCGGCTCCTCCAGGTTCACGTACCAGTTCTTGAACTGCCAGCCCCGCTCCCAGAACAGCCACACCGACCAGGGGTCGCCCGGGCGGGCCAGCTTCAGGACTCCCGTGCCGAACCAGCGCGCCCGCACGGTGGAGCGCGGTGCGGTGTAGCGGGTGGCGAGGGGCTCGGCGTGCACGGGGGTGCCGTCGGCGAGGACCGGTTTGACGCATTCGGTGCCGGGGGCCATCCACACGGCCAGCAGGTCCTGCGTGTCCTGGACCACGGTCACCGGGCGGCAGATGTGGACCGGGCCCTTCAGGCCCGGGGCATGGTCGCGGTAGCGCCAGAGGATCTGCTCCCCGGGCGCCCAGTGCGTGCCCTGGGTCCCGCCCCGGGCGGTGCCCCGGGCTCTGCTCGGGGTCGCCCCCCGGGCCCCGCCGTGCGCATCGCCGTGCGCATCGCCGTGGGCGTCGCCGCCCCCGCGGCCTCCGGTACCTGTCATGCGCAGATCTTAGGGCTGGGGCCGGTACGCATGCTGCGGTGCAGGTCACGGAGGTGTCAGGGGACGGGAAACGACCGAATCCGGCCCCTGTCCGAGGGTGCGCTCAGGGCCGGGTCATCCGCAGGACGTCGAGGGCCTCGTCCAGTTGCTCCACGGTGAGGTCGCCGCGGTCGACGTAGCCGGACTCCAGCACGACCTCCCTGATCGTCTTCCGTTCCGCCAGGGCCCTCTTGGCGACCTTGGCCGCCTCCTCGTAGCCGATGTACCGGTTCAGCGGGGTCACCACGGAGGGCGAGGACTCGGCGTACTCCCTGGCCCGCGCGGTGTTGGCGGTGATTCCGTCCACCGTGCGGTCGGCCAGCAGGCGGCTCGCATTGCCGAGCAGACGGATCGATTCGAGCAGGTTCCGGGCCATCACCGGGAGCATCACATTGAGCTCGAAATTGCCGGCCGCGCCCGCCACGGCGACCGTCGTGTCGTTCCCCGTCACCTGCGCGGCGACCATCAGGACGGCCTCCACGATCACCGGATTGACCTTGCCAGGCATGATCGAGGACCCCGGCTGGAGATCCGGGAGATTGATTTCGGCCAATCCGGTGCGCGGCCCCGACCCCATCCAGCGCAGGTCGTTGGAGATCTTCGTGAGCGAGACGGCGATGGTACGGAGCATCCCCGAGGTCTCCACCAGCGCGTCCCGGGCCCCCTGGGCCTCGAAGTGGTTCCGCGCCTCGGTCAGCGGCAGCCCGGTGGCGGCGGCCACCTCGGCGATCACGGCGGCGGAGAACCCGGGCGGGGTGTTGATCCCGGTGCCCACCGCGGTCCCGCCCAGCGGCAGCTCGGCGAGCCGCGGCAGGACCGCGCGCAGCCGCTCGATGCCGTAGCGCAGTTGGGCGGCGTACCCGCCGAACTCCTGGCCCAGGGTGACCGGAGTGGCGTCCATCAGGTGCGTCCGGCCGGCCTTGACCACCTCGGCGAACTCGTCGGCCTTGCGCTCCAGGGCGAGCTCCAGGTGGCGCAGGGCGGGGATGAGCTCATGGGTGACGGCGGCGGTCGCGGCGATGTGAATCGAGGACGGGAAGACGTCGTTGGAGCTCTGCGAGGCGTTGACGTGGTCGTTGGGGTGCACGGGGCGGCCGAGCCGCTCGGAGGCCAGGGTGGCGACCACCTCGTTGGTGTTCATGTTGGACGAGGTCCCGGAGCCGGTCTGGAACACGTCGACCGGGAAGTGCTCGTCCCAGCGCCCCTCGGCGACCTCGGCGGCCGCGGACCGGATGGCCTCGGCGACGTCCTCGTCCACCACGCCGAGCCGCGCGTTGACCTGCGCGGCCGCGGCCTTGATCCGGGCCAGGGCCTCGATGTGGGCGCGCTCCAGCCGCTGCCCCGAGATGGGGAAGTTCTCCACCGCGCGCTGGGTCTGGGCCCGCCACTTGGCGTGCGCGGGCACCCGCACCTCGCCCATGGAGTCGTGCTCGATCCGGTACTCGATCGGGTGGTCGTCGGGCTGCTGATTTCGGGTCATCTTCGTAGCCTCCTCAAAAAGTTGAGCAATTGTCTTGTTCGAAGTGTTCCCAACTCCCCTACTGGCCAGTAAATACCGTGGGTAACACTGACATCGGGGAGGCGTTCATGGCACGTGCACGTTCGAAGCCCAGGCTCAGATCTACCTTCGCCGCAGCCGCGGCGATCGCGGCCGCCCTCGGGGGCGTCACCGCCATCACCCCCATGGCCCAGGCGGCCCCTTCCGCCGGGGCCGCCGTCACACCCCTCTCGCCCGAACTGGAGGCGATCCGCGCCGCGGAGGCCACCAAGATCTACGGCGACCCGGCCGTCCGCCCGCTGGGCGAGCGCAAGACCGGCCTGATCTCGCTGGGCGACAGCGAGATATCGGGCGAGGGCGTCGGCAACTACGACCCCGCGACCAACACGGCGAGCAACCAGTGCCACCGTTCACCGGACTCGGCGATCCACCGCACCGGCATCCCGGCCGACCTGACGTTCAACGTCGCCTGCTCCGGCGGGTACACCGGCAACATCAGGATCGGCGGCAGCAAGCAGTACGCCGACGAGCTGGTGCAGAGCGACAACCTCGCCATCAAGGCCCGCAACACGAAGATCAAGATGGTGCTGCTGGTCGCCGGGGCCAACGACGACCTCCAGTTCGGCCCGGTCATGACCGACTGCGTGACCCGCTGGGTGCTCAGCCAGGGCACCTGCGAGCCCAAGTACGGTCCGGGCTGGCAGGCGCGCGTCGACGGCCTGAAGCCCAAGGTGGAGTCCACCGTCGCCGACCTCAAGACGGTCATGCGCGACGCCGGCTACGCCGACTCCGACTACAAGCTGGTCGTGATGGGCTACCCGAGCCCCATCGGCCCTGACTTCTACGACAACCCGAGCTTCCCCGGCAAGCTCCCCGGAGGCTGCGCCGGTTACGACTCCGACGCCGCGTGGGGCCGCAACTACGCGGTGCCCACCTTCGAGAAGGGCATGCGCGCGGCGGCCCTCGCCTCCGGCGCGACGTACCTGGACAACTCACGGCTCTTCCACGGCCACGAGGTCTGCATGGAGGACAGCTGGGCCCGCGGGCTCTACCTGGACCTCGGGGACCACTTCCCGTGGGACGAGAACACCGCCCGCCAGTCCTTCCACCCGAACTACCGGGGCCACGGCGCGTTCGCGTCCTGCCTGACCCAGCTCTACAACTCCGGCCTGCACGAGGCCTCTTGCGCCGACCCGGCGAGCACGGGCACCCCGGTCCTCCAGGCCGGCGGCTGGGACTCCCTCTACGCGCCCCTCAAGAACGAGGCGACCGGCAACTGCCTCGACGCCAACGGCGGCTCCAGCGCCAATGACACCAAGGTGCTGGGCTGGGACTGCCACGGCGGCCGGAACCAGGGCTGGTGGTACGACACCGCCCGCAAGTCCCTCCACATCGAGCTCACCCACGACCGCTGCCTGGACGCCCCCGGCGCCAACTACGGGGCAGGCGCCGGTCTGATCATCTGGAACTGCCACGGCGGAGCCAACCAGCAGTTCCTCCGCGACGGCGCCACCATCCGCCCCGCGGCCGCCCCGGGCATGTGCCTGACCGTGGCCGCCGCCCACGACCCGCTGCGCCTGCAGACCTGCAACGGCTCCGCCAGCCAGCGCTTCATCTGACCGCCTGCTCCACATCGACCCCCCACACCCGGCCGGCGCACCCCGGCCGGGTGTTCCCACGCCGGATACCGCTCAACGGCGGCGCAGGTACTCCCGTACCTCCCGGGGCCGGTTCGTGATCAGGGTGTCCACCCCGAGCCGCAGGCACAGCTCCACGTCCTCGGGCTCGTCGACCGTCCAGACGCGCACGCGCAGCCCCTTGGCCTTCAGCCGCGCCACCAGCCCCGGGTCTTTGCGCAGCAGGTCGATACCGGGCCCGGCGTGCGTGGCGAACGGCGGCCGCGCGGGCCGCAGCCGCCGCTCCATCAGGTACACGGCGGGCAGGCCGGGCGCGAGCCGGTGAAGCCGAGTCAGGGCATTGCGCGAGAAGCTCATCACCTCCACGAGCCCGTCGGCGCCGTCGGCGAGCCCGTGCTCCTTGAGCACCCGCACCAGCTCGGCCTCCAGCCGTCCGCCGGCCCGGGTGGGGTGCTTGGTCTCGACGGCCAGCCCGACGGGCCGGCCCGCGACCAGCGCCTCCTTGAGCAGGTCCTCGAACAGCAGCACCTGCGCCCCGCAGTGCTCCTCGCCCTTCCACCGCCCGAAGTCGAGTGCGGCCAGCTCCTCGTACGTCATGGCCGACACCACCCCGCGCCCGTCGGAGGTCCGCTCCACCCGCCGGTCGTGCACGCACACGAGCCGCCCGTCGGCACTCAGCCGTACGTCGCACTCCAGCGCGTCCGCGCCGTCGGCGATGGCCTGCCGGTACGCGGCGAGGGTGTGCTCGGGGTGCTCGTGGGAGGCCCCACGGTGGGCGATGACCCGCACGTCGCGGGCGGTGCGAAGAGACAGCTGTGTCATGGCAGAGACGTTAACGGGATGCGGTGACCACCCCGGTGCAGCATGCCGCACCGGTGGCCGAACAGTTCGTGACATCGCGCGCGGCAGCCGGTGCGCGAGCCGCTGCGCGGGGGAGGTCCCCGCGCAGCGGGACGGGTTAGGCCAGGCCCGGGCCGCGGACCGGGATGTGGGTGAAGGTCGGCTCCGGGGCCGGGTTCTGGAAGAAGTCGTTCGGCTTGTTCTGCTCGCGGGAACTCCCGTAGCATCCGGCCATGATCAAGCACCCGAGGGTCCTGGGGAACGTCCGGCTGTCCATCCTGAAGGACGACACCACCAGCCCCGAGAAGCAGCGGCACGCCGTCGAACACTGGACCGCCGGGCCTGCCGTCGGCGGCCGGATAGTCGGTTGGGCTGAAGACCTGGACGTGTCCGGGGCCATGCACCCGTTCAAGCGCCCCGGCCTCGGTCCCTGGTTCGCCGAGCGGGCCGACGAGTGGGACGTGTTGGCGGTGTGGAAGCTGGATCGGCTCAGCCGGAAGGCTGGCCACTTCGCGGAAATCTTCGAGTGGTGTCAGCAGCACGGTAAGGCCATCGTTTCCGTGACTGAGGGCATCGACATGAGCACCCCCATGGGGAAGATGTTTGCTCAGATCATCGCGGCCTTTGCCGAGGGTGAGCTAGACACGATTCGTGCCCGTGCCCTTTCCGGTTCGGCAGCTCGTAAGGCCAAGGGTGTTTGGATTGGTGGCGTAGAGCCGTACGGATACCACTTTGAGCGGCAGGAAGGTGGTGGGAAGAAGCTTGTTCAGGATCCCAATTACGCGGAACTGTTTCGTGAAATTGTGGAGCTCCTGAAGGGTGACTGGTCCTCTTACAAGATTGCCGTTGATCTGAATAAGCGTGGCGTTCCTACGTGGCGGGATCATCTCCGGATTGTGAAGGGGGAAGAACCGAGGGGTGTGGCGTGGACGGCGAACGCGATTCGCGCCATCGTCATGAATCCTACCGTGGCAGGGCTTTACACCCACAAGGGCGAGAACGTCGTAGACGACAACGGCGAGAGCGTCCGGATCACCGATAGTCCGTTGATGGAGTTCGCGGAATGGTCGGAATTTGTGGCCGCACTGAAGAGCGACCGACCCGTTCGACGGGCTACACCTTCACGCTCGATGCTCGGTGGTGTTGCTACTTGTCAGAGCTGCGGGTCCAGGATGTCTTCCAATAAGAAGGTGAAGGCGAATGGCACGGTGCACCATTACTACGGTTGCAACAACGTCAACACCGGAACCTGTCCGAGCCCCAACCGCATCCGACGAGATGACCTGGATACTGCTGTCGGTTCGTTCATAAATGTCACGCTGGGGCCCCTGCCTGTTATGGAGAGGGCTGGAAATACGATCAGTCAGGCCAAGGTGGAGCTTGCCGAGGCTGAGGCCATTCTTGACAGGCTGGAAGCCGATTACCTTGCTGGACGCTTGAAGTCGGATGTTCAGGTTGAGCGGTACTGGGGGCAGCACGGCTTTCAGTCGGCCAGGGTCGAGCGACTGAGAGAGGAAATCAAGGCGGCTGAGGACGCTCCGGCTTGGAAGGAGACGGGGCGCACCTACTCCGAGGAGTGGGCGACGAAGGACGATGAGCAGAAGCGCGTATTTCTGCAACGGCACAGAGTTGCCGTGACCGTTGGAAGCACAGAGGACGGCTCTCGCCGTGTGCTCGTCCGGGTACCGGAAGTGGTCGAGATTGCTGAAGAGACCGGCCTGCATGTTCCCGAAGGCTACGAATGGACCGCTCCTGAAGCCGAGTTCATCCTTCCGGCCCGCAGGGCCTACAAGCGGAAGTAGCTAGATCCAAACACCGAAGCTTCACTGACCCCCGTTGCGTGTAAACGCATCGGGGGTCTCTTCATGCCCGAGCGTTTAAACGGCCTTCCTTGAGTCCGCCACCCCTGGCGGGTTAGAACCTAGACATACAGGACCGCACAACGGCCCCGGATGGCCGGGGCCTTTCTGTGCCCGCATTTACCCGGAGGGGAACCGGACCGATGACCTTTGCCGAACAGTACGCGGACGCTATCGAGGGGCGCAGAGTGAAGCTGCGAAAGCGCGGGTTCGCCCTTGCGGCTGAGACGGTTCCCCCGACCGGGCAAGCCGCACTGTGGTACGCCGACGCGGTTCGATGCGTCCCGCGTAGTGGTCAGGCCGTGGCGCGGCAGATAGCCCGCTTGTGCGGCGACGACTCCGAGGTGACCATTCCGTGGCGTTCCCTCGCCGAGGCTGTCGGCATACGCGACCGGGCCGGAAACCTTCGCCGCTACACGGAGCGTGGAGCGAAAGCCCTAACCGATGCCGGATGGCTGGAAATCGAAACGGTTGGGAGCAAGCGCGGAGCGAAGACGACGTTTCGTCTCCTGCCCGGCGATCGTTCCTCTGCATGCCTGGGACAGATCGACGCTAAGGAGTGGTTCACCATCGACGCTAAGGAGTGGTTCACCGAGGCGGCCTGAACGGCCCTCGGCGACTTATGGCCTTAGCCTCGATTCTTCAGCGGCC
>NZ_JAGGOY010000068.1 GCF_018614095.1 Streptomyces sp. ISL-87 | reverse complement strand
CGACACGGACGCCATGGTCACCCTCGGGTCTGTGCTCGCTGTCGAAGGAGACATGACCCAAGCCCGCTCCTTCTTGCAGCAGGCGGCCCAGGCAGGACACCCTGGGGCGAGTGAATACGCGGCCTTGCTGGACGACGATCCGCGGCGGACCCAAACCGGCGCGCGCGCTGCCCTCAGCAAGAGAGCCGAAAACGGGGACACCGACGCGCTCAACTTCCTGGGAGTCCTTGAGTGGCGCGCTGGAGATCTTAACGCCGCCCGCGCCGCTTGGATGAGTTCGCGTGACGCCGACAACATTGTGGCGCCCATCCTGCTCCGGATGACGAGCTAGTCCCGGTCAGCGCAGCGACGCCCGCAGGGTGCCGCGACTTCCCGCATCCTGAGAACGCTGGTGGATCCCGGCTGATCGTCGACTACGACGTCTACGCCTTCACCTGGGCCTGTCCGCGGGAGCTGCCACGGCACCACTCGGTCCCCGGCATCCCCGCGCCGGATCCGGAACGGCCCGCCCGAGCCGACACCGAGCGGCGAGCCGCCCCCGTTCTGACCCCGCCCGGAAGCGGCGGCCCGGCCCTCGGCGGGGGCCGGTGAGTGTGTTCCCCGACGTGATCGTGATCTGCGCAGCCGTCACCGGTGAGTGAACCGGTGATGTGCGGCGTCAAGGATCGAAGGCATCTTCACCCGGTCCACCGGTGGGGCCTCAGACCGTCACATGCGCAAAGAATCAGCCACAACGTCTACTTTCAGACACTGGTCTCCAGAGACTCCGCCAGCACTGGAAACGTCCCATGTGCTGAGGCGACACGCAAACTGACAGGGAGCCAACCGCATATGCCTGGACGACATTTGCTCCTAAACCATGCCGACTGCCTGCCTGTGTCCCTAGAACCCCATGGGCCCTGGCTCAGTGACGTCGTAGGGTGCCCAATACAACGCACCGCAGCAGCTCAGAGACGTTGCAGCAGCGATGCCGCGTGCCGGGCAGGGGCAGCCCGAGACCACCGCGGCCAGGCGACAACCGGGGAGACCAACGTGACCACACGCCGTACCCGATCCTCCGTACACCGCCGGATCCTGGCAGCCACCGCCAGCGCCGCCGTCCTCACCGTCGTGCTCTCCGGCTGCACGAAGGAGGAGAAGGCCACACTCCCGCCTCCCAGCCTCTCCGCGCCGGCCGCTCCCACCGTGTCGCCCAGTCCCTCTGCGGATCCGCTGGCAGCTGACAAGGCAGAGGTCCAGGCGGCATCTGACCGGTACTGGAGCGTGATCGCCGCGGCGTACTCGAAGGCGGACTCGAAGGGCACCGACCTCAAGAAGGTGGCCACCGGATCCGCCTACGCGCGAATCGAGGGTGGCCTTATCAATCTCCGCAACGCAGGCCAGGTCACCGTGGGCAGCCCGCAGTATTCGGGGACCTCCATCAGCTTCAAGGAGCGCGCGAAGCTGAAGACGGCCGTCATCACCGGCTGCACCGACGTCTCGAAGTGGAAGCCCGTCGACAAGAAGACCGGCGAGGAGATCGCCCTGCCCGCGGAGCGGCGCCTTCGTTACATCACCACGCTGACCGCCGAGAAGTGGCCAGACGGGTGGGTGATCCTCGAAGAGAAGATCCAGGACCAGGCATGCTGAGAGGCAGCGCCGCCGCAGTATTCGGCAGTCTCGTCCTGGTCGCCGCCGTAACACCCGCTGCTCGGGCGGACGGTGGAGTCGGCGCAGGCGGCTGTACCGACCAGTACTTCTGTGTACACGTCGACATCCCCGCAAAGCCGGGCGGCGGCGGTACGAAGCCTGCCCCTTCGGGCGGCGGCGGGGGCGGGGGCGGCGAATCGGTTCCGTCGGAGAACTGCGCTATCCGGCTTTTGGAGCCACAGCCCCCGGCAGATAGCGCCCTGTGGGAGGGGCACGAGCCCGGCAACGGGGCTGTGTACGTCAACCCCTGTCACCAGCCGGGCCAGAACGGGGCCGTCACACCCGACATCCAGGGAGCGGCGTTCTGGTCGCAGAATGTGCCGGCTCCAGCCGTGGACCCTGCTGTCCTCGCCCAGCGGGCCGTCGACAGCATGTTGCTGGCGGGTCCGGCGATCGTGAGCCCGAGGGCAGAGGGGCGGTACACGGTCGGGGTGCCGATGTGGCTTTGGGTAGGCCAGAGCCCGACGACGTGGGGGCCAAACACCGCGTCCGCGTCGGCGGGCGGGGTCACGGTGACGGCGACGGCCAAGGTGTCGTCCATCGCCTGGAGCATGGGCGACGGGTCGACCGTGACCTGTACGGGCCCCGGCACCCCCTACACCCCGGCCCGGGGCATGACGCCCTCCCCGGACTGCGGCCACCTCTACCGGTCGACGTCGGCCGGTCGGCCGGGTGCCAAGTACCAGGGCACCGCGACAGCCACGTGGAGCATCGACTGGGCCGTGACCGGGGGCGGCCAGGCCGGCCAGCTGACCGAGGTCCGGCAGTCGACGTTCACGGTCGCGGTCGGTGAAGTCCAGGTCGTGGGCCAGTAGCACCCCGGGCGGCCACAGCCCCCTCCCCCCTTCCCCTTCTCCTCTCTTCTGGAGGCACAGCACGTGAGCACGACCACCACGCCCGCGGCGGGCCGCGTCCCAGTACCCGGGCCCGGCGGGCCCGCAGACAAGCCGGCGCCCGCTCCCCGGGTCGTCCGCCAGCGGCGGCGCCGCCCCGGGCTGATCGCCCTGTCCGTCGCGTTGATCGCGGCCGGAGGACTCTCGGGGGCGCTGCTGTTCACCGCGTCCGGTGAGCGGTCGAGTGTGCTGGTGGTGGCCCGTGATGTGCAGGTGGGGGCGGCGATCACCGATGCCGATCTCGCGCCCGCGTCCCTCGCGCTGGACCCGGCCGTCAAGGCGGTCCCCGTCACAAGGAAAGCCGGCATTGTCGGGCAGCGGGCCGCCGTCGCGCTGAAGGCCGGTTCGCTCCTGTCGCCGGGCCAGGTGACCTCGGTGTCGCTGGTCAAGGCCGGTGAACAGCTGGTCGGCGTGGCGCTCAAGCCGTCGCAGCTTCCCGCGAGCCGTCTGGCGCCCGGTCAGAAGGTGCTGATCGTATCGACCCCCGACCCGGCCCAGGCCGCCGCGGGGGCGACGAGTGGAGGCAAGGCCGGTGAGCCGGCCGCGCCGAAGACCCTGCCCGCCACGGTCGTTGCAGTTGGGTTGGCCGCTCCCGCAACGGGGGTTGCCGTGGTCGACGTCGCGGTACCCGCGAGCGACGGGCCGACGCTCGCCGCCCGGGTCGCGACCGGCGCCGTCGCGCTGATCATCGCTCCGCAGGAGGCCGGCTGATGGCGGTCATCGCGTTGGCGGGTGGTCTCGGCGCCCCGGGGGCGACCACGGCCGCGATGGCGCTCCTGATGACGTGGCCGCTCCCGGAGGGGCACCGGGTGGTGCTCGCCGAGGCGGACCCGGACGGCGGGGCCATCCTCCCCGGTGCTTTGCAGGGCACCCTGGACAACTCCCACGGTCTGCGGAATCTGGCCGTCGCCGCCCGCCAAGGCCAGTTGGCGGAAGCGTTCTGGCGTCAGCTGGTGGACATCACCGATGCGGAGACCCGCGACCGGTTGGTTCTGCCTGGCCTCTACGACCCCGCCCACACCTCCGCGATGGAACCGGTGTGGCAGCCCCTTGCCGGACTGTTCGCCGGGATCGAGGCGCACGGGCACGACGTCCTGGTGGACCTTGGCCGACGAGGGGCGTTCGGCGCGTCCGCGGTGCTGGCGCAGCGAGCCGACGTCGTGCTGATGGTCGCCCGCAACACCCTGCGGGGGTTGCAGAGCGCCCAGGTACGGCTGAACGCACTTCGCGAGCAGCTCGGCGGGAGCGCCGAAATCGGGTTGCTCCTGGTGGACGAGGGCCCGTTCTCCAAGGAGGAGATCCGCAAGAACCTGGGGGTCACGGTGACGGCCGTGATCCCGTGGCGGCCCAAGGAGGCCAAGGTCTTGTCTGATGGGGCGGAGCAGCCCCGCCGGTTCGAGTCCGGCGAGTTGATGCGCTCCGCGCGGTCCGCGGCGGTGCGGGTGCAGGAGCTGGTGGCGATCCGCCGCTCGCGTCTCGCCCCGCCGCCGCCCGGTTCCGGCTCGGGACGGGTGGTCAGCGGTGCGCGCTAACCCTGTACACAGCAACCCCGAAGTCACGGCCGGCACATTGCAGGCCCGTCTGTCCGGACCTCGCGCCGCCCAGCCCGTGCACCAGGTGCCGTCGGCACCGGTCGCGCCGTCGGGCGTCGGGCCGGGCGAGCTGCGGGCCGTGGGCCCGGGTGCGCCGGTCCCGACTGCGTCGGCGCTGGTGGTGGCCGCCCAGGCCGGGGGCATGGTGGTGGACTACGCCGCCGTGCGCCTGATCAAGAAGGAGGTTGGCGAGCGGCTCACGGATCTGTTGCGGGCCCGGCCGGGTCTGTCCACGGCCGCGCAGGAGCAGCAGGGCCGGCACCTGATCAACGAGCAAGTGGCCTTGTGGTCGGATGCCGAGGCGGTGAGACGCGGTGTGGCCACGAGTCAGGCTGAGGACGCGTTTATCGCGCAGGGCGTGTTCGATCTCCAGTTCCGGGCCGGTCGCCTGCAAGCACACCTGGACAACGTCCTGGTGGAGAACATTTTCATCAACGGGTACGCGGATGTGTGGCTCGACTTCACGGACGGGCGTCGTGTGCGGGTGGCGCCGGTCGCTGACTCGGACGAGGAGCTGCGCGAGCTCCTGCGGGATCTGGCCCGGCGTACCACCGGGCAGAACGAACGGAGCTTGTCCACTGCGGATCCGTTCCTGGCCCTGCGGCTGTCCGACGGGTCCCGTTTGCAGGCGGTCATCGACGTGACTCCTGGCACCTATGTCACGATCCGTCGGCACAGCATGCGGCACGCGGACCTGCCCGAGCTGGTCGGCCGCGGCATGCTCGATTCCACGCTGGAGGCGTTCCTGCGGGCGTGTGTGCGCGCGGAAAAGAACGTGATGGTGGTCGGGGGGCAGGCCGCCGGCAAAACCACGCTGCTGCGCGCCCTGCTCAGGGAGGTCGACCCCGACGAGCGGTTCGCGACGCTGGAGACCGAGTACGAGCTTTTCGCCCATGAGAACGGCTATCACCGGCAGGTCGTGCCGATGGAGGCCCGCGAGTCCAACGGCGAGATGGTCGCCGGGACGGCGGCCGGTGAGATCACGCTCATGGATCTGATGTACCGGGCGCTGCGGATGACGCTGACCCGGATCGTGGTCGGTGAGGTCCGTGGGCCGGAGATCGTGGCGATGCTCCAGGCCATGACGAACGGTGCGGGCGGCAACCTGTGCACCCTGCACGCCATCCACCCATCGGTGGTGTTCGACCGGATCGCCGAGCTGTACTTGTTGGCGCAGGCCAACATGTCCGAGCAGTTGGCATATCGGCAGGCCGCGAACGGGTTGGATTTCATCGTGTTCGTGTCGTCCATCGATGAGACGAAGATCGGCGGGCACCGGCACCGGTTCCTCTCCCATGTGCTGGAGGTGACCGGGATCGGCGAGGGCGGCCGCCCGGAAACGAACGCGATCTTCGGGCCGCGGCGGGAGTGGGGCGAACACCGCGCGGTCCCGCTCATGCACCCGCGGTGCATCAACGACTTGCGTCGAGCCGGCTTCGACGCGTCGCTGCTGAACGCTCCGAGCGGCGCGTGGGGCTCCGCGCTGCCGCTGCTGGTCACGGAGGACGCGTTGTGACGGTACTGCTGATGTGGGTGTTGGCCGGCCTCGCCTTCACGGGTGGACTGGTTGGACTGGTCGCCGGAATCGTGGGCACCACCGCCCCCAAGGGCCTCGGAGTTGCGGCGCGACTTCAGGCTGGGCGCAGCCTCACGTCGCGGGACGAGAGGATGGTTCGTCGTACGCGGCTGGTCCTCGGGGCCGTTTCCGGGGTGCTGTTGTGGCTGGTGACGGGCGTGTTCGTGGCCGGGGCGATGGTGTTCCTCGCCGTGATCGGCGTGCCCTGGCTTCTGTCGCCCACCAAGTCGGCGACCGCCCGGATCGGGAAGCTGGAGGCACTGGGCGACTGGACGCAGCGTCTGGCGAACGTGCTCCGGCTCGGGCGCGGTCTCGATGAGGCGTTGCAGATCTCCCGCAAGGGGTGTCCCGAGGACATCACCGTCGAAGTCGGTGACCTGGTCGACCGGCTCCAGGTCGGATGGCGGCCCACGGACGCCCTGCGCCTGTTCGGGGACGCGCTGAACGACGTGACTGCCGACAAGGTGGTGGCTGCTCTGGTCCTGTCGGCCGCCGACCGCGGCCCCGGCCTTGCGCAGGCTTTGGACGATCTCGCCGAGTCGGTCCACGAGGAGGTCGCCCGACGTCGGGTGATCGAGGCGGACCGGGCCAAGCCCCGCACCACGATGCGTTGGATGACGATCATCACCCTGGGCATCATCGGCGCTGGCTTCCTGGTCCCGTCCTACACCGCCCCGTACGGCACCGCGCTCGGACAGTTGGTGCTGGCGATCCTGTCGGCCGCGTTCGTGGGGGTCCTCTCGCTGATGCGGCAGATCGCCGACACCAAGCCCGTCCCTCGCTTCCTGATCGCCGACCCCCGCAGCGCCGTCGCCTCCACCCCCGTGATCGAAGAGACCGGGCAAGAGAATCAGGAGGTGCCGGCATGACGCCCGTCGCCGCGATCCTGGCCGGCGCCGCCATCGGCGCCGGCGGAGCCCTGTTGGTCCGCGAGGTCCTGCGCCCCGCACCCGCGCTCGGTCCCGCGCTGCGCCGGCTCAACCAGCCCGCGCCCGCCCCCGTGCTCGGCGAGGAGACCGATCGGGACGAGCGGTGGGGACAATGGCTCCTCGAACGCCTCGCGGACGTGCCGGCCGTACGGATCCCGTACAAGGATCTGGCTCTCACCGGCGCCACCCCCGCCCGATTCCTGCTGACCAAGGTCGCGTTGGCGGGCACGGGTCTGCTGCTGCCGCCCCTGTCCACGATCCCGCTGCTGCTCCTCGGCCTGCCGCTGTACCTGCCGGCGATCGTCGGGCTGCTTGCGGGTGTCGTGCTGTGGTTCGCCCCGGATCTGGCCCTGCGGGACAAGGCCAAGCGGGCGCGCGCGGAGTTCGCGCACGCCATGGCCGCCTACCTCGACCTGGTCGCGTTGCGCCGGGCCGGGAACGTCTCGGCCGAGCAGGCCATGGAACAGGCCGCCCAGGTCGGAGAAGGGTGGGCGTTCCAGCGGATCCGGGGGGCGTTGGCCCGCTCCCGGGTGGACAAGGTGCCGCACTGGGAATCCCTGGCCCGCCTCACCGCCGAACTCGATCTGCCTGTGTTGGACGATCTCGCCGCGATCATGCGGCAGTCCGCCGATGACGGCGCGTCCGTCTACGCCACCCTCCGTTCCCGTGCGCGGAACCTGCGCACCGAGCTCCTCGCCGCCCAGGCGGCCGACGCCAACGCGAACTCGGAGAAGATGACCGCCCCCGGGGCGCTCATGGCGGTGCTGGTGATGCTCCTCATCGCTTTCCCCGGCGTCATTCGCATGATCAACACCTGACCCACGCAAAGGAGATTCCCTGATGACCAAGTACGCGATCCGCCTGGCCGTTGCTCTCAAGTCCCGTTGGGAGGAGGTCCAGAAGCACAGTGCCCAGGACCGGGGCGACATCTCGATCACGACCATCATCATCTGGGTGGCCGCCGTCGCCGGCGCGCTCACGATCGCCGGGACAATCGGGATCGTCGTCACCAAGTACAACGGCTTGCTCTCCGGGATCTGACCGAACAAGGGGAGGTTCCTCATGCGCTCGATCGCCAGAATCTGGCTGTTGATTCTCGTCGGGTCGCTCGCGCTCGCGGTGGCGATGGTGGTCCTTCTCGCCAAGTACGGCGGCGAGCGGTTCGAGTTCTGACCTGCCCGAGTACGACAGCACACCGAGAGACAGAGGGGAGGGCGCGGTGTCGGACACTGCGCAGTCTGGGCCCGCGTCGGAGGCCGAGGAGTCCACGACATCGGGCCGGGGTCGGGGAGACCGGGGGGAGTCGTCCATTCAGATGGCGATCGTCTTCCCGTTCGTGATCCTGGTGACGGTCGCCGTGGTGCAGGCCGCCATGTGGTTCTTCGCCCGCAACATCGCGTTGACCGCCGCCCGTGAAGGGGTGGCAGCGGCCCGTACCTACCAGTCCCCCGAGGGCGCGGGCGCGGCACGGGCCCGCGAGACGTTGGGCCGTATCGCGGGCGACAGTCTCACCAGTAGCACGGTCAGCACTTCCGGCAGCAGTGCCACCGAGGTACGGGTGACCGTCACCGGCAATGCGCCCTCCCTGATTCCCGGCATCGCCGGATTGAGTGTGTCCCAGTCGGCGGGCGCCCCGCGCGAGAGGTGGGTAGCGGCACCGTGACCGACAACCCGACCGGGCCCGGCCGTTGGACGAGCAGGCTGCGGGACGACCGGGGCAGCGAGACGATCGCCGCCGCGATCGTGACCCCGCTGCTGCTGATGCTGTTGTGCATGGCGATCGCCGGCGGGCGAATCGTCACCTCCGGCGCGAAGATCGACGCCGCCGCCGAGGACGCCGCCCGCGCCGCCTCCATCTCGCGCACCCAGTCGGGGGCGCAGGCCGAGGCGAGTGCCGCGGCGGCCCGCTCCCTTGACGATCAGGGCATCCGTTGCGCGTCGAGCAGCACCAGCGTGGACACGGCCGGGCTGGCCGTGCCTCTCGGAGAGGTCGGCACCGTCACCGTGACGATCTCCTGCACCGTGACCATGTCCGATCTATTGCTGCCCGGGGTTCCGGGTTCCAAGACGCTGACCAGCCGATTCACGTCCGTCGTTGACGCCTACCGATCCCGGGAGGGATAGCCATGACCACACCGGCACCCACACCGGCACAACCGGAAAGCCCCGGACCGGAATCGGAATCGGGATCGGGATCGGTTCGAGGCCGGTTGCGCGGCGATGAGGGCGGGATCGCTATCTACACCGCGATCGTCACCGTCGCCCTTCTGGGGATCATCGGTCTGGCGATCGACGGAGGCGGGAAGCTGCGGGCCACCGAGCGGGCTGACGCCGTGGCGATGGAGGCGGCCCGCGCGGCGGGGCAGGCCATCGACCCGGCGGACGCCGTCACCGGCAGCGGGGTCCGCGTGGATCCCGAGGCAGCGCAGGCCGCCGCCCAGGCCTACCTGGCCCGAGCCGGCACCCAGGGCACCGCCACCCTCTCCGATGACCGCACCCAGCTCACCGTCACCGTCCAGGACGCGTACGCGACCAAGTTCCTCGCGATCGTTGGCATCGGGTCGATGAGCGTCACCGGCCACGGAAACGCCCGACTGCTGCACGGCGTCACCCAGCCCCAATAGCCCCGCCCAGATAGGACCGGTCTCATGCCGAAGCCCACCACCGCCCGCAAGCCGGCGCGTCCCGCGCGCGGCGGCGCCCAGACCGCGGCCGCGATGGTGCGCGGCCTGATCAGCCTCACCGTCCTTGCCGTACTGCTGGCAGGCCTGCCGATCCTGTTGTGGTGGGCCACCACGATGGTCGGGCCACCCGGACTCGCCGCCCTTTCCCACCTGTTCTCCACCGACGACTCGGGCCAGGTCTTCCTACTGGCCCTGGCCGTCGCCGGATGGGTGGGATGGGCCCTGTTCGCGTGCGCGGTCCTGCTGGAAATCCCCGCCCAGCTCCGCGGCCGCGCCGCCCCCCAGATCAGAGGGCTGGTCGGGCAACGGGCCGCCGCCGCCTTGGTCGGCGCCGTGCTCCTGGCCCTGCCCGCCGGAACGGCCCTGGCCGCGCCCGCGACAGCGGCCCCCGTCGCCGCACCGGTGAGCGTCGGCGCGGCCGCCGTCCCAGGCACCATCACCGGCAGCACCGCCGGTGCCGCGACGGTGGCGGCCGACGAAGACGGGAGCGCGGCGGTGACGTACACGGTGCGGGACGTGAAGCCGGCCGAGAGCCTGTGGTCGATCGCCGAACAGGCCCTCGGGGACGGCGAGCGGTGGACGGACATCGCGGCCCTCAACGAGGGGCGGGCCATGGCCGACGGGAGCACGTTCCACGCGGATCAGCCGATCCAGCCTGGATGGATCCTGGCCCTTCCCGCCGACGCCACCCAGGCCGAGACGCAGGGACTGAAGGCCCAGGGCGGCCACACCGCCACCCCCACCCAGGCCGCCGAGTACAGCGTCCGGGACGGCGACAACCTCACCACCATCGCCGGGGAGCAACTCGGGGCGCCCGACCGGTACGTGGAGATCTTCGATCTCAACGAGGGCGGACCGCTCCCCGACGGGGGCAGCTTCACCGATCCCGATCTCATCTACCCCGGGCAGAAGCTCACCCTCCCCACGGCAGCGCCGGCGTCCGGCACGCCCGCGCCGAATGTCTCCCGCCCCACCGCCACCCCCACCACCCCGCCCACCGGCACACCGTCCACGGCGCCCACCGCTCAGGCCACCCCCACGCCGAAGGCCAGCCCCACCGCGAGCACCGGCACGAGCGCCCCGAAGCCCGCCCCGTCCGCGACGACCGCGACGACTCCCCCGTCGTCCGCGTCCCCCGCGCCGTCCGCTTCCGCTCCAGCCGCCCAACTCCCCCAGCAGGCCGCCCCGAGCGCGTCCCCCTCCCCCACCTCGCCCGCCGCACCCGCTTCCCGGGCGCAGATCGCCAGCAGCAGCGTCAATTGGGCGCTGGTCGCCGGTATCGGAACGCTGCTCGCGGCATCCCTCGCCGGCGCGCTCGGCGTGCGGCGGATCCTGCAACAGCGCCAAAGGCGCGCGGGGCAGACCATCGCGCAGGACAGCGACCCCACCGAGCTGGAACAGGTCCTCGGCGCCACGGCCGAGCCGGAGGGCATCGAGCTACTCGACCGCGTCCTGCGGACCCTGGCCCACCACGCCGGTGAGGCAGGCACCGACCTGCCCGCGGTGCGCGGTGCGCGCCTCGCGGCCGACGCGATCACTCTGCTGCTGGACGAGCCGGCCGACCCCGTCGCCCCGTTCACCGCCGGCCCCGACACCCGGACCTGGACGCTGGATTCCGCGGCGGTCCTCCCATCCGTCGAGGAGCTCGGCGACGTCCAGGCCCCGTACCCCGGACTGGTCACGCTCGGCGCGGACGACGACGGTCTGCTGCTGGCGGATCTGACGACCTGCGGTGTCCTGCTTCTGGACGGAACCCCGGACGAGGTCCTCGAAGTCGCCCGCGCCCTCGCCCTGGAGTTGGGGACCTGCGGATGGACCGATTACAGCGAGATCCTCACCGCGGGACTCGGCGCCCGCCTGTCCGGGCTGCTGCCGCAGGGCCGGATCCGCACGATGCCCCACCTCCCGGCCGTTGCCGCCGACCTCGGCGAGCTCCTCCTCGAAGCACATCAGAGCGGTGAACAGGTCCTGCCATGGCTGACGATCGGCGCCGGGGACCACGACGAGGAGCACGTGGCGCAGTTGGCCGACGCCCTCGCGGCGGCCCGTGATCTACAGACCGCCGTGGTCCTGCCCGCCACCCCCGCCACCCGGCGTGCTTTCCCACACGCGGAGATCCTCGACACCACCCGCGACCAGGCCACCCGGCTCGACCCGCTCGACCTTCCGGTGACACTGCAACGCGTCACCGATGAGCAGTACCGGCAATACGTCCACGCCTTGCAGGTGTCGGCGCAGGAACCCGCGCCCGCGGCCGGGGCGTGGGAGTTCGCCGAGAGCCACGAGCAGGCCGCTGCCACCGGGCAGCCTCTGACCGTCAGAGTCACCAGCGAGGACGCCCAGGACCCAGGGAACCCGTTCCCCGCGCTCCTCGCCGGACTCGCCCCGGCCGCACCTCAACCGTCGGACTCTCAGGAGGCCGACGCCGCCCAGGCCGGGGCTATGCCCACCGGGACACCGCCCCGCGTCCCCGACCAGAACAACGGCCCCACACCCGCACAGCCCGCACCGGCCGCCGTCGGCCCGGCCGGCCCGGCCGACGAGGGCGCTCAGGTTCGTATCGAGATGCTCGGGCCCCTGCGGATCAGCGGCGGTGTCCGCTCCGCACACGCCCCCCGGATCACTGCCGTCGCCGCTCTCCTCCACCTGCGCCCCGGGCGCAGCATGGAGTACCTGTGCCAGGCGATGGACCCGGTCAACCCATGGACGACCCGGACCCTGCACTCACGGCTGTCCGAGCTGCGGAACGTGATCGGGTTGACCGACGACGGACACCCGCTCCTCCCCCGCCCCAAGACGGGGGCCGGGTACACCTTCCATCCGTCGGTCACCTCCGACTGGGAGCAGTTCAAGGCGCTGGCCTCCCGCGGGTTGGCCTCGGGCCCGAAGACCGGCACCGCCGACCTGGAAGCGGCGATGGCGCTGGTACGGGGCAAGCCGTTCGACGGGCGGACCCTTCCCTGGGCCGACCCGGTCATCCAGGAAATGCTCGCGAGGATCACCGACACCGCGCACACCCTGGCCTGTTGGCACACCGACGGTGACACCCCCGACCTGGACGCCGCCCGCCGTACCGTCCTCCAGGCCCTGGACGTCGAAGAGACCTCCGAAGTCCTCTACCGCGACCTGCTGACCATCGAATGGGCCGCCGGGAACGACGCCGCGATCCGCCGGACCGCCGCCCGCATCCAGCAGATGGCACGGACGTACGACATCACCCTCGACGACGCCACCGAGGACACCATGACCCTGGTCCTGTCCGGGAAGCCCGCCCCCTCCGAGGCGCACGCCGTGCGGGTCTGACACGACATCGCACGCACTGCACGGCTGCGGGGGAGCACTGCACCCCGCAGCCGTCCAGTGCACTTGATGTGTGAGGGCTCAGGCCGTCGGAGCGCGCAGCGCATCCCTGGCATGCCGGCCCGCGGCGAGGAGTTCGGCGCGGGCGGGGCCCTCGCCGACCGGCGGCTGGTCCTGCCACTCAGCCCGTACCTCGGCCACCGCCGCACACACAGCCCGGACCTCCGCCACAAGATCGGCATCCAGCGCCTCGGACTGAGGGCCGGTCACCATCACCGTGCCGTGAAGCCCGTACGGCAGCTCGATCCCCCGCCACACCGAAGCCAGCACCCACACCGCCAAGTTCAGCGGAAGACGCTCGGCCTGCCCGTTGCCGTGGACATGAAGCAAGGCCCGACGGTGGTAGACCGCCGTATCCGCAGAGCCTCCGACCCCGGCCCGGATCAACAGGCCCCTTTCCAACTCGTCAGCCGGCCACGGCATCAGAGCCGTCCCGCCGTCGGCATCAACGCGCAGCACCGAACTCATTGCACAGCCTCCCCAGTCATTGAAGAACGGATCAGCGTAGCGGCCTCCACTCACCGGCCGCCCCGGACCAGTCACCGCCCCGATCGGTCACCACTCACCGGCCACATCCGGAACGCCGGGGAGGGCGGTTCAGTGGCCGAGGTTCTGGTGACCGGCGGCCCGGGAATCGGTCATGGCCGGTGACCGACGAGCCGTCGATCGGTCACCAGTCACCGGGACCCGGATCGGCCACAGCAGGATCACTCACCGGCCCAAGCGGTCACCAGTCACCGGCCCGATCGGTCACAACCCGGCCACCCCAGAGCGCGGGGATCGGTCATGACCGATGACCGATGGAGGTCAGACCGGTCATCGGTCACTGGTCATCCTGACCATCGGTCATCGGTCAAACCGCACGTCACAGGGGGTGCGGCTGCTGGACCGGTCACGGCGGAACGGCCGAGCACGACGGCGGGTCAGGCCTCGCCCTGACGCCAGCCACTCGCGTCGGGTGGGCTTCAGACCCGGCGTGTCGGTGACTGGCACCGGTGCGGTGATGGTCGGTCACTCACCGATTCAGTCACCGGATCGGTCACCGAATCAGTCACCGCCGCGCCGTCACCAAGGCCGGTTAGGCCGTGACCGGTCACCGGGGCACCGGTCACGTCACCAGTCATCGGTCACCAAGGCATCGGTCACCGGTCACAGAAGCTTCGGTCGCTGGGCATCGGTCACACGGGGCTGGTCAGTATCAGACCGAGCGGAGGTGAGCGCGCCCCTGCTGTCGGCGCTGCTCGGTAAGGTGCTTGCCTGCGTCGATCACGCGGCGCTGGCCCGTCTTAGGTGATACCCCCAGGCGGCGGGCCACCTCTGCCCCAGACAGTTTCACGCCGGTCTCCTCAGCCTCGGCGAGCCAGGCAGCGACGGTGAGTATCTGCTGCTGGACCGGATCCAGGACAGGCTCCTCGGTCTGCTGCCGGGGAAGCCGAGCAGCGGCCGCACCGGTGTCAGTGACCGTCGCCTCCCAACGCTCGATCTCCCCCGCCGACCCTGGGACCGGATCAGTCAGCACGTCGGGGGACGTCTGCTGACGTCCTGCGCCCGGCACCCCGACACCGGCCGAAGCCGATGGCGCCGGCACCTGACCGGACACCGGGGCCTGCCCGGAGAGTGCATGAACGTCACCTCGGACCAAGGCGGGTTCAAAGAAGGGGTGGGGTTCGCCACCGTGACCGGTCACCGCGCCCTCACCGGTCACAGCCATCCGGCTGGGGAACCGGGCCAGCAGCTCCTCCACCTCGGTCACGGGCAGCGGCCCACCGGTCACCGGGTCCACCACCCCGTACGCCTCGGCCAGGTGCGCGACGAAAGCGGCGGCATCAGGAGCCCCGCCGGTGCGCGCCACGTACGAGCGGCAGGCCTCCCACAGCTCCGCCTCCGTCCAACGAGCCGGCTCGGCGGCCACGGGAGCGACAGACTGTGTCGGCGTCCGCGCTCCCTGGAATTCGGGACTGTACGGGTGGCCGTGACCGTACCCGTCGTGGCTGGGGTCGGCAGCCGGCTCCAGCGCGTAGGCCAGGCTCTCGTCCGTATCTGCGGAACCCGCCGCCCTCTCCCCCACCATGGCCGGTGCCGTGACCGGAACGCCCTGCGGTGCGTCGGCCCGCCCTACCGTCAGGTGCTCGGCAGTCTCCAGCCCCGGGGCCAGCAGGACCGGTTCGATGCCCGCCGCCAAGCCCTCCGGGGCCGTCTGGGCCAGCGGAACGCCGATCCGGGCCAGGCGGAGCGGCATCAGCGCCTCCACCGGGGCCTTGCGCCGCCAGGCCCGCCCGTACCGGGCCTGGAGCCGGGCCTGATAGATCAGCCGGTCCTGCTCCATGACGACCGCCTGCTCGTAGGAGCGCAGCTCCCACAGCTTCATCCGGCGCCACAGCTTGAACGTGGGGACCGGCGAGAGGAGCCAGCGCGTGATGCGGACGCCCTCCATGTGACGGTCCGCGGTGATGTCCGCTATCCGGCCCACCGCGTGCCGGGCTGCCTCCACCGTGACCACGAACAGGATCGGGATCACGGCGTGCATGCCCACGCCCAACGGGTCCGGCCAGGCCGCCGCACCATTGAACGCGATCGTCGCCGCCGTCAGCAGCCACGCCGTCTGGCGCAGGAGCGGGAAGGGAATCCTGATCCAGGTCAGGAGGAGATCCAGCGCCAGCAGGACGCAGATGCCCGCATCGATGCCGATCGGGAACACCAACGAGAAGCTGCCGAAGCCTTTCTGGAGAGCGAGCGCGCGCACGGCCGCGTACGAACCGGCGAATCCGATGCCCGCGATGACGACGGCTCCGGCCACCACCACACCGATGAGAATCCGGTGCGTACGGGTCAGTTGCATCATGGGCGGCGCCTCCTTCGTCGTCTGATCATGTGGCCTCGGCTGGCTGCCTGTCCCATGGTTTGGATCCCTGTGGGGTGAATGGTGCAGAGAACCGGGTGGTGCCCCGGGCTCAGCCCGGGGCACCACAGGGCGGGTGGACCCCATCGTCAGTCCACGAGGAGGGTTGCCAGCGTGAGTCGCTGATCCTCGCTCAGCTGCTCGCGGAGCAGCGCGGCCAGCTGGTCAAGGTCGGGAACGGGCGACCACAACTCCGGAGTGAGGGCCGGATGGACTGTGCGCTGGCCGTCAGCGGTGCCGCTCGCGGACGTCTGCTGCGACTCGGGGGCGATAACTGAGTTATCAGCAGCCGCGCTCGCGGACGTCTTCGGGAGCTCAGCGGTGATAACTGAGTTATCAGTCGCCGGGACATCGCCTGTGGGATCCCGCGGCACCGGAACGGCACGGGTGATAACTGAGTTATCGCCTGTCTTTTGGACCGAGCGCTTCTCCGCCTTGCGTTGGGCCGTTTCCTGGGCACGGCGGTCGGCAACCTCCTGCTGCTGCGAGGCCGGAACGTTTGCCAGCCCACGGACCTCATTCACCTGCCGGAGGCCAGCAGCGAGGTCGGCCTGGAGCTTGGGCGTCAGGCTCAGCAGCGACAGTTTCTGCGACACATAGGCCTGGGACTTGCCGATCCGGCGCGCTGCCTCGTGCTGGGACCCGTGGAGGTCAACCAGCAGTTGCAGGGCTTGCGCGGCCTCCAGGTCGGTGAAGTCCTTCCGCTGCGCATTGGCGACGAATGCCGCTTCGAGCAGGCGCCGATCTGTCGTGGCAAGCGCATCGTCTACGAAGACCTTCATCGTCCTCAGGCCGGCCAGACGGGCTGCCTCAAGGCGCCGGTGTCCGTCAACCACTACGTAGGCGGCGTCAGGGTCGAGTGTGCCCTCCATCTGCGGCCGGTCCCGCAGATAGGCGTCGACGCTGGCAATGGTGATGGCCTGCACCTGTCCCACGGTTTGCAGGCTTGCCGCCAGGCCCTCCAGGTCGCCGAGCTCGTCCCGAGGGTTCTCGGGGTTTGCGCTGATCTCGTTCAGGGGCAGCTGGGAGGGGATGCCGTCCTTCCCTGTCACGCGGTCGATCATGCCGCGCCGGGCACTGCGGCTGTGAGCCATCCGGTCGAAGGTGTCAGCCTGGCCAAGCAGGTCTTTCTTGCCACTCATGAAAGCCTCCGTGCGATGGTCCGCATCATCTCGGACTGCTCGCAGTGCTCTGAGTAGACGAGGAGCGGCTGTCGCATTCGGACGGCCTCCCGCTGCTCCTTCAGGTCACCGATGACGGCGAGGAGTCGGGGGCTTTCCATCTTCTCCCAGCGCTCCAGCGAAGAGGTTGCCACGAACCCGCGGCGGCTCTCGTACAGGTTGACCACGAAGCCGAGGTACTCGATTGCCAGGGCGAAGTCCTCCTCAAGCGAGGAGATCTGTTCATCCAGCATGCGGAATGCCTTGGCTGAGCTGTCCTCGGCCTGCACGGGGATGACAACGCCGGAGACCTCTACGGCCTCGCCGTCACGACGCCGCGCGTAGTAGAGGGCGGTGTCCATGGTGGTGCCCAGAGTTGGAGGGCAGTCGATGATGACTACATCAACGAGGCTCTCGACGGGGCGGAGAGCCTTCTCCAGGGCTGATTCCTTCGTGCGCACCTTGGTGGCCAGGGCGAGCATGGTGTCGAGCAGGAAGGCGTCCATGCAGGTGGGTAGCACGAAGAGCCGGCCACCGAACTTCTCGTGCTCCAGCGGGACGAGGAGCCGTTCCAGAGGTCCGTCGTTGTCCCCCACCATGTGCTTCGCCAGGCTGTCGTGACCCTTGTCGTTCGGGATCTCTTCAAGCCCAAGCTGGTCGGTGAGATGCCCCTGCGGGTCGAAGTCGATCAGCAAGACGCGCTTGCCGTCCTCGGCCATGGCTTGTGCCAGACCTGCCGCGACTGCCGTCTTGCCGACGCCGCCCTTCTGGTTGCAGACCACCAGACGCTGGGGGATGCCGGTGAAGGGGCGCACCTTGGGGGACGGGTTGTCAGTCAGCCAGAGTTGAACGGCCTGGGACAGCCCCTGGACGAGGGGGATCCCGCGCTGTGCGCATACCTCCCGTACGGCGGACCAGACGCCGACCGGAAGGTGGGTGGCGAAGGGGATGGCCCCGGTCGTTGCTACCAGTGGAGTCTCTTCTGCCTTGGCCATCCACGACTGCAGCCCCTGAAGGACGGCGTCTTGGATGTCACAGCTGCGCTCTGCGGCTCGGACCTTCAGGTCCTGCCGCATCAGCGCTGGCAGCTTGGAGACAACCTTCTCTCTATCTCCCGCAGGAATCTGAGTGGTCATAGCGCAAGCTTACTAACGTTGCGAGTAGGAAGTCACTGAGGGGCGAACTCCGGCGCGTCTCGTGAGTGAAGCGTCCTGCCCCCGAGCCTGGGCAGTTTCGGTCTGCTGTAGGCGCCCACGCCGCTCCGGTGGGCCGTCGACACCCTCCGTCCGGCCGAGTCGATGACGGGGGAGTAGCCCCTTGGGCCACGTGTCCGTTGCCGATATGGGTCGCCGGCCGTCGAGCAGTCAGGGGTAACGGCTTCGGCCGAGGCCCTACTTGTTGCCCCGACCTCTGATCTCGCTGAGTCCAACCCGAACGGAGCAATCAAACCCCACTCGAACTGCCCGAGATCGACTGTGCGGCCGCCTGGCGGCCTGCCAGCGGCTCCGAGGTCGATCCATACCGGGACGTCTGAGAACGGCGACCCAAGCCGCCGTTCTGTGAGCCGGATTTGAGTTAGATGTACGTTTCTTCTGGAAACTGAACCCTGACGGCTGCTGTGCTGTGTCATCGAAGGCTGATCGATGTCACCGAAGATTGATGACTGACAGTTTCGTCTCACCGATTCCTAATGCCGTTTGTCAAGCGGCGAGGGCCGCTGGGGGCGTGAGCTCGTAGCACCGTCCGTCCCTCAGGAGGGCCCAGAGCACGTTGACGCGGCGGCGGGCGAGGGCGAGGACGGCCTGAGTGTGTCGTTTGCCCTCGGCACGTTTGCGGTCGTAGAACCGGCGGGATTCCTCGCACCTTCGGATGCTGAACAGCGCGGAGGTGTAGAGAACCCGCTGGAGGCGGCGGTTGTATCGCTGCGGGCGCCGGAGGTTGCCGCTGATCTTGCCGGAGTCGCGGGGAACGGGTGCGACGCCGCCGAAGCCGGCGAGGCGGTCCGGTGTGCCGAAGACGGCCATGTCGCCGCCGGGGGCCGCCAGGAACTCGGCGCCGAGGATGACGCCCAGGCCGGGCATGCTGGTGATCACTTCGAAGTGCTGATGGTCGCGAAGTGGGCCTCTATGAGCTTGTCGAGCTCGGCGACCTGCTGGTTGAGGGCCATCACCTCCTTCGCCAGCGTGTGCACCATCTGCGCGGTCAGCTTCTCCCCGGGCAGGCTGGTGTGCTGGCGATCGGCGGCTTCGATGGCTGTCTCGGCGAGCTGGTCGGCGCCGCGGACGCTGCGGTTGCGGAGCCAGGTGGCCAGGCGCTTGACGCCGAGCCGGCGAAGGGCGGCTGGAGTCTGGTAGCCGGTCAGCAAGAGGGGTGCAGGTGGCCGGCCTGCCCCTGCCCGGTCCCACCACCACGCACTGGATCGACGGCCCGCCGCCGTACGCGCCCGTTGGCGCCAGCTCGTCCAAGACCGTCGTTCCCTCATCGGAGGATGAGGACGCTGTTCGTTGCATGCTCGGTGACGGCGCCAGAGCTGACACCTCAGTCAACACGTCGCGTAGTCCCCTCTCATGTGCCGCTCACGCGAAGGTATTGACTGCCCTGGTCAGTGGCCTGTTGGATGGCGCTCCCGGCAAAGCAAGGGGACTCCATGACCCACATGTCCTTTCAGCTCAGCGACAACCTGCCGTTGTGCTCCCGGTGCAGCGGACCGTTGATCTCCGCCTGCCAGATGCCTCAGCGCGACGCGTTCGGCCGTCCGATCACCCTGGAGCTGTGCGAGGTATGCGACACCGGGAACACTGCTGCCGGCGCGTTGCTGCGCTTCTTCACCTCCGGCGGGGGAAATGAAACCGCCCGCGCTCCGGAGGGCGCCTGGCTAATGGTCGAGTTCCAAAAAGAAGTGATGGCGGCGCACGGCTACGTGCTCGTCGAGAAGCCGACGGCGAAACCCGCCTATCCGCGGTACTCGGGCGGATCGCCCCTCGGGCGCGGCTAATCCGCACCTGGGTCTGCGCCCTCCCGGGTCCGCACGCCGCTCCGTCGGCGAGGGCCGCGTCGGTGCCCGGTCATCATCCGGGACTTCGCCGGTCTGCGCTGTAGGCAAGCATCGACGAGGAGCAGGGCAGCATGATCCGCCGCTACATCATCTGGCGGAACAAGCACGCTGCCGACGAACGCCTCCGCGCGGTCGTCACCCGCGCGAACGTGGCCTGAGCCAGCGCAGCACCCGGTGGTTCACACCCGCGGCCGACAGGCTCCCGGGACTGCGGCTCCCAGATGACCAGGCGGTACTCCGCCGCGAGCTTCCTATTGCGGCACTGGCTGACCTGACGCTGTTCGATCGCGTGAAGCGGTCTGTGAGGCTCACAGGGTGCCGGGGGGTGCTCACCCCCGGCGGGGTCACAGGCTCACGTCGATGTAGTCGATGTCCGTGAACTCCACCTGCAACCCGTCCGCGCGGCTCCCGCTGTCGCGGAAGTAGACCTCCCCCAGGCCATCGGCGGCGATCTGCTGCAACTCGGCCTCCGAGGCCCCGGCGTCCTGGGCGGCCAGCAGCCGACCGGCGACCTCCGGCGGCAGGTGCTGCGTGATCCGCCGCATCCGCCCGTCGTCCGACGTGCCGGGCGCCGCGGTGAACCCGAACCGCGCCCGGGTCTCGATCACCAGGCCCGTGGACTTCGCGGCCTTCTCCCGGGCGCGCTTGCGCACCAGGGGCTGCCACCGGCGCTTGACCTCCGCCTCCATCCGGGCGGCAAGCTCAGGCTTGGGGCGCTTGATCTGGTCCTTCACGTACCGCTCAACGGTGCGCTGCGAGACCCCCAGCAGCCCGGCCACCGCCTTGGTAGAGCCCTTGTGCTGTTTGACCAGGTACCGCATCTGCGCGCCCGCGCTGCGCGGGATCGGCCGCGTCCCGACCGCCTGCGCGGCCCGCTCCAGACTGTCTCCGACAACGCCCATCAGACTTCCCTCCCTTGTCCCACCAGGGACAGTTTCGCGTTCGCCCCTGACAGGGGGTAGAAACGGGCGAGGCCCGGGGCGATATCAGCGCCCCGGGCCTCGCTGCTGCTGTGGCGGTCGCTCACCCGGCGCCGCCCTCGTAGTCGGTGAACACTCCGCACCAGTGCAGGCCCCGGGCCGGCCGGGTGTCCCCGGGGGCCAGGCCCCGCAGCCACCGGGCCTCGGCGGTCGGCACGTGGTCCTCGCAGGCGTAGACGATGCGGTCCAGGCTCATGTCTTCCCCGCTCCCGCTGTAGCCCTCCACCAGCCAGGCCGCGGCGGCCGCGCAGTTCGAGACCTTGCCGAACGTGGCCATCACGCCTCCCGCAGACGCTCGGCGGCGGTGCGGAGCGCACGGGCGGAATCCGGCGCGAACTCAAGCCAGGCCCGGCTGATCGTGCCGTCCTCGTTGTCGGCGTACACCGTGAGGACGGCGGATCCATCCGGGTTGGACTCCAGGTTGAACCTCGTGACGGTGCCGGTGATCTCCACATCGGGAACAGGCTTCATGATCTTTTCTCCTCTGGGTGGGGTTGGGTCTGGGGGTTGGTCAGCCGGTGTAGCCACCGGCGATCAGGTCGGCGGCCGCCTGCCGGCGCTCACCGGCCACGGTGCGGCTCACCCCGAGGGCCTCGCCGACCACTTCGAGGGTGACGGCGTACATGTCGGGCCGCTCGGGCCGCTGGGCGGCGGGCAGCGCCGCGTGGGCGGCGAGGATCATCCGCGCCGCCTTCCGCTCTGCGCGCTCACGGGTGCTCAGGCGGGCGAGGTCTTCGGCTTCCTGAGCGGCCAGCTCGGCGCGGTTGGCGGCCCAGGTGCTCGGCGGTGAGGCGCTTGGCGTTCGCCTCCCTCTCGGCCATGGCGGCCGCATCGGCGCGCGCCGCCTTCACGATCCGGTCGGCCTCGGCAGCCTTCCGGCGGTTCTCCGCCGCGCTCCGCTCCTTCGCCTCGGCCTCCGCCGACGCGGCCGCGGTCCGCTTGCGGTCCTCCGCCGCGCTCCGCCGGTCCGCCTCCGCGCGGGCCAGGGACTCGGCCTCGGCGGCGCTCTGCTCGGCCGCTTCCTCCCGCTCGGCGGCGCGCTCCGCCGCGTCTGCCGACCGCTCCGCCGAGCGGCGGGTGACCTCCGCCGCGAGCTTGGCGGCGTGCGCGGCCGCCTCCGCCTCCGCCGCTGCGGTGGCCTCGGCCGCCTGAGCGCGCGCCTTGGCTTCCGCCTCCGCCGCGCGGGCCTCCGCCCCGGCCGTGGTCGTCTCCGCCCCGATCCGGTGCTCCGCCGTGGTCACCGTGGCGGCGATCTCCATACGCCGCACCCGGGCGGCGGCGGCCCGCTCGTCCGCGTCGAGCGTGCGCTGCTCCTCCTGCTCGGCGGCCGCGGCCTGGGCGGCCGCCTCCGACGCCTTCCGGGCCGCCTCGGCGTCCTTCTGCTCCTGGGGCAGGGCCAGGGACGCGTCCACGCTCAGACCGAACGGCGCCATCGTGAAGGGGAGCAGCGCCTCCGCGCCGGCCTTCTTCTTCCAGCTCCGGCCGTGCTTGTGCTGGAGCCACGCGCGGTAGACGGTGCGGTCCTTCTCCATGGCCACCATCTGCGCGTATGAGGTGATCCCCCAGAGCTTCATGCGCCGGTACAGGGCCAGGGTGGCCAAGGGGGCGAGGAGCCACCGGTGCAGGGGCACCTGGTCGGACTCGATGCCCAGGCGGACCCGGGCGGTCTTGATGACCAGGTGGCGGGCCGCCTCGACCGTGGCCACGAACAGGACCGGCATCACCGCGTGCATCCCGGCCGCGACCGGGTCTTCCAGGATCCCCTTCTCGCCCGAGACGGCGTTGAAGGCGATGGTCGCGAACGTGAGCAGATGCGCGATGAACCGCAGCGCGGGCTTGGGCGCGCGCCGCCAGGCGAGGACCAGGTCCAGGCCGTACATCACCACGATCCCCGCGTCCACGCCGATCGGGAACCACGGCGCCACCGCGCCGAAATGCTTGGCCTCGGCCAGGGCACGCACGGCGGTGTACGAGCCGGCGAACCCGATGGATGCGATCACGAGACCGCCGAGCGCGGAGCCGATCACGACCGTGCGCATCGCGGCGGCGGAGCGGTCCTTCGCCGCGGCCGGAGCCCCAGGCGCATTCACCGGAGCCGCGGCCGCACTCACCGGAACGGCAGCCGGTTCGGCGGAGGCGCGCGGAGCGGGCACCGGCGCGGCCGGTCCCGTCACCGGAGCCGGGATGGTCCCCGGCTCGATGGTGATCGTCATGTCTCTCCTTCTGCTGAGGGGGGCCGGGCGGGACCGGAGTCCCGCCCGGGTGGTGCTGCTGATGCCGCGGTGGCGATGCCCCATCGCGCCCGGGGTGCACTTCCGCGGCATCGGACGGGCGGAGTCAGGAACCGGGCTTGGGGTGCGGGCGGGCCGGCGGCTGCGTCTCGGTCCGCCCGTCCCGCTCGTGCGGGGTGGGCCGCACCGGCAGCGACGGCCGGTTCACCGGCAGCTCTTGCAGTGGCCGTTCACGGTCTTCTCCGTGGACCAGGTCCCGCAGGCCGAGCACTGCCACAGGTGGGCGACCACGCCCAGCAGCCGCCTCA
Source organism: Streptomyces sp. ISL-87 (assembly GCF_018614095.1). Classification (GTDB taxonomy): domain Bacteria; phylum Actinomycetota; class Actinomycetes; order Streptomycetales; family Streptomycetaceae; genus Streptomyces. The sequence goes on along the minus strand of NZ_JAGGOY010000068.1, from coordinate 23,238 downwards.
CCGCAGGCCCCCGGCCACGAGGGCCAGCAGCCGCGTGGTCCAGCCGCCGCACGAGCGGCACACGTACTGCCGCGCCTTGTCGTCCCGCTTCATCGCCCGGCCGTGGCACACCGGCGCCGTGTGGCGGGCCATCAGCTGTTGCCCTTGAGGCGGCCGTTCGTGCCATTCCCCGCGCCCGGAGTCGGCTTCGGCTCCGCCGGGTAGTGCCCGCCGCGCGAGGGGCTGTAGACCGTTTCTTGCTGCGGGTTGGGGCGGGTTCCGGGGGCGGTGCTGATCTTCTTGTCGTTGAGTGCCACGATGGAGCTCCTGTCTCTGCGAGATGGGAGCGGAGCGACCGGTCTTCTTGGCAGTTGGGCGGTCGCTCCGCGCATGTCCGGACCCCTTTCGGGTCCGGCGTCTTTGGGTGTCAGGGAAGGGCGTCAGTGGCCCTGTTAGGGCCCGTAAGGCGCCCGATAGAACCGCAGGTCAGACGACCGATAGGCCGGTCTAACGGGCTTCCTAGACCTGCCCCTTGGAGAGGGCCGGGGAAGGGGTCTGCTCGGGGTCCAGCAGCCCCCCGGGAATCAGCCGCAGGGCGGCCGGTGCGGGGCAACTGACGGGGGCCGGAACGGGGGCCTCGGCGGGCCTCTCCCCGACCGCCTGAGCGGGCACCCGGGCGGGGGCCGCGGCGACCGCGACGGGGGTCTCCCCCGGGGCCGTGGCGGGGGCCTGGGAACGGGCCCGCAACAGGGCCGCCGGGGACATCCCCAGGGTCGCCGTCGCGGCGTCGATCCGCAGCCCCACCCGGGTCGTTGGCTTGCCCCCGATCCGCATGCCGAGCTTGTCCACGGTCGGGATCCCGGCGGCCGTCAACCAGTCCCGGAACACACTCTGGTCGGTGTCGTCGGGGATGAGCCCGGCATCCTCCGCCGAGTCGATCACCACGTCCAAGTGGACACCCGTCCGCCCCGCGGCCTCCGCCTCGGCCAGCGCGCCCACCACGTGCAGCAGCAGCGCCGTACCGGGGTCCAGCGCGGGGGCCTGCTCCTGGTCCTCGGCGTCCTCCTGGTCGTCGTCCTCGCGCTCCTCCCCCTCACACTCATTTTCATGATCATCTTGAGGGCCGGGGGGAGGGGCGACCGCGAGTGCGGCGGCCGTCCAGCCCACCGCGACAGCCGCGGCGACGTACGGGCCGATGGCCTCCGGGATCACGGCGAGCAGCCGGGGGACCGTGACGGAGACCACCGTGCCCAGCACGCCGACCCCCACGACCGAGGCGGCGGCGAGGAACCCGAGAGCCTCGCCCGGCGGGCGCAGGGAGGGGGAGACCCGGGGGACCTCGTCCGGGGTCGGCTCCGGTTTCTCCGCCTTCTGCGCCCGAGCCACCGCGGCTTCGTACGCGCGCTGCTGCCGCTCGTCGGTCGCCTTCGCGTCGCGGCGCGCCATCTCCCAGACGCGCGGGCCGAGGGCGACCAGCCGGGGGAGGCACCGGCAGATGCGGCCGGACAGGACGACGGAGCCGCGGAGCAGGGAGACCAGCACCGCGCCGCTCCCCCTCGTGATCGTCTTGATCTCGTCGGCGGTGCTCACGGCGGGTCAGCCGATCTTCTGGGCGATGGCGAGGCCGATGGTCTGGCCGACTGCCCAGAGGCCGCCCGCCTGCGTGTAGATGACCCCGGCGGAGATGCCGATCAGGGCGGGCCACCACAGGTTTGTCCACTTGGGGCCGATGGCGCACAGCGTCACGAAGATGGCCGTGCAGCCGAGGCCGGGGTTGCCGTTCCCCACCGCGTCGGAGAACGCCACCGGCACCTCGGCCACGCCCTGGACTGCGTCAGCGAGCGTGCCCCCGGCCGCCACGGCGAGGGTCGAGAACCCGATCCCCCAGCCGGTGGCCTTCCTCTTGTTGTCGATCTTGACCGTGTCGGAGCCGCGCAGCCCGAACAGCAGGACCGACCCGGCAACCAGGGTCAGGCCGGACAACGTCATCGGCCCGGCGAAGCCGGTCTCGGCGGCGAGGGTGACGTCTGCGGCGATCTGGTGGGCGGTCACAGGGTGCCTCCGGGGGCGTAGAGGCCGACGCCCAGGGCGAGCGTGGCGAGGGGGATTCGGGCGGCCCAGCGGACCGGGGCGCGCCATGCGGCGGAGCGGGAGTCGAGGGCCCACCAGCAGATGCCGGCCAGGGCCCCGGCCGCGATGAGCGGGAGGAGCATCGAGGACCACGGCTCGGTCGCCGCCATCACGTCCGTGATCAGCGGCGCGGTGCCCTGGCCCCACCAGGCGGCGCCGAGGGCGGCGGCGGGGCGCGCGGCAGGGCCGAGCAGGCCGCGAAGGATGCCGCCGACCTTCCAGCCGCCGTACGCCACGGCGCAGGTGACGGCGAACGCACCGCAGTTCGGGACGGAGTGGACGGCCGCCGCCATGAGCGGCTCAGCGCCCATGGGGTTGCCGGTGGCGAGCCAGAGCGCACCGTGGCCGGCTGCGGCGGCCGACCCGTTGTAGGCGAGCCAGCGGCGCCCCTTGCTGTCCTGGGGCACGAGAGCGGTGGCGGCCGAGGTGATCCCGGCAGTGATCTGCGCACGGCCGAGACGACCGGTCACCGCCTGAATCGTGGCGCGGGCCGTGCCTTTGGCGACCGGGGCCGCCGCCGGAGCAGCGGGAGCAGCAGCGGTGCGGCGACGGCGCGCCCGGCGGGCCGCCTTCGTGGCCGGGGTGCCGGCGGAGCTGGCGCTCACCGCTGCGCCCCGTTCTTCGCACGCTTGCCGAATACCTTCACGTGCAGCGCCCGCCGGTCACCCTGACGCAGCCCCCCGCGCACCCCGAGCACCTTCGAGGGGGTGGAGGAGTCGATCAGGTCCCGCTCCAGGCACCAGTCACGGACCGGGCACCGGCCGCAGTACGCCAGCGCCTCCCGCTCCGCCTCCGAGGGCACAGCCGCCCCGGTCGTCATCTCCCACGGCGCCGGGTAGAACAGCTGGGGGTCCACACCCACGCAGGCCGCATCCCCCGACCGATCCCGACGCACCGCCGGAGCGGGAGCCAGGTCCTCGTACTCCCAAAGGCGGTCCAGCCAGTCCGCCGGACGCGCCGCGACCCAACCCGCCGGCAGCGGGGGCACCCCGCCCGGCGCGCTCACGCCACACCGTCCAGCCGGGCCACCAGCCACGCCCTAACCCGCAGTTCATCCCCGCCCAGGCCCAGCGCCTCCGGCGCCGCCTGGGGGATCTCAGCAAATCCGGCGGTGCAGTGCCGGGACGGAAAGACCGTCCGCGTCCGTACCGCCGCCGCGGGGCACGTGCCCCGGCGGGGGCGCCACCAGCGCCCCATTTCTGCAACCATCACGAGAGTCGGTCCCCTCATCCACACACATATGGGCAGGTCCGACAGCCGTCCGACGCTCCAACGCCGGACATCCGTGCTCCTCGCACTCCAATGCGGGAGGCACACAACGGCCCCTGGCTCCAACCAGGGGCCGTTCTGGCTGACATGAGATAACGTATACGCTAGTGGTGAGACTTTCAAGGTTGGCGTATACGCTAAACCTCGTCGGGGTGGTCAGCGGAGGGAACGGACGATGGTGGCTAGGTATGAGGAAATCGCCCGCGACCTGCGCGAACGCATCACGGCAGGGGTGGAGTTCCCGCCGGGTTCGGCTCTGCCTTTGATGCGCGACGTCGCGGAGCAGTACGCGTGCAGCGACATCACCGTCCGCAAGGCGTACGGAATGCTGGTACGGGAAGGCCTTATCGAGTCCCGCCGACGTGCTGGCACCTATGTGCGTGAACACCCGGACCGGCTGCGCTTGACCGTGCGGACGCGTCAGATCGAACGGGACGAACTCGGTTACTACAGCGGCCCCGAAGCGCAGCACTGGCGCCCCTTGCCTCACCCTGACGGCGAGACGACCAAGGTCATTACGCTGCTGGTGCCTGCCGATGTCGCCGACATCCTGGAGGTTCCGTCGAGTACCCGTCTGACAGTCCGCCGACGGATCATCGGTGACCCCGACGTGGAGACACACCGGCAGCTAGCCGATAGCTGGCTGAGCCCATGGGTGACTCAAGAGCTGCCCCAACTCTCTGGAGGGACTGGCCTCGGCGGCATGTACGACCGGTTGGAGGAGTGGGCGGGGGAGCCCCTTGAATGGCGAGAGGAGATTTCTGCCCGCATGCCGTCCCCCGAGGAGGCCGACGCCCTACGCATGCCCCTGACGGGGGTTCCACTGCTGCGGGCCCTCCGCATCACGGGCCTCGCCGCAGTGGGGGACCAGCAAGCCCGAGTTGCGGAAGTCCAGGACATCCGGATGTCTGCTGCGCTCTTCGCTGTCGGCTACCCCTTGCCCCGGGGCGCGTCTGCCCAGTGGCCGGTGCAGCCGGCGACGGGCGACTACTACCAAGCCCCAACTGAAAGCTGAATGGCAGCTAGCCCGACACGAGGGCACAACGCCTGCGATCCAGTTCCACAAGGTATGTTTCAGCTATCAGTTTGATGGAGGTGAAGAGGATGACGACTACTCATGACCCGGTGGCATCAGTCGATGTGTTGCTACATGGGCATGCGCCACTGATGCCTGTGCCGGTCCGTGCTCCACTCCGTCGCGCGGCGGGCCTGACCCAAGAGCAGGTGGCAGAGGCGATCGGCGTGCAACCCCTGGCCGTCCTCCGGTGGGAGTCCGGTGCTGTAGAGCCTCGCAACGGGCCGCGTCGCACGGCGTATAGCCGGCTCCTTCATGGCCTGGCCCAGCGGTACCCCGAAGTCACGACACCGACCTCTAGGGAGCCGTAAGAGCGCTTGAGGCCGCCCCTGCGCCAACAGGAACGGCCTCCATACAGCAATCGACTCGCGTACCTCTCACAGTTCCGAGTCGTGTGTCCGGTGAGGTGACCTCGCCGGGGGTGATGCCCGTGGGCCATAGGCCCGCGTGGTCACCGATACCCAGGATATGCGGCCTGCCATCCATCGGCCACCATCCGCGGGGCCCTGTCTGGTCACATCGCCGTCCTCGACTCCCCGATAAAGGGGATTTCTTCCGTGCTTAACCTGCACGTTTTCCGCTTCTACTGCGCTCAAGACCGCTGGCACGTCTCTGCCCTGCACCTCGGCCTGGTCCACGCTGGGGGCGCGCGATGACGTCTTCCGTGTTCCGTCCAGCCGATGTGTCGATCGGGCTGGATTACATCGAGTTCGACGTCCGCACCGCCCGCGACGGCACGTGTGCCCCCGCCGTGAAGGCGGTGTACATGGCCCTCGCCACGTTCGCCAACGTCGATGACCACACCACCCTTGCCCCCGAGGCCGCGGCCGGTTTCTCTGAGGAGGCCCGCCGGGCGCTGCTGCCGTACCGGACGTCCATCGCCGCGCGGATCGGACGTTCCGTGGACACGGTGGACAGGGGCACTAAGGAGCTGGTGACGCGCGAGTTGCTGCTGATCGCCCCGCAGTCCTCCGCCGACGGGGCCCCGGACGCGTCCGTCTACCACCTGACCGACCGAGAGCAGTGGGCCCGCCGGACTCTGGAACGGGCGGCGGCGCGCACTGAAGCTCTTGCCGCCGGCCAGCCCTGGCCGCCGCGCTCCTCCGGCCCGCATGTCCCCCGTGTCTACCGCGATCCCGGGTTCGATTTCATCAAGCTGGATGCTCCGACCGTGGCCCGTGGTGACCTTTCTCCGAACTACAAGTCGGTGTACGCGGCTGTCGCCACGTTCGTACATGGCAAGACGCGGACCAGCAACAACCGTCCGCCGACGTACAAGGAGCTGTGCTCCTGCACGGGACTCGGCCGCAGCACTGTCGCGTCGAACCTGTCGGCCATGGTCGATGACGGGCTGCTGCTCATCACGGAACGCTACGACTCAGAGAACGGTGGGCGGGCGGCCTCGGCGTACACGCTCATGGATGCGAAGTGGTGGGCGCAGCGAGCGCTGTCCCGGATGCGGGCAGCCGAGGAGGAGCACGCCCGGGAAAACGGCCTGGAGGAGGGGGTGGCCGCACCAGCTGGATGGGGGTGGCCGCACCAGGTGGACGGGGGTGGCCGCGGGAGCCGGATGGGGGTAGCCGCACCAGGTGGACGCCATTACAAGAAGGTCATTAGAAGTGAGCAAGAGAAGGGGGTGGCTGACGCCGTAGGCCAAGGTGCGGGTGGTTTCGCGCGTGCGGGCGTCAGCGCAGGCGCGGCTGGTGAAAGCGGTGAGGCCGGTGGCGGCTCCGCCGCGTCCGAACCGCATCTCCCTCCCCAGCGCAAGACGTCTCCCCGGCCGGCTATCCGCAAGACGAAGCCCCGTCAGACTCCGCCCGGGTTCGACATGGTGAGGGCGGCAGTGCCGGTGGCGGTTGCTCGGCCGGGGACGGCGCTCTACTCGGGTCTGCACCGCGCTATCAACGACCTGTTGGTCGGGACCGAGGGGGCCGGCATCCCTCGCCGGTCGCCGGAGCAGGTGATTGCCCGGATCAATCGCCGGTGGCATGGCGAGCATGCCGATGTTCGTTCCGCGGCCGACTACCGGGGTTGTGACCGGTGCACTGCGTCCGGGTGCAAGGCCGCTCGTCGCAGCCCGGAGAACTTGGAGGGCTGCGACCGGATCATCAACAGGAGTTCGTGGCTCGCCGCGGCGATCCTTCAGCAGGACTGCCCGGACCCGGGGTGCGAGGACGGCGTGATCATCGGTGGTGGGGACTGCACGGCCTGTCAGATGCGGGCCAGGGATCGGCGGGAGGCTGCTCGCGCTGCTGCGGAGGCGGAGGAGCGGCTCCGGGCGGATGAGGCCGGGCGCGAGGCCGCCGAGGCGTCGGTGACGAGTTGGGCGGACGCGGAGGCGGCCGAGGAGTTCCGGTTCCGGATGCTGCTAGGCCGCAGCGGGGTATTCGGCGCGATGCTCGACCACCAGGTGCAGCAGCACATGACCGCGTGGCGGGAGCGGAACCCGGCCCCGGCTGGTGAGCCTGCGTCGGACTCCGAGCAGCAGCTGGTTCACGAGGAACCCGACTTCGACGGGCCCGACGAGGACGAGGCTCCCGAGGGGATCCCGTGGGAGCAACTGGCGTCGATGCCGAGCGCGGAGTTCCGAGCCTGGCGCGAGCAGCAGGCGCAGGCGAAGCTGGCCGCGCTCGGCCAGTAGCCCCGCCGCCCGCCTGGCATCCTCGCGGGGTGCCTGGCGGAACCATGCCCGGACCACCCCCCGTACGGGCCACAGGCGCCCCGTACGGGGCCGTGCGTAGCACCCCGGCCCCCCTTGGTTGCAGATGCCGCTGACAGAGGCTCAGGCGGCTGTCTGTGGCCTTGGGTGCGGCAGGTGCGGGGGTGACGTCGATTCAGCTGGGAGCGGGGCCGCCGGTTCCGGTCCGCTGGTGCGGCCCCGATGAGCAGGCGGCCGACAGGCGGAGCACGGTAGGGCTGCGGCTAGGGTCGGTGCAGCCCGGCCCGATATGGCGTGCGTGGGTGAGGCCCGGTGCCCAGGATTCCGGGGGCAGTACCACCGGGCCGCCCCACATCTCCTGGTGCAGCCGCAGAGGCCCTTGCCTGACCCCGTAGCGTTCGGGCATTACGGCAGGGCCGCAGGCGGGCGTTCAAGGCCTTCGTCGGTGTGGCCCGCGGGGAGGGGAGCGCGATGACGGCAGCCGAGTCCGACCGGGCCAAGGCCGGTCGGATACTCGAAGCGATTCCGGCGGATGCCTCCTGGCTTACCACGCTGTCCCAACGGCTTCCTCTGCACCGGGTGTCCGTTGTGCTCCCGCACGGTGTCGATAACGCCCTGGCCACCTTGAGGCGGGACCGTGTGCGTTTCACCGCCCCGGAGCTCGCCGAGGCCCACGAGGGCCTGCTGGAAGCGCTCGACAGGCTTCTTGAGGAGTTCGCCGGCACCTTCGCCCCGGATATCAACGGGCCTCCTCGGTACACCGAGGTTCCGCCGGAGTGGAAGCGCGCCGACCCCACCCGCTACTACGAGGCGTTGAGTGACCTGTCCCGGGCGCGCGATGCTGTGCTCGAACGATACGAGGAGCTGATGAACGTCATGAGCCAGAGCGGCCACCTGCCCGCACCACAGGACCCGCCAGCCGGGCAGTCCTTCAAAGTGACCACCGGGAACAACTCGCCGGTCCAAGTGACCGCTCCGCACGCGTACGCCGCCGCGGGCGGGACCGCTACTGCTGGCATACCTCAGCCGCCGCAGTCTGCCCAGGCCGCCCCGGCGCCCCGACCCTGGTACCGCAGTTGGACGAGCTGGGGAACCATCGCAGGCTTCATCGGAGCCGCCGCCGCCATCTACGCCATCTTCAAGTGATCTGGTCGGCCCGCCGGGAACTCCAGCCGCTGGACCGGCTGGAGCGAGGCGTCCTCGACGACTCGGCGCCGCTCGCCGGGCTACTGCGCCACGCCCTCATCATCGGCGGGCACGCTTCCTCCGAGCCGCTGAAGGAGTGGGCGGGGCACGAGTTGCGGGGCTACGTGCGGGCTCCCGACGCTCTGCCGGACTACCGTCGGACGTTTGCGCCGATCCGGGTCGATTCCCGATCCCCGTTCTGGGCGCGTGGCGGTGAGACCATCAGCGCGCTGCACCTTCCGGAGTTCGCCCGAGGCGCGATCACCGAGGAGCTGACCATCACCAATGGGGTGGGCGAGCTCGAAGACCTGGTTGCCCGTGCCCGTCCTGGTGACGTGGTGAAGATCAGCCTTCCAGGTGCCGCTGAGCTCCGGACGTTCATGACCAGGTCAGAGCAGTATCGCAAGCACAGAGTTGTCATCGACGAGCTGTACTGGGGGGTCCCGCCCTCCTCGGTGCAGGGCATCCTCGACCAGGTTCGGACCCGCCTGACCCAGTTTGTTGCGGAACTCCGATCCACCATGCCCAACGGGTCGCATGCGCCCACGCCCGAGCAAGTGCACCAGGCCGTACAGAGCATCCAAATCACGGCTGGTGACAACGCGAACGTGACCGTCACCGCCCCGGTGGCCTACGCCGGGTCCGGCGGCACCGCCAGCGCCATCAGTGGGGCGCAACTAGGCTGGTGGCGACGACGGCGCGGGCTGACGTAGCCCGGCCGGACTGCCGGCGCGCGTGAGGCGGCGGGTTCAGCCTGCGGAGACGCCCTGCTCCTGGTCCTCGTTGAGGGTTGGCCTCGGTGCGAAGTGCCGGTTTCGTGTCAGTGGGGGTTGTCAGTGACAGCCTGTCAGATATATCGGTCTTTGCTGATCATCACCGGCAGGCAACCGCCCACCTCATGAAGCGGCAGCCGCCGTTCGGCCTCCGGGTGACCTTCCCGCCCCACGCCCGCTGAGTTCGTCCAGGACGCGGCGGAGCGCGGCCGCGGCCACATCACCGGGGGCCGGGTCGGTAATCCGACCCCGATACGGGCTGCCCCCTGCAGATCCCCAGGTATCAGCGCGGTCACCCGGTGAGCCGCGTCGGCACCCTGCGCCTCCTCGTGCGCGTGGACGGCCTCACCGGGGCGTGTGCATGCCAGTGACGGCACCACCGCCCTTACCCGCGGCACCTGGCATGTCTGGGCGGAGATCGACCCGCCAACGATGAGCTGGTCATCCGCCGGTCCGTGACGCTCACCATCACGTGAGCGTCACGGACCGGTAACGCACCCCGTCGCAGGGGCCCAGGACGTCGCATGATGCACCCTCAGAGACACTCCTGGGGGGACACATGCACGCCCGCACCACCATCGCAGGAGCGGCCACAGCCGCCTTGCTGCTCACCGCGACAGCCTGCGACAGCCAGAGCACCGGCCAACCAGCGCCGGCCGTAACGTCCTCGGCTCCCAGCAGCGCCGTCCCGTCACCGTTGGCGACGCCGCCCGCGGCGCCGCTCACGTTCGGCACGACGATCAGCTCATCCAACCCCAAGGCTGGCTCCGCGGCGACCGTGACCGTCCTCGGGTACGAGCACGATGTCCGCGCGCACACCAGCGCCGATGAGGAGTACAAGACGAGCGGCTACGTCTGGGCCGCCGTCGAGATCAAGGTGTGCAGCACGAAGGGCACCGTAGGCGTCACCCGTACTCCCTGGGCCCTGGCCTACGCCGACGGCGCCCGCGTCGAACCGAGCTCCAGCACCTACGACGACTTCCCGCGCCCCGAGTACCCGTTCGAGGCCGACATCCGGAACGGCGACTGCCTGCGCGGCAAGACCGTGTTCGCCGTGCCCGGCAAGCAGCGGCCCGAACGGGTTCTGTACACCAGCAGCATCCTGCCCGAGCCCGCCGAGTGGGCGGTCCCGCCACAGTAGCCGAAGGAGGCGCCCGTGGCCGGTAACCCCACAACGGGCGCCCGTACCGCGCCATGTGCGCTCGGCAGCCGTGGTCGGCACCGTGAGCGGGGTCTGGTGCGTGCAGCTGCAAGGCGGAGGAAGACGGCGATGCGGAGGTCACGGGCTCGTCGCACCGCACGTTTGCGCACGTGTGGCGGAGCCATCCCCCGTCGGGGCGGATTCGGGGGCTGGCCGTGTCGCCGCCGGCCCCGACGCCATTGACCGGCCATGAACACGATTAAGAACACTGCCGTGGTGGTGCTGGCCCTGGTCGCGGTGGCGGCCGTGGCCGCCCCCTCGGCCACGGCCACGCCGGCCTACAAGTGCTCCAGCAGCACGAAGGCCATCGATGACAACAGCTATGACGGGCCGTGACCCGACAACTGGGACGTGAAGGTGAGCACGTGCGCGGCCCGGTCCGGGCGCACCGTCTACGCCTACGCCGAGGTGCAGTGGGACGGCCCCGCGTTCTACCCCGTGGACGACACGGAGATCTTCGACGGGGCCAAGCTGCGGTTGCAGATCAAGCAGTCCCGGGAAGGCACCGACCCCGTGGTGATCGAGCGCGATTTCACCGCGTTGGAAGACCAGTTGGAGGACAGCACGTCGAGCAGCAAGCGCCACGGGCGCTATCGCACGCCGACGATCAGCCACCGGCGGGCCCGGGCGCCCTCGCGGGTGCTTGTTCTTGGACTGGCATGGCGACGGACGCGGCTACCAGCGCCATGACTACACCGGCTCGCCCACCGTCTGATGGCGGCCGACCTCGCCGTCTCCGGGGCCTGCTACGGCACGGGCCGGTAGGAGTCCGCAGGGGCGGCGAGGCGCGAGCCCAGGCGGAACCGCAGCTCTCCGGCGGCCTGGCGGATCTCCTCGGAGCGGGTCTCGTCGCCGAGGATGCCGAGCAGGACCATGACGGCTCGGGCCTCGCCCTCGCTCAGCAGCTTCAGCCGGTTTTCGGTGACTTCCGGGAACAACGCCCGGCCTCCGTGCCACGTCACCGGTGGCGGCCCGCACGGCTGCGCTCACAGCATGTCCGGGTGCCATACGGCGGGGCCGCCGCCGCCCCATTCGATGAGGCCTTCGCCGTAGGGGGGCGACGTCGTCGGGGTCGAGCCCGGCCCGGCGCAGGAACTCCAGACGTCGTTCGGGCCGAGGCGCGGCCGAGGATCTCACCGTCACATCAGGGATGCGTAGGCTCGATCAGACGCTGCGCAGGTGGCCGCGTGGGGGCGCCTTGCGCTGCTCGGCCTTCCTGCGGGCCTTGTCTTCCTGATATCGGGCCAGGCGCCGCTCGTACTCCTCCTCGAAGTGGCCGACGTTGAGCCGGTCCTCCGGTGCCAGCGCTGCCAGGGCGGCGGTGCGGTCCTGCGCCGTGGGGTAGGCGGCGAGCATGGGGTGGAGTTGAAGCCGGCCGCGGCCTGCGACGTAGACGAGGCGGGCCGCTACGAGGTAGGGCATGGCGCGGCTGATGACGCCGCGGTCGAGGGCCAGGCCGGTGGCGAGCTCGCCGTGGGTAGCCCGTACAAGGCCGCCGGGCTGCTGCTGGGTGAGCATGTACAGCAGGATTGCGTACGCCGTGGGAGGCAGGCGGGGGATGTAGCTGAGGCCCTGGACGGAGATCAGCTGGTACTCCTGATGGGGCCACCGCGAGGCGGCCGCCGAGGCTGCGACAGTCATCACTTCCCCTTTCGCTTCTGCCGGGGTCCCGCCGGCAGTGTTGCGTCCACTTCCGCCATGGCCTTGAACGCCTCGGGGGCCTTGGGGTCCGCCAGGATCTCCTGCAACAGGTCCAGTTGCTGGACCCGCTCGGGTGTACTCCCGGGGAGCCTACGCTGCCCCTCCGGCAGCGGCTTAATGCCTCCGCGCAGAGCTCCCGAGGGCACGAGCTGGTAAACACCGCGCCGCACTCGGCGCACGACTCCGTCGTCCTGGAGGACGGCGAGGGCCCACGAAATGTGTGTGCGGCTGTAGCCGCCGATCTCGTCGCCGATCTGTTCCTGGGTGCGCTCGATGTGCCCGCCCACCTCCTGAAGGCCGATCAGGGCAACCAGGACGACGAGGATGAACCGGTGCTCGGGGTCCTGGTAACGCCGGGCGGCCCAGAGCATGAAGGCGAGGGAGTCCATGCTGTATGAGCCGCCGATGAACCCTTTGGACGTTGCCAGAGGGTAGATCTGCGCAGCGTGTCCCGGTGGAAGTTTCACCTGCTCTGCGCGCGGAACGCCACCGCTGGGTGAAGGAGAAGGCAGGGGCCGCCGACGCTTCTTGGGCCGCGGAGGCGGAATCGGAACTGCGGAGTCGTACGCGTCTGGCATTCGCTGGCCCCTCATGGTCCTGGTTCGCAGTGAGCAGGGTAGTGGACTGTTGCATTACTGCCACGCTCACCGTGCCGGTACTGCAACGCTTCTTGGAGATACGGCAGTGCAGCACCGGCGTATCCCTTGCTCAGAGGTAACCCCGGCTGCATCACCGAACTGCTCACCACTTCGACCCCGCTGGCGTCACGAATGGATCACGAAGCAAACGATCCGCTCACCGGGAGCCGCGGAAACTCACCCACCGAAGGCAGCAGGACCCTTCCAAGCCGCGTGTGTTGCATTTTTGCTACCAAACCCGCTGGCAGGACAGCGATCTGACGCCCAGTTGTGTTGCACTACTGCCACCAACAGGCCTAGATACGTCGACAACTACTGACGTATCGCAGGTAGATACGTCAGTGCTGTACTGACGTATCTCGCGCGTCACAGCCGCCTGACCAGGCAAATCGTGGCTGTTCCCCTCTAAGAACCCCGCAACCCCTCTGTGGCGCGGCTGGTTTCACGTGCGGGTATCTGCCTCGTTTGGCTGAGCTGGCTTCGCGTGCGGGTCTCTGGTTCGTCTGCGGGAGGGGGACAGCAACAGCGTTAGCTGCGTCTCGGGTGGTGCCGACCGTGACGGACAAGCCAACAAGGGAGTGGCGGGGACCGGTGGGTGATTCCGCACCACGGCCTGGCGGCCGCGTTGCTCATGCACCTCCGCACGCAGTCCTGTACCTGCCGGACGGTGGGGCTTCCGTTCTGTGGCTGGGGTCGACGAGGGCCACGAGGACTGTGTCTGCGGCTCGGTACCTTCCGCCAGCACAAGGGCTTGTGCCGCCACTGAGACCATGAAAGCTGTCCCGCGCCTGTGGGACTGATCCAGAGGGGGCGGCATGGGCATCGTCGGGGACAGCCTTGAGCGGGCCGGTCAGGCTCATTTCACCCGCCCGATCCCGAAGAGCGCGGGCGCGCAGATGCGGTACCTGGTCAAGCAGGAGAAGAGCGCGAAGACCGTCGCGGAGCTCCTGGGTATCAGCCGGGCACCGTCGAGCGGTACGTGAAGGACGAGATCAAAAGTCCCCGGCCGGAGTTGGCCGATCCTGCGCGTGACCCTGGACTGACACCAGTCCGGATCCGTCCGCGGGATTGTCGGTGGTGGCTGAGAAGCTGGCATCAGTCAGCAGGCTCCGCGCTCTCGCGGCGGCCGCTCAGCAGCGTGACGGAGGTCCGGCGATGGCCATGGTGAGCTTCAAGGTGAGATGGGTCCTCGACGGCCAGGAGAAGACCTCGGCCGTGCACTACGACCGGACCTCCGCCGAGCAGCGGCAGCAGGATCTCGTGAAGTCCGGAGCCACGGCCGTAGAGATCTTCGAGACCACCCACGGCCGGTAGACCACACCATGGTCAGCACACCCCCGCAGCCGGCGGTCCGCTTCCACGTGTCGATGACCTTCACCCCCGGGGGACCGAAGGTCGAGGGGACCTGGGAGGCCGAGGCGTCTGCGGTGAAGCGGTTCCGCGGCTTCATCGGGACGCACGGCTCGGACGACGTGACCATCACCTTGTGCGCCGAGACGGATGGCATCCGGCGCCGCTTGCGCACCTGGACAAAGGACCACGGCGAGGTGCTCCACGCCGGGCAGTGACCCACCCGACGGACCTGCTGCGACCCAGCCCTCGGCGAAGCCGTCCCGGACACAACACCCTCTTACCGGCGACCGCGACTGCAGCGACGCAGTCGTGGCCGGCCCACGTACGCGACGCGGCCGACTCCGCGCACGGGGCCGTCCGCCACGGCCGGACGCACACCCGCCCGGGCAGGAGCGCCGGTGCATGCCATGCCGTCGATAGCGCTGAGGCCCCGGCCGGTGCGCCCACCCTGACCGTCGAAGGGCGTGGTGCCTGGCTGGCACGACGGGCTAGCCACCGAAGCTGGCTTTATGGCCGTCGGGATATCTGCTTCGGCCCGGTTGCCCGATCGACTCACGAATCCGGACCGGATCTCATCTTGTCGTAGAAGTCTTCCGCTTCCACGTGAAGATTCAGCTGAGTCTCGGCGGGAAGATTTGACCTCCCGAAGTAATATTCCCCGGACAGTGAACTGGTAGTGACTATTGCCTTCATTGAGCGCACGCCATGACTGAATTTTGAGATCTCAAGAAATGCGTTCAGGACTCCAGGGTCTATTACCTCGACGCCCTTAGCGTCATCTGTCACGAACGTCGGGGCAGGATGATCAAATAGTGATGTCTCTTTCTCTAGTATTGACCGAAGCAGAACGGCGCGCCTGATGACATAGAGATCGTCCCCCGGAATTTTATCAATGCCCTTGAGCTCCATGGTGCCCCGGACTCTGCTTACGAAGTCGGGCCCTTTGGCCTCAATAAAGTGGCCCTGCCTCTGGAAGTCATGCAGACTTTTCGATATCCCTCCGGCGAAGACAAATATAGAACGGCCTATCGGATGCAAGGCTTGCCCTTGTTGAAATGTCCCGTCCTGCATCGGCGACAGGAAGTATCGCAGCCACCCGAGCTCCCTCTCAAAGTAGGTGTCAAATTCATCCCAGAGGACCAGCGGTATCTTGCCCTTAAGGCGATCGTCGCGCACGAGATGGAGCGAGTCTTCCATGTCTTTCGTGTCGCGAAACTGAGATAGGTTGAATTCATTGAAAGCGAATTCTGTCGCTGGCATCTTGAGTGAGTGAATGACCTCTCTCACGGCGGTCGACTTGCCTGATCCTGGCGCCCCGAATACCGCTATTGACAGAGGTTCGGGGACCTTTTCCTTTGGCTGCGGAAGCGCCCTTGTGCCTCCTTTTTCTGCGTAGTCCATTACCAGCGCCCTGACGGATTCAAAGCTCTCAATCTCTTGCCGATCAACAGTGGTCAGGCTTCCATATTTGGCGCGAGGTACATCACTCAGAGCTTCATCCACTCCCTGAAGTACGATATTGCGCGCAAGTTGATGGAGGTGATTCTTGTGCATGTCGGAAAGTATCGACCATAGATGGAATGGCTCCGACGGATCTATGGCTACCCTGACGGGTTCAGCCGGGTTTCCTCGAATCCATCCTTCTTTTTGAAGGTGATTCTTTATTATGTCAGTGACCGGTTTGATGGGAAAGGCTAGCCCTTCCCGATCAATCCATTGATTTGCTGCACTATCGGCCTCTGCCTCGTGGCCTGGTTCAGCGGCGACGGCAACCTGGCCTCGTCTCTCGGCCGACACTTCGGGGACGGTGCCGAATCCACACTCATAGAGCTTATGCATTGCTACGAGGCTGGACTTAATGCCGTTCTCAACCTGGCGTCGCGATTCGTTCGACTCTTGTATCTCATTGAATTCACTCATGAACATGTGAGCGATGGAAGCCGTAAGAGTCGACGTGTAGCCCCACATGTGACCGTGGCCCCAGAAGTCTGCCGACCGCTCCGTTCTGGCAGGGTCGAAGAGCAATGTGTATTTGCTCATACGGCTGGATGCGGCTTCGTCATCTTTACCCGGCGCAGCCGCGTCCCGGTCGAATAGCAGTGCGCCTTCCGGGCCAAAGGAGACAACCACATAGCGACAGGCGGTCAGAGCGGGAATGCCTGCAAGTACTGTTGTACAGTCGCCTGCTATGCGCTCCCAAGAGACGCCTTGGCTAATCTTGACTCCGGTATTGCGTCTCAAGTCATCGGCAGTCGTCACAACTATGAGCTTGTCCTTATGGGGTGCCAGCTTGCCCCACAATTCTTCACGCAGATTGTAGAGGATCCTCTCACCACCAAGCTTGAGGAGAACCCAGGGTTTGTTACCATCTCCTGCTATGGCGCTTGGCCAGTGTTCACTGACCTTGTTGTATCCTAGCCCTGAGTCCACTAGTACAACTATGGAAGCATCTGCGTGATCAGGCTCTACTTTGCAGCCTGCATGGCCATCCGGACATTTCTGTCCCCACTTAGTGATGCCAAGCTTCTCGTCAACTCGCCAACGCGTATGTTTGACGGCCGAGCCTTCCTTTTTAGCTTCTTCCTCGTCGAGAGGGAATTTTCCTAGAGTCACATAGTAGTGACTCAGTCGCTCATTTTCACCGAAAGGTAACCTTTCGATCCCGCTATGTGTTGCAGGTTTTTCAAACCCCTTAACAATGAGCTTTTCGATAAGAGCTGCCAGGAGGCAAGTTCCGCCCTTTATCTCGGTCGCCCTAAGGGACTGCTCGCGAGTCTGCCATTTCACTCCCGTGCCTCGCCGCTGGCCGCTTCCTTCATGGCGCTCAATAACCCAGTCGGTGAGCAGGTCGCCGGATACCACAATATGCTTGGCACTGTCAGGCATAGTCTTAGCACCCCCATGATGGGGACCTCTATTGCGATAGTTGCCTTAGGGGTCTATTGAAGACCGTGAGCGGGAGATCACGTACGCCAGTATTTCAGTGATCTATTGATCAACTACTGGCTGATCGCGGCAAAATCGCGCGTGACTCCTAGAGTGAGCCAACCGCGTCCGTAATTCCACGATCACCCGGATCCACTCATACGTCAATCGTGACCCGTGCAGCCGAGCGGGCCGCCGCGACGAAGGGCTGTGGGCTGCCCGACGTGGGAAAGCCTCAGGCGCCTTCTGGGGCCTTCGCGGATGTGAAGACGGCCGGTGAAGCGACCGGTACCTGCCGGGCAGGGTCATTGCATGATCGGGATCTGTCCGGGTTGATCACGTGAGGCCGAGAGCCGACAGTGGTCGGAGGTAGTCGCGGCTGGTGCGTCGGAGGGCGGCGGCGATGTTGGTCTCGCCGTTCTGGCGGAAGAGGCTGATGGCGAGGTTGCGCAGGCTGGCCATGGTGCGGGGCAGGGTCCCGGTGCGGACCTTGGAGTCGTCCTCGCGGAAGGTCCGGTCACGTACGTGGTGCAGGAGATTCTCGATGCCCCAGTGGCCCCTGATCCAGGCGGCGAGCTCGGCCGGGGTGGCGTCGAAGACATCCAGGCTGGTGATCAGGTAGACGCGCTCGATCGTCAGCTTCCCGGTGGCGAGGTCGCGGCGCCATCGCACGACTTGGATCGCCTGGCGGGCGCCGGGGTAGTCGATGTGGCGGAACGCGGCGACCTTGAGACGGCGGATCTCATCGCGGTGGTGAGCCCGGTCGCGGGTGTGGTGGTCCAGCGGGATCTCGGCCCAAGGCAGCTTCCTGACCTGTGCATACAGGCCGGGGTGGTTCTTCTTGATGACGGCCAGGTAGTGGGCTCCGCGCTCGATGAGGTAGGCGCCGTGGCTGTGCTGGGTGTGCAGGGCGTCACCGGTCAGCACGGTGCTCTCCAAATCAATCGTGTCCAACAGAGGCTGGAAGGCGGGTATTTCGTTGCTCTTGGAGGCGATCTGCCGCTGGGCCAGGACTACGCCGTGGTGGTCCATCGCGGCCAGCAGCTGGATCGCGGTCGCGGTCTGGGCGCGCGAGCCTCGCACGGTCTTGCCGTCGACGGCGATGGCCCGCAGGGCCGGCCGCTTCGAGGGTGGTTCAGCTGGCGCCGGTGGTGGGGTTCTGGCCTGCAGGTATGCGCCGATGGCCCCGTCCAGCGCGTCGCCGTCGACGTGCTGGAGCAGGCGGCGGACAGTAGCGGCGTGCGGCACCGCCCGGAGGCCGGTGAGCGGGTCGGCCGGAAAGCCGAGGAGTCCCAGGACGTGCTGCGGCGCATCTGTGATCCATTCACTGATCGCGATGAGCGAGCGGGCACCGGTCAAGACCGCCGCCGCGGCCGCACAGAGCAGCGCGTGCGCCGGATACCGCCGCCCCTTCCGTCCGCGGGGATCGGGCACCAGATCCAGGAAGCGCCGCAGGTCAGCGGCGTCCTCCTCGGTGGTCCGGGCGTTCGGAAGGGTCAGTTGTCCCAGCCCTGCGGGCATGGGCGATGATGTTCGGGCAGGCACGGTCTCGCTCGGTTCTCATGGGTCTCGACAACCACATGATCACCAGCGCCGTGCCTGCTCTGCTTCCCGGGCTCTTCTCGCACCAAGCTGGGACATGACGCCACGTCACACACGAGACCGGCGAACCGGACCGACCGCCTTCACGCAATGACCCTGACCTGCCGGGATGCGGGTCTGCCTGAGGAGTGGTGAATCCAGCGACGTGCTGAATTTCCAGCGCGCGCCTGATTGTGTGTCAGGTAGGCGTGTGGGGCCGGTCTGTGGCGCGGATTCGGCCCTCGGCCGAGGGGCGGCCGGGGGACGGGGTGAGGCCTGTGGTGGTACCCGCCGGGCTCCTGGCCGCTTTATAACCGGGGTGGACTGTCAGACCCTCTCTCTACTCTCTGCACGCTTCTCGTCACACGGGGTGTCGGGGCGGTGGAAGGAGTCGTCTATGTCTGTTCCGGTGCAGCGAAAGAGGGCCGTTGAGCTGGAGAAACTCATCGAACAGGTTCCGGTGTGGGCGGGGGAGGCGGGGCTGACTTTGCTTCCTGCTCTGCCCGAGCCGGCGGGTCTGCGTGTACGTCTTGAGGGTGACGAGGTCAACGCCGCGGCCTTCTGTGACCTCGCCCGAACGTGCGGGGCCCGGATCCTTTACCTCCTCAGCGAAGCCTTCGAGGCGGCCGAGTTCGCCGTCCTTGAAGATGACGACTCGGATGGCGATGGTGTGGAGGAGCAGCTGAGTGCTGATGCCCGGCGGGAGTTGGAGCGGATCCGTCGCACTGCGCTGACTCGCGACGGGCAGTTCACCGGCGTGTTCCTGTGCTTCGTCGCTGAGGGCGTGGCGCACTACTGGTGCGAGGTCGCTCCCTGGCACACCGAGCTCGAAGAAGATTGGGCGCAGTTCACGGCCCTCAATCGAGCCTCTCAGGGCGCTCGGGCAGAGGATGCGCAGGCGCGGGCGGCGGCGGAGGTCGATCGGATTGCGGCCGAACTGGCCGGCAACCCGGAGTTCCGCTCCGCTGCCAAGCGGTCTCACCACCACGACATCGCCGCCACCGCCTACCCGCCACCAGCAGACGCCGACGACGACCAGCTGCAAGAGCACCAGCGCATCGTCCGCTGGGCCACCAGCCAGGCCATCGACGCGGTTGAGCAGGCTGGCCGCCGGATCTATGCAGGCTACGAGCGGGACCTGAACGGGCTCGCGGAACAGATCGCCGCCGCGGGAATCGTGGCCGACGCCACCACCGTCGCCGCACGGTCCCTCCTGCTGAGTGTGTTCCTGACGGAGAAGTCCAGTGGGTACCCCCCGCCGAAGCGCTTCATGGACCTGCTGATGCTCCGCCCCCCGCTCCGCAAGCCCCGGAAGAACTCTTCAATCACCGGACAGCTGCCGTTGGACTGACGGGTCCCGACGGATTGCGAGGACCTCGGCGGGTCCTGGCAATCCGTCGGATCTGACAGCGGTCCGCGGGGCGGAGGGCTTCCCCATCGATGTCGGTGTCGGTTGCAACCGGCGCGGAGAAAACGTCGGCTGCTAGGTCCACCTCATCGCGATGGCGTCGAGTTGCGCGATCCGTTCGGTGGTGAGTGATGCCTTCCTGTTGCGGGCGTTGCTGACGAATGCCCCCAGTTTCACTTCACGGATCTGCCGCTGGGGTGTATCGCTGGCGGGCAGGCCGCCGTCGTCGACCGGCACTGGTTCGACGTGCTTGCGTGGCACGTTGAGGTGTCCTTGGCGCTGGTGGTACTGGGTGGCTGCGGTGAGGTTGAGGGTCCATTTGTCGGCCTGGCTCATCCGTCCCGCCGCCTGCGCTTTCTCTCGCGCGCTGGCGGGTTCGAGGCCGAGGACGGCTTTGAGGAGCCATTGCTGTCCTGCTTCGAGGTCGTGCCAGCCCCAGCGTTGCGCGCGGACCCATTGTCCGAGGTCTTCGCCCTGGATGAGGATCTCGCGTGGCGCTTGGGGCACCTGCCCGCTGGCTTCGATGTGACGCCGCAGGAGGGTGAAGGCGCGTTGCCAGGCGACGGGCCAGGCGGGGCACCAGGCGGGGTCGATGTCTTCCAGCTGCGCCCGGCGTTCTTCGGGCATCGACCAGGCAAGGGGCAGCGGTTCAAGGCCTTCGGCTTGGCGTTGTTCGCTTTCGGCGGTGCGGCGGGCTGAGGCGCGGGCGTTCTTGAGCCAGACCCCGACGGGATGTCCTTGCCAGACGGCGCTGACGGGGGCGAGGAGGTGACCGTGTTGGGCGGACCAGCCGCGGGCGGCGGTGAGTCCTTCTTCCCAGGCGACATCGCGCTCGGACCAGACCATGCCGAGCTCGTCCAGCATTTTGACCCGCTCGTCGGACAGTCGGCCCCCTGCGTTGCTGCGGCGGGCGTCGGCGATCCATTGCCCGAGAGGGAAGCCTGCGAGCGTCGCCGGCCAGTGCACCGGGTGTTCGTGGGCGCCTTGGGCTGCGTCGAGGAGGGCCGTGTCCACTGCGGCCTGGTCCTCGTCGGCGACGGCTTGTTCCAGTACGCGCAGTTCCGCCTCGGTAGCGGCCGGTTTCGGCTGGGTGTTGTCCGGGGCGTGGGTTTCGCCGGGCTGGGGGGCCTTGTAGGTGAAGGGGACGCGGAGGGCACCGTGTTCTTGGCGGTAGAGCATGGCGGCTTCGAGTCCGCGGAGCCAGTGCGTCTTCTCTGGTTCGAGTACACGGAGTTTGATGAACGTGGCGAGCTTGGCGGGGTTGCGGTGGGTGGAGAACTTCAAGAGCGCGTGGGCGGGTCCGCTGATGCCCTCGGTGTCCGGCTGCCACTCGGCAGGCATCTCCGCCTGGGCGAGCGGGGTGTAGCGGCTTGGCGCCTGAGGCTCGGCCAGGGTCTCCACGATCCGGGTGTCGTGCGCGCGGAGGGCTTCCAGCAGCTTGGCCAGGCCCCCGTACGCGCGGGAGGTGAGCATGTCGTCCGGGGTCTCACCGGGCCCGAGCAGGACCGGTACGACCAGCGAGGCGACCTTGCCCTCGCCCGGCTTCATGCGTAGCGCCCGTCCGACGGCTTGGACGAGGTCGGGCATGGAGCCGCGCAGATCGGCCCAGAACACGCTGTCGCACTCTTTGGTGTCGACGCCTTCGCCGAGGACGCGTACAGATCCGAGGAAGCTCTTGTCGGCCTTGGTGCCGTCGGCGGCGGTGCCGACGGCGAAGTCGTCCAGGACGCGGCGCCGATAGGCCGGCGAATGTTCTCCGCAGAGCCAGTCAGCCCACACGGCCCGGGGGTAGAGCTCGGGGTCCAGGACGTGGAGTTGTTCGGCGATGTCGGGCAGCCCCGTGGCGAAGGCCTCGGCTTCCTTGACCTGATGGTGGAAGACCAAGGTGCGCGTGAAGCCCTCCGACGCAGCGGCCTTCACCACGGCGGTCTGCAGGGCCGCCATGCGCGTGCCGCGGACCTTGTCCGAGCGCTGCTCGGCGCCGAGGAGCTTCGCGGTTTGGAAAGCGGCGTCGGTGATGTCCAGGCACACGACCTGATACGGGGCGACGATGTGCCGGTCGATGGCCTCGGACAGGGTCAAGGTGTAGCAGCGCGCACCGAACAGTCCGTTCTCGTTGTCCTCCATGGAGGCCACCAGATCCCCGCATCCCGGCTCCTCGCCGGCCTGCCACAACCGCGGGGTGGCGGTCATGTACAGCCGCCGCGCAGCCGGGATCCTGGCATTGTCGTGAACCACGGCCCACGGCTTTCCGACCCGCCCCGACGTACGGTGCGCCTCGTCCACCACGATGAGATCCCAGGCGGGCAGGCCAGCCTGGTGCGCACGCTCAAGGGTGCCCAGACCGAGGGAGGCGTACGTGGAGAAGACAGTGACCTGCTCCAAGTGCGCGGTCCAGCGCACGAGCTCCTCCGGGACGGTGGTGTTCGCGAAACCGGCCTCCGACTCACGCAGCGAAGACACCCCCAGCACTGCACCCGCACGTCCACCCACCCGCCAGGCGGCCTCGGTCTGGGCCAGCAGATCCAGAGACGGAACCAACACCAGCACCCGGCGCGCGCGCAGCTCCGCTGCGCTCCTCGCCGCCACCAGGGTCTTGCCCGAGCCGGTAGCCATGACCACCTGAGTGCGTAGTCCCGCCTGCGGAAGCAGACCTGAGGATGGGTCTTCCAGGGCCTTGAGTACTGCGTCCACGGCCTCGCGCTGATGCGGCCGCAACTCCATCCGGACCATGCCCAACCCCATCCTTCCAACCACCCACACGAGTGGTTCCGACGAGAACTCCGCACGAGGCCATCCCGCTACGGCCACACTCGATGAGCACGGCCGCCGATACTGCTCTACCGAGCACGATCTCCCGGATAGAGTCGTGTAGCTGCAGTGGAGCAGGGCTCCGGCCCCTGTAACTAGCCTATCCAGTATAGAATGAAGCACACGCGTCGCTGCCCCGTTTCACCCTCCCAGGGGGTGGGGAGAATGAGCGTGGAGACAGGTAACCGGACTGGAAGAGACAAGGTCCCGGGGCAGTCAGCCCCGCAGTGAAGAACCGACCGCCCCGGCACCCCTCTACTGCCAGCCGCCCGCGCAGCGGGCATCGGGCCGGGGAGCGAAGCGACCGGGCCCTGTTCTGGCTGCTACGCAGGCCAGAACCCTGGAGCGCAGCGGGAAGGCTTCATGGGCCGTGCAAAGCACGGCCCATGACCCAGGGTCAAACCTGGAGCGCAGCGGAAGGGTTGACCTCCCTCGCGAAGCGAGGGCCCAGTCCGTAGCGAAGCGGAGGACAGCCGGCCCGAAGGGCCGGTCCACCCGGCGCGCAGCGCCGGGCCTCCGCTCCAGAGCGCGCAGCGCTCTGGTACCCGCT
>NZ_JAGGOY010000067.1 GCF_018614095.1 Streptomyces sp. ISL-87 | reverse complement strand
CCCGCGAAGAACGGACCTAGCCCTTGTGACTGCGCCGGACTGCGCCGGGACCCTGCCGCCGTGGCGCACGGCGGCAGGGTCCCGGCCCGGTGATCAGCAGGCGTAGCCGTCGCGGTCGGGGTCGAGGCGCAGCGGGTCGCTGCCGTTGACCTTCATGCGCTTCGGGTACTTGTGGGAGGCCAGCCAGTCGCAGCGGGCCTTCGTCGTCTCCTTCACCTCCGCCGGGAAACGCGTCGGGACGCACAGGTTGACCGTGCCGTAGTGGCGGTCGCAGCCGGCCACGCTGGGCGCGACCGGTACCGAGTCACGCTTGGCCGGGTTGGTCTTCGGGGCCGCCTTCAGCGCGTCCGCGAAGTCGTGCACGTGCGGCGAGGGCTGGTCTCCCCCGACTGCGGTCTTGGCCAGGGCCGGCGCGCCGCCCAGGTGGACCCAGGTCGCGACCGACGGGATGCCGTTCGCGTCGACCCCGAAGAGCATGTACCAGCCGGGCGGGGCCAGGTTCGGGTTGCTGGTGACGTTGAGGTCGATCGTGGTGCTGTTGACCACCGTCATCGGCAGGTCGACGAACCGCTGGTTGGGGTCCGAGGAGTGCGTGACCGCCGCCGGACGGATCAGCTCCGCCTTGACGATCGGCCGGTTGACGGTGATCCGCTGCGTGTCCCCGTACACCCACTCCGTGTCGATCACCGAGGTGAGCTGCGGGCGCGCGCCCTTGAAGAGGTACGGCGGGGTGTAGATCGACACGTTGTTGTTGTACGTGCCGTTGCCCGGGTTGTCGCCGACCGTCATGACCCGGCCGTCGGGCAGCAGGAACGCGCCCGAGTGGTAGGTCCGCGGGATCGGGTCGGCGGGCAGGCCCGCCTGGTAGGTGTTGGACACCGGGTCGAAGAACGAGGCCTCGAACACCGGGTCGGCGCGGTCGTGCAGCCCGCCGCCGGTCTCCAGTACCTTGCCGTCGGGGAGCAGTACGGCCGAGACGTACATCTTGCCCTCGGCCCCGGTCTGCGGGCGCTTGACGCCGCCCACGTCGACCAGACCCTGCGGCAGGTCCGGGCCCGCCGTGTACGCCGGGCTCGGGGCCTTCAGGTCGATGAGCTCGGTGAGCCGGTTCGCCGCCGGATTGGACTCGTTGTTCCCGCCGCCGATGGTCAGGACCCGTTGGTCCTGCGCCGGAGGCAGCAGCACGCTCGCCGACTCGTCGCGCTCGTCCTTCTTCCGCAGCCCGGGCACGTCGGTGACGGTGTTGGCGTTGTAGTCGTAGACGGACGCGCCGCTGCCCTGTGTGCCGTTGCCGAAGGTGTGGCTGCCCGAGTAGAAGAGCCGGCCGTCCTGCATCAGGATCATCGAGGGGTACAGACCCCAGTACGACCAGGTCTGGTTGACCTCGTTCATCGGCAGCCACTTGCCTTGCGCCGCCGAGAACTTCTCCGCGGTCACATTGCCCGTCGAGTCCTCCTTCAGCCCGCCGAAGGAGATCACGTCGCCGTTGCCGAGTTCCGTCGCCGACGGGTACCAGTGCCCGCCGTTCATGTCGTTCGTCTTGATGTACTTCTCCGTCGCCGGGTCGAAGATGTACGAGTCCTTCAGCCCCTGGTAGCCGATCTTGCCGTCGGCGGACGGGTAGCCCTTGTTGCCGCTCATCACCAGCACCCGGCCGTCGGACAGCTGCACGTGGCCCGAGCAGAACATGTCCACGGGCGTCGGGATCGTCTTGAAGGAGCCGTTCGCCGGATCGTAGACGGCCGAGGTGAAGGTCCCCGCGTTGAACTGGGCGATGTCGTTGCCCGAACCCGCGATCAGCAGCACCTTGCTGTTCTTCAGCACCACCGCGTGCATCGAGCGCACCGGGTTCTTGGCCGGGATCACCTCCCACTTGCCCTTGGCGCACTCCTCGGCCGTGCCCGTGCAGCCGGGCTGCGGCGGAACCGCGCCCACCTCCTCCAGCGCGTAGTCGTCGGTGGTGAGCGTGCCCACTCCGTAGACCGACAGCCCCCACGCGATCTTGTCGGTGTTGGGCGGTACGGCGGGCGTACGGACCGCCGTGCGCGCCCACGCCGCGCTGACCGGCGGATTCTGCAGGTCGGTCCAGTACTGCCAGCCCGCCGCGGTGTCGTGCCGGAACACGGTCACCGACACGTCCGGGGTGTTCGACTTGTACCAGGCGGACAGGTCGTACTGCTTGCCCGCCACCACCGTGGGGGCGCAGGTGGCGTTCTCGGTGACCAGGGCCTTGCGGTCGCCGTCCACCCGGCGGGTGAGGGAGACCTTCATGGCCTTTGTGCCGTTGTGCGCGTCGGCCACGGTGGCGAAGGTGAAGTCGTTGTCGCCCCAGCCGGATTTGGACCAGCAGGCGGGCATGTCGGAGCCGGCCGCGCCGGCGGTCTCGAAACCGGGATTGGTGAGCAGATTGGGCGGTCCGGCCGTGGCCTGCTGCGGTGCGGTGAGCAGCAGGCCCGCGGTCATCGCCCCGACGGCGAGCAGCGCGGCCCGCCGCCCCGCCCTCCGCCGGATGGTCAGACGCATGGACATGTTCCCTTCTGTCGTGCCGGTGCGGTGCCGGTGCGGCTCAACTCCCGCTGGTACGTCCTGACCTGCGCGGGAGGTAGACGAGTGCCTCGGTGGCCGCGAACCGGAGCACGAACGTGGTGACCAGCGCGAGCGCGGTGGCGGGCAGCACCGCCATGCCGAACTTGCCGACGAACACCGCGATCAGCGGGATCCGCAGCAGCAGATCGGCGTTGGCGAGCAGCGCGAACCGCCCGACCCGGTCCGCCCAGTGGCGGTGCCGGCGCCGGTCGCGGAAGAGGAGGGCCTCGATGAGGACGAAGTTCCAGAGCACTCCGGCCTGATTGGCGACGATCTCGGCCGGCAGGTAGTGCATCCCGGCGTGCGTGAGCAGCCACAGCGCGACCAGGTTTGGGACGAAACCGGAGAGCCCGATCAGCCCGAAGCCGATCATCCTGGCCACCGGGGTCGCCGAGCGCAGCGCCGCCAGGTGGGTGAGGAAACGCAGCCCCTCCCGGGCGGTGGACTTGGACTCCCCCGCGTACCGGTCCTGGAAGACGAACGGCACCTCGGCGACCTTCGCGGGACGGCAGCGCACCGCCAGCTCCAGCAGGATCTTGTAGCCGAGGGGGCGCAGGGCGTCGGCCGTCACGACCGAGCGGCGCATCGCGAAGAAGCCGCTCATCGGGTCGCTGATACCGCGCAGGGCGCGCGGGAAGAGCCCCTTGGTGAGCCAGGTCGCTCCGCGCGAGACGGCGACGCGGTAGCTCCCGGCGAGTCCGGCCCGGCTGCCGCCGGGGATGTAGCGGGAGGCGACGACCAGGTCGGCGCCGGTGCGCTCACCCTCGCCGACGAGTTCGGGGACCAGGTGCGGCGGGTGCTGGAGGTCGGCGTCCATCACGACGATCCAGTCCGTCGCCGCCCGCTCCTTACCAATGGCCAGCATCCCTTCGACGACGGCTCCGCCGAGGCCGCCCTCGGCCGTCTCCCGGTGCAGGACCGCCACCGGAAAAGGGCATTCGGAGGCGGCCTTCTCGATCACCGCCGGGGTGTCGTCCGTGGAGTCGTCCACGAACAGCACCTCGCAGGGCAGGTGCGCGGGGAGGGAGCCGGCCAGCCGGCGCAGCAACTCCTCCACGTTCCCCGCCTCGTTGAAGGTCGGGATGATGAGGGTGACGCTGCCCGGGGCGGGATCGCCGGCCGGTTCCAGGCCGGTCGGTTCGAGCAGGGCCGGAGCAGACAGTTCCGGTTCGCCCAGGGCATGCGGGGGCCACAGGTCTTCGCTCACGGTGGCTCAGCTCCCACTCTCGCGGTCGGTCCGGCGTATCTCGATGCGGTCCTCGCCCGTCCCGAAGACGGCTACGGCGGTCGAATGCTCCAGTGCGGCCTTCACGTTGGGCAGGTTCACCGCGTCGCGGCGCACGGTGGGCGAGGAGACGACGTAGTCGATGTCCCGCCAGCCGCGCGGCAGGGTGTTGGTGACGGCGGGGTCGAGGTCGGCCTTGTAGAACCAGATGGCGCCGGGTCCCGGCTCGAAGCCGTGGTGGACGGCGTCCAGCCACAGCGCGTCGTCGACCAGCACCCGGGTGTGGGCGGGGTCGGGGACCTCGCGGCCGAGCCAGGCCGCAGCCTGCCGGTACGGGGCGTTCGCGTCGACGGTGAGCGCCGTGCGGTTGCCGTCGTACCAGCGCGGCAGGACGTACACCGCGGCGGACACGGCGAGTACGCCGACCAGCGCGCGGCGTCCGAGGACGAGGGCCCTGCCCTCCCCGGCCGTGCGGCGGCGGCGCAGCACGGCGTGCGTGACGCTTGCCGCGCCCCCGGCGAGGACCAGGGCGAGGAACGGCAGGGCCTGGATCACGTACATCGCCGGGAGGTAGCCGGAGGGCCGCATCGCGACGAGCCCGAGGATCACGGCGGCGAGCGCGGGCCCGGCGAGCGCGCGGGCGGTGACGGACCAGCGGTAGGTGGCCAGCAGCAGGACCGCGCCGGCCAGCCCGCCCAGGGGCAGGACGGTGTCGTAGTAGAGCCAGGACCGGAAGACGCCGTGCGCGCCGGAGCCGGGGTCGAGGATGAAGCCGGAGCCCGGGCGGCTCATCTGGTACGTGATGCCGTCGATGAGCGAGACATGGCCCGAGCCGGGCAGCAGCTCGGTGTTGAGCAGCGCGTACAGCGGGTACGACAGCCCGATCAGTGTGCAGGCGGTGATGGCGCCGGTGACGGCGAACTTGCGGGTGTCGCGGTGGCTGTGGCGCCACATCGTCACCAGCAGCGCCGGGAGCACCACCAGCATCGTCTCCTTGGTCAGGACGGCGGTGGCGGCCGCCAGTCCCGAGCCGAAGTGGTGCCAGAGGTGGCGGCTGGGGGACGCGGCCAGGCAGAACGCCAGCAGCATCCACATCACCGCGAGGTTGTCGAGGAAGATCTCCCGCTGGAGGACCACGGACAGCGGGGAGAGCCCGAAGAGGCCCATCGCGAGACCGGCGGCCCAGCGCGGCAGCCACAGCCGGCGCGCGAGTACGTACATCAGCACCGAGCTGACGGCGGAGACGGCGAGCATCGAGAACCGCATCGGCGCGACGGTCATCGAGTCGGGCACGAAGAGGGACGGCAGGTACGTCAGACCCGCGATCTGGATCCAGCCGAGCGGCGGGTGGTCGTACCAGTACGTGTAGTGCGCGAGCCCGTCGCCCTGCTGGACCGCCCACGCCTGGGCGAGGTAGGTGCCCTCGTCGTCGCTCAGGGTCGGGAAGTTGGTGATGTTCCAGCCCTGCACCAGGACGATCGCGAGGAGCAGGGCGCCGCAGAGGAGCAGGTCGGGGCGGGAGGAGCGGAAGCGCACGAGCGGCCTGGCCGGGGCGGGCGGGCGCACTCCGAGGCCGCCGGCGACGCTGCGCGGGGCGGGGACGAGGGTGGCGGTCGCACCGGGCTGGGGATCAGTGGCCGTGGGCAGGGTGGCGGTCACTGGTGGCTGTCCTCTCGGGTCGCGGTGGCGGTGGACGCGGAGACGGCGGGAGCGGTGGTGCCCGCGGTGACGGCGGCGGGCGCGCCGGAGGCGATCGCGGCGGCAGGCGCGCCGGAGGCGATCGCGGCGGCGGGCGGGCCGGCCCCGATGGCGGCGGTGGCCTTGGAGGCGGCGGTGAGGTGCGCCCCGGTGTGGCTGGTCAGCTCCCACTCGTTGCGGCCGCGCTGCTCGCGCCACACCGCGCGGATCGCGGCGCCCGCCAGCATCACCTGGTAGAAGGGGCCGCCGATGACGAGCTTGACGTAGTGGACGAACCGGACGCGCAGGCCGTACTGGCGGCCGAAGTCGTGCAGGCCGACGATCTCGAAGACGAAGGTCACCATCGCCGTGATCATCGGGAGGAACGTGATGATCGCGATGCCGACCGGCACATCGAGGAAGACCGCGATGGCGAAGTTCAGCGGGATGATCACACCGGATGCCGCCTGCATGAACGGCGTCATCAGCGTGTAGCGGGCCAGCCAGCGCTGACCACGGCCGGGCAGCTGCTGCCAGTCCTTCTTCCGGTAGACCTGGAGGAAGCCCTGGTTCCAGCGGGTGCGCTGCTTGAGCAGGCTCATCAGCGAGCCCGGCGTTTCCTCCCGGGTGACCATGTCGGAGTCGTACGCGACGACCACCTTCTTGCCGGTCGAGGACAGCCGTACACCCAGATCACAGTCCTCGGCGAGGCAGTTCTGGTCCCAGCCGCCGGCTTCGCGCAGTACCTCGGTGCGCACGAAGACGGTGTTGCCGCCGAGCGGGATGAACCCCTTCTCGGCGTGCAGGTGCAGCCGGGAACGAAACCAGAAGAAGTACTCCAGGCAGTTGCGCAGGCTGTACCAGCTGGAGTGGAAGTTGATGAGCTGGACCCCGCCCTGGACCACGTCGGCGCCGGTGGCCCGGAAGGCGTGGTCGACGTGCGCGAGCAGCTCCGGGTGGACCTGGTCCTCGGCGTCGAAGACCCCGACGATGTCGCCCCGGCAGTGCGGGAGGGCGGTGTTGAGCGCCTTGGGCTTGTTCTTGGTCTCGTGGTGGTCGACGACGACCCGTACCCGCTCGGACGCCCGGGCCGCGGCGCGCTCGGCCACGGCGGCGGTCTCCGGATCGTCGTGTCCGACGATGACGATGATCTCGTAGTCGGTGTGGCTCGATTCGAGCAGCCGGTCGATGGTGTGCTCCAGCACCGCCTGCTCGTGGCGGGCGGGCAGGAGCAGGCTGAAGGCCAGCCGGCCTTCGCCGTCGGGCCGGTCGAAACGCGTCGAGGCGAGCGTCTCGGGTGTGCGCCACGCGTGCATCTGCCACCAGAGGGTGAACGCGGCCATCCAGAAGAGCGCCAGCGAAACGGCAGAAATGAACACAGATGTGTACAAACTGTCCCCCACAGACATGCCGCAACCCCAGGCGGCGATCGTCAAACCCCCCGGAGGCTCAAGGCGGGCCCCCGGCCCGCCGCCCCCGCCCTCGATGCGCACCCCCCAGTGCGCCGACTCGGTGAATCCCGGAGCCACGAGACTAGGCAGCGAAGGTGACGGCCGGGCGCTGCCCGGATAAAAACCACGTTTCCGAACCCACATATAAGCAACCGGAATTGACGGTACTCCGGGTACTTCAGGGGCGAACCGTACCCAACTGCTCCGCCAGTTCGACCGGATCGGTCGTAGGCCGCGCGCAGACGAAATGTCGACACACATACGCCGTAGGAAGGTCGTGCAGCAGTGTGCGCTCGGCCAGAAGGGGGAACTCCCCTCCACTGCCGTCCGCCGCACGCGGGAGACCGGTCGCCACCACAGCCCCAGGAGCCGTACCCAGCAACGCGGTCCGGTGCAGAGCCGCCCGCGCCGGATCGTCCAGATGGCCCACCACCGCCACCTCGCGGGGCCCGTCGAGGAGCGCCTCGGCGACCGCCAGACCGTGCCCGATGAAGCGCGGGGCGCGCGGACCGAGGGCGTGTACCACCCCGAGCGCCCTCTCGGCCGCGGTGCGGTGGGCCTCCGAGCCGGTGTGCGCGGCGTACGAGAGCAACGCCCCGGCGGCGGCCGTCCAGCCGGAGGGAGCCGCCGTGTCGGTGGGGTCCTGGGGCCGCCTGATCAGCTGCTCGGCGTCGTGCGCGGTGTCGTAGAGGGACCCGTCCTCGGCGGTGAACTGGTCCAGGACCAGGTCCACGAGGAACCCGGCGAACTCCAGCCAGACCCCCTCGCCGGTGACGGCCGCCAGCGCGAGGAACCCGTCGGCGACATCGCCGTAGTCCTCCAGCACCCCGGCGTTCGGCCCGACGCGACCGTCCTTGCTCGTCCGGGCCAGCCGGGCCCGGCCGGCCGCCACGTCGAAATGGACCCGTACCAGCAGGTCGGCGGCCTCGGTGGCGCGCTCGACGAGGTCGGGCCGGTCGAAGTACGCCCCGCACTCGGCGAGGGCGGCGATGGCCAGGCCGTTCCAGGCGGCCACCACCTTGTCGTCCCGCCCGGGCGCGGGCCGCCGGTCCCGCTCGGCGAGCAGCCGCTCCTTGACGGACTCCACCTTCTGCGCATCCACGGCGGGCCCGTCCTGGGGCAACTGCAGGACGGACTTCCCGTGCTCGAACGTCCCCTCCTCGGTCACCCCGAAGTACGCGGCGGCGAGCGCCCCGTCGTCCTCTCCGAGTACCTCGCTCAACTGCCCGGGCGTCCAGGCGTAGTACGCCCCCTCCACATGCGCGCCGGTCAGCGGATCCTCGCTGTCGGCGTCCAGCGCGGAGGCGAAGCCGCCCTCGCGGGTGCGCAGCTCCCGGACCATGAAATCAGCGGTCTCCAACGCCACGCGCCGTGCCATCTCCGACCCGGTGGCCCGCCAGAGATGCGCGTACACCCGGCACAGCAGCGCGTTGTCGTACAGCATCTTCTCGAAGTGCGGCACGACCCACTCCCGGTCCACGGAGTACCGCGCGAACCCGCCCCCGAGCTGGTCGTAGATCCCGCCCCGGGCCATGGCCTCACAGGTGTCGGCGGCCATCTGCAGAGCCCCCTCGCCCCCGGTCCGGGCGTGATGCCGCAACAGGAACTCCAGCACCATGGACGGCGGGAACTTCGGCGCCCCGCCGAACCCGCCGCGCACGGCGTCGTACTCCCGCGTCAGCCCGAGCAACGCCTGCGCGAGCTGCTCCGCCCCGGGCGTCCCGGCCTTCCCGTAGTCCAGCTGCCGCCCGGCCAGGTCCTGCACGATCCGCCCCGCCACCTCGGCCACCTCCTCGGGCCGCCCCACCCAGGCGGTCCGCACGCCTTCGAGGACCTGCATGAAGGAGGGCATCCCGTGCCTGGGCTCGGGCGGGAAGTAGGTCCCGAAGTAGAACGGCTCGGCATCGGCGGTGAGAAACACCGTCATGGGCCACCCGCCCTGCCCGGTGGCGGCCTGCACGGCCTCCATGTAGACCGCGTCGACATCGGGGCGCTCCTCGCGGTCCACCTTGATGTTGACGAAGTGCTCGTTCATGTAGGCGGCGGCCAGCTCGTCCTCGAAGGACTCGTGCGCCATGACATGGCACCAGTGGCAGGAGCTGTATCCGACGCTGAGGAGCACGGGCACCCCCCGCTCCCGCGCCTCCGCGAACGCCTCGGGCGACCAGGGCCACCAGTCGACCGGATTGTCGGCGTGCTGGAGCAGATACGGCGAGGTCTCGTTCGCGAGGCGGTTCGACATGGGGTCATCCTGCCCCACCTGGTGCCCCGGGCCGCATGACCCCGCCCGGACCACCCCTCCGAGCAGCCGCAACCCCACCGGACCGGCCGACAGCCGCCGCGGTCACCGTCACCGTCACCGTCACCGCCGCAGGAATGGGGCCAGGTCGCGGGTCCAGGGGTCGCGGGTCTGGGGCCAGGTGGGGGTGCAGGCGTGGGTGCGGGGGGCGAGGTCCGGGTGGCGGGTGGGGGACGCGGTGTGGAGGCGGCAGAGGTGGGCGGCGGCGCGGGCGGCGGGTGGGGCGTGTTCATCGGCGTCGGGGGCGGGGTCGGGGTCGGTTGCCGCCGCCAGGTCGTAGGCCTGGGCTGCCGTGCGGAGGGTGCGCTCGCCGGTGGGGCCCTGGCGGATCAGCATCAGTGCGGCGAACCCGTCGGCGGCGTCCTCCTCGGCGCGGTCCCCGTCGACCGGGAGGTGCAGGGCGTCGATGAGGGCGTGGCCCGCCTCGTGGTAGACGGTCTCGGTCAGGACGGCGGCGGCCTCCTCGTCCGCCGGGTGGTGGCCGGCCGACTCGAAGAGCTCCCGCTGCTCCGCGAGGTCGTCGTAGCAGAGCTCGATCTCCCGCGTCCCGGGGTCGTAGCCGGAGCCCTCGCCCGCGCAGGAGCGGGCGAGGACGGTGACTTGGCGGGGGAGGGAGAGGTAGGCGTTGAGGGCTTCCGTGGCCGTCTCCGCGACCTGGCGGTCCCGTAGGAGGCGGGCGTCGGCGGCGTCCGCCGGGTCCGGGTCCTCGTACCGCACCGCGAAGCCCCTGGCAGGTGGCTGCTGTTCGCACCCTGTGGTGGTGGAGAGGAGGGCCATGAGGGCCAGGAGGGCCGCCGTCGACGGCCGCGTTCTGTGACTTGCGCCCATTGTTTCACCCTACGTGGTGCGCCGCCGCGACTCGCCGGGCGTCGCCAACTGCCTTGGCGGGTCTCGGGTTTGTTCCCTCTGAACTAGCTCAGATTCCCTCGCGCTCCCGGGCGTCCCGGCGGACACTTGGGGCACGTTGCCGGAGCTCCCTGAGGAGGATGCCGATGCGGGACAGCCATCGCGGTGAGGCCGAGCGGCTGTTGGTGCGGGCCGTCGAGGAGGAAGTCCGGCGGGCGGCGGGGACGGGTGCGCCGGCTGACAGGGCGGCGCTGCTGGCGCGCGGCCGGGAGGCGTTGGACGGGCTCGCGGTGAGTGCGGCCGCCGAGTACGAGGCCTACGTGCGGGCGCTGGACGAGGCGGCCGCCGGGGACGAGTCCCTGGGTGAGGCGTTCCGGCGCGGGAACACCTCGACGGCCCTGCTGGTGACGGCCGTTGCGGCAGCCGCGGCCGTCGGGGCGGATCTGGCGTTGGGGGTGGCGCCGGGTACGGCGCTGACCGCGGGGGCCGTCGTCGGCGTCGCGGGGGCGGCGGCGACGGTCGCCAAGGTGACGGCCCTGCACCTGCCGGCCGCGAGCAGGCGGGCCGGGGCGCTGGGCCAGCCGGGCGGACCGGAGCAGCTGAGGCTCCAGTGGCTGACGGCGCTGGAGGTACGCGGGATACGGCCGTTCCTGGAACAGCAGCGTGCGGTGGCCGCGGCGGCGCGGGCGCCGCGGGCGGCCAGGGTGGTGAAGCAGGCCGCTCCGCAGTTGCGCGGGGGCGACCGGAGCGCGGAGGCTCGTCGGCGGAGTGCGCTGGAGCAGTCGTTCGGGCAACTGCCCCAGCCGGTGGGCGAGTTCGCAGGGCGGCGGACGGAACTGACCCGGATCGCGCAGTGGGTGCAGGCGGCCCGGGCCAGTACGGAGACCCGGCCGGTGGTCGTGGTGCTGCACGGCGAGCCCGGGGTGGGCCGTACGGCGCTGGCGCTGCGGGCGGCGCACGGGCTGCGGGACCAGTTCCGGGGCGCGTGCGTGGTGGACCTGCGGGGCGGCGAGGCGGCGGAGGCCCCGTTGTCGACGCGGGAGGCGCTGCTGCACCTGCTGAACCGGCTGGGCGCCCCGCGCGAGCAGCTGCTGTTCCGCGAGGGGGCGTCGGCGGAGCAGCAGGTACGGCGCCTCGGGGAGCTGTACCACCAGCACCTCCAGGGGCTGCCGGTGACGGTGGTACTGGATGACGCGGTGGATGCGGCGCAGGTACGGATGCTGGTGCCGGAGCGCTCCGACAGCCTGGTCCTGGTGACGGCGCGGGACCCGCTGGAACTACCGGCGGACCTGACGGCCTGGGTGCACCAGCTACCGGTGGAACGGCTACCGGATGACGAGGCGACGGAACTGGTACGCGCGGGGGCCGGGGCCGCGGGTGCCGCGGTTGCGGGGGCGGAGGGCAGGCACCTCGGGGCGGACACCGGGCGCGGTGCGACGGAGGCCGGGCGCCTCGGGGCCGACACCGGGCACGGCACGACGGACGCCCGGCGCCTCGGAGCGGACACCGGACGCGGTGCGACAGACACCGGACGCCTCGGAGCGGACGCCGGACGCGGCACGACAGACACCGGGCGCCACGGGACGGACGCCGGACGCGGCACGACGGACACCGGGCGCGGTGCGACGGAGACCGGGCGCCTCGGGGCGGAGGGCGCAGGCGCTGGGGCGGAGGCCGCGGGCGAGGTCCCGTACGGGGATGGCGGCCTGCGGGAACTCCTCGCGCTGGGCGCAGGGCTGCCGCTGGCGCTGCGGGTACTGGCCCCGCTCGCCGCGGCCGCCGGACCGGAGGGCGTACCGGGGCAGGTACTGGCCGGTGCCTCGCACCAGGACCAGGCCGCGCACCGGGCCCGGACGACCCAGGCCCAGGCCCCGCGCCAGGCGCCGGACTCGACCCCGGCCCAGACCCAGGCCCCGCGCCACGCCCCGCGCCAGGCGCCGGACTCGACCCCGGCCCAGACCCAGGCCCCGCGCCACGCCCCGCACCAGGCGCCGGACTCGGCCCAGACCCGGGCCCCGCGGCAGGCGCCGGACTCGACCCCGACCCCGACCCAGACTCAGGCCCTGGCCCAGACCCTGCCCGAGGCCCCCGCCGAGGCCCTGCAGCGCGCCCTGGATCTGGCGTACCTGCGTCTCCCCGACGAGCGGCGGCGGTTGTTGCGGCGGCTCACGCTGGCCGGGCGCGTCTCGCTCGGGCCGTCGGCCGCGGCGGCGTTGGCCGATGCGGATCAGGTGGAGGCCGGGCGGCTGCTGCGCGAGCTGGCGCAGGCGGGCCTGCTGGATCACGTACGCGGGGAGCGGTACCGGATGCACGACGCGGTGCGCTCCTACGCGGCGGCGCGCCTGACGGCCGACGAGGACCCGGCGGAGGCGGCGGCCGCGCACGAGCGGCTGATCCGGAACTACGCGCAGCTCGCGGACTCGGTGATCCGGATGGTCGACGGGAAGATGTCGACGCGGGCGAACCACTTCGGCGGGCACGGCTTCGCCTCGCTGGACGCGGCACTGCGCTGGCTGGACGACGAGTCGAGCTTCATCACGGCGGCGCTGCGGCATTCGGAGGGCGTGGACCAGCAGGCGGTCCTGGATCTGCTGGGCGCGCTCTGCGACTTCTGCCTGCTGCGCGGCGACCTGTACCGGCTCGGTGAGATCGACGAGCTGACGCGGGCGGTGGACCGGGGAAGGCTGGCGCGCTCGGTGCAGTGGCGTACGGGTATCGCGGCGCGCCAGCTGGGTGAGCTGGACAAGGCGCGGACCACGCTGACCTCGGTAGTCGACCAGTACATGGCGGCCCAGCAGGAGGCTGGCGCCGGCATGGCCCTGATCTCGCTCGGCATCACCCTGCACCACCAGGGTCAGCTGGAGGAGGCCGGGGCGCGGATCCGTGAGGCCCTGGTGCTCCAGGAGCCGGAGGAGCTGGCGGGCGACCGGGCGTGGGGGCTGCACGCGCTCGCGGCGGTCGAGCGGGACCTGGGACGCCTCGGGGAGGCGATGCGGCTGCTCGAGCGGTCGCTGGCCCTGCACCGGGAGAGCGAGAGCGTGCACGGTGAGGCGTGGGCGCATTTCCAGCTCGGCCAGGTGTATCTGCGGATCGGCGATGTGGGGCGGGCGGAGGCGGAGCTTCGGCTGGCCCTCGATCTGTACGGGCGCACGCGCGACGACCGCGGTGAGGCGTGGGCGCTGACCCAGCTGGGCCGGGCCCGGGTGCTGGACGGGGATCCGGGTCCGGCGGTGGAGCGGCTGCGGGAGGCGCTGGCCCGGCACCGCGAGGCGGAGGACGCGCGCGGGGAGGCGTGGACGCTGTACCACCTCGGGCAGGCGCTGGAGGAGGGCGGCGAGCTCGACCAGGCGGTGCGGGAGCTGGAGCGCGCCCGGACCATGTTCTCGCGGATGCGGGACGTGTACGGGCTGGCGCACGCCCGCCACCACTCGGGCCGGGTTTCGCGGGACCAGCGGGCGGCGCAGACGGGGAACCTGCGGAACTCCGGGTTCGCCCGCCAGCTGCTCGTCGACGCGCGGGCGGATTTCCGGCGGATCGGGCTGGCGCACGGCGAGGCGTGGACCTGCCTGGAGCTGTCGGTGGTGGACGCGGGCAACGGCCGGGTGTCGCAGGCGCTGGGTCTGTGCGAGGAGGCGGTCCGGTTGTTCATCTCGTACGGGGACCGGCGCGGGGAGGACTGGGGCCGCTTCCTGCGGTGCACGATGCTGCCGTACGTCGTCCCCCCGGTGCCGGGCGCCCCGGAGGAGGCCCGGGCGGAACTGGCCCGGCTGGCGGCGTCCCCGCACCCGGCGCGGGACGCGCGGCTGGAGGACTGCCTGGAGACGTACGGGGTGATCCTCGGCCGGGGCGTGGACCCGGCGGAGGACTGGCAGGCGTGGCGCCTGGGCATGGTCCCGGCCCTCCACGCACGGGAGATCATGGGAGTCCCGCTGCCGCCCGCGTCCTGAGCGGCAGCGGCCCCGTGCGTCGTGCGGACCGCAGGCGCGCGGAAGCCGCCGCCCCGCCGGTGTACGGGAGGGCGGCGGTCACGTGCAGGGTCCTACGGGGCCCGGTCCGGGGACGGCGCGGCGGCCGGGTCGGGGGCCTCCTTGAAGTCCACCCGGCCCATGTGCCGGCTCATGGACTTCATCAGGCCCCACACCCCGAGGGCGAGGGCCGCGAACACGATGAACCCCAGGATTCCGGGGGTCACCTTGTTCTTGTCGAAGGTGTCACCCGCGAGCGGGAGGAGCTGCGTCAGTGCTGTGTGCGTAGCGCTCATAGCTACGCATTGTCCCGGATGCCCGCGAAGAGGTCGGACTCGGGGAGGGACGTGTCCACGAGCGACTTCGCCAGCTCGTACTCCTCCGTGGGCCAGACCTCCTTCTGGATCTCCATCGGGACGCGGAACCAGCCGCCGTCCGGGTCGATCTGCGTGGCGTGCGCGATGAGGGCCTTGTCGCGGATCTCGAAGAAGTCCGCGCAGGGCACGTGCGTGGTCAGGGTCCGCTCGGTGCGCTCGAACTCCTTCCAGCGCTCCAGCCACTCCCCGTAGGGGGATTCCATGCCGCGCGTGAGCAGCGCCTCGTGCAGGGCGAGGGTGCGGGGCTTGTTGAAGCCCTGGTTGTAGTAGAGCTTCCGCGGCTGGTACGCCGGGCCGAACTCGGCTTCCGGGTACTTCTCGGTGTCGGCCGCGCCGTCGAAGGCCACCATCGTGATCTTGTGGGTCATGATGTGGTCAGGGTGCGGGTAGCCGCCGTTCTCGTCGTACGTGGTGACGACCTGCGGCTTGAAGGCGCGGATCTTCGCCACCAGGCGGCCGGCGGCCTCGTCCACGTCGGCGAGCGCGAAGCAGCCCTCGGGCAGCGGGGGCAGCGGGTCGCCCTCGGGGAGGCCGGAGTCGACGTAGCCGAGCCACTCCTGCTCGATGCCGAGGATCTCGCGCGCCTCGTCCATCTCCTTGGCGCGGACCTCGTGGATGTTCTCCTCGATGTACTTGTCGCCCTGGAGCTTGGGGTTCAGCACCGAGCCGCGCTCGCCGCCGGTGCAGGTCACCACCAGCACGGGCACCCCCTCGGACACGTACTTGGCCATCGTGGCCGCGCCCTTGCTCGACTCGTCGTCGGGGTGGGCGTGAACGGCCATCAGTCGAAGCTGCTCGGTCAAGACAGGATCCTCTGTGATTCGTCAGCGTGGGCGGTTTCTATACTGACCGAATCGGGGGACAGAAAATTCCATGGGAAGGAACGCTCATGAGCGCGGTGCGCGAGGGACTCCCCGAGGGCCGCTACGGCAGGTCGGCGGACGAGCGTGCGGACCGGAAGCTCAAGATCGTCGGCTCGGTGCTGGGCGTCGGGCTGCTGGCCGTGGTCGGCTGGATCGGCTGGGACTACGTCGGCGGGCAGAGCGTCAGCGCCGAGGTGATCAAGTTCCAGATCGTCTCGGACTCCGAGGTGAAGGTGCACCTGGAGGTCCGCAAGGAGTCCTCGGTCACCGGTGTGTGCACCCTGAGCTCGCAGGACAAGGAGCACGGCGAGGTGGGCCGCGCGGACTTCACCTTCCCCCAGCAGGGGAAGCGCGTGGACGAGGTCGTCACCCTGAAGACCACCGGCCGCGCGACGATGATCGAACTGGTCGGCTGCCAGGCGGCGGGCTGAGCGGACTCAGTGGGCTGAGCCTGCCAGGCGGTGGGCTGAGCGGACTCAGTGGGCTCGGTGGGCTCAGCGGGCTCGGCGCGCTGACGGACCGGGGCTGACTCGCCGGGCTGACTCGCCGGGCCGGCACTCCGCGCCGGGGAGCTTCGCGCCGGGACTGGAGCCGCGCCCGAGCGCAATGACACACTTCATACACATCGTGTCCTCCCCCTTTTCTTCCCGAATTGTTAGGCTCGTGGTTTCGTCCGCCGCTGGCGGCTTTGTAGTCCCCCTGTACCGACGAGGAGCACCCGTGACCCAGACGAGCGAGAGCGTCACCTGGCTGACCCAGGCGGCGTACGACCAGCTGACGGCAGAGCTGGACTACCTCTCTGGTCCCGCACGCACGGAGATCGCCACGAAGATCGCCGCCGCCCGCGAGGAGGGCGACCTGCGCGAGAACGGCGGTTACCACGCGGCCAAGGAGGAGCAGGGCAAGCAGGAGCTCCGGGTCCGTCAGCTGACGCAGCTCCTGGAGAACGCCAAGGTCGGCACCGCGCCCG
Source organism: Streptomyces sp. ISL-87 (assembly GCF_018614095.1). Taxonomy (GTDB): domain Bacteria; phylum Actinomycetota; class Actinomycetes; order Streptomycetales; family Streptomycetaceae; genus Streptomyces. The sequence goes on along the minus strand of NZ_JAGGOY010000067.1, from coordinate 36,116 downwards.
CGTCCGACGGCGTGGTCGCCCCCGGCACCCTCGTCAAGATCGCCTTCGACGGCGACGAGGACGACACCATGGAGTTCCTGCTGGCCTCGCGCGAGTACGCGTCCGCGGACTTCGAGACCTACTCCCCGCAGTCCCCGCTGGGCAGCGGCGTAATGGGCAAGAAGATCGGCGAGGACGCCGAGTACGAGCTGCCCAACGGCAAGAAGGCCGCCGTCAAGATCCTCGACGTCAAGCCCTTCACCGGCTGATCATCCCCTCTGTTCGCGAACGCCCGGTCGGAGTAATCCGGCCGGGCGTTTTGCGGAGCCCACCCGCAGCCTCGGCCCCAGCCGGTCCTCAGCCTCAGCCCCACCCGGCCTCCGGCCTCAGCCCATCACCTTGTACCCCGCACTGTGCAGCGATCGCGCGACGTCGGCGCAGTGTTCGGGACCCTTCGTCTCCAGGTGCAGCTCCACCTCCACCTCGGTGAGCCCGAGCCGCGGGTCGGTCCGTACGTGGCTCACGTCCAACACGTTCGCATCCACCACTGACAACACCCCCAGGAGCCCGGCCAGGGCCCCCGGCCGGTCCGCCACGCGCAGCCGCAGCGACAGGTAGCGGCCCGCCGCCGCCATGCCGTGCCGCAGGATCCGCTGGAGCAGCAGCGGATCGATGTTCCCGCCGGACAGGACGGCCACCACCGGTCCCCCGCCGTACCGCTCGGGCTCGCTCAGCAGAGCCGCCACCGGGCTGCACCCGGCGGGCTCCACCACCAGCTTGGCCCGCTCCAGGCACAGCAGCAGGGCGCTCGACAGCGCATCCTCGGACACGGTCCGTACGTCGTCCAGCAGCTCCGCGATGATCTGGAACGGGATGTCGCCGGGCCGGCCGACCTTGATGCCGTCCGCCATCGTGTTCGGGTTCTCGATCGACACCGGGTGGCCGACCTTGAGCGAGGGCGGGTACGCGGCCGCGCCCGCCGCCTGGACACCGATGACCTTCACGTCCGGGCGCAGCGCCTTCACCGCGACCGCCACGCCCGCCGCGAGTCCCCCGCCGCCGATGCCCACGAGGATCGTGCGCACCTCGGGGCACTGCTCCAGGATCTCCAGGCCCACCGTGCCCTGGCCCGCGATGATGTCGCGGTGGTCGAAGGGGTGGATGAACACCGCCCCGGTGCGGTCCGCGTAGTCCTGGGCGGCCGCCAGGGTCTCGTCGACGACCTGGCCGTACATGCGCACCTCGGCTCCGTACTCCTGGGTCGCCGCCACCTTCGGCAGCGGCGCCCCGACCGGCATGAACACCGTCGAGTGGACCCCGAGCAGCGAGGAGGCCAGCGCCACGCCCTGCGCGTGGTTGCCGGCGCTGGCCGCCACGACACCGGCGGCCCGCTGCTCGGGGCGCAGGCCCGCGATGCGCACGTACGCTCCGCGCAGCTTGAAGGAACCCGTCCGCTGGAGGTTCTCGCACTTGAAGTGGACCGGCGATCCGGTGAGGGCGGAGAGATGCCGGCTGCCTTCCATCGGGGTCACCCGGGAGACTCCGGACAGCATCTTCTGGGCCCCCCGGACGTCGTCGAGGATGACCTGCGGGACGGGCGTGGGCACGCGGTAGTTCATGCCGCCAGTCTCGCAGCCGGTCCGCTGCGCTGCGCGGGACGGGAAGGCCGGCGGCGGGGCCCCCGCGCAAGGGGTGCCAGAGGGGCGAAATCAGGCCATCCGGGACGGGCCCGCGGACCCGCCGGGCACCGGCCGTATCAGTTCTCGTACGCGGCGTACGAGCCGCCGCACGGCCGCGTACTCTGTCCCCCATCCTTGTCGGACCCACGCGAAGAGAGCCCACGGCCATGCCCTCCACCCCGGCCAGTTCCGATGTGCCCGCGCCGGCCGCAGCGCCCGCAGAAGCCGGTCTCCTCGACGCACTCCAGCACCAGGTGGCGGTCTTCGCCCGCCGTGCCGAGCAGACCCGCCTGGGCGGCGTCGGCCAGGCCCGCAACTCGATGGACCGCGCCGCGTACCTTCTGCTGAACCGGCTCGACCTGGAAGGCCCGATGGGCGTCAAGGCGCTCGCGGGCGGGATGGGCATCGACTCGTCCACCGTGACCCGGCAGGTGGCGCCGCTGGTCGACAGCGGTCTGGTCAAGCGCACCTCGCACCCCGAGGACGGCCGGGCCGTGGTGCTCGCGCTGTCGCCGCGCGGGCTGGCGCGGCTGGAGGAGGTCCGCTCCTCGCGGCGCGAGCTGATGGCCCGGGTGACGGAGGGCTGGAGCGAGGCGGAGCGCGAGTCGTTCACCGGGCTCCTCACCCGTTTCAACGTGTCGCTGTCGGAGCTGATGTCGGCCGTGGCGGAGGCCGGGCCCGCCTCCTGAAACCGGGTATGACGCGGGTGCGTCCCGCCTCTTGACCCGGGTGGTCCCACCGGCCGCAGTATGTGGGCTGTGGACCACCGATCGGGGCCCTACGCGGAGTTCGAGGCCTTCGTCGCAGGCGCGGCGGGGCGGCTCCTGCATGTCGCGATCCTGCTGACCGCCGAGGCCGATGCCGCGTCGGGGGCCGAGTGCCCCGCGGCTCGCCGGCTGCTCGCGGGGGCGCTGGCCCGTACGTATGCGAACTGGCGGCGGCTGCGCGGTGACGACCCGTACGACCACACCCGTCAGGAGCTGTGCGGGGCGTACGCCCGCACCGGCTGGCGGCACCACGGGGGCCGCGGCACCGGCCCGCTGGCCCGGCTGAGCCCGCTGGAGCGGCTGGTCCTGGTCCTGCGGGTGTACGAGGGGGTCGCTGAGGAGGTCACCGCGGCGCAGCTGGGGCTGCCGGCCGAGCGGGTACGGGTGGTGTGCAACCGGGCCGTCGCCACGATGCGCGCTGCCGCCGGACCCGGCGCCGGGCGGGATGCGGCGGGCGCCGCGTGAGCGCCCCGGACCGCAAGGAGGACCAGGTCAGGCGGCTCCTGGAGGGCCCGCACCCGGTGGTCCCGGCCGGGCTGGCGGCCGGGGCGGCGGCACGCGGGGACCGGCTGATGCGCAGGCGCCGCGCGCTGCGCCGCTTCGGCTGGACGGTGCTCTTCGCAGCGGCCGTGGCCTTCACGGTATGGGCCTCACTGACCCACCCCTGGACCACCCCGCCGAGCACCATCTCCCCGCCGCTGGAGGGCTGGTAGGAGCGCCGGGCCCGTTCCCGCCCGCGCGGCAGGCGCGGGCGGGGACGGGTCGGGTCGGGTCGGCAGGGGCTGGTTAGCCCAGGGCCTGGGTCAGGTCTGCCAGGAGGTCGTCGGCGTTTTCGATGCCGACCGAGACGCGGACCAGGTCGCCCGGGACCTCCAGGGCCGAGCCGGCCGCCGAGGCGTGGGTCATGCGGCCCGGGTGCTCGATCAGGGACTCGACGCCGCCGAGGGACTCGCCCAGGGTGAACAGCTTGGCGCGGTTGCAGACCTCGACCGCCGCCTCCTCGCCGCCGGTGACCTGGAAGGAGATCATGCCGCCGAAGGAACGCATCTGCTTGGCGGCGATCTCGTGGCCCGGGTGGTCCGGCAGGCCCGGGTAGAGGACCTTGGAGACCTTCGCGTGGCGGGTCAGCATGTCGGCCACCTTCGTGGCGTTCTCCGAGTGCCGGTCCATGCGTACGGCCAGCGTCTTGATGCCGCGCAGCACGATCCAGGAGTCGAAGGGCCCGGCCACCGCGCCCATCGCGTTCTGGTGGTAGGCCAGTTCCTCGCCCAGCGCCGCGTCGGCGGTGATCAGCGCGCCGCCGACCACGTCGGAGTGGCCGCCCATGTACTTGGTCAGCGAGTGCACGACCACGTCCGCGCCGAGGGCGAGCGGCTGCTGGAGGTAGGGAGACGCGAAGGTGTTGTCCACGACCAGCTTGGCGCCGGCCGTCCGCGCGATCTCGGCGACGACGGCGATGTCGGTGATGCCGAGCAGCGGGTTGGAGGGGGTCTCGACCCAGATGACCTTGGTCTTCGGGGTCAGGGCGGCCCGCACGGACGCCGGGTCGGAGGTGTCGGCCACCGACCACTCAACGCCCCAGCGGGAGACGACCTTCGCGAAGAGGCGGAAGGTGCCGCCGTACGCGTCGTTCGGGATGACCACGTGGTCGCCCGGGGAGAGCAGCGTACGCAGCAGGCAGTCCTCGGCCGCGAGCCCGGACGCGAAGGCGAGCCCGCGCCGGCCGCCCTCCAGCGCCGCGAGGTTCGTCTCCAGCGCGGTGCGGGTCGGGTTGGCGCTGCGGCTGTACTCGTAGCCGCCGCGCAGTCCGCCGACGCCGTCCTGCTTGTACGTGGACACCTGGTAGATCGGGGGTACGACCGCGCCGGTCAGCGGGTCCGCCGTGTTGCCCGCGTGGATCGCGCGGGTCTCGAAGCTCTGGTGCTCGTGGCTGTCGTCGCTCATGGTCAAATGCTATGCCCCGCCCCCACCCTGCGGGCATTGGCCTTCGACCGGGTGCGTCTGGTTCGCTTGGATCCATGGAGATTCTGTGGTTCCTGATCGCGATGGCCATGCTCGCGGCCGTCTTCGGGCCGTACATAAGGCGCAGACGCGGCGGTATCCGCCTCGCCCTGCCCGGCAGCAGCGATGCGGCGGACCCGGAGAACTACGGATTCGCCCGGCAGGAGCACTTGGACATCCGGGTCCCCGGCCCCGACCAGGACCTGATGGACGCCCTCGACAACGTGCAGCGCACCGGCCAGTGGCAGGCCGCGTCCCAGCTGCTGGCCGGTACCCCGAAGGACGGCGAGCAGCGCTGGCAGCGCGTACAGGCCTTCGGCGGCGCGGCCGCGCTGGAGCTCGTGGAACAGCCCGGTGTCGGCGCACGGTGGCTGAAGGCGTGGCGGCTGGAGGCGGAGAAGGACCCGGGCGGCGCGCAGGTGCACGCGGAGCTGCTGGTGCAGCAGGCGTGGCGGCACTCGGGCGGGGTGGGTTCGGCGGACCACCGGATCATCCTGGAGGAGGCCCGCGAGGCCTGCCGCAAGGCCGCGCTGCTGTCGCCGGGCGACCCGGTCCCGTACATCACGGAGCTGGCGGTCGCGCGGGCGCTGGGCTACTCGGAGGCGGAGTTCGACGCGCTCTGGGCGAAGGTCATCGACCGGGCTCCCGAGCACATGGGGGCGCACCTGGCGGCCCTGCACTACTGGTGCGAGAAGTGGCACGGCTCGCGGGAGAAGGCCGACGCCTTCTCGCACGCGGCGGCGGCGCGCGCCCCTCAGGGTTCGCTGCTGGCGGCGCTGCCGCTGTTCGCGGTGTACGAGCACCTGCCCGAGGTGAATCTCGTCCAGGGCTTCTACCAGAGCGCGGTCGTGACCCGGGCGGTGGAGGGCGCGTTGTACGCGGCGCACACCGCGCGCCCCGACGATCCGATGCTGGCGCACGTACGGCACTTGCTGCTGATGTTCCTGGTGGGCATGGAGCGCTGGGCGGAGGCGATGGAGCAGGTACGGCACGTGGACGGGTACGTCGGCGCGCTGCCGTGGTCCTTCGCCGGGGACCCGGCGGGTCAGTACGCGCTGTACCGGGCCCTGGCGGTCGCGGGGTACGAGGCGAACGGCGGTTCCCCGGCGACGCTGCCGAACTGACCCCAGGCGCGCGGCCCCCGCCCCGATCGGCGAAAACCCCAGGTCATAGGGTGCGCGTACGTGGCTACGCGCGCATCCGTGCGCGTACGTGCGCGTAAAACACCGCGCCGCTTTCATCCCGTGGGGGGATCTGTCCAAAATGGGAGCAACACTGCGCGCCTTGCGCGCCCTCGTCCTGCTCGCCGGCTTCTACCTGCTCGGCGTCGTCCTGCTGGCGGTCCTCGCGGCCGCCGACTGGGCCTGCGTCACCTGGCTGCACGGCCCGGCGGCGTTCAAGGTCCTCATCGTCTCGGTGGTCCTCGCGATCCCGATCGTGCGCGGCATGTTCATGCTCCGCACGCCCCGGGGCGACCCGCGGCCCGGCGTCGCCGTCACCGACCGGCAGGAACCCGTCCTGTGGAACACCGTGCGCGAGATCGCCGAGCAGGTCGGCACCCGCGCCCCCGATGAGATCGTGCTGACCGAAGAGGTCAACGCGGCCGTCAGCGAGGACGCCCGGCTGCTGGGCCTGCGGCCCGGCACCCGCCGCCTCTACCTCGGGCTGCCCCTGATGACGGGCCTGGACGAGATGCGGCTGCGCGCCGTACTCGCCCACGAGATGGGCCACTACGCCAACCTCGACACCCGCCTCACCCCGCTGATCGCACGCGGCCGCGCCCAGCTGATCCGCACCGTCACGCACTTCCAGGAACGCTCCGACAAGAAGATCGCCAAGGAGCGCGCCAAGCAGGAGAAGAAGGCCGCGAAGCGGATCGCCGCGGGCAAGACGGCCAAGGAGATCGACACCGACGGCGAGGGCGCGATGTACCGCGCCATGGCCGCGATCTACCTGGCCTACGGCAACTTCTACATGCGCGCCACCCTCTCGGCCTCCCGCCGCCAGGAGCTCGCCGCCGACCTGGCCGCGGTCCGGATCGCCGGCCGCGACGCCGCCGCGGGCGCCCTGCGCGAGCTGAACGCCCTCGACCCGGCGTTCGACTTCTACATGCACGGCTACGCCACCCTCGGCGTCGGAAGCGGCCTGATGCCGCCCCGCGGCCAGGTCTTCGGCGGGTTCCGGACCATGCTCGCCGCCCGCTCGGCCGACCTGGACGAGCTGCGCACCGAGCTGTCCACCGAGCCCGCCTCCCCGTACGACTCCCACCCCGCGCTCGCCGAACGCGTTGCCCGCATCGAGGCCCTGCCGGACGACGGCCGGGGCGGCCAGGCCGCCGCCGCCCGCCCCTCGCTGGAGCTGCTGGCCGACGCGGACGTCTCGATGGCCGCGCTGGAGCCGGCCGTGCTGGCCCCGCAGGCGCTCGCGCTGACGCGGGTGGAGTGGGCCGAGCTGGTCCACCGGAGCATGCTCGGGTACGCCGGCCAGGGCGCGGAGCGGATCCGCGAGGCGGCCGCCGCCGAGGGCGCCGCGCCCGGCCTGGCCGGCCTGCTGGACGCGATCGACGCCGACCCGGCCGTCCGCTGGCGGCTCACCGAGCACTTCCCGAAGTCCGAGCAGGCGGCCGCGGCCACCGGGCGGGCGGCCCGCGAGTTCGCCCGTTCGGCGCTCCGGCGCGCCCTGAGCCAACTGGCCACCGACCGGCTGGCGGACAGCGGCACCGCCCGCTGGCAGCTGTCCTGGTCCGAACCGGCCACCCTGCGCTACCCGGCCGGCGACTTCGCCGACCGGCTGGACGAGGCCCTGGACGCGGCCGTCGCGGACCAGCCCGACACCGAACCCCTGCGGAAGCTGGTGCTTGCCCCGTGATCCCCCTGATCGCCTTGGCCATCCTCGGCGTGCTGCTGCTCGCCGGCGCCGTGTACGTGCTGCGCGGCGTCCACCACATCCGCAAGGCGAAGCGGCTGACCGCCGAGGTGGCGGTCCTGGAGGCGCAGACCGAGGCCTCCACCGCCCGCACCGCCGCCATCGAGGCCGACGAGGAGACGCGGCAGGCGGCGGAGGTCGTCGCGCTGGGCTTCGTACCGGAAGCGGACCTCGACACCGTGCACCCGGCGCCCGTACCGGCCGAGCGGACGGCCGTCCTCGCGGCGCTGGCGGACGGCGACTGGGAGGTCGGCGCCGCCTACGTGAAGGCGGCCGGGCGGGACTGGGAGGAGCGCTGGCAGCGGGTGCGCGTGCTGGCCGACGCGGCCGTCGAGGACGACGCGTGGCTGCTGGCCTGGCGCTCGGCCAAGCCGTCGCACGTGACGGGGGCGCTGGTCCACGCCGAGACCGCGGTACGGGTGGCGTGGAAGGTACGCGGCGGCCAGTCGGGCAGCCGCACCACGCAGGAGCAGTTCCGCGTCTTCGGCGAACTGCTGCGCACCGCGCAGAAGTCCGCGCACGAGGCGCAGCGGCTGGCGGACCCGGCGGACCCGGTTCCGTACATGGTGGAGCAGCACATCGGGCACGGCCTGGGCTACTCGCACGAGCGGTACGAGACGCTGTGGGCGCAGATCGTGGCGCGCGACCCGAAGGTGCTGTCGGCGCACACGAACGCGCTGCAGTACTGGTGCCAGAAGTGGCGGGGCTCGCACGAGCTGGCGCTGGCCTTCGCCCGGCAGTCGGCGGCCGCCGGCGAGCCGGGGGAGCTGCTGTCGCTGCTGCCGCTGCTCGCGTACTTCGAGGAGGACACGCACGAGCCGGAGCTGGCGGCGGAGGTCTTCTACAAGGACCCGGAGATCGTCGCCGCGGTCGACGCGGCCGTGCAGGACCTGGCGGCGGCCGACGCGGACGACCCGCGGGCGGTCCGGATGCGGCACATGCTGGCGTACCTGCTGTTCTGGCAGGACCGGGACGCCGCGGCGGCGGAGCAGTTCCGCCACATCGACGGGTACATCGGCGCGCTGCCGTGGACGTACGCGGGCTCGCCGAAGTCGCGGTACGTGTACGCGCGTGACTGGGCGGTCCGCGTCAGCACGCCGGGCATGTGACCGGGAATCCGCGGCCCCGTCCTGCCGTTAACGGAAGACCACTAGGAGGGAATCCATGTTCTCGTACCGCCGCACGCCCGAGCTCCCCACCCGCGAGGAGGCCCTGACGGGCCGCGCGACCCCCCTGTTCAGCCTCCCGGCGCAGCACACGGTCCTGGGCAGCCCCTTGGCGGGCCCGTACCCCTCCCACCTTGAGGTGGCGGACTTCGGCCTGGGCTGTTTCTGGGGCGCCGAGCGCAAGTTCTGGCAGACCCCCGGCGTCTGGACCACCCTGGCCGGCTACCAGGGCGGCCACACCGAGAACCCGACGTACGAGGAGGTGTGCTCGGGCCTGACCGGCCACACGGAGGTCGTCCGCGTGGTGTTCGACCCGAAGCTGGTCTCCTACGCGACGCTCCTGAAGCTCTTCTGGGAGTCCCACGACCCCACCCAGGGCTTCCGCCAGGGCAACGACGTCGGCACCCAGTACCGCTCGGCGGTCTACACCCACTCCCCCGCCCACCAGGCCGAGGCCGAGGCCTCTCGCGATGCCTACCGGCGCGTCCTCGCGGCTTCGGGATACGGCGACATCACCACGGCCGTGCTCCCCGCCTCGGAGCGCCCCTTCTGGCCCGCGGAGCCGCACCACCAGCAGTACCTGGACAAGAACCCCGCAGGCTACTGCGGCATCGGCGGCACGGGCGTCTCCTGCCCCATTGGCATCACCGAGGCACCCGGAGAGTGACCGCCCCGCTCGCCGACCCCGCACATGAGCGGCTGACCCGGCTCTGGCAGGACTGGACACCTGCCGGGCCGCTTCTCCCGCATGAGCTGAAGACGGCATACACCGACCGGTGGGTGCGCTTCCACAGCCTGCCGGAGTCGAAGCGCTACGCGGAGGACGAAGGGGAGTACGCGATCCTCCTCGACCGGTACAACACGGTCCTCGACGAGCTCTTCGCGGGCGGCGAGGTGTACGTGGTGACCACCGACTGGGCCGATCCGTCCAAGCCGACGCAGTGGTCGGAGCACCGCCGTGCCCTCCACCCGGAGGGCACGCTGTGGACCACCCTGGACGACACCGACGACCCGGATCCGGAGTTCCACACCCGCTGGTACTTCTACGCCGACCGCCGCCGCTGGCAGCGCGACTGCCTCGACCCGCTGCTCCGCGCGGCCGCCGACGACGCACTGCCCGGCGTATTCGTCACGGACACCGACCTCACCCGGATCCACCACCCATACGACGGCGGCGCGGACGTCATCCTCGCCACCCCCGAGGAACGGGACCGGATGCGCGACCGGCACACCGCCTGGCTGTCCTCCCACCCCTCGGGGTACTGATCAGGACGGGTCGTAGCCGTAGACCCGCATCGCGTCCAGGTGGAGCTCGTACGGGCCAAAGCAGTCCGCGACGAGCGTGGCCACCCGGGCGCCACAGGGGCAGGCACGGTTGAGTCCGCTGTCGCCGGACGGACCGCAGCATCCAGCGCTGTTCTCCCAGTCCGGCAGCGGCTGGAGGTCAGGCGCGTCTTCAGGGTGTACCACGACGTTGTTGCGCGGCCCGGCCGAGACCATTGCCACCCCTTCATCACTCCGCCACGGCCCACGCGGCTGCGCAGGCCCGCCGTCTTCCTGGTCTGGATGCGGCATGTATGGAGCACCCCATGGTTCGGTCTCGATCGCGTAGTGCCCCTGCGCCAGCGTGGCCGGCGCCAGCCGACTCTCCTTGTCCCGTTCTTCGTCGTCAGGCACTGAGGGAACGGCAGGCAGCGGCGTCAGGTTTGGCGTAAGACTGCCGCCGCACTTGGCACACAGGAAGACGGTCATGCTGCCGTTGTAGCCGCCGCGTACGTCCCAACGCATCCTCGATTCCAACCGAGAAGGCTGCTTTCCTGTTCTGGAAAGGATCAGCACTTGACCCCGCCGTGACCGGCTCGGGAGCATCGAACGCGACAGGCGTACGCCGACATGTGGGGGCAAGAATGCTGCGGAAGCTGTCCGGTGACCCGGAGTGCAGGAACGGAACGTGCCCGACGCTGTGGGGCACCGAGGACGCCAAGGACTACGTGGTCCAGGGCTACGTCATCACCGACCCCGAGCGGCTGGCGCAACTCGACCTGCCAGAGGGCGAGACCGCCGTCGTAATCCCGGCCGCGGTGCTGGAGGAGTACTTCCGTGCTCAGCGGTGAGGAGTTCGGTCGACTCTTCGAGACCTTCGAGCGGACCGCCTTCCGACTGGAGACACTCGCCGTCTACGACGTGGAGGAGGAGCGCGAGGACTTCGAACGCTTCTTGGCGGGCGGGGACATGGGCCCAGCCTGGGACGACAATCCTTGGGTCCGGTCGATGACCGACAAGGGCAAGAACGTCTCGCGCGTCCACGTACTCCGGTCTCCACTGACCGACTATCTGCGGTACGAGCTGGCCTCCTACCCAGGCAACATCACGGCCGGCGAGACCATCGGCATCATCGACCAGGCTGAGCAGGACGTGATCGGCCTGCCTGATCACGACTTCTGGTTGTTCGACGACCAGGACGTGTACCGGATGCACTACACACCCGAAGGCGCGTTCATCGGCGCCGAACTGCTCCCTGCCCACAGCCTTGCCGAGTATCAGAATCACCGGGACCGCGCCCTGGCCGAAGCGGTGCCGTTCGCGGACTACTGGGAGCGGCACCACTGACCGCCGACTCGATGGGGAAAGCCCTGCGGGCCCTGCGCGACGCATCCGGACTCACGGGTGACTCGGTGGCCCGCAGGGCTTCCGTGATGGCTCAGACGTCTCCTGCCCGTTCGGCATCGCACTGGTGGAGAAGCAACGGTCAGCGTCCCGGATCGCCGTCCTCCAGGTAGCCGGGCCGTCGTCCCGCCAGGACGTGAAGGGCCTGGGCTGCTCGGCGACGGATGCGGGGCGGGAGATGGAGAAGGGCGTCTTCCTGAGCGAAGAACGCGCATTCCGATAGTTCGTGATCCCTGGGGTGAAGGTCCGCGCTCTGACGCCGGTCGAGCGTGCCGCCGTCGAAGATGAAGGCGAGCTGGTCGTCCCAGGGGCCGTGCGGCGGAACCCAGTCCACACAGAGCAGTCGGCCCAGCCGAACGGCAAGACCGAGCTCCTCATGCAGCTCTCGCCGGGCCGCGTCCTGCGGGGACTCGTTGGCCTCCGCCATACCGCCTGGGAGGTCCCACGCTTCCTTGTAGGTCGGCTTGACCAGGAGGACGCGCCCGGCCTCGTCCAGGAAGAGCACGTCCGCTGACACGCGCTTGCGGGCCTGCTTCGCGTTGCCCTCGGCAAGGTAGGCATCCCATTCCGCCGTGCCGGGCTCGGGCCGCGTGGTCATGTGACAGCACCTCCGGTGTGAGGCGCGCTGATCCCGGCAAGGAGAAGCGCGCGCTGCTGGTTCACCGCCTCAAGGCAGTCTAGGAACTCGGCCACGACGCGTTCAGCGCGGTATGGCTCCAGAACCCGGGCCAGTTCGCCGAGTTGCTGGGTGATCCGTACTGAACCAAGGGTGCCGCAGGCTCCGAGAAGCTCTCGCCCCACGGCACACGCCGCCTCCAGCTCTCCTTGCCGCGTGCGGATGGTGGCCAACGTGATCTGTCCGAACACCCGGCTCCGGGCGCGGTCGCCCGTACGCAGAGCCACGGCCTCTTCCGCGGGTTCGATAGCTGCGGGCAGCATGCCGAGGTCGTTCATGGAGAACGCCGTTTCGCTGGCCAGCGCGGCGGCGTCGAACGGGCTGAGCCAGTACGAAGGTGGCGCTCCGGGCGTCCGGGCGAGTTCCTTGCGCGCCTGGTCCAGGGCCTTCTGGGTGGCGGCGGCCTCTCCGAGCTGAGCGAGTGCTCGCGCCTCCATGGCGTGCAGCCGAGCCGAAAGCGCGGGTACCCGCGGGCCTCTGACCATGCGCTCCCGGCCAGCCCGCGCCAGTGTGGCGGCTTCATCGGGGCGACCTGTCTGAAGGGCGAGGTGGCTCATGCTCGCCATGATGTTGGCGCCGAGGGCCGAGTCCTCGCCCGCTGCCGCCAGCGGAAGCGCACTCTTGAAGTGATCACGTGCCCGGCCGTTACGGCCGTAGTCGTGAGCCATCCATCCGGCCATCTCGGTCAGCGAGGCTGCTGCCCGGAACGTCTGCGGCGCGTCACCGCCTGCCGTACTCCCGAAGATCCTGGGAGCCATGGCGCTGTTCAGGTAGTGGAGGACCGACGCGTAGAGATGGCCGCCACCCAGCTTCATGTCCGCCGCTCGGAACGAGTCGATGGCCGCCATGTCAGGCGACTTCGGGGTCTTCGCCAACGGCGACACGGCCGCCACACCGGTCTCCGGACGGCTCTCCATGTGGGCGCGTCCTCGCTCCCAGGGGCGGGGCGCCAGGCGCATCAGCTCGCCGGGGACGCGTAAGCCGTCGGCGATCTGCTCCATCTTCTCCATGCTGGTGATGCGGCCCTCGCCACGCGCAAGCCTGCCGACCCGCTCCGGTTTGATGTCGCAGGCGTCGGCGATCCGCATGAAGCTGATGCCTGCCCACTGGCGGGTGAGCGCGAAGAACCTGCCGAAGTCGTGCCGCGCAAGGGCGTCGCGGATGTCGTCACGCGACAGCAGGTGTCCCGGTACCGCGTTGGGTGCCATAGGTTCGGTCATCGTGCGCCCCCGATGTGCTGTGCCCCGGTCGCCCTGCCGGCGAGTGTACCCACGGCGGGTATCCCCGCCGGGGGGAATCACCACCGGGGGGAATCACCACCGGAGACCGCCCGCCGACCATGGTTCGCATGAACGTAGACGTGGATGCGAACAGCCGGGAGATCGTGAGGCGTTGGACCCGCCATCCTCGCTCCGTCGGACGGGCGCGTCACGACCTGGGCAAGGTCCTCGCCGGGTGGGGGCTGTCCGAGATCGAGGATGACGCGCTGGTCGTTCTGTCGGAGCTGCTGACGAACGCCGTCCAGCACGCCCGGGTCCCCAAGGGGCGGGAGATCGAGACGCGGTACCTGCGTCACGGCGACGGCGTACGGCTGGAAGTGCACGACGCGGCCTCACTGCGGCCCGAGGTCGGCGCACTGGGGCCCGCCCCGTCGGGTGGTCGCGGACTGATGCTCGTCACGGCGCTCGCGGACCGGTGGGCCGTCGGCGATCAAAGCGGGCCCGGCAAGGTCGTGTGGGCGGTCCTCACCCCCGGTGGATGCGGTGAGCACGATGACGCGTGACGACGGGCGCCTGATGGCGGCGGTGCGGGTGCAGAGCGGAGACCGGGTGCGGGTCTGGGGGACGTGGCTGGACGTACGGGCGGTGCGCCTCGACCGCTTCGCCACTGGCGGCACAGCTGTGGTGTTGTTCTTCCGGTCAGGTCCGCCGATGCGGTTGCACGCGGCCGATGTGCTGGCGGTCGAGCGGAGGGGCGGGCCGGCCATGAGCCCACGGCTGATTCGTACAGCGGACTGGCTGCTGGCTGCTGACCGGTCGGGCAGTGGGCCGGTCTTCGAAGCCGAGTGCACGACCTGCGGCGACACCTCAGGCGCGTTCGACGACGACCAGGACGCGACCGAGATCTGGTGCCTGCGGCACGCAGGGCTCACCCGCCACACCGGGTTCCGGGGCATCACGACCTCGTTCCTCCGGGCAACCTCGGGGCAATGAATCAGGGCGGGTCGTAGGCGTAGACCCGCTGCGCGTCCAGGTGGAGCTCGTACGGGGTTCGCTGGCGGCGGGCCCAGAATCTCGCCCATGGGGGCAACTGTGACCACGTCCGCCGCCGGACAGCCGCTCATCCCGCAGCCGCCGTCCAACGTGACCGCGCTGCGGCAGGCCGTCGCGCAGGTCTCCCCGGCGGCGCTGCCTGCTTTCACCCGCGAGCTGGACCTGGCAGCGGACCAGTCCCGGCAGGGCTCCGACCTGGCCCCCTTGCAGCGGTTCATCGCCCAGTGGGCGGTGTGCGTCCACATCCAGCGCCAGCCGCAGCTCGCCGAGGAGCTGCGGCGCTGGGAGGACATGGCAGCCACCGGCGACGCCGCGCAGGCCCGGCGGTCCGCCGCCGAGATCGGCAGAATCCTCGACGGTGCTACTACCTCGCTGCGCCCCGGGCCCGGCTGATCGTCGTGGTGCGGATCGTTCCGCCGTTCGACGCCCGGTAGCCGTCGGCGCATGCTCGGGGGTGGGGGTCGAGCTGGAGGTGCGTGATGACACTGTCGGAGATCACGGAGAGTGTGCACGTGGATGCCTCTCCGGACGAGGTGTGGGCGGTAGTGACGGACATACGGCGGCACACGGAGTTCGCCGGGCCCGAGAGCATCACCAAGGAGATCGAGTTCGACGGGCCGCTGGAGGTCGGGGCCCGCTGGATGGCGCACGAGAAGTTCGGGCCGTCGAAGTTCGACGCCCCGTCGGAGGTGACGGCGGTCGACCGCGGGCACGACTTCGGGTGGGTCTCGTTCCCTCCGATGAAGGAGGAGAAGCGCGGCGCGGGTGGCCGCGCGTACTGGGACTACCACCTGGAGCCTGAGAACGGCGGCACCCGGCTGTCCCACCACCTGCGGGTGGAGGAACCGGCCCGGGGCGCGCTGTCGATGAGGGCGGTGTACAAGGTACTCAACCTCCCCAAGAAGCAGCGCGCCGCCATCCTCACGACGCTGGGGAACGTCAAGGAGGCCGCGGAGCATCAGCACCCCGCGCGGTAAGCACCCGGCGTCAGACCACCGTCACGTACGCGCCCAGGTCGCCGTAGCCGAGGTCGTCGGCCAGGATCACCACCGGATTGGGGGACCGGCCGTGCCGGCGAGGAAGTTACGGCGGCTGGGCATGGGGAACTCCTGTGCTGGGGATGGGCGTTGGAGAGATCGGCCGGAGGGACCGGCTGGAGAGATCATCCGCAGGGCGCGCCGCCAGAGCCATGCACGCGGTATGAAGAACGTGTGACACCGCCGCCCGCGTCGGAGCGCCCGTCAGATGGTCGACGCGTCGATCACGAAGCGGTAGCGGACGTCGCTCGCCAGCACCCGCTCGTACGCCTCGTTGATCTGGTCGGCGGAGATCAGCTCGATCTCCGAGCCCAGCCCGTGCGCGGCGCAGAAGTCCAGCATCTCCTGGGTCTCGGCGATGCCGCCGATCATCGACCCGGTGAGGGTCTTGCGGCCGAGGATCACCGAGAAGAGGTTCAGCGAGACCGGCTCCTCGGGGGCTCCGACGTTCACCAGCGCGCCGTCGACCTTCAGCAGCGCGAGGTACGCGTCCAGGCCGAGCGGCGCGGACACGGTGGACAGGACCAGGTCGAAGCTGCCGGCCAGCTTCTCGAAGGTGGTCTCGTCGCTGGTGGCGTAGTAGTGGGACGCGCCCAGCCGCAGGCCGTCTTCCTTCTTGCGCAGGCTCTGCGACAGGACGGTGACCTCTGCGCCCAGCGCGTGCGCGATCTTCACACCCACGTGGCCGAGGCCGCCGAGGCCGACGATCGCGACCTTCTTGCCCGGGCCCGCCTGCCAGTGCTTCAGCGGCGAGTAGAGGGTGATCCCGGCGCACAGCAGCGGTGCGGCGACGTCGAGGGCGAGGCCGTCGGGAATGCGGACGGTGTAGTTCTCGTCGACGACCACGTGGGTGGAGTAGCCGCCGTACGTGGGGTCGCCGTTCTTGTCGAGCCCGTTGTACGTGCCGGTCATCCCCTTGACGCAGAACTGCTCCTGGCCGCGCAGGCAGTACTCGCACTCGCGGCAGGAGTCGACCATGCAGCCGACGCCCACCCGGTCACCGACCGCGAACCTGGTGACCCCGGGCCCGGCTTCGGTGACGACACCGGCGATCTCGTGGCCCGGGACCATGGGGAAGATGCCCTCGCCCCAGCCGTCGCGGACCTGGTGGATGTCGGAGTGGCAGATGCCGGCGTACTTGATCTCGATGAGGACGTCGTGCTCGCCGACCGGGCGGCGCGGCACGGTGGTGCGCTCCAGCGGCGCCTTGGCGGCGGGGGCTGCGTAGGCGGCGACCTGGGTGACGGACATGGGGATTCTCCTCAAGCGGTGACGTTCAAGCAGTGCTGTTCAAGTTCAAGCAGTGCGGTTGAAGCAGTGCTGTTGAAGCAGTGCGATTCCTGCGGTGGGCACAACGATGCAGGTCCGCGCCTTGCCTACCCAGCCCCCTGTCCCGCCTAGGTCTGCCAGACCTACCCTTGGCAGGGTCAGGCACAGCCCCCCGGCCGCGGCGGCCGTCCGGCGATACTGGCGGCATGGACCTGCGTGATCAGCGAGCCGAACTGGGCGAGTTCCTCCGCTCCCGCCGCGCACGGCTGCGCCCCGAGGACGTCGGCCTGCCGGACTACGGGCGCCACCGCCGCGTGCCCGGGCTGCGCCGCGAGGAGTTGGCACTGCTGGCCGGCGTCTCGGTCGCGTATTACACGCGGCTGGAGCAGGGTAGCGGGCACAACGTGTCGGCCGAGGTGCTGGACGCGATCGCCCGGGCCCTGCGGCTGGACGGCACGGAGACGGCGCACCTGACCCACCTGGCGGCCCCCAGGACCCGCAGGCAACGGCGCCAGCCCCACCGGCCGCAGCAGGTCCGGCCGGAGCTGCTGACGCTGATGGACGCCATGGACGGCGTACCGGCGTACCTCGTGGGGCGGCGGCAGGACGTCATCGGCTGGAACCGGCTGGCGGCCGCGGTGTTCGGCGACTTCGGGGCCCTGAGCGCCCAGGAGCGGAACCTGGTGCGGCTGGTGTTCCTGGATCCGGCGACGGCCGAGCTGTACGCGGACTGGGAGTGCCGGGCGTGCGAGGTGGTGAGCAACCTGCGCATGTACGCGGGCCAGTACCCGGACGACGAGCAGCTGTCGGCGCTGGTCGGCGAGCTGTCGGTGAAGAACGAGGAGTTCCGGCGGCTGTGGGCGGCACATACGGTCGCGGACAACAAGACGCGCGGCGTGAAGCGGTTGCGGCATCCGCTGGTCGGTGAGCTGCTCCTGGCCTTCGAGACGCTGGCCCTCCCGGACGACCCGGCGCAGTTCCTGGTCACCTTCCACGCGACGCCCGGCTCCCCCTCGGCGGACGCGCTGCGCATGCTGTCGTCGTGGTCGGCCCCATCAGCTCCGTCGGCCCTATCAGCCCCGTCGGCCCCGTCGCCTGCCCGCACGCAGGGGCCGTCCGGACCTCATGGGGTCCCGGCGTCCGGCCAGTGAAGGCCCGGCCCCCCGGAACCCCCCGCCGTCAGTCCTTCAGCCGGAGCTGGAACACGGCCGCGCCGCGCTCACGGCGGTAGCCCAGGGCATCGTTCACCGCCCGCATCGGGGTGTTCTCGTCCGCCACCGTCGTGCCGATCTGCCGCAGTGCGGGATGGCGCCGTGCCGCGTCCGCCAGCATGCCCAGCTTCACCGCGCGGCCCAGGCCGTGGCCCCGGTGCGCGGGGACGACCACCGTGTCGTACTGGAGGGCCCGCGGGCCGGCCGGGTCGGGCAGGACGAGCACCGTGTACGCGGCCACCTCCCCGGCCGGGGTGACCGCCGCGACCATGGTCAGCTCCCCGCCCCGGTCCAGGACGAGCTGCTGCGCCGTGTGCACCCGCTCCGCCGTCCAGGCCGTGAACTGCTCGTCGCTGTCCCCGGCCGGCGCGTCCTCCATCGCCGCGTGGGCCACGGCGGCCGCGTCCGCCCATTCGTCCGGGACCAGGCCGTGCCAGACCTTCAGTTCGTACCCGGGCGTGGCGGGGATCTCCGCCGGCTCCCGCTCCGCCACGTCCTGCACCCACCAGGTCACCGGCAGGACGTTCTCGAACCCGAGCGACTCCGCGAACGCCTGCCCCGGACCCCCGAGGTCGATGAGCGTGCTGACCGAAGTCCGCCCCTGCGCGAGCAGCTCTTCGCGGACCCGCTCCCACAGCGCCGCGCCCACACCCCGCCGCCGCGCCTGCGGCCGTACCGCCAGGACGTCCAGGAACGCGGTGTGCGTGTTGCCCTCCTCCGTGAACAGGATCAGGCCCGCCACACCGGTGCCGTCCGCGGCCGCCCAGTGCACGGTGCGGCCGCGCGTCGGCGGCACCTGGAGCCGTCCGGCGACTTCCGCCCGGGAAGGCTCCGGCAGTTGCGGCAGGTCGGCGGTCCGGACGTCGGCCAGGACCGCCCGCCAGGCGTCCACCTCGGTGTCGGACGGGGGCACGGAGAGAGCGGAGATCATCATGGCCGGACCCTAACCGCGCTCCGGCCCGGACGCCCGGGAGTTTTCCGCCGTGCGGAACGACGGACGGCGGGCAGCCCTCCCAGGGCTCCCCGCCGTCCGTCGGCGTGTTCTTCAGGTTCGCGTCACACGAGGCGTCAGGCGGCCGCGCCGGCCTTCCAGTCCGCCCAGCTCAGGTTCCAGCCGTTGAGGCCGTTGTCCGGCTTGATGGTCTTGTCCGGGGAGTTGACCACGGTGACCACATCGCCGATCAGCGAGTTGTCGAAGAACCAGGCAGCCGGCTGGTTCGGGTCGTTCGCACCCTGGGTGTCGTTCAGGCCGACACAGCCGTGGCTGGTGTTGGCGCTGCCGAAGACCGAGTCCGGGCCCCAGTAGTTGCCGTGGATGAAGGTGCCGGAGTTGGACAGCCGCATCGCGTGCGGGACGTCCTTGATGTCGTACTCGCCCTTGCCGTCGTCGTCCGTGAAGCCGACGGTGGCGCCGTTCATCCGGGTCTCCTTGAACTTCTCGGAGATCACCATCTGGCCGTTGTACGTCGGGTTCTCGGGGGAACCGGCCGAGATCGGGATGGTCTTGAAGACCGCGCCGTCCCGGGTGACGACCATCTTCTTCGACTTGGCGTCAACCGTGGAGACCTGGCTGCGGCCGATCTTGAAGGTGGCGGTCCGGTTCTGCACACCCTGGACGCCGGGCGCGCCCTGGACGCCCTCCAGCGCCAGCTTCAGCGTGACGGTGGAGTTCGCCTTCCAGTACTCCTCCGGGCGGAAGTCCAGCCGCTGCTCGCCGAACCAGTGGCCGACGATCTCCTGGCCGCTGGTGGAGGTGACGTTGATGGCCGCCTGGACGGCCTTCTTGTCCTTGATCGGCTTGTTGAAGGTGATCGAGACCGGCATGCCCACGCCGACGGTCTGGCCGTCCTCCGGGATGAACGAGCCGACGAAGCTGTTCTCCGGGGAGACGGTGGTGAAGGAGGCGTTCTCGTGCGCCTCGCGGCCGGCCTCGTCCTTCGCGGTCGCCGAGAGGGCGTACTTCGTGGAGCGCTTCAGCGCGGCGTCGGGCTTCCAGCTCTTGCCGTCGGCGGCGATCTTGCCGGTCACGGCCGCGCCCGCGGAGGTCTTCAGCTCGACCTGGGTGAGCGTGCCGTCGCTGACCGCCACGGTGGCCGAGTCGTTCAGGCCGACGTTGGTGGCGCCGTCCTTGGGCGTGATCGTTATTCGGGCCTTGGAAGCGTCCTTGGCCGCCGCCGCGTCGACGTCCGCCTGGGACTTGGCGGTCGCGTCGCCGCCGCCCTTCGGCTTGTCGTCGCCCCCACACGCCGAGAGCACCAGTACGCCACCGAGCACGGCGGATATGGCCACCAGGGACCTTCTCCGCCGCTTGCTGTCCGTCCTCACACGCCACTCCATCGTTGCCGGAACCCGAGCTCCCCCGGCTGCCCGCCGGGAGGTACCCCCACCGGGCAGCGGAGAATGCCCCCCTGCCCGGTCTGACAACGCGTTAACGTGCTGGGCCGGTTCCACATTCCGATTGAATGTGGGCCACCCCACTGTCAGGCGTTGTCCCTCTCTTCTTCGAAGTCCCCATCTTCCTCGTCGATGTCCCACTCCATGGACTCGGGGTCGTATTCCACGGGCTCGCTGCTCCAGGAGGCCTGCGCCAGCTCGACCCCGGGGATGTCGATGACCAGGTCAGTGGGGTCGACCAGGTACGCGAGGGCCTCCGACTCGTCCTCCTGGACGGCGGACTCGGCGTGGCCGCGCTCCTCGTCCGGCATGAATTCGTCGGCCTCGATGTGCGCGAGCGCGGCTCCGGTCAGGGCCTCGGGGTCCGGCACCTCCAGCACCAAATCCACTCGAAGGCGTACGTATCGTGATGACTCAGAAGGGTTCATACGACGGAGCGTAATCCCGCGGAAGCCCCGGCTTTCCCACGACCCGCCCCTTTCCGTAGCATCGCCCCACACGGCCAATTCGCTGCTGCACCAAGGGGGATCGCACCGTGTCCGCACGCCGATCGCTGCTCACCGCTCTCGGAGCGACCACCCTCCTCGCCGCCCTGTGGTTCGTCCCCTCGGCGAACGCCACCGCTCCTGAGCACCCCGCGCACTCCGCCGCCGGGCCCGCCGCCGCGAACGCCGCCGCGCCCGCCGCCTCGAACGCGCAGGCCGCGGCGGTCACGCCGGAGGAAGAGGGCGCCCTCTCACTGGCCGACACCGGCGGCGTCGACACCACCCCGTACCTCCTGGGCGGCACGCTCTGCCTGACCCTGGGGGCGGGGTTCGTGACCTTCTCGGTACGCCGCTCCCGCGCCGCGTAGACGACGGCACGGGTCCTCGTACGCGATCCGCATACGAATCCGCATACGAATCCGCATACGAAAAGGGCCGCGCCCGGGAGACGATCCCGGGCGCGGCCCTTTCGACGGACGGGGACGGGTCAGGCGAGCTTGCCCGTCACCGATTCCACGGCGTCGACGAGAGCACCCGAACGAACGAACGCGTCGGCGGCGGCCAGGTCGGGCGCGAGGAAACGATCCGGCCCGGGACCCTCCACCCCGGCCGCACGGGCGGCGGCGATGGCGGCCCGGCTGGCCGGGGCCGCGGTGAGCCCGTGGCGCAGCTCGATGGCCCGGGTGGCCGCGTACAGCTCGATGGCGATGATCCGGGTCAGGTTGTCGACTGCGGTACGGAGCTTGCGCGCGGCCGACCACCCCATGGAGACGTGGTCCTCCTGCATGGCGGAGGAGGGGATCGAGTCGGCGGAGGCCGGCACCGCGAGCCGCTTCATCTCGCTGACCAGGGCGGCCTGCGTGTACTGGGCGATCATCAGACCGGAGTCCACACCGGCGTCGTCCGCGAGGAACGGCGGCAGTCCGTGCGAGCGGTTCTTGTCGAGCAGCCGGTCCGTGCGGCGCTCGGCGATCGACCCGAGGTCGGCGGCCGCGATGGCCAGGAAGTCCAGTACGTAGGCGACCGGGGCGCCGTGGAAGTTGCCGTTGGACTCCACCCGCCCGTCGGGCAGCACCACCGGGTTGTCGACGGCGGAGGCCAGCTCGCGCGAGGCGACGAGGGCGGCGTGCGCCATGGTGTCGCGGCCCGCGCCGGCGACCTGGGGGGCGCAGCGCACCGAGTAGGCGTCCTGCACGCGCGGCGCGGACTCCTCCTGGAAGTGCCCGGTCAGCCCGGAGCCCTTGAGCACGGCGGCCATGTTGGCCGCGGAGGCTCCCTGGCCCGGGTGCGGCCGGATGGCGTGCAGCTCGGGGGCGAGGACCTTCTCGGTCCCCAGCAGCGCCTCCAGGGTCAGCGCGGCGGTGATGTCGGCGGCGGTGTAGAGCTTGCCGAGGTCGGCGAGGGCCATGACCAGCATGCCGAGCATGCCGTCGGTGCCGTTGAGGAGGGCGAGGCCTTCCTTCTCGCGCAGCTCGACCGGCTCGATCCCGGCTTCGGCCAGCAGCTCCCCGGCGGGCCGGACGACCCCGTCCGGGCCCTCGGCGTCGCCCTCGCCCATGAGCGCGAGCGCGCAGTGCGAGAGCGGGGCGAGGTCGCCGGAGCAGCCGAGGGAGCCGTACTCGTGGACGACGGGGGTGATCCCGGCGTTGAGCACATCAGCCATGGTCTGGGCGACGGACGGCCGGACCCCCGTGTGCCCGGAGGCGACGGTCTTCAGGCGCAGGAACATCAGGGCGCGCACGACCTCCCGCTCGACGCGCGGGCCCATGCCGGCGGCGTGCGAGCGGACGATGTTGCGCTGGAGCTGCGCACGCAGCTCGGGGCTGATGTGCCGGGAGGCGAGGGCTCCGAAGCCGGTGGACACCCCGTAGACGGGTTCGGGCTTGGCGGCGAGGGCATCGACGATTTCGCGGGCGCGGGCGAGGGCGTCCAGCGCTTCGCCGGACAGCTCGACCCGCGCGTTGCCGCGGGCGACGGCGATGACGTCCTCGGCGGTGGTCCCGGAGGTCCCCACCACGACAGTGTGCATATCCATATTCAGCACCCTACGGACTGAATCCCTTCATGTCACTACTGACTTCCGACAGGGCCTGTTACGCCCTGCCACGGAACCGCCGGCGCTCCCCCACGCCCTCCTGCGCGGCGTCGGCCAGCCGCATCACGGCGGTGTCCCGCCCCGCCACGACGGGTTTCGGGGAACGGGCGGCCTTGGCCTTGTACTGCGCGGCGTCGGCCAGCCGGAACAGCCGCCGGGAGGACTTCACCAGCCCGATGGGATCCCCGGTGGAGGCGACCCCGCAGGCCACACCCTCCCCGAGCTCCAGTTCGGCGGCCCGCAGGCACAGCTCCTCGGTCACGCGCACCACCTCGCCGGCCGGCGGCCCCACGCTCACCAGGCAGAACTCGTCACCGCCGAGCCGGGCCACCAGCGCGCCCGGCAGCATGGCCCCGCACAGGCTCAGCACAGACCCGAACCGCTCCAGCAGCCGGTCGCCCATCGCATGCCCGAGGGTGTCGTTCACCCGTTTCAGCCCGTTCAGGTCGCATACGACCAGGCTGACCACGGCCCCGGCCCGCCGGTGCTCCTCCAGGGCCTCGTCCAGCCGCATGTCGACGGCCCGCCGGTTGGCCAGCCCGGTCAGCGGATCGGTGAAGGCGAGCCGCCGGGCCTCTTCGAGCCGCTCGTTCTGCGCGAGCCCCGCGGCCACCACCGCGGCCAGTACGGTCGCGAACTCGGCGTCGTCATCGTCGAAGTCGGGCAGGCCCTCGTCCCGGGCGACGTACAGCTCGCCCCAGGCGCGCCCGCTGAGCACGATCGGCGCGACCACGCACGTCCCGCGCCCGCGCCGGCGCAGGGCCTCCCCGCGCCGCCCGGGGCGCCCGGGGCGCCCGCCGCCCGCGCTCTCCACCCAGGCGTGCGGCCCGCCGCCGCCCGCCCAGCGCTCGTGCAGGAACTCGGTGATCTCAGGGAAATCGTGAACCGGATAGGACTCGTCCTCGGGGAACTCCTCCTCCCCGGCCCGCCGCTCCCCCTCGTTCACGAGCACCCGCAGGCTGCCCCGCTCCCGCTCCCAGGCGGAAATGGCGGCGAACGACCCGTCCATCGCCACCCGCGCACCCCGCGCGGCCGCCCGCACGCTGTCCCGCGGCGCACACGCCGCCGCCATGGCCTGAGCCAGGCTCACGACGGCCCGCAGCCGCCCGTCGACTCCCATCACCCCAGGTTAGGGGTTTTGTCCGTTTTAGTGACAATTGGCGCGACACTTCGCAGCCTCGCCGGCGTCGACTCCAGCCTCGCCGGCGTTTGAGGCGCAGGGCCCCCGGACAAGGAGTCTGGGGGAGGGTCTGGGGCTGAGCCCCAGGAACCGGGCAGCTACACCCCCGGCCACTCCGGCTTCCGCTTCGCGTTGAACGCGGCCACACCCTCCGCCCGGTCCCCCGAGAACGCCACCGTCCGCCACGCCGCGTCCTCGATCTCCAGCCCCGCCGCCAGGTCCATCCCGTGCCCCAGCCGCAGCGCCCGCTTCGCCGCCCGCAGCCCCACCGGCGAGTTCGCCGCCATCCGCCCGGCAAGGGCAAGGGCCTCCTCGCGGTCCTGCCCCGCGGCGACCACCGAGTCCACCAGCCCCAGCGCCAGCGCCTCGGCCGCCTCCACCCGCCGGGCGGTGAAAATCAGCTCGGCCGCCCGCGCGGCCCCCACCCGCCGCGGCAGCAGCTGCGTACCGCCGCCGCCCGGGATCACCCCGACCGAGACCTCCGGCAGCCCGACCACCGCCGTCTCGTCGGCCACGATCACATCGCAGGCCAGCGCCAGCTCGAAGCCGCCGCCCAGCGCGAACCCGTGCACCGCCGCGATCGTCGGCATCGGCAGCTCCAGCACGCCCCCGTACGCACCCCGGGTGGTCGGCCGCTGCCGCACCAGCTCCGCGTCCGACAGCGAGTTCCGCTCCTTGAGGTCCGCGCCCACGCAGAACGCCCTCTCGGCGGTCGAGGAGAGCACGACCACCCGTACCGAGGGATCGGCGGCCAGCTCACCGCACGCCGCGCCAATGGCCCGGGCCATCGCCGTGGACACCGCGTTCATCGCCTTCGGCCGGTCCAGGACCAGCTCGACGACCCCGTCCGTACCGTGCCGACGTACCGCTACGAACTCCGACTCCACCGACACAGGGACCCTCCAGGTTAACGAACGTTACCCGGGGATCTTAGGCTTCCGGCGCGTCAGCGACCAGGGCTCCACGACACCCAGCCCTCGCACCGGCCGCTGCCACATCGGCTGGAGCGCGAAGCGGTACGCGCCGCCGCCCTCCTCCGCCTCGGCCTCCTTCTCGGACACCGGCGCGGCCCCGGTCCTGCCGAGCTCCTCGGCCATCGCGCCGTCCACCAGCACCGCGTCCTTCGGCGCTATCGACGTCAGCCGGCTCGCCAGATTCACCGTCGTCCCGAAGACGTCACCCATCCGGGTCGTCACGGTCCCGAAGGCGATGCCCACCCGCAGCTCCGGCATCTGCGCATCGGCTTCCATCGTCTCGATCAGCCGCAGCGCGATCTCCGCCGCCGTCGCCGCGTCGTCGGCGCAGTACAGCACCTCGTCGCCCAGCGTCTTGATCAGCCGGCCACCGTGCGCGGCCACCAGGTCCGCCGAGGTCGTCTCGAAGGACTCGACGAGCTCGCCGAGCTCCTCCTCCTCCAGCCGCCGCGTCAGCCGGGTGAAGCCCACCAGGTCCGCGAAGCCCACCGCGAGCCGGCGGTCGACCATCTCCTCGTCGTCCGCCACCTGCACCACCCGCCCGGTGGCCGCCGCCAGCTGGCGGCGCCACACGTAGACGAGGAACTCCTCCAGCTCCGGCAGCAGCAGCTCGACCAGCGGGTACGTGACCTCCGTGCGGGTCATCCCCGGCTCCGGCGGCTCCGTGAGCCCCTCCAGGAAGGAGTCGATCTGCCATTCCGCCAGCCGGGCCGTGGTCTGCCCGGTGGACCGCGCGACCTGCACCGCCATCGGCTCGCTCAGCAGCCCGGCCTCCACCAGGCCGGCGAGCCGGCGCAGCGCCAGTACGTCCGCCTCCGTCAGGGCCTTGGCCTGGCCGATGTCCGCGAAGCCCATGGCCCGCCAGAAGCGGGAGGCGAGCTCCATCGAGACACCGGCGCTGCGGGCCGCCTGGAAGGGGGTGTACCGGCGCTCGGCGCCCAGGATCAGCTGCTCCAGCCGGATGGCGAGCGGGTCGGCCGTCGGCTGGGCGGTGTGGTCCACCTCGTGGTGGGGAGTGTGCTGGTCTCGCCCGATCGGGGTACCCGCACCCGATGCGGAGCCGGGCCCGGACGCGCTGGACGTTGAGTCGTCGACGGTCAAGGGCCGCCTCCTGTCCATTCCGTGCGCAATGCCGAACCGGGTGATCACCGCGAGGACCGGGATCGCCTAAACCATACGGCAGGTGTGCCGTAGCTCACTCCCCACTGGCCCGCCCTTGGCCGTGCTACCGCACCGACCTCAGATGGACCACGTCCCCGGCCCCCACGGCCTCATGCTCCCCCTCCGCCGTCCGTACGACGAGCCGCCCGTCCGCGTCGACCGCTTCGGCCGTCCCGGTGAGCGTGCGGCCGCCGGGCAGCTCGGCCCGTACGTGCCTGCCGAGGGTGGCGCAGCCCGCCGCGTACGTCTCCTGGAGGCCGCTGGCCGCCGGGTCGCCGTCGGCCGCGCGCCAGTTCCCGTACCACTGCTCCAGGGAGCGCAGTACGGCCTTCAGCAGCGGTTCCCGGTCGGTGACCGCGGCCTTCGCCAGGAGCAGGGACCCGGCCTCCGGCACCGGGAGCTCGCCCTCGGTGAGGGTGACATTGAGCCCGATCCCCACGACGACGCCGTCCCCGACCCGCTCCGCGAGGATCCCGGCGGTCTTGCGCTCCTCCCCGTCCACGGTGACCAGCAGGTCGTTGGGCCATTTGAGGGCCGTGTCCACGCCCGCCGCCCGGGACAGCCCGGTGGCGGTGGCCACCCCGGCCAGCAGCGTCAGCCACGCCCACCGCTCCTGCGGCACGTCCGGCCCCGGCTTCAGCAGCACGGAGAGGAACAGCCCGGACCGCGCCGGCGCGACCCAGCTCCGGTCGAGCCGCCCGCGCCCGGCGGTCTGCTCCTCGGCGACGAGCACCGCCCCCTCCGGCAGCGTTCCGGCCCGGGCGGCGAGATCACTGTTGGTCGACCCGGTCGAGCCGACGACCTCCAGCGATGTCCACAGCCCCCCGTCGGTCACAAGGGCCCGCTGCAGCGCAGCGGCATTCAACGGCGGCCGCTCAAGGCTCGACCAACGGCCCGCGGAAGCTCCGCCCGGAGCTCCGCCTGATGCATCTGATGGCGTCATGCAACCCAGATTAGGTGTGTCAAACGCCGCACTGCCGAGCGCCATGCCCGCCGATACGCTACGCACCAGTAGCCAGCAGTAGTCAATCAATTGACCAGGCAGTTGACACCACACAGGGAGCCGCGACCCCGATGTCACAACCCTCACAGCCGATCGACTTGCACACCACCGCGGGCAAGATCGCGGACCTGCAGCGCCGGATCGACGAAGCCACTCACGCCGGGTCCGCGCGGGCGGTGGAGAAGCAGCACGCCAAGGGGAAGCTGACGGCGCGTGAGCGGGTCGCCCTGCTGCTGGACGAGGGGTCGTTCGTCGAGCTCGACGAGTTCGCCCGGCACCGCTCGACCAGCTTCGGGCTGGAGAAGACCCGCCCGTACGGCGACGGCGTCGTCACCGGTTACGGCACCGTCGACGGGCGCCCCGTCGCCGTGTTCTCGCAGGACTTCACCGTCTTCGGCGGGGCCCTCGGCGAGGTCTACGGCCAGAAGATCATGAAGGTGATGGACTTCGCGCTGAAGACCGGCTGCCCGCTCGTCGGCATCAACGACTCCGGCGGCGCCCGCATCCAGGAGGGCGTCAGCGCGCTCGGGATGTACGGCGAGATCTTCCGCCGGAACGTGCACGCCTCCGGGGTGATCCCCCAGATCAGCCTGATCGTCGGGCCGTGCGCCGGCGGCGCCGTGTATTCGCCCGCCATCACCGACTTCACCGTCATGGTCGACCAGACCTCGCACATGTTCATCACCGGCCCCGACGTCATCAAGACGGTCACCGGTGAGGACGTCGGCTTCGAGGAGCTGGGCGGCGCCCGCACCCACAACTCGACCTCCGGCGTGGCGCACCACATGGCCGGGGACGAGAAGGACGCCATCGAGTACGTCAAGAACCTGCTGGCATACCTGCCGTCGAACAACCTCTCCGAGCCGCCCGCCTTCCCCGAGGAGGCCCACACCGAGGTGTCCGACGTCGACCGCGAGCTCGACGTACTGATCCCGGACAGCGCCAACCAGCCGTACGACATGCACACCGTGATCGAGCACGTGCTCGACGACGCGGAGTTCCTGGAGACGCAGTCGCTGTTCGCCCCGAACATCCTCACCGGCTTCGGCCGGGTCGAGGGGCACCCGGTGGGCATCGTCGCCAACCAGCCGATGCAGTTCGCCGGCTGCCTGGACATCAACGCCTCCGAGAAGGCGGCCCGGTTCGTCCGGACGTGCGACGCCTTCAACATCCCGGTGCTCACGTTCGTGGACGTCCCGGGCTTCCTGCCGGGCACGGACCAGGAGTACAACGGAATCATCCGCCGCGGCGCGAAGCTGATCTACGCCTACGCCGAGGCCACCGTCCCCCTGATCACCGTCATCACCCGCAAGGCCTTCGGCGGCGCGTACGACGTCATGGGCTCCAAGCACCTCGGCGCGGACCTCAACCTCGCCTGGCCGACCGCGCAGATCGCCGTGATGGGCGCGCAGGGCGCGGTGAACATCCTGCACCGGCGGGCGATCGCGGAGGCGGAGGAGGCGGGCAACGCCGACGAGACCCGGGCGCGGCTCATCGCCGAGTACGAGGACGCGCTGCTCAACCCGTACACCGCGGCCGAGCGCGGGTACATCGACGCGGTGACCATGCCGTCCGAGACCCGGGCGCACGTGGTGAAGGGGCTGCGCCAGCTGCGTACCAAGCGGGAGTCCCTGCCCCCGAAGAAGCACGGCAACATTCCCCTCTAGGAGGTCAGTCCTGTGGTGATCAAGGTCGTCAAGGGGAATCCGACCCCGGAGGAGCTGGCCGCCGCACTGGCGGTGGTCCAAGCGCGCGCGGCGGTGCTGGCCTCGGCGCCGTCGGGCGCGCCGCGGGTCGCCGACGAGTGGGCGGCGCCGTCCCGGGTGGCGCGGCGGCACCTGCCGCAGCCGGGGCCGCGCGCGTGGGGTCGTACGTACTGGCCCGCGTAGCCAAGATGGCGCGAACGGGCGGTGGCGCCTGAGTACTCGTACTCAGGCGCCACCGCCGTACCGGGGCCAGGATCGGAGCATGCTCTGGTCAGACCCGAAGGACGAGCCGCCCAAGGACATGCGCGATGCGCAGGCCATGCTCCGGCGGCTGATCGTGGTGCTCGCCCTCGCCATGCTCGTGGTGGTGTACGTGCTGGGCGTGGGCCACTTCTAGGAGGCTCTTGAAGATCTTGCTCCGGCCGACCGATTCACCCCATATTGCCGGTAAATGCCAATCGGGCTGAACCGGTGCAAGCCGGGCGCGTTTTCAAGATCTTCATCAGACTCCTAGGGCCTGTCCGGGGCCTGTCGCGGGGCCCTTCCGGGGGCCGGTCGCGAGTCCCGTCCAGGGCCGGTCGCGAGTCCCGTCCGGGGGCCTGTCCCGAGCCCCGTCCGGCGGCCTGTCCGGGCGCCCTACGATGGCTCCCATGACTGCTGCTGAACCGCGAAAGCTCGTCCTCGCCTCCGCCTCCCCCGCCCGGCTGAACCTGCTGCGGCAGGCCGGGCTCGCCCCGCACGTGATCGTCAGCGGCTTCGACGAGGACGCGCTCAGCGCGGACACCCCGGCCGAGCTGGCGCTGGCGCTGGCCGAGGCGAAGGCGGCCGTGGTGGCGGGCCTGGACGAGGCCTCCGGCGCGCTGGTGATCGGCTGCGACTCGGTGCTGGAGCTGGACGGCGAGGCCCTGGGCAAGCCGGCGGACGCCGAGGAGGCCACGGCCCGCTGGAAGTCCATGCGCGGGCGGGCGGGCGTACTGCGCACCGGGCACTGCGTGATCGACACGGCGAGCGGGCGCCAGGTCTCGGCCACGGCGTCCACGACCGTCCGCTTCGGCGAGCCGACGGACGCTGAGGTGGCGGCCTACGTGGAGAGCGGGGAGCCGCTGCACGTGGCGGGGGCGTTCACCCTGGACGGGCTGTCGGCGCCGTTCATCGACGGCATCGACGGCGACCACGGCAATGTGATCGGTATCTCGTTGCCGCTGCTGCGGTCCCTCCTGGGCGAACTTGGTGTATCCATCACGGATTTGTGGGCTTGAGCCCTCCGCGGGGCGGCGGGGTGTCGCGAATGTCCCCGGCGCCCGGAGCCTCGCCGTCCGGCGCCTCGACGCCCGCTGCATCCTCGCTCTTGGCCGCGTAGAGCATCAGCGCCAGGACGACCAGACACAGGATCAGCATCATCACCGCGAAGGCAGCCCATCCGACAAGGCCGACGGCGAGCGCGCCGAGCAGCCCGTGGGTGACGGCGGCGGAGATGAGCACAACGCGGGCGAAGGTGCCGTGCGCGCGGTCCCGTACCGCGGCGACGGCGAGGAGTGCGGCGCACAGCAGGAGGAAGGCGCCCATGCCCGCCCCCATCGCGTACGTTGCCTTGGACATGACATCCGGATCCATGCCCGCGATGGACATCGACTGGTTCTCGGTGGTCTTGCCCAGCACCACGTGCACGAGGACGAGCACCGCCGCCTCCACGACGAGCACGATCGCGGCCAGCCCGGCCACGAGTCTGCGCAGCAGCACGACGCCCCACCCCCCACACGTCACAAGCCTGTTCGACGCCCTGGAGGCTACTAACGGGTAAACCAGCGGACAAGGGGTCGGGGCCGCTTCGTTACGGGAAGCCCCCGCGAGGGCCCGGACGCAAAGAATGTCTAGGCCGTTCGTAGGGACTCCACAAAGAATCGGCGGGGGCCGGTGGCCCGGTGGACAGCGACCC
The DNA here is from genome assembly GCF_018614095.1 of Streptomyces sp. ISL-87. Lineage (GTDB taxonomy): Bacteria > Actinomycetota > Actinomycetes > Streptomycetales > Streptomycetaceae > Streptomyces. The sequence goes on along the minus strand of NZ_JAGGOY010000067.1, from coordinate 5,532 downwards.
CGGACCCGCGACGGGGTTACTGTGCAGTCGGGGATCTCCCTGACCTGGGGCGCCACAAGGGTCTTTCCGGCTCGAGGTGGACTCGAATCACACTCCGTGTGGGCAAGCTCACCTATGGGGAAGGGTCGAAAGGCCGTGTGGGCTGTCCCTAAACTCAGCTTGTTCCAAGGAGGGAGCCATCGTGCGCAAGGTGCTCATCGCCAACCGTGGCGAAATCGCTGTCCGCGTTGCCCGGGCCTGCCGGGACGCCGGGATCGCCAGCGTAGCCGTCTACGCCGATCCGGACCGGGACGCTCTGCACGTCCGCGCGGCCGACGAAGCTTTCGCGTTGGGCGGTGACACCCCGGCCGCCAGCTACTTGGACATCTCGAAGGTCCTTCAGGCCGCTGCCGATTCGGGTGCCGACGCCATTCACCCCGGATACGGATTCCTGTCCGAGAACGCCGACTTCGCCCAGGCCGTTCTCGACGCGGGTCTGACCTGGATCGGCCCGCCGCCGCAGGCCATCCGGGACCTCGGCGACAAGGTCGCCGCCCGTCACATCGCGCAGCGTGCAGGCGCCCCGCTGGTCGCCGGTACGCCGGACCCGGTCTCCGGGGCCGAAGAGGTCGTCACGTTCGCCAAGGAGCACGGCCTGCCCATCGCGATCAAGGCCGCCTTCGGCGGTGGCGGTCGCGGTCTGAAGGTCGCCCGCACGCTCGAAGAGGTGCCGGAGCTCTACGACTCCGCCGTCCGTGAGGCCGTCGCCGCCTTCGGCCGCGGCGAGTGCTTCGTCGAGCGCTACCTCGACAAGCCGCGGCACGTCGAGACGCAGTGTCTGGCCGACAGCCACGGCAACGTGGTCGTCGTGTCCACGCGTGACTGCTCGCTTCAGCGCCGCCACCAGAAGCTGGTGGAGGAGGCCCCCGCTCCGTTCCTCTCCGAGGCGCAGAACGCGGAGCTGTACGCCGCCTCGAAGGCGATCCTGAAGGAGGCCGGCTACGTAGGCGCCGGCACGGTCGAGTTCCTGGTCGGCACGGACGGCACGATCTCCTTCCTGGAGGTCAACACCCGTCTGCAGGTCGAGCACCCGGTCACCGAAGAGGTCACCGGCATCGACCTGGTCCGCGAGATGTTCCGCATCGCCGACGGCGAGGAGCTCGGCTACGGGGACCCGGTCCTGCGTGGTCACTCCTTCGAGTTCCGCATCAACGGCGAGGACCCGGGCCGCGGCTTCCTGCCGGCTCCGGGCACGGTGACGAAGTTCGCCGCGCCCTCGGGCCCGGGTGTCCGCCTGGACGCGGGCGTGGAGTCCGGCTCGGTCATCGGCCCGGCGTGGGACTCCCTGCTCGCCAAGCTGATCGTTACGGGTGCCACCCGCGAGCAGGCCCTCCAGCGGGCGGCCCGCGCCCTGGCGGAGTTCGAGATCGAGGGCATGGCCACGGCCATCCCGTTCCACCGCGCGGTCGTCGCCGACCCGGCGTTCGCTCCGGCGGAGGGCCCGTTCACGATCCACACCCGTTGGATCGAGACCGAGTTCGTCAACGAGATCCCGGCCTTCGTGGTTCCCGCCGCGGAGGACACCGAGGACGAGCCGGGCCGCGAGACGGTCGTGGTCGAGGTCGGCGGCAAGCGCCTGGAGGTCTCCCTCCCCTCGTCACTGGGCATGACCCTGGCCCGCACCGCGGCCGCCGGCGGTGCCAAGCCGAAGCGCCGCGCCGCCAAGAAGTCCGGCCCGGCCGCCTCCGGCGACACCCTCGCGTCCCCGATGCAGGGCACGATCGTCAAGGTCGCGGTCGAGGAGGGCCAGCAGGTCAACGAGGGCGACCTGGTCGTCGTCCTCGAGGCCATGAAGATGGAGCAGCCGCTGAACGCGCACCGCTCGGGCACCATCGTCGGCCTCACGGCCGAGGTCGGCGCGAGCCTCACCGCCGGCGCGACCATCTGCGAGATCAAGGACTGACGCCCGGTCCCGGGGCTCCGCCCCGGACCCCCGCGCGCGAACGCCGGCGGGGCTGCACTCGCAGCCCCGCCGGCGTTCGGCGTTTCCAGCCATACCCAGCCTCGCCGGCGTTTGAGGCGTGGGGGTCCCCCCGGACGGAGTCTGGGGGAGGTGGAAGGGCAGGTAGGGGAAACCAGCCCCGCAGGGCCGGGCCGGCCACCGACACCGCCTGCCCGCCCGGCTACCGCCGCCGCATGTCCGCGACCCGCGCCCGCTCCCCCGCCTGCTGCTGCTCCAGCAGCCCGGCCGGCGCACTCCGCAGCTGGGCCGTGGGCCCGCCACGCCGCTGCACCGGCAACGGAGACTCCCGCCGAGGCCGCCGCCCCACCACGCCGTCCCCGCCGGAGGCCACCGCCGACCCGGCCACGGTGATCTGCACGCCCTGGTCCGCCAGTGCCTGCAACTCCGTCCCCGCCCGATCGTCATGCGGCGGCGGCTCATCCGTCACGAGCCGCGTCATCACATCCGTCGGCACGGTCTGGAACATGGTGTCCGTCCCGAGCTTGGTGTGGTCGGCGAGCACCACCACCTCCGCCGCCGCCTGCACGAGCGCCCTGTCCACACTGGCTGACAGCATGTTGGAGGTGGACAGCCCCCGCTCGGCGGTCAGACCGCTCCCGGACAGAAAGGCCCGCGACACCCGCAGCCCCTGCAGGGACTGCTCGGCCCCGCTGCCGACGAGCGCGTAGTTGGACCCGCGCAAGGTCCCGCCGGTCATCACCACCTCCACCCGATTCGCGTGGGCCAGCGCCTGCGCGACCAGCAGGGAGTTGGTGACGACGGTCAGTCCGGGCACCCGCGCGAGCCGGCGGGCCAGCTCCTGGGTCGTGGTGCCCGCGCCGACGACGACGGCCTCTCCTTCTTCGACGAGGCCGGCCGCGACATCGGCAATGGCGGTCTTCTCCGCCGTCGCGAGATGGGACTTTTGCGGAAAGCCGGACTCCCGCGTGAAACCGCCCGGCAAGACCGCACCGCCGTGCCGGCGGTCGAGGAGTCCTTCTGCCTCCAGTGCCCGCACGTCCCGCCGTACGGTCACTTCGGAGGTCTGGACGACGCGGGCGAGCTCCCGGAGCGATACCGCTCCGTTGGCCCGCACCATTTCGAGGATCAATTGGCGACGTTCTGCAGCGAACACGAAACTGACAGTAACCCCAACGACCGTCTGCTTTCGGCTCTTTACGTCGGAATATCGAAGTTGGCCGTAAGGCGGGGTGACTAGTGGTATACGCAGCCGGTCGACTGCGTGAACGTATCTCCACTCAGGCCCACCCCGCCTCAAAGCCCTTGCGGGGCGCGGCGGTTAGCCGGGATTACGCCTCCCCGCCGGCCTTCCGCGTGTGCAGCTGGCGGGCCACCTCGGCGATCGAGCCCGACAGCGAGGGGTACACGGTGAACGCCTTTGCGATCTGCTCCACCGTCAGGTTGTTGTCGACGGCGATCGAGATCGGGTGGATGAGTTCGCTCGCACGCGGCGAGACGACCACACCGCCGACCACGATGCCGGTGCCCGGGCGGCAGAACATCTTGACGAAGCCGTCCCGGATGCCCTGCATCTTGGCGCGCGGGTTGCGCAGCAGCGGCAGCTTCACCACACGGGCGTCGATCTTGCCGGAGTCCACGTCGGCCTGGGTGTAGCCGACGGTGGCGATCTCCGGGTCGGTGAAGACGTTCGACGAGACCGTCTTGAGGTTCAGCGGGGCCACCGCGTCGCCGAGGAAGTGGTACATCGCGATGCGCCCCTGCATCGCGGCGACGGACGCCAGGGCGAACACCCCGGTGACGTCGCCGGCCGCGTACACGCCCGGCGAGGACGTCCTCGACACCTTGTCCGTCCAGATGTGCCCGGACTCCTTGAGCCGGACCCCGGACTCCTCCAGGTTCATCCCGGTGGTGTTGGGCACCGCGCCGACCGCCATCAGGCAGTGCGTGCCGGTGATGACGCGGCCGTCGGACAGGGTGACCTCGACCCGGTCGCCGACCCGCTTGGCGGACTCGGCGCGGGAGCGGCCGATCACGTTCATGCCCCGGCGACGGAACACGTCCTCCAGGACGGCGGCGGCGTCCGGGTCCTCGCCCGGCAGCACGCGGTCGCGGGAGGACACGAGCGTCACCCGGGACCCGAGAGCCTGGTACGCCCCCGCGAACTCGGCACCGGTCACACCCGAACCGACCACGATGAGCTCCTCGGGGAGTTCCTCAAGGTCGTAGACCTGGGTCCAGTTCAGGATGCGCTCGCCGTCGGGCATCGCGTCCGGGATCTCGCGCGGGTGACCGCCGGTCGCGATCAGCACGGCGTCGGCCGTCAGGATCGTCTCGGAGCCGTCCGCCGCGGTGACGATGACGTCCCGGGTGCCGTCGATGCCCTGCGGCCCGCCGAGCTTGCCGCGGCCGCGCAGCACGCGGGCGCCGGCCCGGGTGACGGAGGCGGTGATGTCGTGGGACTGGGCGAGCGCGAGGCGCTTGACTCGCCGGTTCACCTTGCCGAGGTCGACGCCGACGACGCGCGCGGCCTGCTCGATGTGCGGGGTGTCGTCGGCGACGACGATCCCGAGCTCCTCGTACGACGAATCGAAGGTCGTCATGACCTCGGCGGTCGCGATGAGCGTCTTCGAGGGGACGCAGTCGGTCAGCACCGACGCACCGCCCAGGCCGTCGCAGTCGACGACGGTCACCTCCGCGCCGAGCTGGGCCCCTACGAGGGCCGCCTCATACCCGCCGGGTCCGCCGCCGATGATCACGATCCGGGTCACGAAAACTCCGCCTCACGTCTACCCGGCCGGCTGCCGCCCCGGCCGGGGCTTCCGGGGGTTCCCCCCGGGGGATGCATTCCGTGCCCCATTCTCCCGCACTCTTCAAGGTGCTTCGCGCCCGGTCCCTCCATCCGGGACGACGCCCTCGCGGCGGGCGGGCACGCCGCCATCCCCGCCCCTCCCGTACCCTCGACCTCATGTCGCTCTACGCCGCGTACGCCGGCAACCTCGACCCGCGGCTGATGACGCGCCGCGCTCCGCATTCGCCGCTGCGCGGCACGGGCTGGATCAACGACTGGCGGCTGACCTTCGGCGGCGAGCAGATGGGCTGGGAGGGCGCACTCGCCACGATCGTCGAAGCCCCGCGCCACCAGGTCTTTGTCGCCCTGTACGACATCGCGCCGCTGGACGAGGACTCGATGGACCGCTGGGAGGGCGTCGGCCTCGACATCTACCGCCGCATGCGGGTACGGGTCCACACCCTGGACGGCGAGGAAGCCGCCTGGGTCTACGTCCTGAACGGCTACGAGGGCGGCCTCCCCTCGGCCCGCTACCTCGGCGAAATCGCCGACGCCGCCGAATCCGCTGGCGCCCCGCACGACTACGTAATGGAACTCCGCAAGCGCCCTTGCTGACCCCATCAGCCCCCGCGGGGCCCAATCCCAGCCCCGCCGGCGCCAATCCCAGCCCCGTCGGCATTTGAGGCGCGGGGGCCGGAGGCCGACGCGGCACCATCCGACCCAGCCGGGCCCAATCCCAGCCCCGCCGGCGTTTGAGGCGCGGGGTCCGGGGCGGAGCCCC